>NZ_MSSM01000024.1 GCF_004123795.1 Lacticaseibacillus chiayiensis | reverse complement strand
CCCAAACCGATCGCAAAAATCACATACACGATCAATGCCAGCCCGGTAATGCTATCAAGTGCATGCGTCGGCGTCTGCTTGTCGCCGGTTTCCGCAGCCAACCACGGATGCAGATACCCACTTTTACTAAGTGCTTCCAGCATGAACGCGCCGGCATTAAGTGCACCGAAATAACAGGCAAAGTAGCTGACCATTGCGGCAAAATCCATAAAAATCGCAGCATTAGTCCCCAGATAATGTGTCGCCAAAAAGTTCATCGGTGCCGTACTTTTGGCAAGATCGCCAATGTGCGCGGAACCAAAACCGATCACTTCAGCGTAACTGACCAGAAAATAGAAAATTGCCGCAAAACTCACAGCACCCAGCAAGGCAATACTAATGGCTTTACGCGGATTGGTGGCTCGCGGCGCAATCGTCGCTGAGCCTTCAAAGCCGGCAAAAGACATCAGCGCAAACACCATACCCATGCCTAAACCGGTCGCCATATGCGGCTGCGGAATCAACGGTTGCACCGAGTTGCCACTGCGACCGCCGGAGAAAATAATCACGACCGTCAACACGCTCAAAACCAACACCGCCAGCAATTCAAGTACCAGCGTCAGGCGCGTCGAAAATTCAATCCCCTTATGACTCAGCCAGCCACCAAGCAACAAAACCAAAATATTGTAGAGATTCACCGGCAGATGCAAGCCTAAATGACTGAGAAAGACATTGGCAAAATTGCCGACAATGGCGCCGGAACTAAAGACAAACGTCACGTACGTCAATACCAGTAACCAGCCGGAAATGAAGCCGGCCTTTTCGCCAAGCGCTTTGGCATTATATGCGTAAGCCGAGCCATCACCAGGAATCCGCTTGCCCAGTTCCACAAACGAAATCGCCACAAACAAGACCCCGATGCCGCCAAGTAAAAAAGCGATTGGCATGTTGATACCGCCGTTGGCAGCTGCACTTGCCGTATTAAATGACATCGCCCCAGTTGGCGCCACCATCGCGATTGAGAGTCCGAAGACCTCAAGCAAGGTTAACTTTTTACGTTTTTCCATGATTAACTCATAAACTCCTCTTCTTGGTGGTAAAGCTTGGCCGCTGTCTGCCAGCAAATCGCATTGATCCAGGCCTTTTTCTGCGCCAGATCGACAAATGGCAAAGAAGCAAAATGCCCGATCAGTGCCTGTTTGAATTGTTGCGCGGCCAAACCATACATTTCTGGATACGTGCTGGCATCGGAAGCAAACAGCAGTCGCGTATAAGGTGCGAGTTCGACTGCTTCGTCAAACACACTCTGCACGCCGCTGGGGCCGAGATTGTCCAGCAACGAAATATCAAAATAAACATTCGGGAAAACACTGGCTAAATAGCCGGCTTCGCGATGATACGGATAGCAATGCAGCAACACAACCTTGAGTCCTTTTTTGGTAAAGGCATTCAGGAAATCGCGCATCAATAATGGATTACCCAGATACATATCCGTGTCCGCATCGCCATAGCCAACGTGAAATTGCAAGGGCAGATCCTGCGCCATGATCAACGGCGCTGCATGGTACAGGATGTAATCGATAAGCGGCTTGGAGGTTAACCGTTTAACTCCCGAATTTTTCCAAGTATCAAATCCTGCAGCAGCCTCCATGAGGTTGACCGGCTCGATGTGCAAGCCCACGCGATAAGCCGCAATCGATTTGAAGCCGACATAGCCATGCGCCTTTGCCTGCTGAATATCCTGACTAAACGCCTGCCACCAAGCGGCAAAATTGTCCGCTTGCAACATAAACGTTTCAGCGTGGGTCTCCAGCCGATAAATCGCCTTCACCGGCACACCGGTTAGCTTGGCCGTTTTATCTAAGTCAAGAATCGCGTCATCAGGCACAAACCCCGTATCAATCAACAACGCTTTGAAGTGGTAATGGCCGAAAATGCGCTGATTATACGTTGCATAGCCCGGATCATTCATCGCTGCCAGCGGGTGCTTGGCATCAAGGGCAAATTGCTTGGCCAACGCTAAAAAGCCATGATACGCCAACCGATTTTTGGTGTCGGCAAGCGGATAATCATTGTCCGCCTCGGTTGATACCTGTGCCAACCGCTCATCACGATTCGGCACTTTTCCGTTAATCAAAAAATGACAGTGATGGTCCAACAATGGGACTTGGTCGACAAATTCAGTTAGGTCGTCCAACATAAATCCTCCTCATGCACAGTGGTCACGGCGATCAAACACGGTGACCGAAATCAGCTTTTCATAGATTCATTCAGTAAAGTTCACGGTGCAGTGCCGCAATTTTTTCCAACGGCAGCTTACTATAATATTGATCGTCTTCCCGCTTGATCTTGGCATAAGCATCAATCAGCTGCGATCCGAAGACTTTTTGAAAAAGTGAATCAGTCACAAAAGCGTCAACCGCCTGGCTCAAGGTCTGCGGCAAGCGGTGAATCCCCATCTCATTGCGCTGGGATTCGCTTAACGTGGCCGGATCGACGTCACAATAATCGCCGGGCTGCGTCTGGTTTTGAATGCCATCCAGCCCCGCTGCCAGCAAACCGGCAAACGCTAAGTAAGGATTCGCTGTGGCGTCGCTCGCCTTCAGCTCAATGTTCATCGAGCTGGCTGGATCGCCCCACGCCGTTGACGGAATTCGCACCGCGGCCTCGCGATTATCTTTGCCATACGTCGCATAGGCACTGCTCCAGTGTCCCGGCGCCAACCGCTGATAGGAATTAACTGACGGACAGGTCAACGCCAGCAACCCACGAATATGGTTCAGCACACCGCCGACAAAATACTGCCCCGTCTTAGACAGCTGCATCGCCGCATCGGCATCGAAAAAGGCGTCATCTTGGCCGCGCCACAACGACAAATGAATATGCGCGCCGGATCCGGCCGAATCAACCAGCGGCTTTGGCGCAAACGAGGCATACAAGTCAAAGTCCTTAGCTGTATTTTTGATAATTCGTTTATAAATCACTTCATTGTCCGCCGCGGTCACTGGATCCTGCGGCAACATACTCAATTCATGCTGCCCTATGCCGCCTTCAGGATAATACGCGTTGGGCATAATTCCGACTTGTTGCAGCTGATTGATCGTTTTAAGAATGAACGGATAGGCAAAATCCATCGACTCTGTTGAAAAGGCCACCCGCGGCATGGCCGGTGCGCGATGATCCTTATCACCGGTAAACAACTCAAATTCGTTTTCATAAGCCATTTTCACGGTGAAACCCGCATCAGCCAACTGCTTAACCACCTGTTTCAAAATCGTGCGCGGGTCAGAAGCATACGGCGTTTTGTCCAGATTATAAATATCGCCCATCATCGTCGCCACTTGCGGTATGTATGGTAAGACATGTGCCGATGCAGGATCGCCGACCAACCGCAATTCCCCGATCGGCGTCATGTCGGCCACCGGCAAAATGGTATCGCGCTCGTTGACATTCAGCGTTGCTTTGGTCAAACCGATCCCGTCAGCTAACTTGGCTTTCAGGCTGGCCAGTGGAATCACCTTTCCCCGTGTCAGCCCGTTATAATCGACGTACAAAAACTCAATCAGCTCGGTCTGCTTTTCCGTGAGCTCCTCAATAACGGCTTCATTGTTCATTCCGATTCCTCCTTGCATGACCCAACCACGCTATTAAACAACAAGCGTTTCGTCAATGCTGTTCGGCTTCAATCTTACATGATTCTAGCTAAAAGAAAAGATTTTCTGAAAATTGCTTTTGCTGCTTTTTACACTCATTTGCCAAAATGTCTGTGACGCAACATACAGAAAAACCGTCTCATAACAGAAAAGTCGTCTCATAAACGAGACGACTTTTTATCAAGCACGATCGACATGTTATTTCTGGCTGCAATCGACAGTAAACTGATCCTGTTCGCTAACCAACAAACTTCGCAAGGCTACTTCTGATGAGCCGCAACACGTTTCAAAAAGTCCTCGAAAACAACGAGCTGTTGCGGATCTTCCTGCTGCCACATATTCTCGGGATGCCACTGGACACCTAAGAACAGATCGTTTTCCGTAGACTCCATTCCTTCGACCACACCATCCGGCGCAACGGCTGTCACTTTGAGGCCCTTACCTACCGTTTTAACGGCTTGATGGTGGCGCGAATTGACTTTAATCGTTTCTTTGCCGTAAAGAGCGGCGAGGCGACTACCAACCGCTAATTCGGCATGGTGGGTCGCAAACTGACCCAATGTGGCTTGGGGATGTTGGATTTGCAAATCAGGATACTGCTGTTCAAGATCCTGATACAATGTGCCACCCATCGCGACATTCATGATCTGAATGCCGCGGCAAATGCCAAAGATTGGCTTGTTAGCTGCCAATGCCGCTTTAATCAACGCAATCTCAAACAAATCCTTTTGATATAATGTCATGCCGATCTTGGGATGTGGCTCCTCGCCATAGAGCGTTGGATCCACGTCCGGACCGCCTGGCAGCATGAGCCCATCTACTAAAGCCATATCACCCTGCGCCAGCTGTTCAGTCTGGCTGACATCATCAGGGAACGGCAAAACAAGCGGGAGCGCACCAAGGTGAATAAACGCCTCCTTGACATCATGCGGCACATAAGCGGGATGATTATTCGGCATCACGGGATTGACTTCGATCAGTTCGTCTGTGGGAATACCAATTCTTAGTTTCACGAGCGATTTCCCTCTATTCGGTTTAGTTTTAATTTCCCGAGTATACGCCGTGAAAGGGTTGGTGGCAATAGAGAAGCACAATCGTTTACGCCGTTTTGGTCGTTGCAACAATCAACATCATCGGCCGACGCAATTCATCCGCCATGCCGGGAATGGTTTTGACCATTTTAGGCGTCGGCGTTGGCTCAATCACGCTGTCCAGTCGCAAACAATGGTCAATCAGAGTGTTCAAGTACGTCATTAACGTCCGGTGGTGTTTTTTGATTCGATGACCCAAGAAGTCGGTTTCCCGTTTACGCTCGTCAAAATAGCGATCGACCGGCCAGTACAAGTTGTGGCCTTGATCGTCGGTAACCCACTCCTCATCACCTTGGGCCGTGAAAATTGGGTGCTCCACTGACATGACAAACCGCCCGCCAACTGGCAATTTGTCACTGATTTTGCCGACGAGTCCGGCGTAGTCATCAATGTAGTGAATAGCCAACGAACTCAAAATAACATCAAACTTCTCTGGCAATTGATCCATGTCCTGCATGTCCAACTGGCGATACGAGATGCGCTCGTCATCCGTCAGCTCAGTGGCCTTAGCAAGCATTTTGGCTGACGTATCGATCCCTAGCACACTTTTGGCCCCATGATCAGCAGCATAGCGGCAGTGCCAGCCGTAACCGCAACCAAGATCCAGCACCCGTTTGCCATTAAAGTCCGGCAAGACAGCCTTCAAATCATGCCACTCACCCGCTCCGACCAAACCTTTTTTCGAGCGGTCCATTTGACTGTATGCCTTAAAAAAATCCGGATCATCATAAATCGCAGCCATCTGTGTTTCCTCCTTCGTTGATTAAGACCCATCATCGCAGTCAACGCATATCGATGCAACTTCGGCCGCAATGAAAAATTACCACAAAACCATCATTCTTGATTGCAATGACCTCTGCGTTTGAAAATCGTTGCCACGCATGCTATCGTTGCCTCAATCAACAGGGAGGCCTTTTCGTGAGAGACTTGAATGGCTATCAAGCGATTAATGAGAAATATCATCTAAACGGCGCCACTATTTTAGTTGACGCAAATCGACTATTGTCATACTGGCAAAACGGCATGGCAGATTTTGCGAAACAGGTGCCGTTCACACTCAATACGACAAGCGGCTTGGGATCATTAAGCAAGCAGTTTACGGCCGACAGTGTGTTATTGTTGAACGCGGCCGGCGCGCTGAATATTGACGCGCCGTTGTCGGACTACCTACCAGAATATCGATACGCCACGCAGATCACCTTGCGCCAAATGCTGCACATGGCAAGTGGCATTCCCGACTACACTGAACTACTTTTAGTCGATTATGCCAAAA
>NZ_MSSM01000023.1 GCF_004123795.1 Lacticaseibacillus chiayiensis | reverse complement strand
TAAATGCCATACCCATCACGTTCGCGATCACAATGCCGCGCAGAACATACTGATCAAAGGGCTTGCTAAATTAGCCTGATTAGGCTCGTCCCTATGGCAACCTGGGGACGCTAAAGGCACTGGTAATTGCCGTGTAAGACAAAGCAGTTCTACGAACTGCCTGCAGTGGTGTATCTGTGCAAATTGTGATTCAAGCGCTCGTAAGAAGGGTGTTTGCTCACAAGCCACTGACTTTAGTCAGTGGTGGTTGACTTAATTGCTGGATCAATGGATTGATTAAGAATACGTCTGCACAAACAAATCGGTCGCCAGCTCAAACGCAGCAGGCGCAATTAAAGTCCGAAGCAGTTTAACTGGTGCGTGGCGCACAACGATCGGACAACAGTAACCACCAATCTGGGACCCAATGCCGAGCGGGAGCATGATGAGCCAATCGATCTTACCAGTCCATGCGTAAATAATTGAGCCATGAAGGCCATGACGCTTTTGAAGGCGTTGGAGAACGATGAAATGCTGGGGGATGCGGAGACAGCTTTGCGATCGGTTCGCCGACTGCTCATCGAGAGGAAGATGTCGGCAGAGAGAATAAAGGATAGCACAGTATGTTCAAATGTAACGGCTGGTTCACTGAGGAGTAGCGCGAAACTTAGAATCCTGTCTGCTAGCGTGAGACCGGACAATTCAGTGACCAGTCTGCCGTCACCGTGCAATTCACGCGTTGATGGGGCTGTCGCGCCGATGCCGGAGAGGATGAGTCCGGCATTATTAGTGACGTTGGCGATAACTGGCAGAATACCGGCTAAAAGCTACTGAATGTCAAAACCCCCGGCTGCCATTTTGTGACAGTTGGGGGCTTCTTAGTTAACGATGCAACCGCGATTAAAGTTCAAGCGCTGCTTTTTGAATTTTATCGACGAATTGGGTCATCTCTGCTTGCGGCTTTAAGACATTGGTCAATCCAACTGCGGCTTTTTTCTGCTTGCGGTTGATGCTGAGCAAGCCGTTGTAACCTAGGACGCTGCCTGAATTACCTAACCAGCCACTGCCCAGATTGTGCCAGCCGAATCCGTAACCGGCCTCGGCAGCCTTGAAAATGGTTTCCCAGCTTTTCGGTTGCAGCAGCTGATTTTTCAACACAGCTTGTGCAAACTTTTCAAGATCGTCGACCGTTGTAACGAGGCCGCGATCTGCCTGGTTTTCGTCGCCTTTGCCAGCGAGATTAGGGTTGCCGGCAATCCAATGATAGCTTTCTGCAAAAGCGTGTGCCGTTCCCATTTTGGTATGTGTCAAAGCCAATGGGTCGTAAATTTTTTCCTTTAAAACGGCTTCAAGCGGCCGTTCCTCAGTCAAGCGATCGAGCACTTCGCCTAACAAGATAGCATTGGTGCTGCTATAAACCGTTTGACTGCCTGGCTTGAAGTCTAACGGTTGCTCGTTAACAACATCCAAGACTTTTGCCAGATCCATGGCGGCTGCATTGTGCTGGTCGATTTGCAAGGCTAGTCTCTCAGCTGGTAAGGTGACTGGTGCATTTTTCTTGAACGGTTCTGCCATGAGCGTCAAGTAATCCGGCACGCCGCTTTGCATGGTGGCAAGTTGGCCGATGGTGATGTTGTCAGCCTGCTTGTACTCAGGAACATATTGTGACAATTTATCGGTCAGCTTCAGTGTGCCTTTTTCAACGAATTGCATCAACAAAACACCGAAAAATTGCTGCGTGACGGTGCCTGCGCCGCTGAGAGTATGTGATGCGAAAGGAACCTTCATATCAATCTGGGAGAAGCCTTGCGAATCCGCTGCTAATTCTTTGTCCGCGGAAACCACTGCAACGGCTCCGTTATAGTGTTCTGTTTGTAAAGAGCGACTTAATGGTGATTCATCTTTAACTGATTCTAGTTCTACCATGTATAAACGCCTCCAAAAATGAACGATCGGTCGAGTCTTAGCTTGTGCTTGTTGGAGCATCGGCGTCGTCGGCCATTATTGATTAATCTAAATGTGCCACCTTGACGAGCTCGCCCGTCACGCCGACTTGGATCCCTTGTTTGATTTTATCGGTACGGGTGGCGTGCACGACTTGAAACTTGTTTTGTTTAACGATCAATTTGTTGTCCGTGTGGTAATCAGCCGGTAGCGGTTGATTGCTGCCGCGAATCAACATGACGATGAACTTGAACCCGCTGGCATGTGCTTCACACGGGCTGTAATGCAACGTGTCGCTGAAAAATTCAACGACTGTCCCCGCCGGAACGAAGAACAGTTTGGCATCTTTTTCCGCGTTGAATTGGCCAGCGTGCATTTGGCCGCGTTTGCCAATGACCATGACAACATCTGTGAAAAAGACGTTCACTTCGCTGCCTTGGTGGAATTCTACGGCAGTTAAGGCATCGGCGTGTCCGGCACATTCCCCGGCTTCGATCGGCAAGCCGGCGAAAATATCGCGCCCGATTTGCTGAACAACCGGAATCTTTTCCATGTCTGGATTGGAAGGAACATAAAGATTTGCCGCGGTCGAAGCGGGGATGCTGACGTGTTGGTCCATGAATGCCTTGAGTTCACTGACGTCATATTGTGAGTAGGTCACGCCATAATCGGCAAACGCCGCATCGGTGAGCTGATAAATTTTCCTGTCTGGATTCAAATTCTGAATTTTTTCAAAAGTTGACATTTGCTGACTTCTTTCCGAATTTAATAGTTTTCAATCGTGACTTTGGCAAAATACGTATCAAACTTCGCCGGATTGACGAAGCCAGTTTCTGCTTCCATCGTGTTGAGCATCCCCGTGGTCATAGCCGTCTTCAGAATGTCTTCGTCAGACTTACCATCGTGAATGCCCATGGCAAGGCCAGCTAAAGTTGAATCGCCTGAACCGACCGGATTGACGACCTGAATCTTAGGGATTGCGGCGTGATAGAACTTATTTTGATGTTTAACAAAGGCACCGGCCGATCCAAGAGACACGACAATCCAGTCAACGCCGTCAAAGATCGGATCCATGAGATCTTGCTTTAAAGCGGCATAATCCGTTTTATCGACTTTGCGGTTAAGCAAGCCGGCAAGTTCTTCTTCGTTTGGCTTGATCAAAAGGGGTTTCACCGGCGCTTCGAGTGCAGACTTCAAAGTGGCGCCGGATGTGTCGAGCAAGACTTTAACGCTTTTAGCATCAGCATTGGCGATCATTTGCGTGTAATAGTCTTCCGGAAGTCCTTGAGGCATGGATCCGGAAATCGTGACGAGATCAGCCTGATCAAGCAACTTGTCGAAGTGGTCGAGAAACTTTTGCGCATCTTCAGGGGCAATGGTTGGGCCGGCTTCAAGAATTTCGGTTTGCTTACCGCCATCATGCAGCATTGCAATCGAACTGCGAGTTTCGGCGTCAATCGGCAGAAAATCACGGGCGATACCATCGCGATCCAATTGATTTTCCAACCATTTGCCAAAATAGCCACCGATGAACCCGGTCGCAGTAAGATCGTGATTCAGCATGTGAATCACCCGAGAAACATTCAGCCCCTTGCCACCAGCGGTCTTACGAACATTTTTGACGCGATTCACCGTGTCGATCTTGAGGTGGTCGAGTGGATAAGAAACGTCAATTGAAGGGTTCAGAGTCACGGTTAAAATCATTTGTTTATACTCCTCCTGAGTGAGCGTGAGCCAGCCCGTTCAGAAACCGGAGTGTAAGCGGCCTTGGGCGTGATGGCCTGGGCTTAGGCCATTGCGACCAAGGTCCTTACACGCAGGTTTCTGGGCTGGCGAGCGCGTTATGATGTCATCCATTTAATAAAAAGCCGATTCCCTGGGGAGTCGGCTTTTATGGCTTGACCACGAATTATTCGTGAGTCACCTTGTCCGTCCAAGGGGTGGCTGTTTCAGCCAAAACCTTGTTCAAACGATCAATGTTCGCTTTGCCTTCGGTTTCCAGCCACTTCTTCCCGGCAGCTTCGCCTTCTGCAGCAAATGGCTTAACGCCTGGCTTCCAGGTTGCCCGGCCGCAGAGAACACCATTGAAGGTTGAGCCTGCCTTTTTGGCGAACTTGAGCTCTTCAAGGAAAAGTTCATTGGACACGCCTGCCGAAAGAAAAATGAACGGCAAATCGGTGGCATCTGACTGCGCTTTGTAATACTTAGCGACTTCTTCCTTGGTGTAAACTGGGGTCACACCTTCGTCGGTATAGCCTTCAACAAACTTCTGGTCAACCGGCACCTCAACTTTGAGCACCGAAACGTTGTATTGCGGCTTGCTGAATTCCTTGGTGATCTTGATAACCTTTTCCGGTTTAACCTTAGCCCAAGCAGCGGTGCCGGTTTCGTTGGTCTTGCCATCGTAAGAAACCAATTCAAGGAACAGCGGCAGGTCATTGGCTTTCGCTTCGGCGCCAACACGTTCAACGAAGGCGTATTTCCGATCGTTGATGCTGTCTGGTTCGTCAGGATCAATGTACAGCAAGAACTTAACCGCGTCGCCGCCTTCATTTTTAATGCGGAGTGCACTTTGGTTGTCGATCAAATCAGGGAAGCGACCAGGTTCGGTGGCATCGTAGCCGGTTTTTTCGTAGGAGAGCAGTAAACCGGCTTGCGGTGCTCGAACTTTAGCCGCTGGCAGGCCATATTCCGGATCCAGCAAAATCGAGCTGGCATACTTGGTTAATTCTTCAGAAACGGCCTTTTTGAAGTCAACGATCGTGGTTTCATCAGCCGGCTTGTTGGCAGCAGCAGCCAGCATCTTTTTCAGCGAGCCGCGCTGGTCAATTGCCAATGCAGAGATGACGTTGTTGTCATCGGAAAGTTGTTGTAAATGTTTAAATTGTCCCGCAGTCAGAGTAACGGTCATTTGAAGATTCCTCCATTTAGTCAGGGCTAGTGAGCGCGTGGACGCTCATGAAGCCAAATTAGTCGTGATAAACGCCTTCGTCCCACTTTTCGAGTTCAGCATCGAAGAAGTGTGGATTGTCTTTTTGTTCTGGGTTAGGCTTAGCGATTTTATCAATCTTGTCGATGATCTTCTTGTTTTCCGGCGTTTCTTTGTAGGTTGCGTCAAGGAAGGCTTTAACCGTATCTTCAATTAAGTGGATACCAGTAACGGCACCGCCAATACCTAAGACGTTGGCATTCAATTGTTCACGAGCATAAACTGCTGACGTTGCGTCGTTGGCCATCGCCGCGCGAACACCTTCGTTTTTGTCGGCCGCGGTTGAAATACCGATGCCGGTGCCGCACATCACGATGCCTAAGTCTGCGCGACCATCGGCAACGTCTTCGGCAACCTTTTTACCATAAACCGGGTAGTGGGTACGATGGGTATCATAGGTACCTTCGTCAATTACTTTATAGCCCATGTCTTTCAACATATTGGAGACTTGGATTTTTTCATTGGTCACAATATGGTCATTTCCGATTGCAATAATCATTTGGGTGAAACTTCCTTTCTTGGTTTAAATAAATGTGGGAGCAGCTTAAATCATTTTTTCCAACATATCTAACCGAATCTGGTGACGGCCGCCAGCATATTCAGTGTCGAGGTAGCGTTGAACGATGGCAATGGCACGGTCAACGCCGGTGATGCCTGTACCGATAGCGATGGCTTTGGCGCCGTTGTGTTCAGCCGTCATGTGCGCGGTGTTTTCTTCTTGAACAACAGCAGTGACCATTCCTTTGACTTTGTTAGAAGCCATGGCTGAGCCGACACCATAGCGGTCAAACATAATCGCTTTGTGCGCATCGCCATTCAGCAATTCCTTAGTAACAGCCAGTGAAGATTCAACAAAATCTTCAGCCGGTTCAGGAGTTACATCCGTTACCCGATATTGATGATCCTCTAAATACTTCTTAACTTGTTCCTTCATTGCAAATCCGTCTTTGTCTGCACCAATAATGACATCCATGATTTATCTATTCTCCTTTTTGTATGAGCGTGAACCGGCGCGGTTAGAAGTCGGAGTGTAAGTGGGCTCGGACGTGATGGCCCGGTCTTAGGCCACTGCGGTCAAGGCCCTTACACTCCGACTTCTGCGCCGGAGAACGCGTTATCATTTTCCTACAATAACAGAGGTATACTCGCCGAAATGCTGCTTGTCGTCATCGCTGATACCGTCATCAGTAATGAGGCCATCAGTTTGATCAAGGTCATAGAAGCTGTAGAAGTCTTGCCGATTCAGTTTAAAATGATCCGCAGCAACAAATTTCATGCCAGCATTGTCCAAGGCAATTCGCTGGGTTTGACCTTCTTCAGGGCTGGCATTGCTGATATGGTTATCAGCAATGCCATTGACACTGATAAATGCCTTGGTGGTGGTGAGGTGGGCTAACATTTCGTTGGCTAAGCTACCAATAAAAGCACCGGACCGCTCACGAAGCTGGCCACCAATCAATTTCAGCGAAAAGTAGTCGGCACGGTCCTGAAAGCTCTGGAAAACCGGAAGACTGTTAGTAATAACGCGAACTTCCGGCTTTTTCAGATACTGGGCAATGAGTTCCATGGTCGTACCGGGTCCGATGTAAACCGTGTCGCCTGAACTGATCACATCCGCAATTGTCGCAGCAATTTTCCGTTTCTCGTTCACATGAATGGATCGTTTCTCGTTTCGGGATAATTCGGTTAGCGGCTTAAAATGCGTGCTCTGGGCACCACCGTGAATGCGGATTAACTCATTTCGATCGGCGAGCTCTTCCAGATCCCGTCGTACGGTCATGGTTGAAACCCCTAAACTGTCGCCAATTTCATTAACGGTCACAATCCCCTTGCGATCCACTAAATTGCGGATTGTCAGCAAGCGCTCGTCTTTAAGCATTGAATCACCTCACATAATTTGTTCGTTGTTGTTTGTTTTTGTTCCTTATTACAGTTTTAAGTTACCACCGGTCGCTGCGTTCGTCAAGCCTAATTGCGACCAATATTACCGTCGATTTTGCGATTTTAAACCACCCGTTTGCTTTCTTAAGTAATCGGTTATTGCTCGAATAAACTAAAAAATGCTCTACAAAGCAAACATAATACAACACATATTAACAAACAGTATATGCCATATAACATTGGTCTCACTTGTTTAAAAACTTAGCCATGTCTTGTTTGCTGCATCAATTGATAAATCAATTAGCGGATACACGCGAAAAAGCCGATCTTTTGCTAAATACGAAGGTCGGCTTTTCAAAAAACTCAATAGAAATTGTATAATTTCCTGCGCACCTTTTTTGCAGGTTAAAAATGACGTTAGTATGACAAATGCGTAGTATATAATAGAAACAACTGTTTATCCCAAGTCAGGCAGTTTCAATAAGTCACTGGCTTGGTGCAAGACGGCGATGCGCGGTGCAACAGCTGGTGAAGGCGGGGTTGTCCAGCCGGCAAGGGCGAAGGCGACATTAGCGTTGGCAGCTGCTTGGGCATCGGTCGAGGTATCGCCGATGTAAATTGTTTTTTCGGGATTGCCGCCAAGACGTTCGCGCGCCAATGTAATGGGATCGCCAAATGGCTTGTTGCGTTTGGCTTCCCCGGCGACAACGACCGTTTGGAAATACGGGCTGAAGTGATATTTCTTGTCCTCTTCAAGGAACTGCGGTTTATCTTTTGAGGTCACGAGCCCGAGTTTATACTGTTGGCCTAGCTGCTTAAGAACGGCTTGCATATCGGGAAACCAGGAAACATCTGTCAAAAAGGCTCTTGAATCTTGCCGCCATTCTTCGTGAACCGTGGGAATTTCCGCATCGCTAAAGCCTAGCTCTTTTAAGCTGTCAACACCTGCGCGGCCATTGGTCCAAGTCAGATCATGGATCGCGACCTTGCGTCCATGCCGCAACAGGGTTTTCTGCAAGCCATAAAGATAGCCTTCGACATTATCGAGTAAGGTGCCGTCAATATCAAAGATAAACGTGTTCATATTTTTCCTCCTAAATAACTAATATTATTGTAGCAAGTAAGCGGTAACAAAGAAAGGCGCGAAAATGCGATTCTTACACACAGCCGATTGGCATATTGGCAAAAAATTAAATGACTTTGATCTGTTAGCTGACCAGCAGGCAGTTTTTGACCGGTTGGTGGCGGTCGCACAGGCACGACAGGTCGATGCGATCGTGATTGCTGGCGATTTATATGATCGCGCATTACCTAGCGAAGCAGCGGTGGCCGTGCTTGATCACATGCTCGTGAAGCTGAATCGTGAACTGCATTATCCGTTGCTGGTGATTTCCGGCAACCATGATTCGGCGGTACGTTTGCGGACAGGACGCTCGTGGTTTTCCGCTACGCAAATGTTTGTCAATACGCAGTTAGCCGAGGCGTTTAAACCGATTGAACTCGATGGCGTGCAGTTCTTTTTGCTGCCGTACTTTGAGCCGTTTGCGGTGCGCGATTATTTTCACGACCCGAATATTACCAACGTGGCGCAGGCAATTCGCCCGATTGTTGCCAAGATGAAAACCTTGTTTAAACCAGGCATGCGGCATGTTTTGGTGAGCCATTTTTTTGCAGCTGGCAGTGACCATAGTGCCTCAGAGACGAAGGTGAATGTCGGTGGCTTGGATGCGGTGCCGATTGATGATTTGGCGGCGTTTGATTATGTTGCGCTGGGGCATTTGCATAACCACAATGCGCTGCATGGCGAGCCGAAGATTCAATATAGCGGCGCTTTGTTGAAGTATGCGGTAGGCGAGGCCAAGCAGGAAAAAGGCGTTTACATTGTGGACACTGACACCATGGCGCGGGAGTTTGTGCCGTTAAAGTCGCAGCATGATTTACTCGAGTTGAAAGCCAGTTATGCGGACTTGACCGATCCGACCTATTATCAGCAGCAGGATCGGGATGCCTACATCGGGATTGATTTGACCGATACACAGGTGATTCCGAATGTGATGGCTCAATTGCGGAAAATCTACCCGCGGATCATCAGCTTACGGCGGGAAAATGGTGTCCAGGCAGTGAAGCCATTGCAACAGCGGCAACGTGATCTGGATCCGGTCAGTTTGCTGAAGGCCTTTTATGAAGAACTAATGCACACCGATCTGACGGCTGATCAGCTGAAGTGGGCAAAAGCCGGCCTGACCGCGGCAGAAAGCGAGCAAAAGCAATGAAACTAAAACAATTACACATGCGGTTTTTTGGCCCGTATGCTGATGAAACGGTTGATTTTGACGACTTTCGGACCAGTCCGTTGTTTTTGATCAGTGGACCGACCGGCAGTGGGAAGACCACGATTTTTGATGCCTTGATGTATGCCTTGTATGGGGAAACTTCAGGCGAGCGTGATGGCGTTCAGATGCGGTCGAATTTTGCCAGTCATCATAATTTGACGAAAGTGACGTTGACGTTTGAACATGACGGCAAACTTTATTCGGTGACCCGCCAGCCGCAACAGCTGCAACAAAAGAAGCGCGGGGATGGGCTCACGGAGATTAAAGCTAAAGTTATGTTGGCGATCGCAAATGCTGACAAGCAGGTGGCGGAATATACCAAGAAGAATCAGGTGCAGGCGCAATTAGATGAAGTTTTGCACTTGGACGCCAAACAGTTTCGCCAGATTGTGTTGCTGCCGCAAGGGGATTTTCGGCGCTTTTTGGATGCGGACAGTAATGCTAAGGAAGACTTATTGCGCGACTTGTTTGGCACGCAACTAATTCAACGGTGGCAGGCGGCGATGCTGGCAAAAACCAAGAAGCAAGGCGCAAAAATCCAGGATCAGGAGCGGCTGCTCAATCTTTTGACATCGCAATTTGATTTCGAAGTCGCGCCAGATGAAAATGCCACGCCGGCGGACAAGCTTGACTTGATGCGGGAAAATGTCGAAAAGCAAGCGGCAACGGTTGCGGAACGACAAAAAACGGCTGACAGCAGCCATCATGCTTATCGTGTTGCGCAGGCATCGCTTCAGGCAGGCAGACAGTTGGCACAAGCATTTAAAGACCGCGAACTGACCACCGCTGCCTTGGCAAAACTCGCTGAGCAGGAACCGACTCAGCGGGATCGGCTGAAACTCATGGATCAGTTAACTTGGGTGCAACAACACGAGGCAGCTGCCCAACAAGTCGAAAGTACGAAACAGGACCTGGATGCGGCGAAAAAGCAATCCGCACAGACAAACGCGGCTTTGGTGACCACTCAACAGGCCATGGCGCAGGCTAAAGCCAAGTTAAGCGATTTACAGCAACAAGCGCCTGCCGTTGAAGCCAAGAAAAAGCAGCTCGATCAATTGCAGTCGGTTCGGGAACAGTTAGTCGCCATGACAACGCAAAAGCAGCAGGCGGCAAAGCAAGCCGATGCAGTTGCAAAAGCAGAGAGTGCTCTGGCACAGGCACAACAAAAGCTTGCTGACGATCAGCAGGCGCTCGCGCAGCAACAAACCGAGTTGTCTGGGCTGTCAGTGGCCGATTTGGCGAACCAAGCAGCTGACCAAAAGCAGTTAATGGCAATGTTGACGCCGATTGCGACCAACTATCAGGAAGCCCAAGCTGACGCCGCCGCGCTAGAGAAAAAGCTGGCAATGGTCAAAACTTCGCTGGCTGAAGCCACAAAAGCCAGTGAAACGACAGCGCAGCAATTAACCGATCTGCAGCAAACCCAAATCAAGCAGCAAATTGCCCGGTTGGCGGCTAAGTTAAAACCTGGCACGCCTTGTCCCGTTTGTGGCAGCCTTGAACATCCGCATCCTGCCGTAACTACGACTGAACCACTGGTAACCGAGACGGCGATCAAGCAGGCAGAACAAAACCGGCAACAGGCAGCGGCAAAAGCGACCACGCTACAAACCCAGCTCAAGAATCTTGAAGAACAGCAGGCAACTGCGGATAAAAAAGTCAATGCAGCGCAGCAAGATTTTCTTGAAAAGCTGGCAGAAGTTCCCAACCTTGTTAATCAAGACATTGAGCGCGGCAATATTTTGCAACAGCTAGATGCGCTTAAGATTGTTACTGATAAGACAGTCAAGGCACTGAAAACTGCCAAAGCAAAACAAACCGCATTGGAAGAAACGCTGAAGGCAACACAAGCAGTCGTGGCTCAGGATGAGGAAAAGGTTCAGACCGCGCAAGGGACATTTAACGCCGCCAAGCTTGAGGCTGCCAAAGCCACGAGTGCATTGGCGACGATGCAAGCGGCATTGCCGGAAGGAACAAGCGATCTGGCGACGGTGACAGCACAGTCGAAAGAACTGACCCAGGCGGTTAACGATTATCAGGAGCAACAACAAGCTGCGCAGGATCGCGTCAACGAGTTAGATCGACAGTTGGCTGGATTACATGCCGATGCACGCCACGCCACGGAACAAATTGCCAAGCTGGAAAAAGAGCATCAAAAAGCGGCAACGGACTTTTTAGCAGCCGTGACGGAATATTTTGGCGAAAATGGTTCTGAACAGTTTGCCGCATTGCAAAAGCAGTTGCCACAATTGCCGGATCTGCAACAGCAAACGCAGGCTTATAAGGATGCGGTGTTGCAGCAGAAGACGTTACAGGACGCTAGCAATAAAACCATCGGCGATCAACAGGAACCGGCACTTGATCAGCTTGAAGAGCAGGCTAAGCTCACGGAAGAAGCCGCAACGAAGGCTCAGACGGCGTTTATCGAAGTGAAGCAGACCTATGACACGGCGAAAAAGTTATTGAAGCAGGCGTCGGATATTTTGGCAGAAAACCAAGCGGCCTTGGCTGCCTTTGCTGACCTGCAGACATTGACAACGGTGATGAATGGGAACGGTCCTAAGAAGCTAAGTTTGGAACGGTATGTTTTGCAAGCCTATCTCCAGCAGATTCTAGATGTTGCCAACACCCGCCTGCAGGTGCTTTCCAACAATCGTTATCAATTTGTGCTGCATACTGATTTAGGCACCCAAAAGATTCACTCAGGCTTGGAAATCGATGTTTATGATGATCAAGTTGGCGAACAGCGCGCGGTTCAGACGCTATCCGGCGGCGAAAGCTTTATCGCGGCGCTTAGTCTGGCATTGGCATTAGGTGAGGTCATTCAACAGGAAAGTGGCGGCATCAACATTGATGCTTTGTTTGTTGACGAAGGGTTCGGTAGTTTGGATACCAATAGCCTTGATGTGGCTATGAATGCCCTTGAGTCATTGGAAGGCGAGTCGCGGTTGATCGGTATTATTTCCCACGTCACGGAATTACGCGATAACATTCCCGATCAGCTTCAGGTACAGCCGGCCGGAACCGGGCGTAGTCGGTTGAAAGTGATGCATATGGCGTAGTTGCATACAGCGCCGTGATAATTCAAAAAATTACTTGAAAGGAATATACCTTCATGGTAATATACCGATAGAAGGTTAGGGCGTTGATGGAGGCTAAGGCGAAGAACAACAGATTAGAAAGGCAGTTAACAGATCCGCGCATACGAAATCGAATTTTCGGTACTAGTGTTGGTAGAAGAATTGCGGCAAGAATTGATGAAATTGCAGCGGCGACAACTTTGGATGATGTGTCCAGATTCCCACCTTCAAGGCTTCACGCTTTAAAGGGTGATCGGCAAGGATTGTTTGCGGTTGATGTCAGTGCAAATTATCGATTATTATTTGCTGGATTTGATGACGAGTATCAGCAATCTGTGGATACTGCAGAAATCGTGGCAGTCGTTTTTGTAGGTATTGAAGATTACCACTAAAAGGGGGGACCTTTATTTATGTATAAAGTAGATTTTAATGACTCAGTACCCATGAACATCGTGCCAACGACTTCGGCAGCTGATGCGCTGAAGGAACTGATGGCGTATCACCATATTACGCAGTCTGAGTTTGCGGAACACATTAACGTTTCGCAAAAACAGCTTTCATTTATTTTGAATCGGCATGCGTACATGAGCATCAATGTTGCGCGGAAAATTGAGCAAGCCACTGGCCTAAGTGCTAGATGGCTGTTACAGCTTGATCTTAATTATCGCTTGGCACAGGCTGAGGCAGGTGATATCAGTCAGGTCAAACCATTTGATTGGGCAAAATCTTGAGCTGGTTGTACCTGAAATGAATCGACCTGATTGCTCCGCCCAAGAGGCGTTCATAGGAGCGGATTTAAAATCGGATGTGTCAAGGTGGCGTTTAAGTGGTATAACAGAAGTTGAAAGGGTCAAACCTTCTAACTCACACCAAAGAGAGGCGACATCACATGGCATCATTGAGCAAAGAACAGAAGAAAGCTTTGATCGCTAAGGTTGAAAAGGAGCGCCAAGAACATCCTGAAAAGAAGCCTAAGAAGTCTGGCTTCGAAACAATTGACGAAGAAGCAGAACGCCTTGAAAATGAAAACTAATTTTAGTTAAGCCACGGATTCCAAATGAGAAATTGTTTGGGATCTTTTTTTGAGCGCGAACCGGCGCGATTAGGAGCCGGAGTGTAAGTGGCCTTGGGCGTGATGGCGTTTTTTGCCATTGCGACCAAGGTCCTTACACGCAGGCTCCTGCGCCGGTGAGCGCGTTATAGAACACGACAGTCCAACCATGATTGCCGACAATAGAGCAAATTCCGACTACCCCAAAAATTGCTCGCAGCCACAGCCACAATTACTCTGAGCCAATTACAGGTATAGGTTGATATACAATCCCAAAACTCAATAATGACGCCCCATAACAACCGCGAGCAAAAACTTTTTTCAAAAAAATTAGCACTTGGCGTTCACAAGTGCTAATTTGTGGTATAACTATAGGTGGAGCGAGGGAAAAGGAACAAAGGCTCCGGAGCCAAGAACGTTTCCCGAATTCCAGAAGTCTCTGATTGAAAGGAAGTTATCTGTTATGGCTAATGAAGTTATGAATCGTCGTAATAATGAGTTGATGAATGATGTTAATGATCCGTTCTTTGACAACTTGGCGCGTCGGTTCTTCGGCCCGGTATCTGACTGGATGGATTGGGCAACTCCTTCCATTGCCAGCACGGCCGTCAACGGATTGCTGACTGACGTTAAGGAGACCAAGGACGCTTACGAAGTTCATGTTGATGTTCCTGGGATCGATAAGAACAACATCAAGCTGAACTACCATGATGGCATTTTGAGCATCAATGTTCACAAGGATGACATTACAGATCACGCCGACAAGAACGGCAACGTCATGATGTCCGAACGCAGCTATGGCACGATGAGTCGGAGCTATCAACTGCCAAACGTTGATGACAGCAACATCAAGGCAAACTACAAGGATGGTGTTCTTAACATCACATGCCCAAAGTTGACTGAATCAAAGGAGTCTGGTCACAACATTGAAATTCAGTAATGGATTGAGTAGTGTTTGTCGTCAGGCGGCTCAAGACTCACGAACTGCATTGCAAGCATGATCAGAAGCGGCACCACTGTCGTTGATGGGCAAAACCCAGTAATAAGCAAAACGAATCGATGAGAATTGCAGCAGTTGCAGTGATCATTGAACCGTAACAAGAAATCACCTCTGCGATACGTATGATCGTAGGGGTGATTTTTTTGGTGAGCGCGAGCAGGAGCGATTTCTACGACTGCGAGCGCGTTATAGAACGCTGAGCGTGAGCCAGCCCTGTTAGAAACCGGAGTGTAAGTGGCCTCGGGCGTGATGGCCCGGTCTTTGGCCATTGCGCCTGAGGTCCTTATGTGTAGGTTTCTGGGCTGGCAAGCGCGTTATAGAACATGAAGATCAACCATTCAATTGCCCCTAATAGAACAATCTCCAATGAACCACGACTCTTCACACATAACCAGCGTCACGACACATCCTACCACCATTTTCAAAAACAAACCCAATCAAAATAGCCCCGCAACAGTTTCCCAACACCTAACTCCATGGTAAGCTAAACCCTATGATGACAAACAATAACTTAATGGATTGGCCGCCAGAAAAAGTAGCGGCATTTCAACAGGCACTGTTAGATTGGTACGATCAACACGCGCGGACGTTGCCGTGGCGGCAGGATCATGACCCTTACCATGTGATGGTGAGCGAATTAATGCTTCAGCAGACCCAAGTGCAAACCGTGATTCCGTATTATGAACGCTTTATGGCGCAGTTTCCGACTGTCGAGGCACTGGCTGCGGCACCGGAAGCCGCGGTTTTGAAGGCATGGGAAGGCTTAGGCTACTATTCACGGGCGCGACGGTTGCAACAAGCTGCTCAACAAATTGTGAACGATTATGACGGAAAATGGCCACGGACTTCAGCTGAGTTACAGACGTTGGCCGGTATCGGGCCTTACACAGCCGGCGCGATTGCTTCTATTAGTTTCGGTGAAGTCGTGCCGGCCATTGATGGAAATGCGTTTCGGGTGTTCGCTCGTTTATTCAAAGTAGACGCCGATATCGCACAGCCGCAAACACGCCAAGTATTCTATGATTTGATTCGCCCGTTAATCCCAAAAGATCGTCCTGGTGATTTTAATCAAGCCGTGATGGATCTCGGTTCAAGTTACATGTCGGCAAACCATCCGGATCCTGAACACTCGCCTGTGCGTGACTTTGACGCCAGCTATCGCGATGGCGTTGTGGCGGATTATCCTGTTAAAACCAAAAAGCCGCGTCCAGTTGTGCATCGCTATTTTGCTTTAGTGGTACGCTCTGATGCCGGTTATCTGTTCGAGCAGCGCCCTAGCACTGGGATGTTGGCAGATCTATGGATGTTTCCGTTGATTGATATGGCTGATCTTGAGACAACCATGATGAGCGATCAACTAGATGAAGTCAGCCGAATCTTTACTGCGTCATCAGGCTTGGCCTTAACGTTTGCTGATCTTGGCGTGAAGCAGGTTCAGCATACCTTTACCCATCAACGCTGGCAGATGACATTAATCGGAGCCGATGCCAAAGTCGAGGAACTGAAGTTTATGCCTGCACGGTGGGTAGCGACTAAAGATTTTGGCAAAATAGCACTGCCAACCGTTCAGAAAAAGTTGAATCAGGCGTTAGGGCTGGATGTTTTGGATTAGATTCCGGACTGTTAATGTTGAGAGTGGCGCCAGTTGAAGCGGGTTAATTGTTAGCTGTTTTTTGGAAAATCGCGTTATACTGTGGTCATCGTGAGGATTGAGAGGCGATTATTTTGACAGTTAAGGTAACCAAAGATATTGCTTATGGCGATGCCCCTTTACAGAAACTCGATTTCTATGAACCGGATAAACCAAATGGCGGAGCGATCCTTGATATTCACGGCGGCGGGTGGTTTCGCGGTGAAAAGAATAAGGAAGGCAGTATGGCTGAACGCATAGCCGCGCTTGGTTATACCGTTGCTGTTCCCAACTATCGGTTAGCACCGGAAGCCTTTTTCCCGGCAGCACGCGACGATGTTTTAGCCGCTTTTTCGTGGCTGCGTGATCATGTTGATACGAAAAATCTCGGTGTGTTTGGATCGAGCGCTGGCGGATCATTGTCAGTGGATGTTGGCTTGGCTGAAGGCGTGCCGGCAGTGTCGTGGTCTGGTATTTTTGATATTCAACAATGGTTTGCGGCTCATCCAAAAGTCGTGGCGCAACCTGATACCAAAACCGATTTTGTGAATACGGCGAGCGCTAAAATCGATCAAGGCGGCCGCAACGATCCATTTTACAAGTGGTTTATTTTGAATTATGTAGATGCTGATGAGACCAAGTTTTCGCAAGTCGAGCCGTTTGATCGGCTGACAGCAGAGGCAGGGCCATTGTATCTGGCTAATTCGCAGGAAGAGATCATTCCGGTAAGCGGGATTTATCAACTTGCCCAAGCGGCGGCAGCGTTGGGGTTGCCAGTGACATTGCAGGTGATTCCGGGTGGCCAGCATGCAGAAGGTTATCTTGCCGAAGCGTGGCCGGGCACGGTCGCATTTTTGGCGCAGCACTTATTGAAGGGATCAAATTGAAGACATTAGTGGTAGTTAGTCATCCGAATATTGAAAAAAGCGACACCCAGCAGTTTCTAAAAGCCAGTGCCGCTTCTTTGTCGCAAGTTGTCTGGCACCATTTAGACGCGAACTTGCCGTTTGACGTCGCCGCTGAGCAGCAGATGATTCAGAAGGCTGATCGGATTATTTTCCAATTTCCGTTGTACTGGTACATGGCGCCGGCGAGTTTGCATCAGTGGCTGACTGAAGTGTGGGTTAAACAATTTGTTTATAACGCGCATGGAGGATTGCTGACAGGCAAGTCGTTGGGCATCGTAGTAAGTTTTAGCCAACCGGAATCGGCGTATCAATTAGGCGGTCGCGTCGGGTTTAGTGTGAGCCAGTTTTTGGCACCTTATGCCGCACTGGCCGAAAAGACGGGGTTGGAACTGCTTGCGCCTCTAACTATTGCGCGCTTCGCCAACCAAAATGATACCGAACACCAGCAATTACTCATTCGCTACCAGCAATATTTGACGCTCACACACCCTGATAATGCTGAAGAACAGGCACAGTGGTTTATCGATCGGCTGCAGGCTGACCCTGACACGAAGATAATGGCTGATGAGTTGGCCGCACAAACCGATGAAATTGGCCGCTTACGGTTGACGTTGCACGAGTTGAAAGCAGGTGAGTCGGAGTGACGACTGACGAACAGTGGCTGATCAACACGGCTGCCCAGCATGAAAAAGACGCAGTATCTTATGAAAAGGCGGCATTCTTCGCGGCTTTGCAAACTTTTGTCGCACAGCAAGCCGAACGCCGCGACCAACTTGAGGCAGAAATCGACGGCCGCAGTTGGAATCATGAACAGTGGTAAAGTTCAGTCTGACGACGGAGGGGCATTGCCGCGCAATATGCTATGCTTTAACTAGCAAAACAAGGGAGCATCCAAAATGCAAGCAATGTTTGATCGTCTTCAACGGTGGTCGTGGTTACGCGGCCTGCTTATGATTCTGATCGGAGCCTGGATTTTAATTGAACCTCATCAAGTCTATCGAAGTTTTCTATGGATCGTGGCCGCGGTTTTGATTGTTGCGGCCATCCCCAAACTAGTCGATGGCTTCTCGGCTAAAAAACGTTCCGGAACTTATGGCACATCACTTTTCACAGGCGTCATCTATCTGATAGTGGCACTGTTGCTACCGGCCATTGTGATGCCGCTCATGAGTATGGGACCATTTTTCATCGGCGTTGTGCTCATCATTTATGGCATTAACAAAATCATGGGCGCGCGGCGTCAACAACAATATGTGAACGTCTCGCCACTGCCAACCATCATTTATGGCGTTGCCTTGATCGTCATCGGGGCAATCATGGTCATTAACCCATTCAAAACAGTTATGGTCGTCTTCTCGTTATTCGGCGGTTTGCTGGTCGTGATGGGGATTATGCAATTGTTTGGCAGTCGGCAGCAATAAGGTATATAGGTAAAGACCACGGATTTCACTTGTCCGTGGTCTTTTTTGCGTTGGCTTGATTAAATTTCTTGAGTTGGTGATTTGTATGAGTGGCTGAGATTTGGTGCGATCGGGTATGGCTAATTAAAGTCAAAAATACGGCAAAGAACGTCTATTTTGCATATAATTTCTATGTATCGTATTAATATAGTGACGAAGTGAGGGCGTTGTCAGATCCAGAAAATAGGAAAGTGACTATTTCTGTTAAAACTAGCCTCGCCGACAAGCAACGAGCTGCTGAGATATTTGATGCGTTGGGGCTCAATTTGTCGACGGAATTAACATTTTCATTAAGAAGAGCATTGCTGAGGGCGGCTTACCCTTTGAAGTGAAAGATCCGTTTTATAGCGAGGCCAATCAAGCAGAACTTGGTCGACGTTTCAAGAAAGTGGCCAGCCATCAGGAAGTGCATTCCCGTCACCTTTTAGATAACAGTGATTAGCCCTTGAAGACAGTAGCCTTCGTTTATTTTTGATTTGCTAATGGGTTCAAACAAGATGAATCAAACTCCCCAAACAAAATAATTGTCTTTCTCCGCCAATATCGCTAAACTCTGTGGCAGTAAATGTGATAAGCGCTTACAGAGAGGGGCAGCAAGATGAGTGAATTTGATTGGGAGAAAGTCGAACAGGACGAGTATTCACGTTCGGCAAGACCGAGTTTCGTTAAGTTGACGACACGAAGTTATATCACGGCGATGGGCGTTGCACCTGATCGCTTGGCGGACGCAACGTTTATTGACTTGGCCGCAGCTGTGACGGCAGTGGCTAAGCAAATCAGTGAAGGGCCGAATGTTGGCATCAAGATCCCGAATTTTAAAGCATATCGGCCTTATCCGTTGCAGGCGGTTTGGTCCGGTGGTGATAAGATCAGCAATCGACGTGTTTTCAGAATATGGCTGAAGCAGCCTCTGTTTATTCAAAAAGAACAATTTACCGAGGCGGTCGCGCAGCTTGATTTTGATCCCGCGATTGCGACACAGCTGCATTTCGAGCAACTGGCGGAGGGCTTTGAGATTCAAAGTTTCAGTGACACGCCACTAGATGATAGCATAGCGGCGTTGACGCGGATTCAAACAACGATCGCGGATCATCAGCTGGTGCCGAAATTTAATGACCGACATCGCGAGGTTTATGTGGCAGGCTATGCACCGGATTCGCCGGTACTGTTGCGAGTTGCTTTGGACGAGAATTTTGGGCAAGTGGACGAAGCGCAAGTTGTTTATAATTAGTCGTCCAGTAAGGCTTAGCAGCGGTTATTCGTTGCGGACAAACAAAAATCGGTACCCGAAACAGCCTTTGCTTCAGGTACCGATTTTGTTTTGTCAATTTCAAGTTATGGAGGGCTTTACGGATAAACGATCTGGTTAGCCCAATGATTGATCGGTCCATACTGATGGCCGACCGCAATGGGATGACCGATTGCCTGGTTCGTAAAGCGTTTGGCAATGCGAATGGCATCTTCGATCGTGTTACCTTTACCGATTTCGGCAGTGATCACAGCAGACAGCGTATCGCCAGTGCCGTTGACGCGATCCGTATTGTGGTAAGGTTCGCTCAGCCAGAAAGTTTTGCCGCTTTCCAGCAACACAAAGTCCCGGACTTCTTTTTGCTCAGGATTATCGTGAGCGCCTTTTAAAACGACATTCTTAGCGCCAGAATTTTGCAGTTGATGCGCAGCTGCTTCGATGTTGGCATCCGAATCAAGTTTCATACCGGTAAGATGCTCGGCTTCGTAGTGATTCGGCGTCACGACGGTTGCCAGTGGAATAAGATCATTCTTAACAGCATCATACGCATCTTGCTCCAGCAGCATGGCGCCGTGTTTGGTGATAATCACCGGATCAACGACCAACGCACCAAAATCGTATTGCTGCCAATTCTTGATAATATCCTGCACTAAAGCTCGGTCTGCCAACATCCCGGTTTTGGCCGCACGAATCTTCAAGTCAGCTGCCAACGACTTAAATTGGGCATCAATGAATGGCAATGGCATCACCATGCTATCCTGAATGCCATAAGAGTTACCGGCCACAGCAGCCGTCAAAACGGTGGCACCATACACGCCACGCATAAAGAAACTATGCAAATCGGCCTGGACACCGGCACTGCCGTCGCTATCCGTACCGCCAATCGTCATTACTTGCGGAAATTCATTTGCCATGAAAAACCCTCCTAGCGAATGCGTTATTGTGATCTACGCTAAGTAACCTTTTAATTAAATGCGCGTTTCTGCGGCAATATCGCTTTGAGCCATTCGCCAATAAACGGGTACTGTCGATTCAGTTCAATAATCTGCGTCTCCGGATCTGGATATTTCAGATAAACCATATTATTATCTGCGTTGATCAAAACGGTAAAGAGCTTTTGGTTCGGCAACGGCAATTCGTATACGCCGGTTTGTTTGCCTTGCCGCATTAGGATTGCGTTGTTGGATGCAATCACGAAGAGTTCATCAAGTGCGGGGGAGTTTGTCCCGGCAGACACGCGTACGACTAATTTGAGATGATGATTGACTAGCTCTTCCGGAATTGTGGTGGACGCCCATTCGAAGCGATTACTTGTAACTTCTTCGGAACCTAAGTCTTTCCAGTCATGGCCGTCTTCATCGAGGATTTGATAATCCAGGACTTTGCTTTCAGGATCCAAGGTGACATTAATGCTGAAGTCACCTGGTTTGACAACGGTCTTTTTGCCAACTAATGGTTTGAGATTGTCGAAGCGGGTCTTAAAATGTAATCCGTTAACCGGTTGCAAGACCGTTTCATCGATCGTTGTGAACTGATAGCCGGCTTGATTAAGGGCTTTGGTCAAAGCAGAGAGCGCTTTGATTTCATCGTCATTATAAGTCAGAGCATGATCATCGCTGGCAGTGATTTGCAATAAGGTCGGCAAGTTAACAGCCTTGAGTGTTGCATCGGCGCTTAAAGGATTCACAATCGTCAATAAGTCATTGTTGTCATTGTCGGTTGCCTGAATCAGCGTTATCTCACTATGTTGCGGATCAGTTGTCGTGTCTCTGAACCACAGCGTTTGCAAGAACTTAGTCGGAATTGAAGCCATATTTTGCAGCGTCTGGTACAACTTGTCACGCATCAGTGCTGTGTAGCTACCCAGTAAGGCGGTCATAGCGTCATCATTGGCACCCCATATTGGTGAGTCAGCTAAGCGATCCGTTTCGGTTTGATAGGCTGTACTAATCTGTTGCCGTAATTCGGAAACCGATAACGGCTTTGTAATTAAGCCAGCCAAATGTGTGTCATTCAGATTAAGCATGCGTGCGACCTCCTTCAACCTTTAACGACTGCATAAAATCGTCCTTGAGATTGGCAAGAACATTTTCAAATTCAGCAACGGAACTGTAAGTATTCATAACGGCCTGATATTCGTACCGGGTGATCGCGGCCGAAACTTCCAGTTCGCGTTTGCGCTTGTCGAAGGTGTCATCAGCTGCCAATTTTTCTTTATCAAAGCGAGCTTTAAGCTGTGAGGCGTCCGCACTTGATGTTCGGGAGGACGGAGCTGCATCGTCATCGTCGCTTGGATCAATGAAGTTTTTCAGCAGTCCCCTGAAGCCGCTACCGCCTTGCGTAGGTTGATCGCGCACTGGAGCAGCTTCGGCCTCAAGGTTATCGATTTGCGTGTGCAGCGAGTCGACGTCGCGGTATACTTCCTTACGCATGGCGTCTAATTGGCGATCGAGATAATGGTCAGGATCGTCGGAAAAGGCTTCCAGTTGTGGCAGAATTTTGCGTTGCTCATCGGTTGATTGGGTAATCGCACGCAAAATAACGTTGATATGGCCAAAATCGCGGCGGTGGTACCAATTACCGAAATAGACGACTCCTTGGTCGTTGACCTCAAAAAAAGGGATGTGCTGACGCAAAAAGTCAATCAACCCGATTTGCAAAAAGTCGTGCAACTCGGCTTGGGCGCTTTTGTCGTAAGCTAAGATGTAACCCGGGGCTTCTTCGATATCGAGCCGCAAGTTTTCGGCGGTTGCATCGATTCCCTGATATAGGCGATAGCGTGATTTTTTATGCCAGGCATCGGTAAAATCACTGAAGAATTTTTTTTGGTAAGTTAGACTCGTTTCGATTGACATTTAATATCCTCTCACATTCTATCCGGTTATTTTAAGTGTACCGCATAAACAGGCATATAAGGAAGTTTTATTCTCATTTTTGCCACAGAGAAGGTTGAATCAGCCGCTTTCATCAAATGCATGCTAGAATGAAATCAAATTTGGTCGGTAAGCGTAAACGAAATGAGGTAGGAAAATGAAAATAGCTGTTTTAGGTGCAACTGGCCGGGCTGGGAGCGCGATTGTTGCCGAAGCTCAACGGCGTGGCCATGAGGTGATGGCCGTCGTCCGGGATGCGCAAAAAGCTGCCAGTCGACTTGGTCAAAATGTGTCGACACTGGTGAAAGCGCCGCTGGAATTGACGGAGGCCGATTTAGATGACGTTGATGCCGTTGTGGATGCGCTGAGTGTGCCGTGGGGATCCGGCCGTGGGTATTTGCATTTGGATTTTGCGACTCACTTGATTAGTTTGTTACGGAATACGGATACTTTAGCGGTTTTCATTCTGGGTAGCGCAAGCCTGTCGATGCCGGGCGCGGATCATCCCATGATTCTTGATTTTCCTGAGAGTGTTGCAAGCCAGCCGTGGTATGACGGTGCTAAGTATCAGTATTATGAATATCGCTTCTTGCAGATGACCGATAATGTTAATTGGATCGGAATTTCAGCGAGCGAGGCGTTTCCGACTGGACCGGCCACGCGTTATGTTGCCGGTAAAGATACCTTGTTGGTTGGCGAAGATGGGCAGAGTCACATTACTACCGGGAATATGGCGCTGGCTATTTTGGATCAGTTGGAGCGGCCAACTTCGGTGCAGGACCGGATGACGGTGCGTGATGCGGATGCGTGATGGTGCAGCTGGTTGTTTGGGTGAGTAAACACGATTCTTGGTTCGATGGTTGGCCATGTGTTGTGGCTGGTCATCAAGCGGGGGTCGTGTTTTTTGATTTGTAAGTACGTAGGTAGACTGTTGTGTTCTGTAAGGCGGCTGCTGGCGTAGGTGATGTTTGTAAGGACCTTGGTAGGAATGGTCGAAAGTGGCCGCGATGAAAGGGTTTGTTCTATCAGGGGCAATTATGTATGGGACTTTGATGTTCTATAACGCGCTCACCAGCCCAGAAACCTACACATAAGGACCTCGGGCGCAATGGCCAAAGCCCAGCCATCACGCCCGAGGCCACTTATGCTCCGGTTTCTAACCGGGCTGGTTCGCGCTCACAAAAAAAGCCCCACGCATTGGGGGTGCGCGGGGTTCCCATGTCAGTGCCATTGGGGGTGGTACTGACTTATTTTTACTTTGGAGGAGTAAAAATGAAAAAAGTTGGGTTGGGGTAGTAGTAAGAAGGGGGTAAACTTCCTTGCTACACTCAAAATAATAATCCGTAAATGTGAACTTTTTATGACGATCTGACAAAAATTTTAGAACGCGTGTTTTTTCGATGATTTTTTGTGCAATCATCTCCGGTTTCTAGGCAATGAACGGAAAGAAATGTCACTTTCTAGCAAAAATAGTCATATAATATGATAACCCCTGTTAAACGCGACATGTAGCCGTTTTTTTTCCAAGAAAATGAACCGATTGACGGGAATTCTCGGGTAAAAAACGTTAAGATTTAGTGAAGAGAACGATGCCGCTCAGAAAATTAAAAATGGGGTAATTTGATGGATAATTCAGAGTCACCAGTTGATCTTAATAGTCTGACGACTGAAGAAAAGGTGAAGTTGACTTCAGGAAAGGATTTTTGGTCTTCGGAATCTTTTCCTGAGCATGGTATTCCTAGCATTCGGATGAGTGACGGCCCGCATGGTTTGCGTTATCAGGCTGCGGAGGCCGATCATTTGGGCATTAATGACAGCGTGCCGAGTACCAGTTTTCCGACGGCGAGTGCCAGCGCATCGTCTTGGGATCCAGAACTCATTGCCGAAATGGGTGAGGCGATCGGACTTGAAGCCCGCAGCCTGGGCGTTGATGTTGTGTTGGGACCTGGCGTGAATATGAAGCGTAATCCGTTGTGTGGCAGAAATTTCGAATATTTTAGTGAAGATCCGTTCTTGGCGGGGAAACTCGGCGCGGCATGGATTCAAGGCATTCAAAAACAGGGTGTGGCGGCTTGTCTGAAGCACTTTGCGGCGAATAATCAAGAAAATGGTCGGTTGTCGTCTAATTCGATGATCGATCCGGTTGCGCTGCATGAGATCTATCTGGAAGCCTTTCGCATTGCGGTTACTGAAGGACGGCCGGAATCGGTTATGTGTTCTTACAATAAAGTAAATGGTCGCTACGCCAGTGACAATCATTATTTGATGACGCAGGTTCTGCGTCATGAGTTCGGTTTTGACGGTGCCGTCATTACCGATTGGGGTGCGCTTAACGATAAGGTTGCTTCGCTGAATGCCGGCACTGATTTGGAAATGCCTGGGGATCAGCACCTGTTTGATAAAGAAGCATTGAAAGCTTTTCAGACTGGTGAGTTGCGGCCTGCGAGTTTGGACCGAGCTGCCAGCAATATTGCTAAGATGGCGCGTAAACAGCGGCCTAAGTTCACCGGCTCGCGCGAAGAAATGCTACATCAGCACGCTAAATTGGCGCAAAAAATTGCAGAAAGTGCCATTGTGCTGTTGAAAAATGACAATGGGATTTTGCCTTTAGCTGACAATGAGCAAGTAGCCGTGGTTGGTGAATTAGCCAAAGAGACCCGTTTCCAAGGTGCCGGTTCATCGCATATTAAGGCGGCGGAACAGGTGTCGATTTTGACTGGGTTCAAGCAAACCGGCATCGCTTATGATTATGCGGCAGGGTATCGACTGGATGATCAAGTTGATGAGGCAGCGATAGCTCAGGCACTGGAACTTGCCCGCACACACGACAAGGTTATTTTTGTCGCTGGATTGCCAGATAGCTATGAGTCTGAAGGCTTTGATCGCCAAAACATGGCCTTGCCGAAAGTCCAAAATGATTTGCTGCAGGCGATTGCTGCGATCAATCCGCATGTCGTGGTTTTGTTGGTCGCCGGAGCACCGGTTGAGCTACCGTGGTTGGATCAGGTACAGGCGATTTTGAATTTGTATTTAGGCGGTGAACAGATCGGAACAGCCGCCGGTCGGGTATTGACCGGACAAGTAAACCCAAGCGGTAAGTTGGCTGAAACTTACCCAGTTCGTTATGCGGATGTACCATCTGCGGAGCTTTACGATCACCGTACGCGTTCCGTACCCTATGTCGAAAGCACATATATCGGCTACCGTTACTTCGACAAAGCTCAGGTACCGGTGGCATTTCCGTTTGGTTTTGGCCTCAGCTACACCTCTTTTGCGATAAAAAATGCACGCCTTACTGATGATCACGTCACCAATGACCGGCCAGTTACGGTGCAGGTGGCGCTGACTAATACTGGCAGTCGCGATGGCGCAGAAGTGGTTCAGGCATACGTTCAGGAGCAGACCACGCGTCCCTTGCGACCAGTCAGAGAACTGAAAGCCTTCAAAAAAGTGTTCGTCAAAGCTGGCGAAACAGTGACGGTTACGTTAGCACTGCCGGCACAGGCGTTTAAAGAATGGCATGAACAAACCCAGACATGGGAACTGCCTGATGCCGCCAAAGCCGTGGCAATCGGGACAAGTTCTGTTGATATTGTCAGTGTCTTACCGGTTCAAATTCAAGGACAGGCCTTCACAAATTTCGAAAACGTTCCCGGTTGGTATACAACGCCATCTGGCAAACCAACCGTGCATGATTTCGAACAGCTTACCGGCCAAAAGGTACCGCCACATCATGAGTTTGTTCCTGGTGAATTCACGCGCCTGAACACGCCACGCGAAATGCAGAAATATTCGTGGTTGCTACGAATAATCGCGCGGACGGTCATTAAAATGCGTACAAAGGATTACATTGACAAGGACGGTCCCGAGGCCAAGTTTCAGCAGGCGATCGTATTAGACACGCCCCTCATTCGGTTAGCCCAACAGGCAAGTGGCACACTCAGATTAAGTATGGTCGATCGATTGGTGGCGGCTGCCAATCACCAGTATCTGAAAATGATTTTTAGATAACAAGCGTATTGTAAAAAGATTAAAATTTTTTCTTGACGAAGGTGTCCTCTATTCGGTATTCTTAATCCCATACAAACCCGAAGGAAGTGTTGACCGTGATGAATTATCGGCGAACACAACTGAATATCTTTTTTGGCAGCTTTTTTGGATAGCGGTTTGCAGTCAGATGCAAACCGCGCAAGCAACGGTTTGCATCCATAAGGCTGTCACATTAAATGTGTCAACAACGCCGCATGGATGAACAATAATCCATGCGGCTTTTCTATACCGAAAACACGGATCAGTCGCAATGGAAAAATGTGACTGGTCCGCTTTTTATTTTGGTGAATGTGTGACGGGGATGGTAAATCAAGTTCTGATTTCCGCTGGTACCCAATCATCTGCTAAAAAAGGTCTTCACGGTTTTGTTACAGGGTAAGCACGCAACGTTACTTCAAGGAGGACTATCATGAAAAAACATCTTTTACTCGCATTAGCCGGCATGGCACTAATCGGCCTGACTTTAACGGGTTGTGGCAAGCAATCGAAAGCCGCCAACAAAGAAACCGTTAAAGTCGGTATTTTGCAGTTAATGGATCAGACCGCGTTGACCGAAGCGCGTAAAGGATTCGAGACGGAACTCGCTAAAGCAGGTTATAAAGGCAAGCGCATCAAGATCGATTATGTGAATGCCCAAGGCGATCAGGCGAATCTCAAAACCATGAGCGATCGGCTGGCACGTGGAAAGAATGACGTTAATTTGGCCATTGCCACGCCGGCCGCCCAAGCGCTGCAAAAAGCCGACAAAAAAACACCAATGCTTTTCACTGCTATCACAGATCCAAAGTCAGCTGGATTGGTGACAAACTTGGCGAAACCAGACAAAAATGCTACCGGCGTCACTGATTTGGTTGCAGTTGCGGACCAGATTGATTTATTGCACAAAACCTTTCCCCAAGCGAAAACGATTGGCCTGATGTATAACGCTGGCGAGCCTAACTCGGTCTACCAGATCAAGCAAGCAAAAGCGTATCTTAAGAAGCTGGGTCTTCGTTACCAGATCAAGACAGCTGCCACAACTAATGATGTTCAGCAGGCGGCCGAGAGCCTGACGAAGGATGTCGATGCGTTGTATTTACCGGCCGATAATGTGATGGCCGCGGCCATGCCGACTATTGGTAAAGTTGCCAAGGAAAAACAAATCCCGGTCGTGCCGGCAGCATCCACCATGGTCAAAGACGGCGGCACGATTACCAAAGGCATTGATTATCGCGATCTTGGCAAACAAACTGCTAAGATGGCAATCAAACTTTTAAAGGGCACTTCGGTCAAAAAACTTGCCGTCGAAAAACCGGCCAATGTCAAAACCGTTAAAAATGAGGCTATGTTAAAAGCGGTGAAACAAAAAGTTAACTTACCAAAGTAGCCGGTATAACAACTTTCTTTGACATTTTAATTCGAGCAAAACCTGAGATGGCCAAAATAATCGTGAAAATATGTGTTGACAAGATGGAATTATGAGGATACTCTTAGAAACAAGCCAGAAGGAAAGAATTTCTGGATACAAGGAGTGTTGATCATGAGACAAAGCAAAACAACACAACTTAATCACGCGTACTATTACGGCTATTTCGGATAATGGTTTGTATCTCATGGATACAAGCCAATCAGGTTTGTATCCATGATGGCCGTGAGTATTTCACTTGCAATCAACCGCCACATGGACGAATTCATCCATGTGGCTTTTTCTTTCCCGGGAAAAAGTAAAAGGGCCCACCACACGGATGAGGAAATCCAGTGGTGGGTCCTTTACTTTTAGAGCATAAGATACTCTGCTCACAGCCGTGCCGCGGGTTCCCACACTACCCGTCCAAACCAGCACGGCAACTCACCAAACATCTCAGGAGGAAGAAAAAAATGAAATTCAAACGAATCGCTGTGATTGCCGCAGCATCATTGGCAATGATCGCTTTGGTCGGCTGTGGCAAGTCAACCAAAGCCGCTGCTGATAAAAGCCAAGTAAAAGTCGGCATTTTGCAACTGATTGACCAGCAGGCGTTAACGGCTGCGCGCAAAGGCTTCACGGAAGAACTTGCCAAAGCCGGTTACAAAGGCAATAAGATCAAGCTGGATTATGTCAATGCCCAAGGCGACCAATCCAATCTGCAAACGATGAGCCAGCGTCTGAAACGCGATAAGAACGATCTCAACCTGGCGATTGCGACCCCGGCTGCGCAAGCTTTGCAGAAGGCGGATACCAAAACGCCAATGTTGTTTACGGCGATCACTGATCCTAAGTCAGCTGGATTAGTCAGCAATCCGGATAAACCGAACAAAAATGCCACCGGTGTCACCGATAAAGTCGATGTGGCTGGCCAGATCAAGTTTATTCATAAAGTCTTTCCGAAAGCTAAAAAGATCGGTTTGCTTTTCAACGCTGCGGAGCAAAATTCCCAGGTTCAAGTTAAGTTAGCCAAAGCTGCGATTAAGAAGCTCGGGCTGACAGCCGTCGAAAAAACGGCGGCTACAACTAATGATGTTGAGCAAAGCGCGTCAGCATTGATGAAGCAAAGTGATGTCATTTACATTCCAACCGACAACACGATGGCTGCTTCTATGGCGACGATCGGTAAAGTCAGCTCCAAAGAGAAGATTCCGGTGGTGCCGGCGGACGCGACTATGGTCAAGCTTGCTGGGGTTGCCACTGTGGGCATCAATTACGAAGATCTCGGTAAGCAAACCGGCAAGCTGGCCGTGCAGTTACTGAAGGGCAAGAAGGTTAAAGATTTGCCCGTCGAAGAACCATCCAAGACGCGATTGGTGATCAATCCGGAACGGATGCGGCAATTCGGTCTGACCAAGGCCATGTTGGAAGAAGCAGAATAAAAAACGATTTAAAAAACGAGGGGTTTCGTTATGGACATTGTGACATCGAGTATCGCCCAAGGGTTATTGTGGTCGGTTATGGCAATCGGCGTGTATCTGACTTTTCGGATTTTGGACATTGCCGATATGACGGCAGAAGGGAGTTTTCCTTTAGGAGCGGCGATTACCGCCCATGCCATTGTATCGGGGACGGGGCCGATTGTGGCAACACTGATGGGATTTGTTGGTGGTGCTGCTGCTGGGGCAGTTTCCGGATTTTTGACCACCAAGCTGCACATTCCGGATTTGCTGACCGGTATTTTGACGATGACGGGCTTATATTCGGTGAACCTGTTCATTATGGGCAAAGCCAATATCAGCTTAATCGGCACGGTCAAAACAGTTTTCAATTTATCTGATAGCGGTGATGCGACGACGATCAGCATCATGGTTGGTGCGATTGTGGTGGCACTGGTCATCGGTATCTTGGTGTTCTTTTTCCATACTGAAATGGGCTTGGCGGCAGCCGCGGTTGGTAACAATCAGGATATGGCTGCGGCCAACGGGATTAATAATGATGCCATGAAAATCATCATTTATATGCTAAGTAACGGGCTCATTGCCTTGTCGGGCAGTCTCATGGCGCAAACCAATGGCTATGCCGACTTATCGATGGGGATTGGCACGATCGTTATTGCCTTGGCTGCCATTATCATTTCGGAGATTCTGGTTCGCGGCGTACCGTTGTGGGCGCGGTTGTTGATGATCATTGTTGGCGCTGTGATTTATCGCCTGATTATTGCGGTGGTGCTGGACATGGGCGTTGATCCGAACTACTTGCGCTTCTTCTATGCACTCATGTTGACAGTTTTCCTATCTTTACCATTGCTGAAGAAGAAACTTTTCCAGCTAAAAGTGCGGCATGGCAATCGGCGGCCGGTTAAGCAACGGCAGACAACGATATCCAAGGCAGCAGATACCATGCCTGTTTCGCCGATGGAGCAGCAAAAGGAGGTTCGTTGAGATGGCAGTTCTCGAAGTACACGGGTTACATCAATATTTTGAACAAGGAACCGTTAATGAAAACCACGCATTGAAGGGTATTGACTTGAGCCTGGAACGCGGTGAGTTTGTGGCGATCATCGGTGGTAACGGCGCAGGCAAATCCACGTTGCTTAATAGTATTGCCGGTACACTGCCAGTTAATCAGGGACAGATTCTCATTGATGGGAAAGATGTGACGTACCAAAACGTTGCCAAACGCGCTAAATTAATTGCGCGCGTTTTCCAGGATCCCAGATCAGGCACGGCTTCGTTATTGACGATTGAACAAAATCTGGCTTTGGCGGAAAAACGCGGTGAATGGCGCAACTTTTGGGCCAGTGGTGTAAAGCGACGCGATCGCCAGCATTTTCAGGAGAAGCTCGCAACACTGGGGTTAGGCTTGGAGAAGCGATTAGGAGCGGAGATGGGTCTGCTTTCTGGCGGCCAACGTCAGGCGGTCACGTTGTTGATGGCGACGTTGAAAAAGCCGGCGCTGTTGCTGCTAGATGAACACACGGCGGCGCTTGATCCGCAAACCAGCGCAACCGTCATGGCGTTGACGGATCAGATGGTGAGAGCACAAAAGATCACCACGTTAATGATCACCCACAACATGGCGAGTGCCTTGAAATACGGTGACCGTCTTATCATGCTGGATCACGGCGAAATTGCTGTGGATGTTCGCGGCGAGGCAAAGCAAAATCTGACGGTTGAAGACTTGTTGACGCTGTTCAAAGAACGCAGCGGGCAGGAATTTGCTGATGATGCTGTTTTATTAAGTTAACGGTTTGAATGTGAACAACCCGGCTAGCGAGTGAAGGCTAAAAAGCGGCTTAATAGAAAAGGTACTTGAATTCTCAACACGGCTATAGTTGGGAATCCAGGTGCCTTTTGATTTTGACAGATAGCTGACTTCGTTCTTCCAGATGTTATCAAGCCATACTAACAACCGTTCTAACTGGGTGGTGCGTAAAGTGGTCGTTTAACGCTTGCGGCAGGTCGGCTAGGTTGATTTTTTGGAAAGGAACAGGTTTCAATTTTGCGAGTGCCATCCATGCTTTTTGCCGTAACACAGTGGGCGCGTTCACAGAATCAACACCCAGCAGGCTGATATTCCGCAAGATAAACGGAAAGACTGTTAATGGTAAGGAAGTACCGGCCGCATTGCCGCATAACGCGACCGCGCCGTTGTATCGCATGCTTGGCAGTAGGTTGGACGTGAAGCTGCCGCCAAGTGGATCAACGGCGTAATCAAATTGTTGACGGCTCAGCGCTTTGCCTTGTGGTAGTTCGTCTAGCGCTAAGGTTGCGGTGGCACCCAGATCACGAACTTGCGACTGCTGATCGGGTGTGCGCACAACGGCAATTCGATTTGAAAAGCCGGCATTTTCTAACAATTGTAAGGCAATGCTGCCGACGCCACCGGTTGCACCGCCGACTAGTATCTTGGGATTTTGTTCTGTCGTCATGCCCGCCTGCATCAGTGCGTTGACACATAAGGCTGCCGTTAACCCTGCTGTGCCGAATGCCATGGCTGTTTCAAGTGTCATGTCGGGCGGTAGCGGCATGGCCCATTTTGCCGGGATGCGGGCATATTGGGCGTACCCGCCGCCTTGACTGACGCCCAGGCCATGACCGGTTGCCAGTATCTGATCGCCTTTTTTAAACTTCGGATCCTGGCTGGCCACAACCGTACCGCTGAGATCGATACCAAGAATTTGCGGGTATTGGCGAATAATTTGGTTGTGCGGCTGGTACGCCAAAGCATCTTTATAGTTAATATCCGAATAAGCAACGCGGATTAAAAGTTCCCCAGCGGATAGATCATCTGTGGTGATCGTTTGTAGGGTCGCTTTTTGGCCGTCATGAATGAATGCTTGAAAAAACTGCATCGAGCTACCCTCCTCGTAATAAGAATCACATCTATGCTCAATTATTAACTAGATCATAGCAGTTTCATTCGTAATAACCAAACGAAAAGCAGCCGTTCCGAAGCTTGCAATAGCTTTTGGAACGACTGCTTTTAAAGTTCAATCACTTTTTAATTATGACTGGCCGGAAATCCCGTGACTTTAGTCATGGGATGGATAGGCCCTCTCTCAACGCCCTTTAGGGCGCTTTTTCAGTTCGTTGTATTTTTGGTTGTTGATGTAATTTTCAACGACGTCCTTGCTCATGTTGCCAAGTGTACTCATGTAGTAGCTGGGTGACCATAAATGTCCACCCCAATCTTGAGAATCGCGAATTTCCGGATGCCGTTTGAGAAA
>NZ_MSSM01000022.1 GCF_004123795.1 Lacticaseibacillus chiayiensis | reverse complement strand
GCGATCACAATGCCGCGCAGAACATACTGATCAAAGGTATTGCTAAATTAGCCTGATTAGGCTCGTCCCTATGGCAACCTGGGAACGCTAAAGGCACTGGTAATTGCCGTGTAAGACAAAGCAGTTCTACGAACTGCCTGCAGTGGTGTATCTGTGCAAATTGTGATTCAAGCGCTCGTAAGAAGGGTGTTTGCTCACAAGCCACTGACTTTAGTCAGTGGTGGTTGACACCGGATTACAGTTCTTCGTCAACCCGAATCGGCTGTCCAGATTGCAAATCGTCAATTTCAACAACGCGAAAGCTCTTCTTCTCCAAACGGGAAACAATTTCATTTAATGTGTTTTCATCTGTCCCGGCTGGCAATGTGAATAAGGTTCGGCGGACGAATTCGTCGCGCTTGGCATCCAGTGTGATACAGCCGGAGATGGAAACGTACTTAGCCAAAATTTTGCTCATTTTCGCCAAGTCGCCGCGTTCACCGGTGGACATCACAGTCAGAACATAAGATCCAACATCGACGTTCCAAGCTTCAGACAACATTCCAAGCAATTTTGCATGTGTCAGGATGCCGTAGAAGTTGGCATTTTCATCCAAAACCGCAATGTACGGCAGATCCTTGATGTTGAAGAAAACTTTGAAGAACGGGGCATTCACCGGAATCGTCTTGGTAGCATTCTTCAGCAGATAAGTAACCGGTAAACTCATATCGCCGCCTTGGGACTTATGGCGATAGATATGCATTTTGTAAATATTGCCGCGGAAGATCGTGCCGCTTTCATCCAGGATCGGCACACAACGAAAACCGGAGTCTTCAAGGATCTTCAATGCTTCTTCAAGGGTAACCGTTTCCTTGACAGTAGTCAGGAACTCCTTTTTTAATACTAACGATTTAATTAACATGCCGTTTCCTCCATCACAGGTACACACTTTATTAAAATATTCTAATCTTGTCCTATAATACCATAGTTTTTTGACGGTGTAACGGTCTTTCCGGTTAAAAAGTCAACAGCGGAGGTTGCTTAACAGTTGGGTACAAAAAATCGGCTCAAGGGACGGGGATGTCTCACGAGCCGATTTGAATTTTTGGTTGACTAAGATGTTGAATATTGGAAATTTTAATAGATGATTACCGGTGTTCCTTCATCTACTGCCGCATATAACTTCGTCATGAAATCAGGCGGGTTGTTGACACAGCCATGCGAGCCGTGTTCTTTGTACCAGTCACCACCGTATTTAGGTTGCCATGGACTGTCATGAAGGCCGACACCCGTGTAATCTATTGGCATCCAGTAGGAAACGGGGCTGGCATAGTCGGTACCATCATCGTTTTTGCCACGTAATGTAGCATTACGCTGTTTCGACCAAACGTAGAAAACGCCGGATGGGGTTGCCTGGTTCGGTTTGCCAGTCACAATATCGGAATCCATGACCACTTTCCCGTCTTTGATATACCATTCGTGTTGTTTTTCTTTCGACACTTCAACATAAGTGTTACCGATGTCGCCGTCAGTCGCATAACCTGAACCGCTGTGGACGACTTCCTTGTTAAGATCCTGTCCGGCTTTGACGCTGGCGAGAATCATCGCTGCAGTTGAGGTGACATTAATGCTCCAGCCATACGTGCCGGCGGGAACCGAAACCGTGCCTTGCTGTTGCGTGTTAAACTGGCGGGTCTTATTAATGGTGCTGTATTGCTGTGACAACGTCGAAACATAATTGGTGATCGCCTGACTGGAGACGGTTGCCTTGCCATTGTCATTGGTCACCCAGCTCATCACGGTTGCTTGAGGAACTGTGACGGTCTTGGACTGAATCTGCAAGGATACCTTGGTTGCGGCAAGTTTATTCATGTCTCTTTCAGTCGTTTGCAGGCTGCTGTCAGACGCCTTAACAGTCGGCTTTTTGTACGTGTCAGCTAAATTAACAGTCTGTCGGTGATTATCCAAGGCGGTTGTCACCGTCTTTGCGAGTTTATCGGCGTCAATCTGATTACCGTTGACTTCTTTTTGAATCTTGAACTGGGTGCCATCCGCAACGAGTTTGGCATTAACCGGCTCCTGGCGTCCTTGGTTCAGTTTGGCGGCAGTTGTATCCGCAAACTGTTTTAACGCCACGCTGTTAATCGAAGGATCCTCATCAGCGTGAGCCTTTTGACCTGCAAAAATAGAGGTGGTCCACAGCCATGGGTTTTGTTTGTTGAGTGCCTGATTGAGGCCCTTTTTGAAATCCTGGCTCAATCCCAAAGCGTGACCCTTAACTTTCAAGACTTTTTTATCGTTTTCAACAAAAGTATATTGACGTTCGTTGAACTGTTGTACCAGTTTCTGGTTAGCTGCGTCAACAGATTGACCAGAAACATCAATTCCGAGGATTTCCGTGTTAGGCAAAAAATGATCGCGATAGTGTATGCTTCGGACGATATAAAATCCGCCTAGAAGAACGACTAACGCGCCGACAATGAGGAGCCACCGTTTATTCTTATTCACTGATTGCTGCCTCCTGCTCCTTATGTGTTTCTGTTTCGTAGCAAGCACTTCCTCAAAAAATGACATTGTTTCTGCCTATTATAGGGTAACAAGCCGAAAATTAAAAGCAGCATGCCTCGCTCAGTGATAAGCACTGTGATCTTGCCACTCCTTAACGTAGCGGCATCTGGGGGCTTTAAAAAAACATGATACTTTCACGATGCTACCAAGCAAGAGAAATTCCTCCCTAAAGTTTCTAGTTGCTTTTCGGGATTAAAAAAAGAACAACCAGGCAGGTGCCCGGCTGTTCTATAGTTCAGTCTTGATGACGATTACTGACGGGTTTCGATGTCGTTCTTTGCGAAGGCATCGGTCAGAACCTTCTTCAATTGTGAAGCAGATTTCTGCATGGATTCCTCTTCGTGGTCGGTCAATGGAATTTCCAGAATGTTCTGGATACCATTGCGGTTGATCACAGCCGGGGTACCAATGTAGATGTCGTTCAAGCCATATTGACCGTCCATGTAAACGGACAGTGGCAAAACAGCATTTTCATCGTTCAGGATAGCCTTGGAAATACGGGCCAAAGCAGTTGCGATACCATAGAAGGTTGCGCCCTTGAGTTTGATGATTTCGTAAGCAGCGTCGCGAACGTCTTCAAACATCTTAACAAGCTTGTCTTCTTTAATTTCTGGATGTTCTTTAACCCATTCGGCAATGGTAACGCCACCGATGTTAGCGTGTGACCATACAGGGAATTCAGTGTCACCATGTTCACCCATGATGTAAGCGTGAACCGAACGTGCGTCAACGTTAACCATTTCAGCAATGGATTGACGGAAACGCGCGGTGTCCAATGAAGTACCTGAACCAACAACGCGGTTCTTCGGGAAGCCGGAAAGCTTCCAAGTTGCATAGGTTAAGATATCAACTGGGTTGGCAGCAACCAAGAAGATACCATTAAAACCGGAATCCACAATCGGGTCAACAATGGACTTTAAGATCTTCAGGTTCTTGTTAACCAGATCCAAGCGGGTTTCGCCTGGCTTCTGAGGAGCACCAGCAGTGATAACAACCAGATCAGCATCCTTGGCATCGCTGTATTCAGCAGAATAAATCTTCTTTGGGCTGGTGAATGGCAGCGCGTTGCTTAAATCAATCGCGTCGCCTTTCGTCTTGTCCTTAAAAATGTCAACGATTCCGATTTCTTGTGCAATACCTTGCAATACCATTGCATAGGCATAACTTGAACCAACGGCGCCGTCACCAACGAGAATAACTTTTTGGTGATCCTTATCCGTAATACTTGCCACGGTGATATCATCCTTTCTTATGTGCATGCAAACTGCATTTCATTGTGAGTATAACACATTATCAATTCGCCGAAACAAAATTGGCAGACTTTTTCATAATTTTGCATGGTTAAAAAGTCGCGCTCAGCCTTACAATAGCAAGGCTTGTGAATCCTGTGACAAGCTCGCTTTCAGGAACGAAAACGCTTGCATGATCGATTTTCACGAGGAGTAAAAGCTTAACAGTTCACAAAAAGGATGTGCACAGTTAATTGGTTCTGATGTGTTATACTGCTTACTAATAGAAATTCATGTCCAGTATGTGGATGACGGTGCATAGCGAAGTGACACCAAACGATTAACTCAGTGATGTTGGGTAGTGTTTGGCGTTCTTCGCTTGGCTTGGTTATGCAAGAATAGACGCATAAAAACGGCTGCAGCTTGCTAGCACCGTCAAAATGGTGCCATTTGCGCATATCCGGTAGTCAGTGAGAAAAAAGCTTTATTTATGAGGAGACAAAATGAAAATGATCGTTGGTCTGGGTAATCCCGGGCGAAAATATGCAGGAACCAAACACAACATGGGTTTTATGGTCGTTGACGGACTAGCTAAACGTTTGGGGCTCAAACTTGATAAGCTCGAATTTGATGCTGCCACGGCTACTACCCGGATTCATGATGAAAAAGTGTTTTTGGTTAAGCCGCAGACTTATATGAATGCTTCAGGGCGGGCAGTGCGCGAACTAATGATGTTCTATCAAATTCGGTTAGACGAAATTCTGGTGGTTCATGATGACATGGATCTGACGCTGGGCAAGTTGCGGTTGCGGCAACGTGGTTCAGCTGGCGGTCATAATGGGATCAAGGATATTATCAGCGCGACTGGCAGCGATGAATTTTACCGGTTAAAAATCGGCATTCAACACCCTCAGCGCCAGCGCGTTGTTGATTGGGTGCTCACGCCTTTTTCCCAAGCCGATCAGCCAACGATCGATGATGCAGTTACCAGAGCAGATGATGCATTGGAAGACTGGCTAAATGGCATGCCTTTTTCGCAACTGATGAATAAGTTTAATTAAAAGTTAGCTGCTTGGCGGCGATCGCACGGGATTGATTAGGTAAACTTAGTAGAAGAAAGAAGTAGGTGAAGCGATGAATTTGATCGACATGGTGCAGGCAGATCCAGAACTGTCGGCATTATGGCCTAAACTCAAAACCGGCCGTCATTTGGTGACAGGGCTTTCGGGTTCGGCCAAGACGGTCTTTTTTGGCGCACTCTTGAAACAACGTCAACAACAGCTGCTGATTGTCGAGAACAACCGCTTTCATGCAGATGAATTAGCGGCTGATTTGAGCAGTTTATTAGGTGATGCGTTGGTTTATGATTTTCCGGTGGAGGACGTGCTGGCTGCCGAAGTCGCGGTGAGCTCACCGGAAACCCGCAATGATCGGATTAATGCACTTACTTTCTTGCAAAGCGGCAAACCCGGCATTATTGTGACCAGCCTGGCCGGGTATAAACGCATCTTACCGGCACCGGCTGTTTGGGCAGCTAGTGAGTTAACGATCGATATGGATTCAGAGCTTGAGCCGCAAGATGTTGCCAAACAACTAATTGCAATGGGGTATCGCCGCGATTCACTGGTCAGTGCCCCAGGGCAATTTGCCATTCGCGGTGGTATTATTGATGTCTATCCGCTAAATCAGGATGATCCGGTTCGTATCGAGTTATTTGATACGGACGTCGATTCGATTCGTACTTTTGACATTGCGACACAGCGCAGTTTGAAAAAGCTGACGCGCATCGTGATTTCACCGGCAACCGATATGATCGCGTCAGATCAGGTGCTGAGTGCGACCGGTGAGCGTCTGGTGAAGCAGGCAACGGCGTATAAGACCAAGGTCAAAGATGCCGATACCAAACAAGCTATCACCGACGGACTTTTAACCACAGGCCAGCAGCTACAGGCACTGGAGCGGCCGAAAAATCTGGCACTGTATGCACCGGAACTTTATCCGGAACATCAGCGTATCACCGACTACCTCGCACCGAATGCACTTGTTGCCTTTGACGATTACAGTAGGTTACTGGATAGTGATACCCATTTAGTCCAGGAAACCGCAGAGTGGTACGCTCAGTTGCAAACAGAAGGCCGGTTGCTGCCCAAGACGCCTAATCCTAAAATTCAAGAACTCAATCAGCATGAACCGCATCCGCGACTGTATTTGAGCCTTTTTCAAAAAGGGATGGGACAGTTGCGGCTTGATAGCCTGACCAATGTTCCGAGTCGTAATGTCCAACAGTTCTTTAGTCAAATGCCGTTGCTCAAAACAGAAACCGATCGCTGGGTGAAACAAAAACAAACCGTGGTTTTCTTGATCGCGGACAAAAATCGCCAAGATAAGCTGAGCGGAACGTTGAAAGATTTTGACATTAGCAATGTTTTGACCGAACCCAATCATTTGCTGCCGGGTCAGGTTCAATTGACGGAAGGCAGTTTGAAGAATGGGTTTGAACTACCGGACATGAAGCTGGTTGTTGTCACCGAGCACGAGTTGTTTAATGCTCGGCAGCGACGGCGAGCACGGCACCAGACACTGGCTAATACGGAACGACTGCGAAGTTACAACGAGCTGAAGCCCGGCGATTATGTGGTGCATGTTAATCATGGGATTGGGCAGTATACCGGTATGGAGACAATGGAAGTTGATGGGGTTCATCGTGACTACATCACCATCGTCTATCGCAATAACGACAAGCTTTTTATTCCGGTTGACCAACTGAATCTGGTGCAAAAGTATGTTTCCGCTGACGGCAAGGCACCAAGCGTCAACAAGTTAGGCGGCGCTGAATGGCAGAAGACCAAGCGTAAAGTAGCGGCCCGCATTGAAGACATTGCGGATGAGTTGATTGACTTATACGCCAAACGTGAAGCAGAAAAAGGCTATGCATTTGGCCCGGATGACGATTTACAGCAAAAGTTCGAAGACGAATTTCCTTATCCGGAAACGCCGGATCAGTTGCGGTCAGCCAAGGAAATCAAACGCGACATGGAAAAACCGAAATCGATGGATCGCTTACTTGTGGGTGATGTCGGCTTTGGCAAAACCGAAGTTGCTTTACGGGCGGCTTTTAAAGCAATTGATTATGGCAAGCAGGTGGCCATTTTGGTGCCGACTACGATTTTGGCGCAACAGCATTTTGATACCATGAAAGAACGCTTTGCTGATTTTCCGATTAAAGTCGGGCTGTTATCCCGTTTCCAGACACCGCATCAAAACAAAGAGACGATCAAAGGATTGAAAAATGGCACGATTGACATTGTCGTTGGCACGCACCGTTTGTTGTCAAAAGATGTGGCTTTTCGTGATCTTGGTTTGCTGATCATCGATGAAGAGCAACGGTTTGGCGTTAAGCATAAAGAACGCATCAAACAGCTGAAAAGCAACGTGGACGTCTTAACGCTCACGGCGACGCCTATTCCGCGTACCTTGAATATGTCGATGCTCGGTGTGCGTGATCTGAGTGTTATCGAGACGCCGCCGACTAATCGTTATCCGATTCAAACGTTTGTCATGGAGCAAAATCCCGGGGTCATTCGTGAAGCAATTGAGCGCGAAATTGAACGCGGCGGCCAGGTCTTTTACCTGCATAATCGGGTGGAAGATATGGAGCGCACCGTGAGTCAATTGGAAGAGCTGGTGCCGGATGCCAGTGTTGGCTATGCTCATGGTCAGATGACCGAAACCCAACTGGAAAATGTCATTTATGATTTTCTGCATGGTGCCTATGATGTGCTGGTGACGACGACGATTATCGAAACCGGCGTCGACATGCCGAATACAAATACGTTAATCATCGAAAATGCCGATCATTACGGCCTATCCCAGTTATATCAACTGCGCGGACGAATCGGCCGATCGAGTCGGGTGGCGTATGCCTACTTTATGTATCAGCCGATGAAAGTGCTGAATGAGGAAGCGGAAAAACGGTTACAGGCGATTAAAGATTTTACGGAATTAGGCAGCGGCTTCAAAATTGCGATGCGTGATCTGTCGATTCGCGGTGCCGGCAATTTGTTGGGTAAGCAACAACACGGCTTCATCGATTCGGTGGGCTATGATCTATATACTCAGATGCTCCAAGAAGCAGTGAATAAACGGCGGGGGATTAAAACGGCGCAAAAAACCGATGCTGAAATTGATCTGGGTCTGGAGGCTTATCTGCCGACCGACTATGTGGCTGATTCGCGACAAAAGATCGAACTGTATAAGCGGATTCGTGAAGCCAATAGTGATGAAGCCGAAGCGGAAATCAGCGAAGACTTGATTGATCGATTCGGCGACTATCCGCAGCCGGTGACCAACTTGCTTGCAATTGCGCATCTCAAACGGTTTGCCGACTTGGCATGGGTCAATAGCGTGCAAAAGACCGATCAAAAAGTTGCGGTTGTGTTATCGCCGCAAGCAACCACTAAAGCACAAGGCGAACCTATTTTTAAGGCGTTGGCCGCAACCACACTTAAAGCCCAAGTTGGCATTGCTGATGGTAAGTTGACCGTAACCCTGATGATTCCGAAAGCCATGCAGGCCGACACGTGGTTGGCGGAGTTAACTGCCTTTATGCAAGGATTGGTGAAGGTTGTCAATCCCCAGCCGGAAAAGAAACCGGCAGCTTAACGCCTCACTGTTGGCCAACAGCCCACCTTGCAAAAAAGGCGTTCAGGCGTGGCCATGTTGATAGGAGACCACCATGCATAATCAACAAATGAAATATTTAATGCGCGGTGCGTGGATTTTGAGCCTCAGTTCGCTGATTGCCAAGATTCTCAGCGCAGTTTACCGGGTGCCATTTCAGAATATGGTTGGCGACACGGGCTTTTACGCTTATCAACAAATCTACCCTATTTACGGTTTGGGGATGACGTTTGCGTTGTCCGGATTTCCGGTTTATATTTCCAAACTTGTTGCTGAAGCTGACGGTGACGAAGCTAAATTAACGGTGGCTCATCAAAGCAATGTGATTTTGAACTGGGTTTCGTGGGCGTTGTTTTTGGGACTTGAGTTTTTTGGTCAAGAAATTGCCCGCGCGATGGCTGATCCGGACCTATTGCCGTTAATCCAGATCGTGGCGTTTATGTTCCTGACAATGCCAGTTTTGGCGACAGGACGCGGCTATTTTCAAGGCACCTTTGATATGGTGAAAACGGCCACAAGCCAAGTCGTTGAGCAGATTGTTCGAGTTGGCGTGATCTTATTGGCCGCGTGGTGGTTCGTCCAATATCATTGGAGTGTCTACCAGATGGGCGCCATTGCGATGAGCGGTGCATTTTTTGGCGGCCTGGCAGCGATGCTGACATTGTGGCGGCCGTACCACCGGATTTTTGGTCACCGTCACTTTCGTTTCACCGGCATGCAGGCATATGCTCACCTGATTAGCCGCTTTGTTCGTGAAGGCGGCGCCATTACACTGTATGCCGCATTGTTGATTTTATTACAATTGGTTGACAGCTTCACGGTGACAAAAGGGTTGACAAGTTCTGGTATTGCCATGGCAACGGCTAAAAGTTTGAAGGGGGTCTATGATCGTGGCCAACCCCTTGTCCAGTTAGGACTTGTGGTGGCATCTTCGTTATCTACGACGTTACTGCCTAGTTTGACCCAGGCGCGTCAGCTGCAGCAACGCCGACAATTTATTCAACGTGGTGCAGAATTGGTGCATTTTAATTTAGCCTTTGCGCTCGCAGCGACTTCCGGACTGGTAGTCTTGATGCCGGCCATTGATTTACTGCTTTTTGGCGATACTGCAGGCGCGTTTGTTTTACAATTGTATGCCATTGCGATCGCTGTTGTTGCTATGATCAACGCGTATAACGCTATCTTGCAGAGTCTGGATCGGTACAAGGGCATTAGCGTGGCACTGCTCATCGGCATTTTGATTAAAGCTGGGATTAATCAGCTGCTGGTTGCCCGGTTTGGGACGGCCGGGGCTAGTGGTGCGACGATTCTGGCATTGGGTGTGATCCTTTGCTTGATTTATTATGCCGTTCCTGAGACGATCAAAGGCAGAAGTGCGCTGCGGCTGTTTGTGCCAAAATTGCTTGTGGTGACCGGCCTCATGGTGGTGACGGTTTACCTGGCAGTGGGGTGGATTCCATTGAGCTCACGGCTGGTTGCGCTTGGCGTTACCTTATTAGGCGTGATCCTCGGTGTCATCGTCTTCTTACTGACAGGCACTTGGTTCAAACTCTTGACATTACGCGAAGTGCTTGACCTGCCGGGTGGTAAAAAATATTTAAGATTTATACGAAAACTAAAAGCGAGGTAAAGATATGCGGTTAGACAAGTTTCTCAAAGTTTCCCGAATCATCAAACGACGCACTGTGGCAAAAGAAATTGCCGACAAAGGACGCATCACGATTAATGGTAAAGTTGCCAAGTCCAGTAGTGACGTCAATGTAGGGGACACACTGGTCATTAACTTTGGTAACAAAACGCTGACGGTGCGTGTCGATGATCTGGTCGAAACAACCAAGAAAAACGATGCGGCAGACATGTACACGGTTCTGAAAGAAAATTATAAAGAAACATTTTAATGCGGATTTGTTGGTCTGTAACCCCTTTGATTTGTTATACTTGGTTTACTGAAGTCGTAATACGTGGCTGGTGAAAACGAGGATGTGATCAGATGCCAAAGAATAATATCAGTCAATTAAATAATGCTTATACGCGTGAGCATACAACAAAAAAGCAGCATGCGCCCAAGTCCCGGGCACACGCGGTACATATGAAACGCATTCGGAATTTGCTGATTCTGATGATGGTAATTCTTGGGCTGGGCGGGTTTAGTTTGGTTCGGACGCAAATGGCATTAGGTGAGACCAATCATGCCGTGACTAAGGCCAAAGCCAATTTGAAAAAGCTGGAAGCAAACAAAGCGGCACTTAAAGTCCAGGTTGATCAACTCCACAATGATGACTACACGGCCAAATTGATTCGAGAGAAATATTTATATTCAAAACCCGGCGAGGTGATTTTCAATCTGCCGGATAAAGCCAATAAGATCCCGAATCTGAATGTCAGTCAGTGAACCTTTTAACCCAGATTGGCGCAGTTTTTATGTCGGTGAAGGGGTCCTGCCAAACTTCGGTAGTTTGTTGGTTTGTGATTGAGTGGTATGCTTGATGGGTGCGCGAGTGGCATACGGTTTTTATGGCGACGGGGTCACGCGCTGCTTGCGTGTCTTGTTACCCATGCTATACTTATAGACACATTTAATTAGGAGGACTTCTTTTTTTATGGCAGTTGAAGTTGGTACGAAAGTGACTGGTAAGGTTACCGGGATCACGAAATTCGGTGCATTCGTTGAGTTGGGCGATGGTAAAACCGGGTTGGTGCATATCAGCGAGGTCTCTGATGCTTATGTCAAAGATATTCATGATGTGTTGCATGTTGGCGAACCGGTGACGGTTAAAGTTCTTTCGATCCAAGATGGTAAGATTGGTCTGTCTATCCGGAAAGCGGTTGATAAGCCGCAACAGCGTGAACATGAGAGTAATCATCATGAAGGCCGGCAAGTGTCTTCGCCGCATCAGGGTAATAATCGTTTCCAAGGTGGTGCCCGCAATGGCGGTAATCATTTTGGCCATAAAGCTCAGCAACCGGCTAAAGGTGATTTTGACGCGATGATGTCTGGCTATTTGAAAGAAAGCGAAGATCGGTTAAGCGTTCTTCGCCGGAATACCGAGGGCAAACGCGGCGGCCGGGGTGGTCGGCGCAGTTAGAAATCGGGTCTGGGACAAATCATGATTTGTTCTGGGCCTATTTTCTTGGATTGCTTTTTTAACTGTTAATAGTGAAACGAGGTTAGCGTGGAGGAGACGTATGGGCCCGAAACTTTTTCAAACATTCGGCTTTGCACCACATACTCGCGTGCTTGTGGCCGTTTCCGGCGGCGTTGACTCAATGGTGCTGTTGGATCTGGCGGTTCGGGCACCGGATTTGGATGTGATTGTGGCAACTTTTGACCACCGCTTGCGGCCAGAAAGCCAGCAGGAGCAGGCGTTTGTGGTGGCAACCGCAGCGCAGTACCATGTTCCCGTTGTCACTGGTGTTTGGCATCGCAAGACAATGGATGCTGTGAGTGAAGCGGCAGCACGACAGGCACGCTATGATTTTTTGGCTGCAAGTGCCGAAGCCCATCATGTAGCGGTGGTCATGACTGCCCATCATGCCGATGACCAACTTGAAACGGTCTTGTTTCGACTAGGACGTTCCGGTGATCCGGCCGCGTTGGTTGGCATTCGGGCGGATCAGTCTTGGCATGGGAAACGGTTGGTTCGCCCGTTGTTAAGTTATAGTAAGGCCGAGATCCGGGCATATGCACAAGCGCACCACATTGATTTTCGTGATGATGCTTCGAATACCGATACGCGTTATGCCCGCAATCAATTGCGCCATGAGGTCATTCCGGCATATAAGAAGCAAAATCCGCAATTATTGGCGCACATTCAACGGTTTACGGTGGAGCAGGCAGGGATACTGGCACTGGCCGATGCTGAAGTCAGTCGGTGGCTGCAGCGGCTGCAAGTGGATCCGGTGACGATTGACTGGCAAGCAGCAACGCGTCTGCCAAAAGCGGCGCAGCATGTGCTTTTAAAAAGAATGTTGCGCCAGTGGCAGCCAGAAACTGACGAAAAGACACTGCCAGAGGTTATGAGTCATTTATTTGCCCAAAATGAACACCGCTTTGACCTTGGTGCCGGTGTTACCATTGCCGTTCAGAATGGCCGGATCAGGAAGCTGCTTTTGCAACCGACAATGACGCCAGTGACGTTCACGCACATCGGTCAGACTGTGAAAACCCCGCGAGGAACGTTTAGTTTGCAGGCGGAAGGAGCGCATGATGAAGGCGTGCCGGTACGGGTGCGGTTACCAGTGACATTGCGTACCCGTCAAGCCGGCGATCAAGTTCGGCTGCCAAATGGTGTGACCCAGAAACTGCGACGTTTTTTTATTAATGAAAAAGTGCCGGCAAGTCAACGAGGTCAATTACTTTTATTGGCGCAGGACCATCAGGTTTTTTGGATTGAAGGTCAGCCTTTAGAACGATTGTCGCGTCCAGCTCAAACTGATATACTCCATGTTGTACTGGTGCACTCGCCAGATGTTGACAAAAGTGAGGATAGATGATGAATCCCGATATTTTAAAGGTGTTGTATTCTCAAGACGACATTCATGCCATCACGGCGCGGCTTGGCGCTGAACTCAAGCGCGATTACGCAGGGAAGAATCCTTTAGTGGTGTGCATCTTAAAGGGTGCCATTATGTTCATGACCGATCTTGTACGTGAGATTGATGACTATATGGAACTCGACTTTATGGATGTGTCTAGTTACGGTGACGCGACCGAATCTAGTGGCGAAGTCAAAATTATTAAGGATCTTGACGCAAGTGTGAAGGATCGGAACGTTTTGATCGTAGAAGATATTGTGGATACCGGTCGAACCCTGAAATACCTAACTGATATCTTCAAAACCCGTAAAGCGAAGTCAGTCCGGATTTGCGCCTTAATGGACAAGCCGGAGGGACGCGTCGTAGATGTACAGGCAGATTACGTAGGAACCACGGTGCCTAACGAGTTTGTGGTCGGTTATGGTTTGGATTACGCAGAACGTTATCGTAATTTGCCTTATATTGGGGTATTAAAACCAGAAGTCTACGCGGCAAAATCTTAATCTGTGCGCCGTGTTTGTGGTAGTATATAAGGTACTAATTGAATGTTGCCGGAGGTTCTAAATGAAGAAAAAACAAAACGGCCTGTTCAGTAGCACACTAACGTATATCATTATTTTTGTGTTGCTGGTCACCGGTTTTGCGTATTATATGCGCGATAATGGGACAACATCGTCCCAAGAAATTGAAACAAGCACCTTTATGTCCGAATTAAAGAAGGACAATGTCAAGAGTTATTCGCTCCAGCCAGCTGGCGGCGTCTACAAAGTCAGTGGCGAATATAAGAAGGCCCAGAAGTCTTCCGGTGCGAATAATTCACTGAGTTTATTTGGCAATCAGACGACCAAGGTGACGAAGTTCTCCACCTATATTCCAACGAACGACGCGACTCTGAGCCAGATTCAGAAAATGAGCAGTGCCCACAATGTTAAAACAGACACTCAGGAAGAATCACAGTCCGGGGTCTGGTTTAGCCTGCTGATCACGGTTGTGCCGATTGTCATCATGATGATCTTCTTCTACATGATGATGAATCAGGCGGGTCAAGGCGGAGGCTCTGGCCGGGTGATGAGTTTTGGCAAGTCACGTGCTAAGCAGGCAGATAAAAATGCCAACAAAGTGCGTTTCTCCGATGTTGCCGGTGCTGAAGAAGAGAAACAGGAACTGGTTGAAGTGGTAGAGTTCCTGAAAGATCCGCGGAAATTCTCAGCGTTGGGTGCCCGCATTCCAGCCGGTGTACTGCTCGAGGGTCCTCCTGGTACTGGTAAAACTTTGCTAGCCAAGGCGGTTGCCGGTGAAGCCGGTGTGCCATTCTTCTCAATTTCTGGTTCTGACTTTGTTGAAATGTTCGTGGGTGTTGGGGCTTCCCGTGTTCGTGATCTTTTTGACCAAGCCAAAAAAGCAGCGCCTTCGATCATCTTCATCGATGAAATTGATGCTGTTGGTCGTCAGCGTGGCGCCGGAATGGGCGGCGGCCATGATGAACGTGAGCAAACATTGAACCAGTTGCTGGTTGAAATGGACGGGTTTACTGGTAATGAAGGCGTGATTGTCATTGCCGCAACGAACCGTTCTGATGTCCTTGATCCGGCGTTGCTGCGTCCAGGCCGATTTGACCGGAAGATTCTGGTTGGCCGGCCGGATGTTAAGGGTCGTGAAGCGATTTTGAAAGTGCACGCAAAAAATAAACCGCTCGCATCGAATGTTGACCTTAAAGAAATTGCACGACAAACGCCTGGTTTTGTCGGGGCCGATCTGGAGAACTTGCTGAATGAAGCGGCCTTGGTTGCCGCAAGACGTAGCAAAAAAGCTATTGACGCTGCTGATGTGGACGAAGCCGAGGACCGGGTCATTGCCGGTCCGGCGAAGAAAGACCGGGTCATCAGTCCAAAAGAACGCAACATGGTGGCCTTCCACGAAGCCGGACACGCGGTTGTCGGTCTGGTCTTAAGCGATTCGCGAACTGTGCGTAAGGTTACGATTATTCCACGTGGCCGCGCTGGCGGATATGCGATTACACTGCCAAAAGAAGATCAGTTCTTGCTGACGAAGAAGGAACTGACCGAACAGATTGTCGGCTTACTTGGTGGACGGACTGCCGAAGAAATTATCTTCGGGGTCGAATCTACAGGGGCGTCCAATGACTTTGAACAAGCAACACAAATTGCCCGGAGTATGGTCACCCAGTACGGGATGTCCGATCGCTTGGGAACAGTTCAGCTTGAAACCGAAGGCCAGCCATTCGTTGGTGCCCAGTATGGTCAAACACCACCGTATTCTGAAACCACAGCGACTGCGATTGACGATGAAGTGCGGCGGATCATTGATGAAGCCCATAAGCAGGCTTACGAGATTATTCAGGCCCACCGTCAGCAGCACAAGCTGATTGCTGAAGCCTTGCTCAAGTATGAAACCTTGAACGAAAAGGAAATCCTCAGCTTGTTCAACGATGGCAAGATGCCCGAACGTGATCAAGACGAATTTCCAAGTGAAAAGGCCGCTACCTTTGAAGAGTCAAAGGCAGCGCTTGAACACAGGGACAAAGAAAAACAAGCAAATGAAGAAGCTAGTGCTAAGTCCGGAGCTGATTCACAGGCAAACCAAGATCAGGCAAGCCAAGATGATGAGACAGACGGCGTAGAAAAGCCAGACGATACGTCGCCTGACAATGATTCTTCAAACAACAATGAGCATTAGAATCCACAAGTGTAACAAAAAACACTGCCTAAGTTGGCGGTGTTTTTTGTTACACATTATCATGGAAAATGCCAGAGCTCAGCTGTGGTTTGATTCATTTTGGCGTCAAGGTTTGGTTAACTGCTGTATCGCTACCTAGTGGTTGGTACGGACGTTCCTTAAAAAAGCCAATATCGTGCATCGTCTCGTACAAGCGCCGGGCAAAATGCTGACTGTTCTCAGAAGCGGAATTGATCGGCCCGTTTTCGTCAAAACACGGATCGGCCGACCAAAGTAACGTCGGCGTGGGGAGGACAATCATCTTTCGCATTTGTAAAATCGGAACTAAACTGGCTGCTGCCAGCATACCGCCTCACGAAAAATGCGAATACCCAATTATTTGAGCAGACTTATACTCAACTTCCGGACCAATTAAATCCAAGGCATTTTTCCTGATGAGTACACTGACTTTTCAATAACGCCCAATTTTGGTAGAATAGGCACGTTTAATTTTCAGGAAAGAGGATCCAACATGAGTGATTACATCGCGAGCGCATTGTCGCGCGATACCCATTTTCGAATTTTCGCAGTTGATGCAACGGAGACGGTGCGTGAGGCACAACGCCGCCATGATACCTGGAGCGCAGCGTCGGCGGCACTGGGGCGGACGCTGGTGGCAACCGCGTTACTGGCTGTGTCCGGATTAAAAAACCGTGACGACTTACTGACGGTGCGCATTAAAGGGGATGGCCCAGTTGGTTCTATCATCACCGATGGCACAGAGATTGGCACGGTTCGCGGCTATGTGCAAGAGCCGCATGTCAGTTTGCCGCTCAACCTTGTCGGAAAAATCGACGTCGCCCGTGCTGTCGGTAAACATGGCATGCTTGCGGTCACCAAAGATATCGGGGTCGGCGAACCATTTACCGGCCAAGTACCGCTTGTATCAGGTGAATTAGCCGAGGACTTTACGTATTATTTGGCCAAATCGGAACAAATTCCTGCCGCGGTGGGATTGTCCGTTTTTGTCAACGCCGACAACTCGGTTCAAGTCGCTGGCGGCTTCATGTTGCAGGCATTACCAGGCGCCGATGATGCGGAACTGGCCGCACTGGAAGCCAACGTCAAAACATTGCCGCTTGTATCGGAAATGTTAAAAAGCGGCCTGACACCGGAACAGATTATTCAACGTATCGCCGGTGACGCGCCGGTTCAATTCTTGGATACCCGGTCACTGCGATTTGCATGTAACTGTTCTAAAGCCCATTTTGGTGATATCATGGCAACCTTGCCGCATGATCAGTTACAAGAAATGATCGATGAAGATGGCGGCGCGGAGACGACCTGCAAGTTTTGCGGTAATCAGTATCATTACAGTGTTGCGGATCTCGAAGCGTTAGTAGCCCGACACGAATAGTTGCGATTTTTGCTTATTTTAAGTAAAGTTAGCATCGCGAAAGCAAGAAAGAGGTGGCTTGTATGTGGCATATTGCCAATGTTGAAATTCCCAATCGACTCGTTGTTGCCCCAATGGCCGGGGTTACCAATGCGGCCTTTCGGGTAACCGCCAAAGAATTCGGTGCTGGTCTGGTTGTGTGCGAAATGATCAGTGACCGCGGAATTATGTACAAAAATAAGAAAACATTGAGTATGATGTTTGTGGATCCGCGGGAACATCCAATTTCGATTCAGATTTTTGGCGGAACCAAAGAAACGTTAGTCAATGCGGCGAAGTTCATCGACCAGAATACTGCTGCTGATATTATTGACATCAATATGGGCTGCCCGGTTCCTAAAGTCACTAAAACTGACGCAGGTGCTCATTGGTTGCTGGATCCGGAAAAGGTTTATGAGATGGTCGCGGCAGTCACCGATGCTGTTTCCAAACCGGTTACCGTCAAGATGCGAACCGGGTGGGATGAAGATCACATTTATGCGGTTCAAAATGCGCTGGCGGCCGAGCGTGGCGGTGCAGCAGCGCTTGCGATGCATGGCCGTACGCGTAAGCAACTTTATTCCGGACACGCGGACTGGAATATTTTAAAAGAAGTTAAGCAACATTTAACGATCCCGTTCATGGGCAATGGCGATGTACGGACACCGCAAGATGCCAAACGCATGCTTGAAGAAGTCGGTGCCGATGCCGTGATGGTTGGCCGCGCAGCGTTAGGAAATCCATGGGTCTTAAAACAGATGGCAGCATATTTAGATGACGGCGAGTTAATCCCGGAACCAACGCCTCGAGAGAAAATTGCGACTGCCAAGTTACAGCTGCAACGGTTGGTTGACTTACACGGTGAGCATCAGGCCGTGCGTGAATTCCGGATGCAGGCAGCTTATTATTTGAAGGGTATCCCGCGTTCGGCGAAGACTAAGGCAGCCGTTAACATGGTTGATACGCAGGCTGAAGTAAATCATATTTTTGACGATTTTGTTGAGCAGACCGAGGCGCGCGCCCGCGAGCGTCAGCGCAGTCATTAACTTACTAGAGCTTTAGACGAAAAAGACGTTCTGCGATGATTTGTTAGCTAATCAATCATTGAGAGCGTCTTTTAATGCGTAGGAGGTTGCTTTTTCGCAATAAAATTGTCATCATCAAAGAGTGCTATAAATTGGAACGGAGGAACATGTGTTGGCTAAGGAAAACGGACAGCAACCAGAAATGAACGATCAGATGATTGCGCGGCGAGAAAAAATGAAAGCCTTGCGCGAAGCAGGGATTGATCCATTCGGTCATCGGTTTGATCGAACCCACTCGGCAGCGCAAGTGCGCGAGGATTTCGGTGAAGACGACAAGGAAACGTTGCTTGAAGAAAAACCGAAAGTAACGATTGCGGGACGCATGATGTCCAAACGTGGTAAAGGAAAAGTCGGATTTGCAGATATCCGTGACCGTAGTGGCAAAATGCAGATCTACGTTCGTAAAGATGTTGTCGGCGATGAGAACTACATGATTTTCAAGAAGGCTGATCTTGGCGACATTCTTGGCATCAGTGGCGAAGTCATGAAAACCGACTCCGGCGAGCTGACGGTCAAAGCCAATCACGTCACCCATTTGGCTAAGGCATTACGCCCATTACCAGATAAGTGGCATGGCTTGACGGACGTTGAGCAGAAGTACCGCAAACGTTATTTGGACCTTATTTCCAACCCTGACAGTTTTGACCGGTTTGTTAAACGGACCAAAATTGTGAGTGCTGTTCGTGAATATTTAGATAACCACGGCTTCCTTGAAGTCGAGACGCCTGTGTTGCATAACCAGGCCGGTGGCGCAAATGCCCGTCCGTTCATCACGCATCACAATGCACTGGATATCGATCTGTATTTACGGATAGCGCTTGAGTTGCATCTTAAGCGGCTTATCGTCGGTGGGATGGAACGAGTATACGAAATTGGCCGCGTTTTCCGCAATGAGGGTATTGATACCAAACATAATCCGGAATTTACCGAGCTTGAAACCTATGCAGCCTATTGGGATCTGACCGATGTTATGACTGAAACTGAAGGCATTTTCCGTTTCGCTGCCCATAAGGTTCTTGATTCCGGGAAATTAACCTATCAAGGTATGAACATCGACTTAGATGCGCCGTTTGCCCGCATTAATATGGTAGATGCCATTAAAGACAAAACCGGCGTGGACTTTTGGCCTGAAATGAGCGTGGATGATGCGCGCAAGTTGGCAGACCAACATGATGTCCATTACGAGCCTTATTGGAAGGTCGGTCACATTATCAGTGCCTTCTTTGACCAGTTCGTTGAATCAACACTGATTCAACCGACTTTCATTACTGGACATCCAATCGAAGTCTCCCCGTTAGCAAAGAAAAATCCTAGAGATCCACGTTTTGTTGAGCGGTTCGAACTTTTCGTTGGCGGTGGAGAATACGCCAATGCCTTCACTGAATTGAACGATCCAATTGACCAGCGTCAGCGTTTTGAAGCCCAAGCCGCTGAGAAGAGTGCCGGCAATGAAGAAGCACAAGGTATCGATGATGATTATGTTGAGGCGCTGGAATACGGCATGCCGCCAACTGGTGGATTAGGCATCGGCATCGATCGCCTAGTCATGCTGTTGACAGATGCGCCTTCAATTCGCGATGTTCTTTTGTTTCCGACATTACGCCCATAACCCAAACTTATCTGTCGCCATTGTGGCGGCATTTTTTGTTTTACGAAAGATAAGGTAATCAACAAGACTAATATAGGCTGTTTTACGAATGAAAAAGATTAACGATACACATAATATCCGGATAGTATTTTTATTTAAAAAAGTTGTTGACGATGGCGCAAACCGTTGGTATGATAATAAGCGTCGTAAATGAGCAACGCTGGTGCGCTTCAAAACATCAGAAAAAGTTATTGACAGGTATTGCTTGCCTGTGATAATATATCAAAGTTGTCTTTTGACAAGGTCGTCCTTTGAAAACTGAACAAAGTTTCGTTTAAATGTGCAGGGTCCTTGATACTCCGGTATCGAGGCAAAAAGTAACATTTGCGAAGTCAATTCGCTAGAACAAAAAATCGAGCTATTCGAACAGCTCATATTTATATGAGAGTTTGATCCTGGCTCAGGATGAACGCTGGCGGCGTGCCTAATACATGCAAGTCGAACGAGTTTTGGTCGATGAACGGTGCTTGCACTGTGATTCGACTTAAAACGAGTGGCGGAC
>NZ_MSSM01000021.1 GCF_004123795.1 Lacticaseibacillus chiayiensis | reverse complement strand
CTGTCCGCGCCGGCTCGCGCTCACATTAACGCGCTCCCCGGCGCAGAAGTCTGCATGTAAGGACCTTGGCGCAATGGCCAAAGCCCGGCCATCTCGCCAAGGCCACTTACACTCCGACTTCTGACCGCGCCGGCTCGCGCTCAGGAGGGGATAGCATGGCTGAAGAAGTTGAACTTACCCAACCGGATGTCATGAAGTTGTGCAAAGCTTATATGAATCCTGAACATTTGGCATTCGTGGAAAAGGCCTATAAATTTGCTGCATACGTTCATAAAGACCAGGTTCGCAAATCCGGTGAGCCTTATATTATCCATCCCATTCAGGTAGCCGGGATTCTTGCCGAATTAAAAATGGATCCGGAGACAGTTGCTTCCGGGTATTTACATGATGTCGTCGAAGATACCAACATTACGTTAGGCGACATTGAAGAAGTGTTTGGACACGATGTTGCGGTTATCGTTGACGGCGTTACCAAACTGAGCAAAGTCACGTACGTTGCGCATAAAGACGAACTCGCTGAGAATCACCGGAAGATGCTCTTGGCGATGGCCAAAGACTTACGGGTCATCATGGTGAAATTGGCTGATCGTTTACACAATATGCGGACGCTCCAACACTTACGCCCGGACAAGCAACGGCGGATCGCCAATGAAACATTGGAGATCTATGCGCCTTTAGCCGATCGTTTGGGGATCAGCACCATCAAGTGGGAGCTCGAGGATCTATCATTGCGCTATCTAAACCCGCAGCAGTATTATCGGATTGCGCACTTGATGAACAGCAAGCGCACCGAACGTGAAGCTTATATTCAAGAAGCTATCGAAGAAATCAAAAAAGCCCTGGCCGACCTGCATATTAAATACGAAATCTATGGCCGGCCCAAGCATATTTATTCGATTTACAAAAAAATGCGCGACAAGCATAAGCAATTCGATGAACTCTATGACCTGCTTGCGATTCGTGTGATTACCGAGACGATTAAAGATTGCTATGCTGTTTTAGGCGCCATTCATACCAAATGGAAACCGATGCCAGGCCGGTTTAAAGATTACATCGCGATGCCAAAAGCCAACTTGTATCAAAGTATCCACACAACGGTGATCGGGCCGATGGGCAAACCGCTAGAAGTACAGATTCGAACTGAAGAAATGCATCATGTGGCTGAATATGGTGTTGCGGCACACTGGGCCTACAAGGAAGGTCAGACGAGTAAGGTTCAATATGACAAAGCCGGCAAGAAGTTGGATATTTTTCGCGAAATCCTCGAATTACAGGACGAAAGCAGTGATGCTGCCGACTTTATGGAAAGTGTCAAAGGCGATATTTTTACCGACCGGGTTTATGTGTTTACCCCTAAAGGTGACGTCTACGAGCTTCCTAAGGGTAGTAATCCACTTGATTTTGGCTATCTCATTCACACCGAAGTCGGTAATCATACCGTTGGCGCCAAGGTTAACGGCAAAATCGTACCGCTTAATTATGTGCTCAAAAACGGCGATATCGTCGAAATGTTGACTGCGAGTGGCAGTTCGCCGAGTCGTGACTGGATCAAGATCGTCTACACGTCCCGTGCACGCAACAAGATCAAGCGTTATTTTAAGCAAGCCGATAAAAGCGAAAATGCCGACAAAGGCCGTGATATGCTTGAACACGAGCTACAAGAAGAAGGGTACACGCCAAAAGATTTCCTGACAAAAGAAAATCTGTCGGGATTAATGCAGCGCCTGAATTTTCAAACCGAAGACGAATTAATGAGTTCGATTGGCTATGGCGAATATACGCCGAAAGTCATTGCGAATCGCCTGACCGAGAAGTATCGGCACGAGAAGGCGGAGAAAGATCGAAAGGCCAAAGAAGCCGCGATTTTATCGAAGAATCAAAAAGTGACGACAGTTTCCAGCGAACGTCATCAGCCCCAGACCCACTCTGAAGACGGCGTGGTCATTGAAGGCGTCGATAATCTGCTGGTCCATCTGGCTAAGTGCTGCATGCCTGTGCCTGGCGATGCGATTGTCGGTTACGTCACCAAGGGCCGCGGTGTGACCGTCCATCGTGCCGATTGCCCCAACGTTCAAAATTCAAAGGAAATGTCAGGCCGGCTAATCGAGGTTCGCTGGGAGAATGAAGAGGATCAAAAGCAGCTCTTCAACACGGATCTCGAAATTTACGGCTACAACCGCAGCGGCTTGCTGAGTGATGTTTTGCAGGTTCTCAACGCCCAAACCAAGGCACTGAATAATATTAATGGTCGGGTCGATCATGATAAAATGGCCGACATCCACGTCACGGTCGGTGTCCGCAACCTTGCCCATTTGGACAAATTGATGGATGCGGTCAAAAACGTTCCGGACATTTATGAGGTCAAACGGGCTAATGGTTGATCGGAGTTGGCAGGCGAACAGCATGACGCATCTGGGTCAGCACTGCTGTTCGTCCTGTTTTTTTGATCATGACAAAACGATCGGAATTAAAACAAACGAAAAGGAGAAACATTCATGCGCGCAGTTGTTCAACGCAGTCTTGCGGCTCAAGTCAACATTGATGGAAAAACAGTCGGAGCCATTGACCATGGTTTTGTGGTTTTACTGGGAGTCGCGCCGAATGACACACAAGCCGACAGCGATTATCTGGCCGAAAAGATCAGTAAGCTCAGAGTATTCAGTGATGACGCCGGCAAAATGAACTTAGCGCTGGCAGATGTCGATGGTCAGATTCTATCGATTTCCCAGTTTACGTTATACGCGGATACCCGCCGTGGCAATCGACCGAGTTTTACCGATGCCGCCAAGCCGGCATTGGGCGAACAACTGTACCAAGCCTTCAATGCCAAACTCCGGCAACTGGGGATCACAGTGGCAACCGGTGAATTCGGCGGCGATATGCAAGTAAGCCTCACTAACGACGGCCCAGTCACCATTCTGTTTGATACGGAGGCAAAGTAATGCTGGTTAACGCAATTTGGGATTTTGACGGCACACTGTATGATTCATACCCCGGGATGATGAAAGCCTTGAGAAGCCTTGTTCTGGACAATGGCGGCCAAATTGAATCGCAGGAACTGTATCGTCAGGTTAAAAAGACATCGATCAAGAAATTTTTAACCGACTTTGGCAGCAAAGTGGGCCGATCGGTGGATGAGCTAGAGGCTGAATATCACCGTCGCGCCCGGGTTTATCTGCATGATATTCATCCGTATCCGGCAGCATTATCGGTTTTAACGGCGATAAAGGAGCAAGGCGGCCATAATCTACTGTTAACGCACCGCGATCACAGCGCGTGGGACATTTTGGCCAACGATCACGCCGACACGCTCTTTTTAGGCGGGGTGGACTCTGACTTGGATCTGCCGCGCAAACCGGCACCTGACGCCATCCAATATCTGCTAAAACGATTTCAACTAAATCCGGCCGTCACAGCAATGATCGGGGACCGCTCCCTTGATGTTGACGCTGGCATTAACGCAGGGGTCAAAACCATTTATTTTAATGTCGACGGCTTAAACGCCGCACCGCAAGCAGACTTTCAAATTAATCATCTTGAAGAGATCCCACGGTTGTTCCGGAAATAAACGATCCATCCAAAACACCCGCAAAAGCAACGGTATTATTCCGCTGCTTTTGCGGGTGTTTGATTAGTCAAAACAAGTGAATGATTATTGGTGATTACCAGCTTTGAAATAGGCATTCAATCCATTAACAATATCCGTTGCGATTTTAGATTGATACGTTGGATCCTTGATATACTTAAAGTCTTTATCGTTGTTAATGTAACCCATTTCGTTCAAAATGGCTGGTTGATTGTTATCACGTAAAACTTCAAAATTGCCAAACGCGACGCCACGATTTTTAAGTGGTAAGCCAGTCAGTGCCCTGTTGATGGATTTCGCCAAGGGTAGATCTTTTTTACTGCTGTAGTAATACGTGGTGAATCCTGAAGCCGAATTTTTGGATGGACTGGAGTCGAAGTGGAATGAAATGAACGCGTCGGCATGGGCGTTATTGGCAGTGGCTGGTCGCGGCGCAAGATCGACAAACTTATCCGTGGTGCGCGTCATGATGACGTTAGCGCCGGCAGCCCGCAACGCATTAGCAACCAAATCAGCGGTCTTCAGCGTGTAAGTTTTTTCGTAATCTGAGCCATCATTGGCAATCGCACCGGTATCGGAACCACCATGCCCCGGATCGAGGACAATCGTTGCCTCTGAAAGCTTAGTGGCAGCTTTTTTCGTCTGCCCGTCATTCGGGGCGCTGACCGTCCAGCTAGCCACAAAGCCGGTCTTTCCATCCGGTGCCGTGACTTGGTACCAATCATCCTGTTGCTTGATAACGGTCAGTTCCGTGCCCTTGTCCAGTTTTTCGACAACCGGTGCATTGATACCCGCCGCATTTCGTAAATTAGTCGTTGTGTTGGTCGTGACTTTGAGCGAGGGGTTACTTTGGGTTTGCGTCAGATTTGCCTGCGCAGGTTGCGCTAGATTCGTTGTCTTGCCTGTTAGCTGGATACTGCTGCTGGTAATCCACGCTGCAGTATTGTTGTAGGCAATTTGTGTCCAGTTGCCTTCCTGATAAACGACCTTAACACTCACACCGGCATTAAGGGAGCCCAATTGTTTGGCATCCTGGCTTGCATATTCACGCACATTAACTGGCTGATTGACCGTGGCAACTTTTGCCCGCGTCGTGGCAGCTTCGCTCTGATCCACCAGCCATGATGCCACCCAACCAATTCGATTCCCGGCAAGTCGCACTTGGTACCATGAGTTTTTGGCACCGATAATCGTCAGCTGATTACCTGACTTAACCTGACCCATAATGCCATAAGCAAGCCCTGGGCCTAGGCGCACATTAACCGTGTCGGCCTTAACCGTCATATATTGCGTATTTGCCATGACACTGGTCGTCGCGGCACCAACGCCAAACAACACCGCCAGCAAAATAATCAATGGCCATTTTTTTAACTGTCCGATATGTTTCATGACCAGCCTCACCATTCTCTAAAGATCATTAAGCTCATTATAGCAAATCGGCTGGTAAAAAGGCGGCAAAGACGTTATTAGCGATCTGCAAAAGCGACTTCAGACTATTTTCCAACTTATGAAAGAAGAAAATGGTTTGTCTCAGCCGCGCAAATCCTGAGTAACAAGTTTGTCAATATAAGCTGGCACTGGCGCCAGGTCACTAAAAACCTGATAGGGCTGATATCTGCTCATGCCATTGAGATGATCACGGTTGATCCACACTTTTCGCCAGCCCATCTTTGTACAAGGAACAATATCCCACCAAAAACCTTTGGCAATATGCACGTGCTGTTTAGCAGTGTGACCGATTTGATGATCAACATACTGAAAGAATGCCAGCGTTGGTTTGTAACAACCTGTTTGTTCCGGTAAAAAGATGTCATCAAAAAGGTGACCAAGCGTTGCGGCATTATCGGCCATGATGTCAGCCGAAGCATTCGACATGAGGAGGAGAGTGTGTTGCTGTTCTTTAAGTTGTTGGAGAACGAACATGACCTCGGGAAAAGGCCTAAGTTGGTGATAAGCTTGAACAATAAATTTTGCCTGCTTTTGAAAGAACGATGTTGTTGCAAATATCATATCTAAGTATTCAAGATCCCTTTGAATGAGGGTTTCATAAGGCACGATTGTCTCACCGTACATCAGGCGATCTTCAAAACTGCTGTATGTACTGATAACTGTTTTCGAATTGCGGTTACATTTGCGCGCCAGTTGCATCAGTAGTTGGTTAATCGGGCTGGTATCTAACAAAGTCCCATAACAATCAAACGTTAAGATCAAACGAACACTCCCTATCTTTTAATCGTCAGATTCGAGCTGCAGTTTCAATGCATCAGTAATTCGCTGTCGAATCATATGATGCCTAATAGGATCGTATTGATATCGCGAATTGCTCCAGTACGACGCGGGATATAACCAAACCGGCTTTGCCAGACGAATCGGGCTTTCTGTTTTGTATCGCGGAAACACATGTGCATGTAAAAAGTGATCAGTATTACCAAGAATGTCATAGTTCACGCGCACTGGCCGGCATGCAGATAAGACCGCATCGCCCAAAGCGGCCATACTTTGCAAAAATAAGGTTCGTTCGGGTTTCGTCAATTGATTTAAGCTACCAACTTCGCGTTTTGGCAACAACACACTATATCCGGGAAGAAACTGAACATCCCCAAAAACAGCAAAGCCACCTGGCAATTCTGCCATCACCATCGGATTTTTACCCATTAGAGCCGACTGAATGCGATTATCTTGCCACATTATCATCATCCCTAATCAAATTTTAATTCTGTTAATTAAAATCATCATACTCGTATGGCCTTTTAAAGACAATATTGCTTTGAAAGCAAATTTAGCGTTTACATCGGGATAAACGCCGTTGACAAAGCTTTCTGCAAACCGTATGCTTTAACCAATAACTAAGACCTGTGACGGAGTAGGATAGATCAATTTCAAGCGACCCGGAGATGGTGAAAGCCGGGACCGATCGAAAAGACACTCCCGAGGTGATCAAATTCCGGAACGCCACCGTTATGGCAAAGTAAAACACAAGGTGGTACCGTGTCCGCACCCTTCGAGCGATCGAGGGGTGCATTTTTTTAGAGCGTGAGCTGGCGCGTTCAGAAACCGGAGTGTAAGTGGCCTTGGGCGTGATGGCCGGGCTTTGGCCATTGCGACCAAGGTCCTTACACGGAGGTTTCTGCGCCAGCGAACGCGTTTTCGATGCAGTATCGGCCAGCGTTGTTCCTTATCTGCATGCAGTAAGATACTTTAGCTATTTGCGACCAAGGCCCTTACACGCAGGCTTCTGCGCCGGTGAGCGCGTTTCCGCGACAGTATCGGCCGGCATCATTCCTCAGCCGCATTTCAATCCCACCTTACAGATCACATCAAATCCAACCCATCACATCTCTCAGACTACAGGAGGTCCCTCATGAATTATCAACGTCCAAAAGGCACAGCCGATATTTTACCTGGCCAAAGCGAACGTTGGCAGCAGGTCGAAGCTGTTGCCCGTCAAATTTTTGCTCAATACCAATACCGTGAAATCCGCACGCCGATTTTTGAAAATGTCGATGTTTTTTCGCGCAGTGCTGGCGACACCAGTGATATTGTGACCAAAGAAATGTATACCTTCAAAGATAAAGGCGACCGGATGATGGCTTTACGTCCAGAAGGCACTGCCGGGGTGGTGCGGGCGTATGTCGAGAACAAATTATACGGTCCTGAATATGCGAAGCCTTACAAGGTTTATTATATGGGGCCAATGTTCCGGTATGAACGCCCGCAAAGTGGCCGCCAGCGGCAGTTCCATCAAATTGGGGTCGAGGCTTTCGGCAGCGATTCACCGGTGCTGGATGCTGAAACGATCGCCTTGGCTAAGCAATTGCTTGAAGCTTTAGGCGCCAAACACCTTAAGTTTGTCATTAATTCGCTGGGCGACCCAGCGACGCGTAAAGCATTTCATGCGGCGCTCGTCGATTACCTGACGCCGTTCAAAGATGAATTATCTGAAGATTCCAAAGTTCGCTTAGAAAAGAATCCTTTGCGCATTCTCGATAGTAAAGATCGCCATGACCAGGAGATTGTCGCCAATGCACCCTCAATTCTGGATTATCTGACACCGGAAGCCCAACACCATTTTGATCGCGTGAAGACATTGCTGACAGGGTTGGGAATTGATTTTGACGTGGATGCCACCATGGTCCGCGGACTTGATTACTATAACCACACGATTTTTGAAGTTATGTCTGATGATAAAGTCTTTGGTGGCGGCTATACGACCATCTTGGCAGGCGGCCGTTATAACGGGCTGGTTGAAGAACTCGGTGGTCCTGAGACCCCCGGAATTGGCTTTGCCATGGGCGTTGAACGCCTGATGCTGTTGATGCAATCAGATCAAGAAGCAGCACAACCAGATGCCTATATAGTCACCATTGACCAGGGTGCTGACCAAGAGGCTTTGCAAATGTTAACAGCCTTGCGTGAACAAGGCTTTACCGGCGAAATGGATTACATGGGCCGCAAAGCGAAGGGCCAGTTTAAAGCGGCCAACAAAGCGCATGCAAAGCTGGTTTTGACAATTGGCGAAAGCGAACGCGCAGCCGGCACAGTCCAAATCAAAAATATGGCAACCGGTCAGCAACAGGCCTTCCCACAGGCTGATGTGTTGACGGATTTCGGAAAAATTTACACGCAAGTAACGGAGGCAAAGTAGTATGAGTAAACGAACGTGTTATGCCGGTGACGTCACCACCGATTATGTTGATCAAGAAGTCACCTTGAAGGGATGGGTGCAAAAGCGTCGCAGTCTCGGCAGTTTGATTTTTGTTGACTTGCGAGATCGTGAAGGCATCGTTCAGCTGGTTTTTTCTGAAGCGTTTGATCAGGACGCTTTGGTAGTGGCTAATTCGGTGCGTTCAGAATATGTCATCGAAGTGCACGGTATTGTCAAAAAGCGTAAGCCGCAAGCGGTGAATCCGGAAATGAAAACCGGTGATGTCGAAGTTGAAGTCCATGACATCACTATTTTGAACAAGGCCAAAACGCCACCATTTTACATCGAAGACAATGTTGCTGTGACCGAAGAAACCAAATTAAAGTACCGCTACCTTGATTTGCGGCGACCGGAGATGCAGAAGAACATTTTTACCCGCGCTCACATTATGCGCAGTGTGCACCATTACTTAGATGACAACGGTTTTATCGATGTCGAAACCCCGACTTTGACTGCCAGCACGCCTGAAGGGGCTCGTGACTATTTGGTGCCGTCCCGGGTTTATCCAGGCAGCTTCTACGCCTTGCCGCAATCACCGCAGTTATTTAAGCAGTTGCTGATGGGGGCCGGATTTGATCGGTACTATCAAATCGCCCGGTGCTTCCGTGATGAAGATTTACGCGGCGACCGTCAACCGGAGTTCACCCAAATTGACCTTGAGACCAGTTTCTTGACAGCTCAAGAAATTCAGGACATTACAGAAGGCTTAATTGCCCAAGTGATGCATGATGTTAAAGGCATTGACGTTAAATTGCCATTCGAGCGAATCACCTGGCAGGATGCGATGGATAAATACGGTTCCGATAAGCCGGATCTACGCTTTGACATGCAAATTCAGGATGTTTCCGATTTGGTCAAAGATTCTGAATTCAAGGTCTTTGCGGGTGCCGTGCAAAATGGCGGCCAGGTTCGTGCCATTGTTTTGCCAGGCGGTGCCGACAAGTATTCCCGTAAAATGATTGATGCTCAACAGGACTATATCAAGCGGTTCGGTGCTAAAGGTCTGGCGTGGATGAAAGTGACCGCGGACGGCATTAGCGGCCCAATTGCCAAGTTCTTTGGTGACGGCAATACGCTAACACAAGCGGTTGGCGCCCATGCCGGTGATCTGGTTCTATTTGTGGCAGATAAGGCAAAGGTCGTTGCTGATTCACTTGGTTATCTTAGGACTCATTTTGGCCATGACCTTGGTTTGATTGATGACAAAGAATTCCGTTTTTGCTGGGTGGTTGACTGGCCGTTGTTTGAATACGATGAAGGGATTCAACGCTGGGTGCCAGCTCACCATCCGTTTACAATGCCTAATGAGGAAGACGTCCACCTGCTTGACACCAATCCGCATGCAGCGCACGCCCAAAGCTACGACATTGTGTTGAACGGCTATGAATTGGGTGGAGGGTCCATCCGTATTCACAACCGGGAGATTCAAGAAAAAATGCTTAAAGCACTTGGCTTCACGCCGGAACGCGCCCAAAAGAGTTTTGGCTTCCTGCTGACAGCGCTTGATTATGGATTCCCGCCGCATGGAGGCTTAGCCATCGGGTTAGATCGGTTTGTCATGCTATTGACAGGCCGCACCAACATTCGTGATGTCATTGCCTTCCCGAAGAACAGCAAAGCCAGCGAGCCGATGACCAGTGCACCGTCACCAGTCGCCGATGTTCAGCTCAAAGACCTAGGCATTGAGGTTCGGCCAGATGTCGATCCGGAAAAAGAGCATGAAGGTGATGAGAACTTAACCGAGTAATGACCGGCAATGTTTCTTCATCAATATGAAACAATTTAATTGCTGACAATTTAAACGCCTGCCGCTATAATAAAACGTAGCGGAGGTGTTTTTTATGTTCGATAAAGCAAAGCAAGCTGCAAAATCTGATTTAAAGAAGCGTTTGTCACCAGAAGCTTATGCCGTGACTCAGAAAGCCGCAACTGAACGTCCGTTTTCCGGTCAGTATGATAATTTTTATCAAGAGGGAATTTACGTGGACGTCGTTAGCGGTGAACCGTTATTTTCCTCCAAAGATAAATATGACGCCGGTTGTGGCTGGCCGGCTTTTACCAAACCTATCACCAAGCTGGCAGAGCATCGCGATCAAAGCTTTGGCATGGAGCGGGTCGAAGTTCGCAGTCCTGAAGCTAATTCGCATTTGGGGCATGTGTTTAACGATGGCCCGATCGATAAGGGTGGCTTGCGCTACTGCATTAATTCTGCAGCGCTGCGTTTCATTCCTGTCGCGGATCTTGTCAAAGAAGGCTACGGGCAATACCAACAACTTTTCAAATAAGGTGACGCCAGTGGGTTTTGCTGGCTAGCGAGCACGTTCATGTCAAATAGAATGATTGTTTTTGATTTGGTAGCAATATAAGACCGCCCTTGTTATACTTGATCACGACATGATTATGGGTGACAGGGAGCGGTTTTTGTATGGAAGAGATCGATCGGCTAATTCGCCGACATCAAAATTGGTCACGATTATCAGCGGCATTTTTCTATAGTATTTGTGTCGCCGTTGCGTTGAATATGTTTTGGGAACCGGGTGGGGTTTTTGCCAGTGGCATTACCGGTGCGGCACAGCTTTTGGCGACTGTGGTGCGAAAATGGTTCAACTTCGACATTGCGCTACCGTTCTTTTCGCTGGCAACAACGGATTTGTTTTCAACCGGGACATTGCTGTTCTTATTAAACGTGCCATTGTTTATTTTGGCATGGAAGGCAATCGGCCACCGCTTTACCGTGTTCACCTTTTTGGCGGTTATCTTCTCGACGATTATGATTCGGTTGCTGGGGGTCTTAACACCACTGACCAAAGATCCAATCGTTTGTGGTATCTTCGGGGCGGTTGTGAATGGCCTAGGTACCGGTTTTGCCTTACGCAATAACATTTCCACTGGCGGCATTGATATCATCGGCATCGTGCTGCGTAAACGGACCGGAAGAACGGTTGGCACGATCAATATTATGTTCAATGTGCTGATTATCTTTTTTGCGGGTTTTGTCAACGATTGGCCACATGCGTTGTACTCGGCACTGGCAATTTTCATCAACGGACGGGTCATGGATTCGCTATACACGCGTCAGCAGCGACTGCAGGTCATGATTGTCACGGCTCGGCCTAAGCAGGTTGTTCGAGAGATTCAAGGTTCACTACGCCGCGGCATCACCATTGTTCATGATGCAGAAGGGGCCTTCCACCACGAAGAAAAGACCATTCTCTTTACTATCATTTCCCGCGCCGAAATGTACGACCTAGAACAGGCCATGCGCCACAGCGATCCGTATGCGTTTGTGTCAATCACGGATTCAGTCAAAATCCTCGGGCATTTTTACGAGCCTAAAACGGATTAGCCGCGCTAACATGAACCTGGTAAACAGCTCAAGGTTTTGATTATTTTTTCCAGATCACCAGGAATCTCAATTGAAACGATTGCTGGTCGATCAAACATAGGGGGCTTTTTTTAATGTTAATCGGTGCCAATGTCAGTATGAAAGGCACAAAAATGTTGTTAGGGGCAGTTGAAGAAGCGGCTAGTTATGATGCTAATACGCTGCAGTTTTATACAGGTGCACCGCAAAATACGCGTCGTAAACCAACGAGCGAGATGCGCATTCCTGAAGGGCTGGCAGCGATGACCAAAGACGGCATCAGTCATACCGTTATTCACGCACCTTATATTGTCAATCTTGGCAATACGAAAAAGCCCGAAAATTTTGAATTTGCGGTGCAATTCATGCAGGAAGAAGTTGCTCGAGCAGACGCGTTGCATGCCTATACAATGCCATTTCATCCCGGTGCGCATGTGGGCGCTGGTCCTGAAACAGCGATCAAGCAAATTGTCAAAGGCTTGAATCGCATTATTGACCCTAAGCAACATGTCACGATTGCGCTTGAAACCATGGCAGGGAAGGGAACGGAAATCGGCCGTTCTTTCGAAGAACTCGCTGCGATCATTGACGGCGTGACCTATAACGAAAAGCTGCGCGTGACTTTTGATACTTGTCATACCAACGACGCCGGTTACGATGTCAAAAATGACTTTGATGGCGTTTTAAATGAGTTTGATCACGTCATCGGTATGGATCGATTGAGCGTCATTCACGTGAACGATTCCAAGAATCCGCGCGGTAGCCATAAGGATCGCCATGCCAACATCGGTTTTGGGACAATCGGGTTTGACGCGTTAAACCGAATTGCCCATCATCCGGCATTGGAAAAGTTACCCAAGATACTCGAAACCCCATATGTCGGGCCAGATAAGAAACATCAGGTTCCGCCATATGGGGAAGAAATTAAGTGGCTTAGAAGCGGCCATTTTCAGCCGGAAGCTTTGCGCCGGTTGATGGGTTAATGAGTCTCGGTATTTTCAAATTCATCTAAACCCATGTGCTCCAAAATCAGGGTTGCCGTTTCTTCAATTGATCGGTGTGCGGTGTTAATCACCATGCAGCCGATTTTTTTGTAGAGATCTTCAGCAAACTTCAATTCCTGATTGACTTGATCACGCGCCGAGTAAGCAGTGTCTGGATTCAAGCCATACTGAATCATGCGCTGACGCCGAAATTCCATTAAAACGGAGGCATCAGTGGTCAGGCCGACAATCTTTTTAGGATCAACCTGCCAGATTTCTTCAGGGATATGAGCATTCGGCACCAAAGGTAAATTGGCCACTTTCAGATTGCGATTGGCAAGAAAAAGCGAAAGCGGCGTCTTGCTGGTTCGCGAGACACCCAGTAACACAATGTCTGCTTCGAGGAAGCCTTTTGGATCTTTGCCGTCATCATACAAAACCGCAAATTCCATCGCCGAAATACGGTCAAAATAACGTTCATTGAGATCGTGCACGGCTCCCGGAACGTGATTGGGTTCTTCATGGGTGATTGATTTAATCCCGCTTAAAATCGGTGACATGACGTCGATCGCAATGATGCCTTGGTCTTTCGCGTAATGTGTTGCCAGTTGGGCGAAGCCGTCTGTCACGAAGGTCATAATAGCTAACGCGTTTTCTTTCTTGGCTTCATCAAGAGAGCTATAGATTTTTTCTTTGTTATGGATGAACGGAAAGCGAACGTAATGAGCTTCAAATTCGGGAAACTGTGCGGCAACAGCCTGAGCCAATCGCAAGCCGGTTTCGCCAACCGAATCTGACATAATATATAAATTCAATTCTTGGGTCATAATGCCACCTCGCTACTTAGATAACGCTATCATAGCATAATTCAAGTGTGGGCGTGAATGTCGCAAAACGGGGTCATCAAACGCTAGCAAATCTTTGATTGCGAACGTCAATGACGTTAAGATTTAGTTGAGACAACATCTTTGTCAATAACAGCGGTTGTTTATATAAAAATCTGAAATCGCTTATTGACGCGTGGTTGTCAGTTTTGTATACTAATAAACGAACTATTGGCTATGATATCCGTCAGTGGTTACACAAGTGTCGGAGGGAGGGATATCACATGGCTAAGACAGTTGTTAAGAAAAACGAATCTCTCGATGACGCTCTTCGGCGCTTCAAGCGTACCGTATCCAAATCCGGTACACTCGCTGAATACCGCAAGCGTGAATTCTATGAGAAGCCTAGCGTACGCCGCAAGCTGAAGTCAGAAGCAGCGCGTAAACGTAAGAAGTATTAATAAAGGACTTGGTGAATAGTGGCTTTAATGGATGAGCTTAATGCTCAGATGAAGCAAAGCATGTTAGCCAAGGACAAAGTAACGTTGAGCGTCGTCCGGATGTTGAAAACAGCGTTGGTCAATGAAAAGATCAAACTCGGCCATGAGCTTTCCGAGGATGAAGAAAAGAGCGTTCTTGCAACTGAATTAAAGCAGCGCAAGGAAAGCGTTTCAGAATTCAAAAAAGGTGGCCGTGATGATTTGGTCCAGGAAACCGAAGCCGAAATCAAGGTTGTGGAGCGTTTTCTACCAGCCCAGTTGAACAAAGCCCAAGTCGCTGACATCGTTGATGCAACAATCAAAGAAGTCGGTGCCAAAGGTAAGCAAGACTTCGGCAAGGTGATGAAGACACTGATGCCCAAGGTTAAAGGCCAAGCTGATGGCGGTCTCGTCAGCAGCGTGGTAAAAGAAAAACTTAGTTAACGACAAAGCCGGTGTTAGCACCGGCTTTTTTTATTGTGGTGGTTGGTAGTTGGATGATACTGCAGCGGAAACGCGCTCGCAGTCGCAGAAATCTGCGTATAAGGACCTTGGGCGTGATGGCCAAAGACTGTTGTATGTGAGCCAAGCTGGCCGATGCTGTAGTGGAAACGCGCTCGCAGGCCCAGAAACCTGCGTGTAAGGACCTTAGACCTGAATGGCCAAAGACCGGCCATTTAGGTCTAAGGCCACTTACACTCCGGTTTCTAAGCGGGCCTGCTCACGCTCTTAAAATATGCTAAACTAATACCATCTTCATCGCTTAAAATATTTGTTAGGGGGCCAATATTTGGCACAGGAAACCTCGGAGAAAATTTTCCGACTTAGCAATCCCGACATGGCGATTAACCTTGTCGGCATTAATGATGCTAATTTGACGTTGATTGAAGAAGGCTTGAACGTGCGTATTTCGCCTTTTGGTGACGAATTGCGCATTAGCGGTGAACCGGAGACGGTTAGTTTGACCTTGCAGCTGTTGGAAGCAACGAGCAAGTTGTTGTCGCAGGGGATTAAGTTGTCACCGCAGGATATTGCCAGTGCGGTTGCCATGGCGAAACGTGGGACGCTGGAATATTTTGCCGATATGTATAGCGAAACCTTGTTGCAGGACGCTAAGGGCCAGCCGATTCGGGTTAAGAACTTTGGCCAACGCCAATATGTCGATGCAATCAAGCATAACGATATTACTTTCGGTATCGGGCCGGCCGGGACAGGGAAAACTTTCTTAGCTGTTGTGATGGCCGTTGCGGCAATGAAAGCCGGACAAGTGGAACGAATTATTTTAACCCGTCCAGCCGTTGAAGCAGGAGAAAGTCTGGGTTTCCTTCCAGGCGATCTAAAAGAAAAGGTCGATCCTTATTTGCGCCCGGTTTATGATGCATTGTATGCGGTTTTAGGCAAAGAACACACGGATCGGCTAATGGATCGCGGTGTTATTGAGATTGCACCATTAGCCTATATGCGTGGTCGCACACTTGACAACGCTTTTGCCATTCTTGACGAAGCGCAAAACACGACACAGGCCCAGATGAAAATGTTCCTGACGCGTCTCGGCTTTGGCTCAAAAATGATCGTCAACGGCGACGTAACACAAATCGATTTGCCGAATAATGCCAAGAGTGGTCTGCTACAGGCAGAACAACTGCTAAAAGGGATTAGTCACATTGCCTTTACGCAATTTTCATCACAAGACGTTGTGCGGCATCCGGTCGTTGCCAAGATTATCGAAGCATATGGCAAACACGATTTACAGCTGCAGAAACGAACAAAGGAGTAGACCGATGGACTTAGAGTTGTACGATGATGATCATTTATTGGACGCGCAACACCATGATCTGATTCAGAAGTTGGTTGCTTTTTGCGGACAACAGTTAAAATTGCCTACCGATACCGAGATGTCCATCACGATTGTCGGTGATGATGACATTCAGAGGATTAATCGTGAATATCGTGACACCGATCGGGCAACGGATGTCATTAGTTTTGCGATTGAAGATGGCGAAGATGATCTGCCGCTGCTTCCGGGTATGGCAAAGAACATTGGCGATCTGTTTATTGATCCGCTAACGGTTCGCCGCCACGCCAAGGAGTATGGCCACAGCTTTGAGCGCGAGCTGGGATACACGGTGGTTCACGGCTTCTTGCATCTAAACGGCTATGATCACATCAAGCCGGAAGATGAAGCCGTTATGATTCCGCTTCAAAAGAAAATTCTGGCAGCTTATGGCCTTACCCGATAAACAGATCGGCAAAAACAAACATTTTATCCAAAGCGCCCGCCACGCGCTCGATGGGCTGCGCGTCTTTTTTGTCGACGAGAATAATTTCAAACGGGAATTTACCAGTGCGGCTCTGGTCATTATTGCCGGTATTTGGCTAAAAGTACCGCCATTTTCCTGGTTCGTCCTGCTTTTAGCCATTTTGTTGGTTTTCTTAGGCGAACTATTGAATACCATTGTGGAAAATTTGGTGGATTTCATTATCGGGGAACACTATGATTTACGGGCAAAAAAAATTAAGGATATGAGCGCCGGCGCTGTTTTGCTGGTATCTCTAATCGCCGTTGTCGCCGGTGTTTATGTCTTCGGGCCGCCGTTGTTTGAACTTTTGAGGAGTTGGTGAAGTTGTCTGTTTTACGTACCGCTGCCTTGGCAGCACGCGAAAATGCTTATGTTCCGTATTCACACTTTGCGGTCGGTGCTGCGGTTCGCGTCGGTGACCGAATCTTTTCCGGCGCCAATATTGAAAATGCCAGTTATGGCTTAAGCAATTGCGCTGAGCGTAGTGCGATTTTTGCAGCCGTGAGTGCCGGCTATACCAAGCTGGAAGAATTATACGTGATTGCGAATACAGAAGACCCGGTTTCACCTTGTGGGGCATGCAGGCAAGTTATCAGCGAATTCTTTGCTGCCGACGCGGTTATCACGCTTGCCAACGTTCATGGTGATTCGCAGCAAACAACTCCGCAAGCCTTACTACCGGGCGCATTTTCGAAAGGAGATTTGAACGCTTGAGCGAACATCATTCTGGCTTTGTTGCCATTATCGGTCGACCAAATGTCGGTAAATCAACTTTTATGAATCGGATTTTGGGTGAAAAGATTGCCATTATGTCTCCCAAGGCCCAGACAACGCGGAATAAAATCAACGGTATTTATACCACGCCTGATGCCCAAATCGTTTTTGTCGACACGCCGGGGATTCATAAGCCTAAAAATGAACTCGATGACTACATGGATAAAGCAGCGTTATCGACCTTGAACCAAGTGGACGCCATTTTGTTCATGGTCGCAGCGGATGAGCAAAAAGGCGCTGGCGATGCGTATATCATGCGGCAGTTGGCTGAGGTGAAGAAGCCGGTTTATTTGATTTTAAATAAAATCGATTTGGTGAAGCCGGATGATCTTTTACCGTTGATCGAAAGCTATCAGCATGATTATGACTTCGCCCAGGTTTTCCCGATCAGCGCAACCATGGGTAACAATGTCGATGACTTATTAACCTCGTTGACAGCAGCCTTGCCGATCGGTCCGCAGTATTATCCGGAAGATCAATTGACCGATCATCCGGAATACTTCGTCGTAGGAGAGCTGATTCGGGAGAAAGTCCTCGAACTCACCCGCGATGAAGTACCGCATGCTACGGCTGTCCAAGTCGAACGCATGAAAGATCGCGAAGGCGGTAAATTACAGATCGAAGCCTACATTATTGTCGAACGCGACAGTCAAAAGGGCATCATTATCGGCCGCGGCGGGCAAATGCTAAAGCAAATCGGTATTCGGGCACGCCGGGATATTGAGAATTTGCTAGGTGATAAGGTGAACTTAAAGCTGTGGGTTCGCGTCCAGAAAAATTGGCGCGATAACAACACTTATCTTAAATCGCTCGGCTACAACACAAAGGATCTGCGCTAATGGCTAAGCAAACGCAAACTTTTGAGGGCCTTGTGATGTCCCGCCAAAATTATCGCGAATCCGACATGTTGGTTAAAATTTTAACCGATCAGTTCGGCAAGAAAATGTTTCTGTTAAACCGGGCCCGCAAGCCCGGTTTTGCTTTAGCTGCTGGTATTTTGCCATTTACACATGCCGATTACATTGGTGAGGTTCGCGAGTCGGGACTATCTTATTTGTCGGCCATCAAAAATGTGACTCAGTACCGCCAAATTTCCAATGACATCACGCTAAATGCCTATGCAGCCTACATTTTTGGGTTGCTCGATTTAGCGTATCCGGATGGCCAGCCAGTCGGTTTCTGGTTTAACCAGATCAAGCAAGCCCTACATTTGATTGACACTGGTCTTGATCCGCAAATTATCGCCAATGTGATTGAGGTGCAGATGCTAAAAGCTTATGGCGTAGAACCCAACTGGCGCGGTTGTGTGATCGATGGCCGCACCGACTTGCCGCTGGATTTCTCGGAAAGCTATGGCGGTCTTCTGTGTCAACGGCACTGGGATAAAGATCCCCATCGGCTTCACGCCAGTCCGCGCGCTATTTTTTATCTGCGCCGGTTTAGCACCCTTGATCTCAGTCAGGTGAAACACATTAATGTTAAACCTGCCACCAAAGCCGAGCTAAAACGGGTTCTTGACATCATTTACACCGACATGGTTGGCGTGACGCCAAAAGCCAAGCGTTTTATCGACCAAATGAATCAGTGGCAGGATCGCTTGCCAGACGCGCATAAACCCAGCGACTCCCAGTCGAACAACGAGCATCGAGAATAGTCATTGCTTTTCTGTAGCTTTGTGGTAGGTTGAAGACAAGTAAGCGTTTTCGTAATTGATGATTTTTGGGTGAAGATGATTTCGGCAGATGTTTTCAAAGGGGTGGCGAGCATGGCAGAAACATTACCCAGAGCTGTCAAAGTCTGGATGGGCGCAAATATATTACAAATTAAGTTTGATAACGGACAAACGCGGTTCATGAGGACACATTTTATTGATAATTATGTATCCTCATGGTCGCCGAGCAAGGGCAAAGGTAAACGGGTCAACTTTTTTGTGGCACCAACTTGGGAATGGCTGGGCTCTAATGCCCGAATCGAATCCGATGGCAGCGTCACACTGTTTGAAAAAGATACCTACACACCTGAAGAGCTTTGGAACAACAGCAAGCCAAGTATCGATCATTTATCCGGCATTAATTAGCATTTCTTGAAGTGGCTCAGTGATATGTACATTTTATGAAAGGCGTTCACTGGGCCAAAATCCGGAATGTAAAGGCTTTGGTCGCAATGGCCAAAGAAATCTTACTGCATGCAGGCAAGAAATAACATTGGCCGATACTGCATTGAAAACGCGCTCACAGTCACAGAAATCTCCGTATAAGAACCTCAAACCTAAATGGCCAAAGACCAGCCATTTAGGCTTGAGGCCATTTACACTCCGATTTCTAAGCGCTCCTGTTCGCGCTCTGCTTTCAGAAAGTCGCTTGACAGCACCTACCGCGATGCTATACTTATTAGGAAAATTGAATCGGTGATGAGAAAAAGGATCATATCGGTACTTAGCTTCAGCGAGTCAGGGATAGTGCAAGCCTGGTGACGGTAGGTATGATTGGCGTTTTCGAACCAAATAATGAAGCTGCAGGCAGGTTTTGCAACTGTCTGAAGTAGGGTGGAACCGCGCAGAAGCGTCCCTACGCCAACTCTTGGCGTAGGGACGTTTTCGCGTTTCTTAAAATGTTGTCTGAGCCAAGATCCACTTCGATTCACCGGGAAAGAGGTTGTCATGACAACAAAAATGGACATCCAAACGATGATCCAGACCCTGCAAAAATTCTGGGGTGACAAAGGCTGCATGCTGATGCAAGCCTATGATGTAGAAAAAGGCGCCGGTACCATGAGTCCGTATACCTTTTTACGGGCAATCGGACCGGAACCTTGGAATGCTGCGTATGTTGAACCTTCTCGGCGTCCGGCAGATGGCCGTTACGGTGAAAACCCGAACCGGTTGTTCCAGCATCACCAATTTCAGGTGGTCATGAAGCCGTCGCCGGAAAACATCCAGGACTACTATCTGGATTCACTGGCAGCGCTTGGCATCGATCCTTTGGAACACGATATTCGCTTTGTTGAAGATAACTGGGAGAATCCTTCCATGGGTTGCGCTGGGGTAGGCTGGGAAGTCTGGCTTGATGGTATGGAAGTCAGCCAGTTTACGTATTTCCAAGTGGTCGGTGGTCTTGAAGTGTCGCCGGTCACCAGCGAAATCACTTACGGAGTCGAACGTTTAGCCTCTTATATTCAAGACGTTAATAGCGTTTTTGATCTTGAATGGGGCGACGGTGTTTTGTACGGCGACATTTTCAAAGAACCTGAATATGAACACAGTAAATATGCTTTTGAAGTTAGCGATCAAGAGATGTTATTGAAGTTCTTCGATGCTTATGAAAAAGAAGCATGGCGACTGATGGATCTTGGCTTGGTTCATCCAGCTTATGATTACATCCTCAAATGCAGTCATACTTTTAACCTGTTGGATGCACGCGGCGCCGTTTCGGTTACCGAACGGGCCGGGTATATGAGTCGAATTCGCAAGATGGCACATAAAGTTGCCCGGGCATTTGTGGCTGAGCGCAAAAAGCTCGGTTTCCCATTGCTGCAGCGCAAAACGGAGGTGCAATAACATGACGCATGACTATCTGATCGAAATCGGCCTTGAAGACATGCCTGCCCATGTTGTAACGCCGAGTCTGAACCAATTTCATGACAAGACAGTTGCTTTTCTGAAAGCCAATCATCTTGAACATGGTACGATTGACTGTTACGCAACCCCGCGGCGGCTGGCATTACTGGTGCATGATCTAGCCGCCAAACAAGCCGACATTGAAGAAGACGTCAAAGGCCCTGCCAAGAAAATTGCACAAGATGCAGATGGCAACTGGACGAAAGCTGCCATTGGTTTTTCACGCGGGCAAGGCATGACCCCGGACGACATTGTTTTTAAAACCGTCAAAGGCGTTGATTATGTTTACCTCCATAAGGCCATTAAAGGGAAGAGCGCAGCCGAAATTCTGCCGGGGATGCTGGCTGTCATCAAGAGCTTGACGTTCCCAACGCGAATGAAATGGGGCGCCTATGATTTTGAATACATTCGGCCGATTCATTGGCTGGTCAGCTTGCTGGATGATCAAGTTGTACCGATGAAATTATTGGATGTCGAAGCCGGTCGGGTCACACAAGGCCACCGTTTCCTCGGCAAACCCGTTTCGCTGGCGAATCCAGATGATTATGTATCGGCGTTGAAAGACCAATTTGTGATCGTCGAACCTGCTACCCGCAAACAGCTTATTCGCGACCAAATTAAACAGATCGCGACTGATCATCAGTGGCAAATCGATCTTGATTCCGATTTGTTAGAAGAGGTCAATAATCTGGTTGAATGGCCAACTGCTTTTGCGGGCACTTTTGACAAGAAATACCTGGCGATCCCTGAAGCCGTGCTAATCACCTCAATGAAAGATAATCAGCGATACTTCTATGCGCGCGACACGACCGGTAAGATGGTCAATGCCTTCATTGGCGTCCGTAATGGGAATCGCGACCATCTGGCCAATGTGATTGCCGGCAACGAAAAGGTCTTGGCTGCTCGACTTGAAGATGCTGCTTTCTTCTATGCAGAAGATCAAAAGCGCAGCATCGCCGAAGATGTTGAGCGTCTCAAAGCGGTTAGTTTTCACGATAAAATCAGTTCAATGTATGACAAAATGGGCCGCACGAAAGTCATTGCCGATATACTTGCTGACAAGTTTGGCTTGTCGACCGCGGACAAAGCTGACTTGGATCGGGCTACTTCTATTTATAAGTTTGATCTGGTCACATCGATGGTCGGTGAATTTCCGGAGTTACAAGGCATTATGGGCGAGCACTACGCACGACTGGCCGGCGAAAAGCCAGCGGTGGCACAGGCGATTGCCGAGCATTATGAACCGATTGCCGCTGACGGTGCGTTACCGCAAAGTTTGGTTGGGACGGTTTTAGCCATTGCTGACAAACTGGACTCACTGATGAGCTTCTTCGCCGTTGATCTAATCCCCAGCGGCTCCAACGACCCATATGCATTGCGGCGCCAAGCTTATGGCATTGTCCGCATGATTGCGGCCCACGACTGGCCATTTGCGCTTGCCAAACTGCAACCTGCCATTGCCCAAGCACTTGCTGCAGCCGGGAAAACAAACGGGCTAGATTTTGCGGCCCATCAAGAAGAACTTAACGCATTCGTCATCGATCGTGCCAAGCAATTGCTTCAAGGCGAAAAGATTCGGCATGATATCGTGGATGCAGTCACGGTTCGCAGCGATGCTGATATTGCCGGGATTTTGGATGCTGCCAAAGTGCTGACTGCCCATGCAGCCGATGACGATTTCAAAGCCGTCATGGAAGCCTTGGGTCGAGTGCTGCGGATTACCGGTAACAAAGCCACTGATACCCAAGTGGATCCAGACAAGTTTAAAAATAATACAGAAGGCCAGTTACACCAAGCAGTGACCACGACTGCCCAAACCTTTGACGCGGAACCAACTGAAGCTGATTATCAGGCGCTCAAAGCTTTGGTTGACCCGATTAATGCTTATTTCGATGCTACCATGGTTATGGCCGATGACGCAGCGGTGCGCGCGAATCGGCTGGCCACCTTACAGCAACTTGCCCGACTTATCCGACAGTTTGGCGATGTCAGTCAGGTGATTGTGAAGTAGATTTGCTTTTTAGCCGTCAAGGGGCTATACTGTATTTTGTATTAATCTGCCGATAGACTATTCAAAAGTCGCATTTCATATGAGAAGTGCGACTTTTTACAGCTATTTCAATCGGTTCAAGTCGTGCCGCAGTGATGGTGAAAATCGTTGCTGTTGCGCCTATCGCGGAAGGGAAGTGAGCGGATATCGCCGGAATGATTCCAGAGGCCACTGTCGACAAAATCCTGAAGTCGGTTAACATCGCCGACTATATTGGGCAATTCGTCCAACTGCGTAAAACCGGCCAAAATCTTTTTGGTCTCTGTCCTTTTCATGAAGAACACACGCCATCATTTTCTGTTAATGAGCCGAAACAAATCTTCCATTGCTTTTCATGCGGTCGCGGTGGCAATGTTTTCAAGTTCGTCATGGACTATGACAATGTCACGTTCCCTGAAGCCGTTAAGAAGGTCGCGGATTTTGCGGGTATCCCGCTTGATGTCCAAATTGGCCATGTAGCGCCGGTTGATCCTGAAATTACCAAGCAACAGCATATTCTGCAAGACACGGCTGATCTGTTTCACCACATTCTGGTCAATACGGAAAAAGGCGAAGCGGCACTGGCCTATTTGCACAAGCGTGGGTTGACCGATGAGACGATTGAAGAATTTCAGCTAGGCTATGCTCCTGAAGAACGTAATCTGTTGGTGGCATTTCTGAATAATCGTAAAATCGATTACCAGGATCAGCGTGCCAGTGGTTTGTTTGTCGAAGATCAGGCAGGTAAATTATTCGACCGCTTTAACGACCGCGTCATGTTCCCACTGACAGACGCCAATGGCAAGGTCGTTGGTTTTTCCGGGCGGATTCTACAAAACGATAAGACCCAGGCCAAGTATCTAAATAGCCCGGAAACAAAACTATTTAACAAACGCGACATTTTGTTTAATCTGCACCGCGCAAAAGCCGAGATTGGTCGTGATGGCGGACCGATTCTTTTTGAAGGGTATATGGATGTCATCGCAGCGTATCAAGCCGGGGTTAAAAACGGCATTGCTTCGATGGGCACGAGCCTAACGACCGAGCAAGTTGACATCATCAGTCATTTAAGCAAACGACTGACAGTTTGTTACGATGGTGATGAGCCCGGCCAAAAAGCCATCGAACGCGCGGTGACGATGTTGGCCGATCACCCAAGACTGCAAACCGATGTAGTGGTTTTACCGGACGGCATGGATCCTGATGAATATATTCGTGCGCGTGGTGCCGAGGCTTTTCAGGCGCAAGTCAAGTCGGTGTTGACGCCAACCGCATTTATGTTACAATTTTTAGCCCGCGGCGTGGATATGCACAACGATCAGGCTAAGTTGACGTACTTGAATGCGGCACTAAAAATCGTCGGTAAAATCAATGATCCGGTTGCCCGCGCGGTTTACGTCAAACAATTAGCCGAAACAACTGATGTGCCGATCTCGGCATTGAATCAAAGTTTGCCCAAGCCACAGCCATCACAGCCAACCACTGCGCGTCCGACTGTCACGGAACAACCAGCCCGCCCGCTTGATCGATACACGGCGGCGCAACGACAGTTATTATATTATGTGTGGCATGATGATTTGGTGATGCAGCGGCTGAAAAATGCTACATTCGTATTTCCGACCGCTTATTTCCAGACACTTTTTACCGGATGGCTGAATTTTTTGCATGAACAACCAGACGGTGATCTGGCGGGATTCCTGGATCGGGTTGATCCCGAACTCAGCAGTGTGGCGGCAGATGTTGCCATGCAGTCATTGCCTGAAGCCACCGAGGCGACTATTGACGAATTAATCCAGACGATCACGTCTGCCTCGACAGTGACGCGGCTGCAGGCAATCAAACAGGCGATTGTTGAAGCGCAACGTTTGGGCGACAAGCAGAAACAAGGCGAGTTAACAGTGCAATATGTGAATCTCATGAAACTTTTGAAGCAACAACAAGGCTAGGGGAGGAACTTTAATGGCTGAGAAAAAAACAGCAACTGAAGTAAACAAGACCACAAAGAAAACAACGGCTGCATCTGCCAAAAAGACGGCAACCAGTGTGAAGGCGAAGGCTAAGAAGACCACCGCCAAGAAAACAACGGCCAAGAAGACTACCGCTAGCAAGACCCACACAACCACGAAGGCATTTGATAGTGCTGTCAAGGCTGTGATCAAAGACTATAAGAAGAAAAAACAGATTACCGAAGACGATTTGACCGCTAAGTTGATCAAACCGTTCGAACTCAAGAGTAATGCCATCGATGACCTGATGCAAAAAATCGAAGACAACGGCATTGCGATCGTTGATGAAAACGGCGAACCGGCGACCATCAGCTTGAAGAAGCAAAAAAAGGTCTCCAAGAAGGAAATGAGCGACATGTCCGCACCTTCCGGGGTTAAGATCAATGACCCTGTGCGGATGTATCTAAAGGAAATCGGCCGGGTTTCGTTGCTGACCGCAGACGAAGAAGTCGCACTGGCACTGAAGATCGAACAAGGTGATCAGGAAGCCAAACAGCGCTTGGCCGAAGCTAATTTACGGTTGGTTGTTTCCATTGCCAAACGGTATGTCGGCCGTGGCATGCAGTTTCTGGATCTGATTCAAGAAGGAAACATGGGTCTGATGAAAGCAGTCGAGAAGTTTGATTACCGCAAAGGCTTCAAGTTCTCGACGTATGCAACTTGGTGGATTCGCCAGGCGATTACCCGTGCGATTGCCGACCAAGCCCGGACAATCCGGATTCCAGTGCATATGGTTGAAACCATTAATAAGCTGATCCGAATTCAACGGCAACTGCTTCAGGACCTTGGCCGTGAACCAACGCCTGAAGAAATTGGTGCTGAAATGGATATGCCGACCGAAAAAGTTCGCGAAATTCTTAAAATCGCCCAAGAACCGGTATCGCTTGAAACGCCAATTGGTGAAGAGGACGATTCCCATCTAGGTGATTTCATTGAAGATCAGGACGCCACCAGTCCGGAAGACCACGCTTCCTATGAACTGCTAAAGGAACAGTTGGAAAGTGTGCTTGACACCTTAACCGATCGTGAAGAAAATGTTTTGCGGTTACGCTTTGGACTTGATGACGGCCGTACCCGGACATTGGAAGAAGTCGGCAAAGTCTTCGGCGTGACACGCGAACGCATTCGCCAAATCGAAGCAAAGGCGTTACGCAAACTGCGTCATCCGAGTCGTTCCAAGCAACTTAAAGATTTTCTTGAATAATTAAATCAAGTCTGAAAAGTCGCTATCTCTCTCAACCGAGATGGCGGCTTTTTGCTTTCAAACCAATTGATTTTTAGCAGAATACCAGCATCTTTGCATCAGTTTGTTATAATGAAAACTGTCAATTAGATGAGGGGATCGTAAAGTTAATGGATCATATACATTTATCGAAGCGCCTGCAAACGATCAGCAAGTTTATCGAACCGGGCGAACGGGTTGCGGATATCGGTACCGATCATGCTCTTTTACCAATTGAGCTTGTCAAGCGTGGTGCCATTCAATTCGCCGTCGCCAGTGATATTGGTGCCGGTCCGGTGGCAATCGCCAAACAAAACGTGGCTGCCGCGGGGTTAACCAAGCAAATCGACGTACGCCAGGCAGACGGCTTAGCCGGCATCAAGCCGGTTGACGCTATCTCAACCATTGTGATTGCCGGCATGGGTGGACAATTAATCACTAATATTCTAGACGCAGGAATGACGCGAATGGATGGCACCGAAACACTGGTATTGGCACCGAATCGTCACCAATACGACGTCCGTCTTTGGCTAGACAAACACGGGTATGGCATTATCGGTGAACAGATTGTCGAAGATGAAGGCCATATCTATGAGATCATGGCAGCTGGTAAAGCCAAACCAGATGTTCCGTATTCAGAAGCGGATCTGCGCTTTGGCCCTATTTTACGCCGCCAGAAAAATCCGGTGTTCATGAAAAAGATGCATCGGGAGGCTGAAAAAACCGAAGCCGTTCTTGAGGGGTTGGCAGATGCGCGAATGGTACCACTGGCTAAGATTCGGGAACAAGAGCATATCCTGGCACTCATTAAGGAGGAGTTAAACGCACATGACAAGCGGTAAGCAGATTATCAATCGATTCGAAGATTATGCCCCTTTAAGCCTTGCTATGGAACGAGATCCCAGCGGACTGCAATTAGGTAATCCGGAACGAACGGTTAAAACGGTCTTGGTGACCCTTGATGTTCGTCCGGAAGTTGTTAAGGAGGCTGAGGCGATTCACGCTGACATGATTTTTTCCCACCATCCGGCCATGTTTCGACCTGTTCACAACCTCGACTTGCGGGTACCGCAAAACGCCATGTATGCCCAGATTCTGAAGGACGATTTGCTGGTTTATAGCGCCCACACGAATCTGGATCGGGTGCAGAAAGGCATGAATGACTGGCTGGCCGAAGCATTGGGTTTAAGCCAAGTCGTGCCGTTTATTAACGAAGGTGAAGGCGCTAATATGGGCCGGATCGGTCTTTTACCGGAACCAGTTCGACTTGAAGCCTTCGTTGAACAGATCAAGGCTGCCTATAACGTTAAGGGACTTCGGGTGATTGCGCGCGACTTGGATCGCCAGGTTCGGCGCGTTGCCATTCTTGGTGGCGATGGTGGCGATGCTTTCAACGATGCCAAGGAAGCCGGTGCGGATGTTTTCATTACTGGGGACGTGTATTATCACACCGGTCATGACATGTTGGCGGCAGATTTGCCGGTCATTGATCCAGGCCATCACATCGAAGCCATCATGAAAGGCAAAGTTGCCGCTTTGATTAATGAATGGGCAGCAGTCGAAGGATGGGATGTCAAAGCGATTCCGTCGAAGTTATCTACGGATCCGTTTACGTTTATGTAAAAAAATCGACCGGACGAGACTACTTACATTTATACGGTAAAACGTGCGCAAAAAACGTTCGCATGCTAAAATGGAACAAATTAACTTTCACCAAACGATGATTGAAGGAGCGAAATGTCATGCCATTAGTCCATATTGATTTAATCGAAGGCCGCTCGCCGGAGCAATTGAAGGCACTTGTCAAGGATGTGACCGCTGCTATTGTTAAGGACACTGGTGCACCTGCCGAACATGTGCATATTGTGTTAAATGAAATGGCAAAAGAACATTATGCCGTTGCAGGTGTCTTGGCGGCCGATAAAGCGTAGGGTTCTGCAAGCTTTTAGGAAAGAAGGGACCGCTGATGGCAGATCATGACGAAGCCACCACTCAGGATCAGGCCTATTTTGATAAAATGAAGCAACAGATTCTTGATGCGCTGGAGACAGTGATCGATCCTGAATTAGGGATTGATTTAATTAATCTCGGGCTCATTTACGGTGTTGATTTGGATGAAGATGGCAAGTGTACCGTTGAAATGACGCTGACCACGATGGGCTGCCCATTAACGGATATGCTGGATGCTGATATTAAGCGGGCCTTAACTGCAATTGATGGGATCGAAAGTGTCGAAATTCACCTGGTTTGGTACCCAGCATGGGGTCCTGAGCGTCTCAGCCGCTATGCCAAAATGGCACTGGGTATCCATTAACGTTTTGGCTGTCAAAGTTCACCGTAAAAGCCGCCGTTTCTGGCGGCTTTTGAGTGTTTTCTGCATATTTTTTACTAGTATTCGTTAAAGATCGAGGTTGATATGGCTTATTGGACCCGGTTAAATGAGTTAGCGCGAAAATACACACCCATTTTGCCACTTAAACAACAAATAACGGCAATGACCACGTGGCAACAGGCCGTGGCGAATAACCGCTTGCCGCAACATGCCTTGCCTTGGTTAGGCCTGACAACGCCGCAAATCGAACATGCTTTAGCTTTGCCTGACGCGCGATTGGCAGAGTTGCAACAACTGGATCATTTGCTGCATAATTTTCGGCGTTACATTGCGTTTCATTATGGGATGTGGTCATTTGTCCACACCGACTTCTTTAACGTCTGGCATCATCTATATGGCCCCCAGCGTTATTTGGAAGTAGCAGCTGGTAACGGTTATGTTAGTGCCGGGTTGCGCGCACAAGGCGATGCCACGATTGCCACGGATGCTCACACTTGGGTCAAAGAAAATGGAACCGGTCAGCAGCCTTTAGTTCCCGTCAAAACCGCAACTGCTAATGCTTCCTTGTTCCTGTATGCGAGTCAGGTTGATGCGGTGGTCATGGCTTGGAGCCCAGATAAAGATCCGAATGATGTGCGCTTTTTACATATCATGGCGCGATCGTTTCCCGATCAGCAATTATTTGTCATTGGTGAACGCCAAGGTGCCACCAACAGTCGCTTGTTTTGGCAAGAAGCTCGGCAGGTACCTGATCGCCGCTTATTCGCATTGAATCAGGCGTTAGGCCACTTCGATGCGATTCATGAGCGGGTGTATCGGTTGCAGTGATGCTGGCTGTTAGGGTATGGACTGTTTTTGATAGTGTATTGTTAGCTTGAAAGCAAGTTTGCTGTCACCATAACGCGTTCGCGGACGCAGGGACTGCGTGTAAGGGCCTCAGTCACAATGGCCTAAGCCGGGCCATCACGACTGAGGCCACCTACACTCCGGTTTCTAAGCGCGTCGGCTAACGCTCAGCTCACAGGAGGGTCTCGTGAAAAAATTATTTTTGATTGATTTTCTATGGATCGGCTTGGCAATTTTGGCTGGGTTGGTTTGGTCGCAGCATGATCAAAATGAATATGCCAGCCAGCTGGATCATCTTGGCATGTCTGAAATGGCACAAGAATATGTCACGAGTAGTTCGCGAAGTGTGACGAAGGCTGTGGCTGAGCTTGAAAAAACCGATTTTTCCGGTTACCAGGTACAGTTTGTGACGAAACAGTTGGTTTACGTTTATCAACGTGGGTCGGTGGCGAGTCTCCCAGTAGAAAGCGGGCAGTGGTTTTCAACGGGCGATTTTGCATCAAGTCTGCCAGTGGCGGTGGTCGGTCATGATTTAGCAGATAAGCTTTATACTGGCAATAATCAACGTTATCTGAGTGTTAACGGCCAGTACATTCCAGTCTTGGGAACAGTCGGTACGCGTAAGGGAAGCCCACTTAACAAGGCGGTTTTTCTGAATGCTTCGCCGAATATGGCCAATGAAGGGCTGACCTTAAAGCACGTTAAAATTTACGTTGATGGCGCTAACCAGCACAGCAAGACATTGAAGACTATTTTACGGGCAAGTCGCGTTCATCGGGTTCATTTCAGCGATAACGATGCGGCTACCTGGTGGCGAACTTATGGGCAAACCGCTTTATTCTGTGGGCTATTGCTGATGGGGGCAGGGCTTTTGAGTTTGTTGATGGTGACGATGATCGGGCCATTACAGACATCCGGCTTGGAAATCAATATGCGCGCTAGATATCTGCGGGGTGTTTTGTCCAGTTGCGCCAGTCATGTGGGTATTAGCCTTTTTCTTGGCGGTTTGTTTGCTAATTGGTGGTTCTACTTCACCACCAGAACCAACATCTGGAGTTTTCTGGTTATTTTAACGATTGCCACCACTGTTTTCCTGCGCTACTTGATTCGCAGAAAGGATCGCACAAGTGCAACTACCTGAAGCTTTTAAAGAAAAATATAACCGGTTATTGGGGACGGACGCGGCGGCTTTTTTGGCCAGCTTTGATGCAGAACCGGTGAGTGGTTTCCGGCGTGATCCCGCCAAACCCTGGCCGCTGGATGAAGCAATGAATGATCCTGTTCCTTGGAGTCCCTGGGGATATTATGGCAAAATTGCCGGTAATGATATTGATCACGTTGCGGGCCTTGTTTACAGTCAGGAACCCAGTGCTCAGTTTGTGGGCACGGTCGCGGCGCCGCAAGCTGGTGAGCGGGTTCTCGATCTCTGTGCTGCCCCGGGAGGCAAGTCGACGCAATTGGCCAGCTATCTAGATGGCACTGGCTTGCTCGTCAGCAATGAAATTAACCCGGCGCGTTCCAAAGTGCTATCCGGCAATCTTGAACGCTGGGGCAGTCGAAACATTCTGGTGACCAATAATGATCCTGACACGCTGGCAAAGGCCTGGCCGCAAACTTTTGACCGGATTCTGGTTGATGCACCGTGTTCGGGCGAAGGTATGTTTCGCAAAGATCCAGACGCGGTTCAATATTGGCATCGCGATTATCCGGCTGAATGTGCTGCCAGACAAAAGCAGATTCTGCAGGCGGCTGTTAAAATGCTGCAACCCGGGGGCAATTTGATTTATTCAACTTGCACCTTTAGCCCGGAAGAAGACGAGCAAATCGTCGCATGGTTACTAACAAACTATGATATGACGCTTGAGCCCATCAAAACCTATCCAGGAATGGAAACCGGGCGACCTGAATGGGCCGATGGGAATCCAGCGTTAGCCAAAACGGTGCGCCTGTTTCCGCATCGGCTGCGGGGTGAAGGCCATTTTGTTGCTAAACTACGCTTGGCAGGCGAAAAGCCAGTGCGCACCGCTGCAACGCTTTCACTGAAACCATTGGCCAAGCCAGCAATGGATATGGTTCGTGACTTTTTCACAACCAGCTTAAATCAGTCGTTATCCGGCCAGCTTTATCGCCACGGTGATTTCTTGTCATTGCTACCATCAACCATGCTGCCGTTTGATCGGGTAAAAGTGGTGCGGGCAGGGTTGGAACTTGGCAGTTTTCGCAAAAAACGCTTCGAACCCAGTCACAGTTTGGCCACCGCGTTATCGCCAAAAACGTTTCAGACAGTCATCGAAGTCGATCAGGATGGTTATGCCCGTTATCGTCATGGTGAAACTTTATCGGTAACAGCCACTGGTAAGCGATTTGCGTTACTGACGTTTGAACACAAACCCTTCGCGATCGGTAAAATAGTCAATGGCACCATCAAAAACTTTTATCCAAAAGGGTTACGCATTTAGCCAGTAAGCAGTATAAAAAAGATGATCCAAGAGTTTGATTTTTGACTCTCAGATCATCTTTTTTTGTTGGCCCGTTGTTAACGGTCAAATCATCGGCAAATTGCGGGCACGGCGATAATGCTCCAGTTCAGTGCTGAGAAGGGCGGGAGCAGTTTGCAACGCGCGCCAGTTTGTGACGCCAAGCAGCGCATAGAGTTGTCGAATCTGGTGTAGAAACTTCTGAAAATACGCGAGTGTCGCACTATAGCCGGTTTGAATCAAATGATGAAGCACAAGCCCGCTAATCCCGACCGCTTGGGCACCTAACCGTTGCGCTTTGACCACGTCCAGCGGCGAACGAACGCCACCGGTCGCCAGAATCGCCAGCGGCAAGCCACGGGCCTCAAGCAGCGATTCAGCCGTTGTCTGGCCCCAGTCTCGCATATACCCAAAGTCCTGTTGCGGCCGACGCGCATTTTCAATAATAGCAAAATTGGTGCCGCCGCGCCCACCTACATCGACATAGCGAACACCCAACTGTTGCAAAGTCTGCAAGTCTTCACGAATGAATCCATTACCAACTTCTTTTACCACCACCGGAACGGAAACTCCTGCCACGATCGCCTGAATGTTTTTTTGCCATAAAAAGTCGCGATCACCTTCAGGCATGATCACTTCCTGCGCCGCATTCAAATGCACCTCCAGCGCATCCGCCTGCAACATGGTCACAGCTTTCATGGTCGCCTGCACATCATGGCCAGCACCAATGTTAGCAAAAATAAAACCATCAGGATTATGCTGACGTAGTGTTGTGAACGTTGAACTCAACTCAGGATCATGCAAGGCGACTGACTGCGAACCACTGGCAATGGCGACACCCAACGCATTTGCCAATTGACCGAGTTGGGCATTCAATTTGCCGGTTTGCGGGGAACCGCCAGTCATCGCGTTAATATAAATCGGCCAGCGCCAGCCAAAAGGCAACGGTGGCGTCAGATCAACGTCAGCTAAGGCCGTCTCCGGAAGCGCACGATGAAGCAATCGAATTTGATCAAACCCGGCATTAGCATCGGCTTTAAAATATTTTTCTGCCAAGAAGACATGTTCATCCTTGCGATGTGATTGTTGACTCTGTGTCATGAAATTGCTCCTTTGTGATCATCTGGGCATCAGGGCCAATTTGGGTGCTGAGAATGCGATCACCGAAAGCTGGCCGCAATGCAGTCATGAGCACATCCACATAGGGTGCCGTCGTGAGAATTTTGACATTGGGTCCCGCGTCCATTGTGACGAAAGCGGGAATACCTAGCCGGCGCTGTTCCTGCACGAGTTGCCATGCGCGTAAGGTTTCTGGCAGAAAATAGGTAAATGGCGGTTCCTCAGCCATGATCGCAGCGTGCATGCGCATACTGGACAATTCGGTGAGCGCGCCGATCGTGGCAAAATCGTCTTCGGCCAGCGCCGTGATCATGGGGCTTATCAAGGATTCGTTAGCCTTCACCCACGCCTGGTAATAAGGGCTGGTTGCGGCGGTATTAGCCATGCCGGTGCGGGAACTGACCGTTTTTTTCTGATCTGAAACGGTAACAACCAACATGCGTAACGGTAACGTCGGCTGAATCGCCAAGGGTTCGGCAAATGAAGAGGTATCATCAAAGCCACGATGCCAGATGACGGCACCGCCAAAAATCGATCGTGTTGCCGAGCCGGATCCGCGCCTTGCCAAGCGCGATAAATCGATGGGTGATAAGTTTAAACCGGCGGCGCGGCTGGCGGCCAATGCCAGTGCAGCAAATGCCGAGGCAGAACTGGCCAAACCGGCCGCAGTTGGCACGTGGTTCAACGAGATCACCCGGGCACGGGTTTTGACATTGGCTAACTTCCGGACATGATCCAAAAACCGGCTAACAGCGACCGGTGATTGTGGTTGATTATTGAGGACAAACTGATCTTCTGAAAGTGCTGAATCAAACGTCACCGCTGTATCTGTATAAAAATCGTTCAGCGTCAGGGAAATACTGCTCGTTGCCGGTAACATAAGCCGCTTATTGGCTTTACCCCAGTATTTAATCAGCGCAATATTCGTATGTGCACGTACATAAGTTGTCATAGGTGCCTCATTTCGTTTCAAAGTGGTATTCCCAGACTTTAACCGCATTAGCTGCTTTAAGCGCCTGAATAATCGTCGCAGCCTGGTCTTCTGCGGCAAGGGCAATCATACAGCCGCCCATGCCGGAACCGGTTAATTTGGCACCATATGCGCCATGATCGAGAGCGACATTAATCAACCGATCCAACTCCGGACTGCTGACGCCAAGTGCCGCTAGATCTGTCTGATCGCGGTTCAATAGTTGCCCTAACGTGATGATGTCATCCTGAGCCAAAGCCAGCGCTGCCTGACGAACTGCTGTGCCGATGTCCGTAATAAGCGGTCGATAAACTTTAGGTTCCTGTTTAAGCTTCCGCGCGACAAGATCAACTGCAATTTTGGTTTGACCTGCGATGCCGGTATCAGCAATAAGCAAGACGCCATTCCGCGGCATCATGATTGAACGCAATGATTTGCCACGAACAAACCACTGCGGCTTCTCCGCACTGGCCGTAGCCGCGTCCAAGCCACTGGGATTACCATGTAACGCTTTTTCGGAAATATCGGCCCAATTCAGCAAAGCCGTGCGCGTCAACGCTGTCTGAAACGCATCATAAAAGGCTCGCACAACCGCCACCGCAGTTGCTGCTGAGGATCCCATCCCTCGCTCAGATGGCAATGCGCTGGTAATGGTGAGGTGAAAGCCCTGATCAGTAGCATCAAAGAATACAAGCAACCGGCGAATCAGCATGGCAATTCCGGCAAAGTTGGTCAGCTGGCCAGCGTTCAAATCACCGTTAAAAAAAGCCGACGTGACCTCTTGGCGACCATCAGGCAACGGTGCCACCCGCGCTGACAAGCCGATGCTTTTGACTGGAAGCGCAATAGCCGGTTCCCCATAAACGACCGCGTGCTCCCCAATAAGAATAATTTTTGCATAACTTTTACCCGTCCCGATTTCCATATAAACACCTCGTTAATATTCTTTACTTATGATAGCGCAAACGCCGATCGGACACTACTTAGTTATGCTAGACTAAAGCATAAGTCATCATCACCATTGATTGAAACGTCGAGGAGGCACAGCATGGGGCTGCAGTTTATTTTAGGTGACGCAACAAGGGATCATGCGCAAACCATGGCGACCATGATTCAAGAACAACTCGCTGCTGATCCGCAAAATCAGATTTTCTTTTTAGTGCCCAACCATATTAAATTCGAAGCAGAAATCGATCTTCTCAAACGCCTGCGCCAATTGCAACAAGGCGAGATGGATGCATATGCTCAGAGTCGGGTGCAAGTACTGTCATTTTCGCGGCTGGCCTGGTTTTATTTGAAAAATACGCCGATTTATCAACAACCACGGCTTGATCAGGCAAGCAATACCATGTTGGTTGCCAAAATTCTGGCTGATCGGCAAGAAGATTTAACCATTTATGCCGGTGAAGCGCAACACACCGGCTTTGTGACGCAACTTGCCGATCAATTAAGCGAGTTGATGATCGGCCGTATCACTGCTGAAGATTTGATGCATACGGTATCAGCCTTGGCTCCCGGTGATCGGCATCGTGCGAAGTTGCGCGACTTGGGGATCATTCTTGATCAGTACGAAGCCGAAATCGGCCCTTATGCCACGACCGCAAGTTTACTGAGTGGCTTGCAGCAAGCTATGCGTACGCAGGATTTAAGTCATACGTTTATCTATCTCAATCATTTTAACGTGTTTTCTGCATCTGAGTCTGCGTTAGTCGAAACCACGCTCGAAACGGCTGCCGAAGTGACGATCGGGTTAGTACTGAATAAGCCATATCCGCTTAATCCACCAGTTGCTCCTAACTTATTTTTACCCGCTGGCCGGCTTTACCAAAGACTTTATCAAAAGGCAAAAGCATTGCGAGTTCCGGTTCGCCCGGATCGGTTTGCGGCACCCCGTCAAATCAGTCGTGGCATGCAGCAAGTTGCAAATTGGTGGGAAGCAAATACTGATTTACAGCCACGATCAGTTTCGAATCCAGAAACGTCCGAGCAAATTCATCTGGCAATTGCAACCGATCCGTATCAGGAGCTTCGGCATGTGGCTCAGCACATTTATCGTGCGGTTCGTCACGGTGCGCGTTATCGAGATTTCCTGATTTTGGCACGACGACTGGAACCCTATGCAACCGTGATTCCAGCAATTTTTGCTGAGTTCTCGATCCCACATTTTACCGATTTACAGCGACCGATGAAAGACCATCCGTTAGTTGTCTTAATGGAAAGTCTGTTTGCGATTCAAAAACACGATTACCAGTATCAGGATGTCATGCGTCTGCTGCACACAGAACTATTGCTGCCGAAAGGAATGACACTGGCCGAATTCCGAGATGCTGTTGACACAACGGATAATCACTTGGTTCGGACGGGCATTGCTGGTAAGCGACGGTGGACACAACCAGCTGCATGGCGCTATTTTCAACGCAATCCCGACGCCGATGACCCACAGATGGATCCGGAAGCTGCTAAAACCGCGCAGATCAATGCCATTAAAACGTTAATCTCCCAAACCGTACCAACGTTGCTAAAACAGTGGCAGACCGCGAAAACAGGAGCGGAGGCTGCAGGCAGCCTGTATCACTGGTTGGATACAAATGGCGTCGTTGATCAACTGCGCTCTTGGCGGCAAGCTGCCAGTGACGCGGGTGATCTGACCCGCAGCCGCGCGCATGAGCAGGCGTGGATCACTTTTACGGCGTTATTGGACGACTATGTCACTATTTTGGGTAATGCTAAATTCGACCGCGATCAGTTTCACGAATTGCTCGCGGCTGGATTTGCCAGTGCTACGTATACTCAGATTCCGGCGACGCTTGACGCGGTTGTCATCTCCGAAACCGGTTTGGTGCGGTTAGCGAAGACAAAACATGTATTCGTCATTGGCGCAACCAATACGGCCATGCCGGATGTTCCAACCGATGACGGTGTGTTGAACAGTGAAGAACGCCAATTGTTGGCTGCCCAGCTCCCGGATGATCGTTTCTTGCCTGAACAGGGACCGGCAACGACTTTAGGCGATCCATTTATTAACTACCTAGGCTTTATGGCAGCGTCAGACGAATTGACGTTGAGTTATCCGGTCCAAAACCCCCAAGAGAACAGCGAGAATCAGGCCTCACCTTATTTTCAGCAAATGGGAACCGCACTGCACCTAACACCAACCCCTTGGGCGCCGGTTTCGCTGACAACGCCAGTCGAAACAGTCTTAGGCAGTCCGCGGGCAATGTTGAGTGACTTTGTGCGCGCCGCGGGTAATGCCCAACAACAAAAACTGCCCTTGAGTCAAGCGTGGCAAAGCGTTTTGGTGGCGCTGAAACAAACCGATTTGGCAACATTATCCCGCCGCCTCGCCGGTAGCTTAACCTACCAAAATGATCCAGGACACCTTGATCCGGATTTAGCCATCAAACTTTACGGGCGGGATATGAATGTCTCGGTTTCCCGGCTTGAAACGTATTATCTCAATCACTTTGAATATTTTCTCAAGTATGGCTTGCTCTTGCAACCGCGTCCGGAGTTTGAACTTTCACCAGCCGACACAGGCAGTCTGTTCCATGCGGTACTGGATCGATATTTGACCCAACTACGCGACGAGCATGTGGCACTGGCAGATGTTGACCCAACCGCCATCTCTGCTGCGGTTCCGTCACTGGTTACCGACATCGCTCAACAACCAGGATATGAGATTCTTGGCAGCACCAATCGGATGACCTATCTGACCAAACGTTTAAGCCGTCTGCTGATCCAAGTATTGGTCAACATGCACCAGCAACAACAACGCAGCGGTTTTCGCCCAATGCGTACCGAATTACAATTTGGACGAATCGGGGACACCAAAGGCTTGCCGGGGTTATCCTGGCCGTTGCCGCATGGTGGGCGCGTCAACGTTCGCGGCAAAATCGATCGCTTAGATGTTCATCGCGAACCGAATGCACGCCGCTTTATCATTGTTGACTATAAGAGTACCCAGCATCGATTTAACGACAGTGATGCCTATTACGGGATTGCTTTGCAAATGTTAACGTATATTGAAGCCATGACGAACGTTCCTGTCGACCCGCCGTTTGTACCGGCCGGGGCATTATATTTCCATCTTCAAGATCCGACACTTCAATACACGCCGACGTTGGAACCGGTTATTGAGCGCCTCAAGAAATTCAAATATCTGGGTTTTCTGGTTGCCAATAGTGGTGACGAACTGGCCGCGGTTGACCGCACGATTTCACCGGAAAGCGGCGGCGCCAGCGAGGTTGCTCCGTTGGGGTTTAAAAAGGATGGCAGCTTCAATCGTAGCCAATCGAATATTTTAACGCCGGATGATTTACGCGCTTATTTGGCCCACAATCGAGCTCTGATTATCGATGCCGCCACTCAGATTCTGGCTGGTAACATTGACCTGGCACCTTTTCAATACGGTCAATCCTCAGAAGTCGTCAGCCGCAGTGATTACCAAAGTATCATGCTTTTTGATCCGGCAACCGGCTTTGACCATTATCATCATGTTCCTAAATTAAAACGGAAAGATGTCGTCAACCGCCTCACAACGGACCATAGGCAGACACCAGATTCTAAAAAGGAGAAACCGCAATCATGACGCATTTTACTTCATCTCAACAAGCAGCGATTGATCATCACGGACATGATGTGCTGGTCTCTGCTTCCGCCGGCAGTGGTAAAACAACGGTGTTGGTTGAACGGATTATTCAAAAAATCCTCAAGCAGCATGCTGATATTACCAGAATGTTGATCGTCACGTTTACCCGCGCAGCAACTGCCGAAATGCGGACCAAAATTCAATCAGCTTTAAAACAGACACTGACGCAAAAACGGCACGAACTCAATGCTGAAGATCGCCGCCATTTAGCCAATCAAATTGCATTGGTGAATGCTGCTAAAATCAGTACCTTAGATGCCTTTAGCCTGCAAATTGTCCAAACCTATTATTATGTCATCGATCTTGATCCCGGTTTTCGATTACTCACGGATGAAACGGAACGTTACATGTTGCAGGAACGCGTTTGGAATGACTTACGCGAACAATTCTATGCTGGTGACGATGCTGCCGCCTTTGAACAGTTAACGGCCAATTTTAGCGGCGACCGCGACGATAGCGGCTTTCAGGATTTGATGTTTGAGTTAATGCGTCAAGCTGCGGCAACGACAGATCCCGAAGCCTATTTGCATCAATTAGCCGAACCGTATGCACCCGAGGCATGGGAGCAAACCTTCAACACCCAGATCTGGCCGCGGATGAAACAGAAATTACTGCAAATGACCACGGATCTCACCCAAGCAGCAGCCCTAGCCGATCAATTACCTAACCCAATCTGGCATCGCCAAATCGACGCTGATCTGGCACCACTGCAACATTTATTGGAAAATACAGCCCCGACTTATGACACAGTCCGCGACGTTTTGGCCGATCATCAATTTGAAACATGGTCGAACGCCAGGAAAGGGCTTGATGACAACGATAAAGCAACCAAAAAAGCGGCTAAGCAGTTACGCGATGCGGCCAAAACCATGTGGCAAAAACAAGTTGCGCCGGAGTTTGCGCTGACAAGCGAACAAATCAAGGATCTGCTACAGACAGTTCAGCCAATGATGGAAATGTTGACAAAAGTGGCGCGACAGTTTTTGGCAGCCCTAACCGCTGAAAAAGCAGATCGCCACGTCCAGGATTATAGCGACATCGCCCACAACGCGTTACGGATTCTGCAGCAACAAGATCCCCAAACTGGTGCACCGATTGCCGAGAATTATCGTGCCAGCTTCGATGAAGTGATGGTGGATGAATATCAGGATATCAGCCCGCTGCAAGAAGCACTGCTTGCTGCCGTTAGCACAACTGACCCCGGTGATCGCTTTATGGTGGGGGACGTTAAGCAAAGCATCTATGGCTTTCGATTAGCAGATCCGCAATTATTCATTCACAAATATCAGTCTTTCGCCGATCAACCCAGCGATCCTACCGCTCCCGAACGGATTATTCTGGCAGAGAACTTCCGCTCCACCAAGAACGTGTTAGCATTCACCAATCTTATTTTCAGCCAGATCATGGATCCCGAGGTGGGGGACTTAAGCTATGATGATCGTGCCGCTTTGAAGTATGGAGCCGTGGATTACGGCGAATGCCATCCAGCGGTTAAAATGCTGTTATACAGCAAGGCAACATCTGATGAGGATGATGACGAAATTGACGCACCTGATTTACCTGAAAGCGAAGACGATGATGAGCCTTTAGATGTCGCCACCGGTCAAACCCAAATGGTCATTGCCAAGATTCAACGGTTGGTTGAAAATCCGGAAGCGAAGTTATGGGACCGGAAGAAACAGGGTTACCGCCGAATCCATTATCGTGACATCACCTTGTTAACCCGACAAACCACGCAGAACAGTCTGATCCAAACACAGTTTGCCGCAGCCGGCGTGCCGCTGTTTGTAGCGGATACGAAAAACTTCTTTAAAACCACTGAACTGATGGTAATGCTTGCAATGCTTAAGATTATTGACAACCCCAAGCAGGATATTCCATTAGTTGCGGTTTTGCGTTCGCCGATAGTTGGCCTATCAGCGGATCAGCTAGCACTCATTCGCCTGGCAGCCAAACAAGTTCCATACTATGATGCGGTCACTGCCTTTTTGGATACGACACCGTCCACGTCGTTAGCCAAGCAGACACATGCAACGCTGACACAATTTTTCCAACAATTAAAACATTTTCGTGACCTTGCACGGGAAAACGACCTTGTGACTTTGTTATGGGCGATTTATCAAGAAACGGGTTTTCTCGATTATGTTGGCGGAACCCCCGGGGGGAGTCAGCGTCAGGCCAATCTGCAAGCTTTGATTGATCGAGCCCAAACATACGAATCAGGCGGATTTAAGGGCCTGTTTGCCTTTATTCATTTCATCACTCTCATGCAAAAACAGGATCAGGATCTTGCCACACCGGCGCAAGTCGATCCAGATCAAGACGCGGTTAGATTGATGACGATTCACAAAAGTAAAGGCCTTGAATTTCCGGTCGTTTTTGTCATGCAAACTAATAAACATTTTAATCGATGTGATCAACGTGGCGCGGCCATTTTGACCAAAAATGGCATCGGCGTTAAGTGGTTGGATCCGGAAACCCGAGTTGAATATGAGTTGCCACAATATCAGGCCGCAAAAGCCGCTCGTCAGAATCAGATGCTTGCTGAAGAAATGCGGCTACTGTATGTTGCCTTAACTCGCGCTCAGCAGCGCCTATACGTTGTTGGGGCAACGATGAGCGGACAGCAACTCACATCTGCCGACAAAACGGTGGCAAGATGGGCTAAAGAAGCTGAAGGCGAAGAACTGGTACTGGCTCCCCAAGTTCGCAGCGCGGCAACGAATTACCTGGATTGGATCGGTCCGGCACTGATTCGCCATCCCCAAGTCGAAGGTTTAGCCGAAACCACCGTGAAGCCGGCTCTCATCGGCGATCCAACCGAATTTGCCATTGAAATTGAAGTTAATCCGCAAATCAAACCGGCGATCACTACCACAAAGTCGGCTCCGTCTGAAACGCCTTCGCTTGACTTAAGCAGCTGGTTTAAGCAGCAGTATCCATATCAGGCCGCTACCACCACGGCCGGCTTCCAAAGTGTTTCTGAAATCAAACGCGCCTTCGATGATCCCGATACGATGGAACTGGTGAGCGCCGATCGGTTTTTGGGACCACAACCGCCACTAGGAGATTTAACTGCACCGGTATTTCTGACCAAATCGGCAGGTGGCGTCAGTGCGACTGCTGTCGGCACAGCAACCCATTTGTTGTTGCAGTTGGTAGACCTGACACATCCAGTGACGCATACAAGTCTCGATGAACTACGAGGCCATCTGATAACCACGGGCGCCATCTCTAAGGAAGTAGCTGCCCGCATTGACTTGTCAACATTAGTGCGCTTTTTTGCGACTGACTTGGGTCGTCTGATGCAGGCCAAACCGCAGCAGGTTCATCGGGAAGTGCCGTTTTCCATGTTGTTGCCGGCAGATCGGTTATTTAAAGGCATGAGGGATGATCCCGGCGAAGATGTTCTGATTCACGGGATCATTGACGGTTATGTCAGTGATACCGATGGGGTGACACTTTTCGATTATAAAACGGATCACGAACCTAATCCCGAAGTATTAGTGGCGCGTTATCGCGGTCAACTGAACCTTTATGCGCAGGCGCTAACCCGACTACAAGCCAAGCCGGTTAACCATCGTTACCTGGTTTTGTTGCGGACCGGTACGATTGTTGATTTGGTGGCGAATCCAATCGGGAAATAGTATGATAAACGCAGTATGTTTAGACGGGAATGGATAAAAATTTATGAATGCTGACACCACGTTTGCTGTGGTCGATTTGGAAACAACCGGCACCAGCGTCAAAGATGGCGACCGGATGATTCAGTTCGGATGCGCCTTATTGCGCCATGGCAAAATCATTCAAACAATTTCACAAATGGTTAATCCTGATCGCTCGGTACCGCAAACCATTCAACGGCTGACGGGGATTAATCCCGATCGATTAGTCGCAGCCCCGTATTTTGACGAGGTGGCACCGGTCTTACACGATTTGCTGACAAACACGGTTTTTGTCGCGCATAACGTTAATTTCGATTATCCATTTTTAAATGCGGAATTTGAACGGGTCGGTTTACCAAAATTGCAACTGGAAGCCATTGATACCGTTGAACTGGCGCAAGTTTTGCTGCCGGAAATCAGCAGTTTTCGCCTGAGTGATTTAACTGCCTATCTTGCCATTCAACACGATAATCCGCATCAAGCCGACAGTGACGCGATCAGCACCGGAAAATTATTATTAAAATTAACCAAAAAATTTCAGAAATTGCCTAGTCCGACCCAGCAAGCGCTGATTCGGCATCGCGGCGGTTTTATTCGGGAAACCGGCAATTACCTCAATCTGATCGCGACACCGCTAAAACCGCTTCAAAAAGCCTATGTTCAAGTCGGTTCGCTGGTATTGCGGCGCCCCGTGACACCGACAACTGACTTTGCAATTTCAGGAGCTTATCCGGCAACCGACTTAACTAAAAAGCATCTGTTGCAACCGCGTTATCGGTTTCGCAAAGCGCAGGCTAAAATGATGGATGCCATCTTTGCGCATACGCATCAACCTGAGCAACCGTTATTTGTAGAAGCCGGTACAGGGTTAGGGAAGACGTTAGGCTATTTATTACCTTATGCTTACGCTGCTACCCCCGAGCACAAGTTGGTGATTGCAACGCCAACTTTAGTTTTGCAAACCCAGCTCATGCACAAAGCCATTCCGGCACTTAACGACTTGCTGGGGCGCACGGTGCCAAGTGTGGAGGTTAAAAGCCCGCAACATTACCTTGATCTAAATAAATTTGCTAACAGCCTGCATCAGGAAGCCCCGACACGACAGACCCAGTTACTGCAAATGAAATTACTGGTTTGGCTGACGCAGACAACAACAGGTGATTTGGATGAGTTGCATCTAACAACTTATCGGGCGCCGTTATTTTTGCAGATTCGGCATACCGGCGATGTCGGAACGCCATTTACCAATCCGTTTTACACGTTGGATTTTTATCGGCGGCTACAGACGGCCATGGACGCAGCGGTGATTGTGGTGACAAATCATGCCTTTCTGTCGCGTCATGCCGAGCAACTTGCTGATGGGCATCCGTTTTTAGTGATCGATGAAGCACAGCACTTTGCGGATAACACGGCAGCAGCATTTGCTCAACATACAGCGTTAGGCCATTTGCGCCGCCAGTTGCGGCATTTATGGCAGTTAAGCGATCCCGATGAGTCTCACGCCTTAGTTGCGATCTATCAAAGTGAGCCAGCGATGCAACTCATTTTGCAGCAACTACATCAGTTAACGGAAACGGCCCAAACAATCGTCACGGCTTTGCAGCAAGACGTTTACCGGCACTTTTTCCACGGTAAAACAACGGCGACATCCGGTTTTGTCAGCTTAAGTCTGGATCCAGCCGCTGTTGACTGGCTGCGTCAAACCCAGTCAGACAAAGTTAAACGGTTAATCAAAGTCCTAGGTCGGCTAACAGTCACAGCTGATAAGTTGACATCTGATTTTAATCAACGCCCGCGGTTCTTTTTAAAAAGTGACGGTCAACGTTTTCAGGCACTGGCGGCATTGCGCATGGGTTTGGCTGATCAACGTGCGCGATTGCAGGAAATGCTTCGGCGGTTACCGGAACTGATCAACGGCCGGGCTGCAGTTGCGTCAATCACCTTAAGTCAAGTGAAAGATGTGGCAAGTTTAGGCTTAAGTTGGGATGTTTTTCAGGTCGGCGCCGCGGTGCAACAGTTACTTCGTCAATTTACGGCACCGGTTTTTGTCGGCGCAACATTGATGGCTTCCCGATCCTTTGATTTTTTAACTCGTCAATTAGGCTACCGCGAGTTGCCGGAAACGAGTTTCCTAAAACTTCGCAGCCCTTTTCATTATCGCGATCAGGCCAAAGTGTTAGTGGCAACCGATGCGCCAAATGCCAGTGAGGTTTCTGCGTCAGCGTATGCAGACTATCTTGCTCAGGCAATTGAGCAGCTAGCCGATAATCACCACCAAACGATTGTCCTGTTCAACTCTCTGACCATAATTGAAGAGGTTTATCAGCGACTGGTTCATCGACCCATTGCCGACCACAAAGAACTGTTAGCGCAGGGCGTGACCGGCTCGGCGGAAAAAATTGCCAAGCGCTTTGCAGTCGGCGAACAGAGCTTATTGCTGGGCGCAGCGAGCTTCTTTGAAGGCATCGACTATCCTGATCGATTACTCGAAATGGTCATCTTAACCCGATTACCATTTGACGCACCGGAAGCACCTATCACGAAGGCACGCTATGCCCAAATTAAAGCAAACGGCGGCGACCCTTTCACCGACGATGCACTGCCACGTGCAACCCTCCGCCTACGTCAAAGTTTCGGTCGCCTCATCCGCACCGAAACCGACCGCGGCGCCTTCGTCATCCTGGACCCACGCTTCATCACCACGCAATACGGCAAAAAGATGCAAAAATCCTTACCGAATATTAAACCAATGACCATGCCCTTAAACGACATGCAGGCGTATATTGGAATGTGGTTAAGAGCGTGAGCAAGCCCGGTTAGAAGCCGGAGCATAAGTGGCCTCAGCCTTAAATGGCTGGGCTTTGGCCATTTAAGGCTGAGGCCCTTATGTGCAGGCTTCTGGGCTTGCGAACGCGTTTAAGCAGCATCGGCCAACTTACCCAAAAGATCTTTTCCAAACTCACCTGCACTCACACCCGACAAAGGAGGGAACAATCCATGCGGCGTCATCGACGTTTTGATTGGCTAAAATTTTCCTTGATCAGCAGCCTCATCGTACTCATCATCGCTGTTATCGGTATTTATGCTAGAAGTATTTCGCCTTATCAGCAATTACGCAGCCAAGCCGAACGAATTGCCACCAATCGGGCCGATCTGAAAACGATTAACGGCTTTTGGTGGTATAACCGCGATAAAAGTTACCTAAGCGTTGCTGGACAAACGCAAAAGAACAAGTCCGTCTATGTCGTCATTCAGCAAAAAACCGGCAAAGTCGATATCTTAAACCAAAAATCCGGCATCACCCGGCAACAGGCAATTCAACAAGCGACTAGTGCCAATAATCCGAAGAAGATTTTAAACGCTTCCTTAGGTAAACGTGGTTCGGAATTCGTTTGGGATATTGGCTATCTGTCAAAGTCTGGTAAACTGAATTACGTGACGTACAGTTTTCGCAGCGGCGAACAGCTGAACGCGATCAAAAATCTATAAATTAGCATGATTCGACATCCTGAGAGGTGTCGACACTGTAGGAGGCGCCCTCGTGCATTTAGCAAAAAGAATCCTCAACGTTGCACCATCTGCGACATTAGCATTAAGTAATCAGACTAAGGAACTGAAGGCAAAAGGCGCTGATGTCATTGACTTATCAATCGGTCAGCCGGATTTTCCGACACCAAAAGCCATTGATGATGCGGCAGTTACTGCCATTCAAGCCGGTAATGCCAGCTTTTATACGGCAGCTACCGGTATTCCGGAATTAAAACAGGCTATCAGTGATCGAATTTTTGCTCAGGATGGGGTTCGCTATCCGGCGCGCCAGATCGTTGCGACCACTGGGGCCAAATTTGCTTTATACGCCTTATTCCAGATTTATCTGAACCCGGGCGATGAGGTGTTAATTCCTGTTCCGTATTGGGTTTCCTATGAGGAACAGATTAAATTAGCCAGCGGTATTCCACACTTGGTCATGCCAGCAGTTGGCCACAAAGTTAGCGTTGATGATCTTGAAGCCGCGCGAACGGAAAAAACGCGCGCATTGATCATCAATTCGCCGCAAAACCCAAGCGGTGTCGTCTATAATCGCACTGAATTAACCTTAATTGGCAACTGGGCCTTAAAGCATGACATTCTGGTGGTCACTGATGATATTTATCGAGATTTGATTTACAACGGCACATCCTATACATCTATGATCAGTATTGATCCTGACATCGCAGATAATACCGTTCTAGTTTCAGGGGTTTCCAAATCTTACGCCATGACCGGTTGGCGAATCGGCTATGCGGCGGGTCCAGAAAAGCTTATACAAGCAATGGCAACCTTCATTAGTCACACCACCTCTAATCCGGCAGCCGTTTCCGAATACGCTGCAGTAGCGGCGCTTACCGGTGATCAAACCGTTGTCAAAAAGATGCGCCAGGCGTTTGAAGAACGGCTCAATCTTTTTTATAATCTGTTAGCCGAAATTCCGGGTTTTGAAATGGGTGAGAAACCACAAGGCGCATTTTACCTTTTCCCGAATATTAAGCGGGCAGCGCAATTAAGCCATTATGGAACCGTTGATGATTTTATCAGCGCACTGCTGAATGAAACCGGGGTTGCGATCGTTCCGGGCCGCGCCTTTGGAATGCCGGATCATGCGCGAATTAGTTATTGTAAAGATCTTAACAGTCTGCGTGAAGCAGCACGGCGCATTCAGGAATTTGTACGGAAATAATTTTATACTTTTAAAATGGGGAGTTAAGGCATGACCGAAAAGATTCGCATTATTGATGCAAAGGAACATGTAAATGAAGAAGTGAAAATCGGCGCGTGGTTGACTGATAAACGAAGCTCGGGCAAGATTGCTTTTCTTCAGTTACGCGATGGCTCGGCGTATTTTCAGGGTGTTGTTTCTAAAGCCGATGTGTCTGATGAAGTTTTCAAGCTTGCCAAAGAATTACGCCAAGAATCCAGCATGTGGATCACCGGCGTCATTCATCAAGACAGTCGCAGTCATTTTGGCTACGAAATTGAAATTCACGATATCGAAGTTGTCGGTGACTCTGAAGATTACCCGATTACCCCTAAGGAACACGGAATTGAATTTTTACTGGATCACCGTCATCTTTGGCTACGATCCAAGCGACAATTTGCGATTCAACAAATTCGTAACGAAATGATCCGGGCGACGTTTGAATTTTTCAACAACGAAGGCTTTATCAAGATGGACCCGCCAATTCTAACCGACTCGGCACCAGAAGGGACAACAGAACTGTTCGAGACCGATTATTTTGATAAGAAAGCTTATCTCAGCCAATCCGGCCAACTGTATGCTGAAGCAGGCGCCATGGCTTACGGCAAAGTCTTCACTTGTGGACCCGTCTTTCGAGCGGAAAAAAGCAAGACCCGCCGTCATTTGACCGAGTTTTGGATGATCGAACCGGAAATGGCCTTTTGTCATCAGGAAGAAAGTCTCAAGGTTCAGGAACGTTACGTTGCTTACTTAGTTCAGGCAGTCTTAGACAACTGCACTTATCCGCTGCATTTGCTCGGTCGTGATCCTGAAGTCCTCAAACAATACACCAAGCTCCCATACCCACGCATCAGCTATAAAAAAGCCATCGAAATGCTGCAGGATGCCGGAATGAACGTTAAGTATGGTGATGACTTTGGCTCGCCAGAAGAAACCTATCTGTCGGACCAATTTGATCAGCCAGTGTTTGTTTTGAATTATCCAAAAAACATCAAACCGTTTTACATGCTGACAGATCCCGAAGATCCGCAGCAATATGTTTGTGCCGATATGTTGGCACCTGAAGGCTATGGCGAAATTATTGGCGGTTCCGAACGTGAAACCGATTATGACACGTTAAAGGCTGCCATCGAAAAAGCCGGGCTTGATTTAGATGAATATGAATGGTACTTAGACCTGCGCAAGTATGGATCCGTTCCGCATTCCGGTTTTGGTTTGGGTCTGGAACGAGCAATTACCTGGATCTGCAAGCTGGATCACTTGCGCGAAGCCATCCCGTTTCCACGTATGATCAATCGTTTGAAGCCGTAATGGCACGCAAAAGTCGGACGCCAACGCGCCGGCTTTTTTGGAGGAACTCAAGCATGACTGATTTAAGGACTTACATTGAAGCTGGTCAGTTTAGCGTCTCGAACTTGCTGTTTGATCATTATGCGGCATTAGGCTTGACACAAACCGAGTTTCTAACGTATCTTTTTTTGGATCAATGGCAATCTAAGCATCATCAGGCTCCGGATCTTAAAGTTTTGGCCACCCAGATGAATGTAGCGCCAAATGTGATTTATTCAGCTATTGAGACACTGATTCAAAAAAAGGCGATGGTACTGGAGAGCATTCCCGACAATCAAGGCAGGATGCGCGATTATTATGATCTGAGTTCGTTACTTGAAAAGGTATCCAGTCGTGGACAAGCCAACAATACGGCGATGGTTCAACCCAATACCGACGCACAAACCAATGTCTTCAATCAAATCGAAATTGAATTTGGGCGGCCGCTTTCACCGATTGAGCAGGAAATGATTCGCGATTGGTTAAACACCGATCATTATCTGCCGGAGGTCATTTTATTGGCATTACGCGAGGCGGTTTTGAATTCGGCGTACTCACTGAAATATATGGATCGCATTTTGCTTAACTGGGAACGACGTCATCTCAAGACTGCCCAACAAGTTCAAGCTGATATTAAGCGACATCAGGAACTTTAGATTCACTATCAAAACACATCATACTTTTAGCAGATAAAAGCACTGAGAGCTAACTAGGAGGACATTCATGACGGACGCAGAGGCGAGGCAATTGTTTGACCAAATCATGGCACTTTATCCAGATCCCGAACCGACATTACACGCAGCGAATCCGTTTGAAATTTTGGTCGCGGTAATGTTGTCGGCACAAACGACGGATGTGGCTGTCAATGCCGTGACGCCGGCATTATTTGCAGCTTATCCGAACCCGGAAGCGATGGCTGAAGCACCGGTTGAAGCGATTGCTGAAAAAATCAGCCGGTTGGGATTATATCGGACGAAAGCGGCTCATCTAAAAGCGCTCAGTCACATTTTGGTTCATTCCTACGACGGGCAGGTTCCGGCTGATGCTGCAGATTTAGTCAAATTGCCCGGGGTTGGTAAGAAAACAGCCACCGTGGTGCTAAGTGATGCGTTCGGTATCCCGGGTGTGGCCGTTGATACGCATGTTAGTCGGATTGTCAAAGGTTTGGGATTGGTTTCACCCAAGGCAACGCCAGTTCAGATTCAGAAACGCTTAGAAGACTTAATGCCAAAGTCCACGTGGATTAAATTGCATCGCAGCTTAATCCGTTTTGGCCGTGAACATCTGCGAGCCCGTGATCCACAAGTGCCAAAAGGTTCCGAGTGGTCATTTCTGGCGGAGCATTACGCGCCACTTAAGGAGGCAGCGAAGAATTGACAGAAAAAATTGTACCATCTAAACGAACGGTTCATCGCGAAAGCTGGGATCAGTATTTTCTCGAACTTGCGCAAAAAGTTTCGGAACGATCGACCTGTGAGCGAGCCACTGTTGGCGCGGTTTTGGTACAGGAACACCGTATTATTGCCACGGGTTATAACGGTGCCATCAGTGGTGACCCGCACTGTGATGAGGCAGGACACTTAATGCGCGACGGCCATTGTATTCGCACGATTCACGCAGAAATGAACGCGATTATCCAATGTGCGGCCAATGGTGTCAGTACCCACGGCGCGACCGTTTATGTGAACTTCTTTCCATGCCTGAACTGCACCAAGGCTTTGATTCAAGCAGGGATCAAGCGCATTGTTTATGCACATGACTACCACAATGACTCATATGGCGAAGCGTTGTTGCGGCAACATCATTTGGACGTCTTGCACCTGGCACCACTAGATTAATGTCGCAAAAAAGTCCCGATGCTTGATGCAGACACATCAAGCATCGGGACTTTTTACATGAAGTGTAAACTTGAACAGGCGCAAAATTTGATCATGCTTCCAAGTCAAAAAAGTCGATGCACCGCCAAAATGTTCGGCCGTGCGTCGACTTTTTTAGTACTCAAGCATCAGTTTAAATGCCTTACCGATTACCGCCAGAGGAGCCACCACTACTTGCCGATGAAGGTGTACTACTTGAAGTTGGTTCTTCTTGTGAAGCTTGCGAAGCACTTGGTGTTGTGACACTTGGTGTTGTGACACTTGGTGCTGAAACGCTCGATTCGGCGCTTGCGGAAACTTCGGTGCTTGAACTTTCGACACTCGCATGCGAACTAGAGGATTCCGAACCTTCGCTAGAAGATGAGGATTCGGCGACTGCTTTACGACTGCTTGGTCCATGACCGCGAACGTATAACTCTTTGGTCGTGTTGGCTGAACTGCCTGTGATGGCAGTGCCTGGGTTGCTACCTTTAAGAATATTGAACGATTCAACCGTATCCGGTTTGGTCCAATCAGGATTATCCAGATTCTGTGAGGTATAACTCATCAGGGCTTTGTATATTTTCTGCGAGATTTCCTGTTCAGCATAAGTGATCCCGTGCGATATCGGCTTATCATAACCTGTCCAAACCGAAATGACTCGATTACGGGTATAACCGGTGAACCAGGCATCCTTGGCAATACCTGTTGCATTTAAAGCCGGATTTTGTTTAAGTTCGGCATCGCTGTAATCAGTGGTCCCGGTTTTTCCAGCTTGGTGGAGTCCGGGAATAGCTGCTGCTTTCCCGGTACCCTTGGTCAGCACACCTTTCAGCATGTCGGTAATCATATACGCGGTACTGGACTTCATAGCACGCGTTCCTTGACTGTTGAAGGTCTGCGTATTGCCGTCAGCGGTTACAATCTTATTGACGTAATACGGCTTGTAATAGGTACCACCATTTGCAAATGCGCCATAAGCGCCGGCTTCTTGAACAGTGTTAACTGACGCGCCAATCGCACTTGAGAGATACTGCTCCGAGCTTGGTAAATCAATACCCAAGCCTTTCAGGAATTTCACGGCGTTGGTCATACCAACGGCGCTTAAAGTTTTGACTGCCGGAATATTCCGCGATTGTTCCAATGCCGTCCGCATGGAAATACGGCCTAGATATTTTTTGTCCCAGTCATATAAGGAAATATTGGTGCCCGGATACTTATATGGCTCATCCAGCATCTGTTCATAAGTGGAGTAATTCAAATATTCGATTGCCGGCCCATAATCCATTAATGGCTTCATCGTTGACCCATTACTACGGGTATTTTGCGCCGCTCGATTATAAGCAAGTCGGACATCGCCGGTTTTGCGACCACCAATCTGTGCCAGCACTTCACCATTGTCTGGATCAGTCATCGTCACACCAGTCTGGAAAGCATTGTCAGGAAAATCGACATATTCATCAGTATTCACAATGTTATACAAACGCCGTTGGGCACTCATGTCGATATTGGTGTAAATATCCAGATTATCGGTATACGGATTCAGGCCAGTCTTCTTCTTCACTTCGGAAATAACCTGGGTGAGGTACGAATCGATAATCTTATCATTAGTCGTCGTATTGGTCTGCTGATGTTTCGGTTGCAAGCCATCAGTGATCGGCGTGGCCTTAGCCTTTTCAGCGTCTGCTGCTGTGATCTTCTTGTCTCGCAGCATAGCGTCAATGACGGCATTACGGCGCTGAGTCGCTTTCTGGGGATACTTGTATGGATCGTAACCAACAGGACTTTGCGGGAGGCCGGCAATAAAGGCCGTCTGCGCTAACGTCAGGTCTTTAAGCGATTTATTAAAATAAAACTTAGCACCTGTGCTCATCCCGTACTGACCATAATTCATGTAGACCTTGTTGATGTAATACTCCAGAATCTGATCTTTACTATATTTTTGTTGGACCTGCATCGCCAACCAAGCTTCTTGGGCTTTGCGGCGTAAGGTCTGGTCAGAAGACTTGGTACTGAAAACCGAGAGTTTGATCAGTTGTTGCGTCAAGGTTGATCCACCTTGAAGACCGTCACTGGTACCTGTCAGGTTGTTAAAAGCAGCGCCAATGATTCGAATCGGATCAATGCCCAACTTTTCATCATAAAATCGGCGATCTTCAATCGACACAACAGCATCTTTTAGTTCTTGTGGAATCTCTGAGGCTTTGACATAGTCGCGATTTTCAAGCCCCAACGTCGTGATTTCGTTTCCGCTGCGATCATAAATGGTGCTGGAGCCACCTGACTCCAGCTTAGCCTGTGTCACCTCAGGCGCATCTTTGGCATACCAAGAAAACAAGCCAACCCCTCCAATGAAAAGGGCGAGCAATCCGAGCAAGGTCCATTTGAGAATACGCCGCCACAATTTTTCGGGCGGCTTGGGTCCGTTAGTGAGTTTATCTTCGCGGCGTCGCGCCATTCGCGACATGTTCTGATTATCAGCCACGCAAATTACCTACTTTCGTTTCAATCAGCCAGTCAACGCCGTCAAGAAACGGCACCACTGGCTGCAACTGCGGATGAAGTTCAAATCCGTGTTGAATGATTTTTGTTAAAGAAATTGATTTACGGCCACCATTGGTTTGATCATCCCAGCACGCGATTAAGCGACTTGCCGGAAAAACAAACAGCCGCTTAATCGTGGCAAACCGAATGACGACAAAACAGATACCATTTTGCTTCAAACAGCGGCGAAAATGGTCAATCTGATGTTGGTGAAAATTTTTAAGCGGGAAACTTGTCTTATTTTTGGTTTCCTTAGCTTCAAAGTCAAGGTAATATCCGCGGTAGACGCCATTATAGTCTGTTGTTGAAGGAGTCTTGAAGTAAGCTTCGCGGATCACCGCTTGGCTACGTTTGGGATAGTCGACTTTCACAATTTGCACAGGCGTTGGCTTTTTATAAACAACAGCCTTGTCAATACTGCGGTAATACTGATTGCTGAGATTAAGTTCTTCTTCTAATGTCATCCCACGCCCGCCGTAAATGGTCGGACGCGCCACGGGATCCGGCGATAATTGCGTCCCGTCTTTGTATGGATTACCATTGGGATAACGAATGGTCATACGATCACACTCCTGGCGCTATTATACCAATATCAACCGCATTGACCTAATGATTGGAGGAAAATCATGGCTGGAAAACGATTATGGATGACCGGATACCGTGCCTATGAGCTTAACGTCTTTGGCAATGAGGACCCAAAGCTAAAAGTCCTTAAAACTTCATTAAAAAACACCTTGATTCAGTATCTGGACGAAGGTTTGAACTGGTTGATTACGGGCGGTCAATTAGGTGTTGAGCAATGGTCAATCGAGGTCGCTTTAACGCTGAAGCCATTATATCCTGACTTTAAAATTGCGATGATGTTGCCGTTTACGGACTTCGGTTCAAAGTGGAATGAAGACAATCAAGGCCAACTGGCAGCATTACGTCAGCAAGTTGATTTTTCCGATGCGGTTTCGCAGGTGCCTTATCAACGCCCCGCACAGTTACAAGGTTACACACGGTTCATGACAGCGCACACAGATGCTGCAGTGATTGTTTACGATCCAGAGTTTCCCGGTAAGCCGCAATGGGATTACCGAGCTGCTGAGGATATGGCGAATCGGCGTGATTATCCAGTCACGTTGATTACGATGGATGATTTGGAAGAAACCGCACAGGAAATGGCAGAAGCGGAAAATGAGCATTTTCAAAACGATTGAGATATGGTAAGCTAATTGTTAGTCTGGTTCCATGAAAACAATGAGGTGTGTCGGAATGGATAGTAACAAAGAAACAAAATTTAGTATCCAGTACGGACCTAAAGATATTTTGGACAAGAAGTTCAAAAATAAGGTTCGCGGTTATGATCCGGATGAAGTCGATGAATTTTTAGACGGCATCATTCGTGATTATGAGGCTTTTACTAACGAAATTGATCGACTGAAAGAAGAAAATGCAAAGCTGTTTAGTCGGGTCGATGAGCTGACCAAACAGCTGAGTGTTTCCAAGAATGTCAGTGCGCAGACACCGCAAACCAACGCTGCTGCGACAAATTATGATATTCTTAAACGTCTGAGTAATCTGGAACGTCACGTTTTCGGTTCGAAGCTGTCGGATAGCGGTAGCGCTGATACCCACGATGACAACAGCCATTCCGACGTTGACCAATATTAATGATCACATGTAGATCCTGAGTGATCGCGGCCTGCACCTGCAGGCTGAGGAAAGTCCATGCCCGCACAAGCTGCGATGCTTGTAGTGTTCGTGCTAAGCCCAATAAGCTTAGGGACCGTGCAAACGGTTACGGCGACCAACCGCGCTAAGGCTTCGGCTATGCGCCAGTAGGTCTGAAAAGTGCCACAGTGACGAAACGTTCAGGAAAACCTGAACGGTGGAACGGGTAAACCCCGCGAGCGAGTAACCCAAACTTTTGGTAGGGGCGTTTTGCCAAGCAAACTGAAGCGACGGCAATACAGCGGCAACGCTGAGATAGATGATGACTGAAGGAACCTGCGCCTGAACAGGCTCTGGAACAAAACATGGCTTATAGGGATCTACATGCAGGCACAGCTCGGGGAAACTCGGGCTGTTTTTTTATGAGCGCGAGCAGGAGCGCTTAGAAATCGGAGTATAAGTGGCTTCGGACGTGATGGCCGGGCTTTGGCCATTGCGTTCGAAGTCCTTATACGCAGATTTCTGCGACTGCGAGCGCGTTATAGAACGCGAAAGTCACCCACGCAATTGCCCTTAATAGAACAATCTCCAATGAGCCGCCACCCCTTGGCCATTGCGCTCGAGGTCCTTACACGCAGGTTTCTGGGCTGGCAAGCGCGTTATAGAAAATGAAAGTCACCCACGCAATTGCCTTTAATAGAACAATCTCCAATGAGCCGCCACCCTTTGGCCATTGCGCTCGAGGTCCTTACACGCAGATTTCTGCGACTGTGAGCGCGTTATAGAACGCGAAAGTTACCCACACAATTGCCTATAATAAAACAATCTCCAATGAGCCACCTTTCACCAAAATCCCAAATCAAATCCAACATCGCCAACCCAACCAAAAAAAGTTAAACTTAACCTGAACATCACTCTTTAAACTGGCATTTTTGAAAGGAAATCACGTCATGACATATCAACTCGTCGCAACCATGGCAGCAGGACTGGAAGCTGTTACGACCAAGGAACTAAAAGCACTGGGCATTGAGACCCGAACCGAAAATGGCAAAGTGTATTTTCAAGGCGATGATCAAACCATTGCCTTAACCAACGTCTGGTTGCGTAGTGCCGATCGAATCAAAATCGTGGTCGGTCAGTTTAAGGCGCGCACTTTCGATGAATTGTTTGAAGGCGTCAAGGCGTTGCCGTGGGATCAGTATTTGCCACTGGATGCGGCGTTCCCGGTTGAAGGCCGGGCGGTTCGCTCACAGCTGCATTCTGAGCCTGATGCACAAGCCATTACCAAAAAGGCAATTGTCGAGAAAATGTCAGGCGTTTACCACCGCACCACCCGTTTACCCGAAACCGGAGCTAAGTATCCGCTTGAAGTTTCGATTTTAAAAGACGTGGCAACGCTGACTTTGGATACGACTGGCCCTAGCTTATTTAAACGCGGCTACCGGATTGCCAAAGGGGAGGCACCGCTGAAAGAAAACTTTGCGGCGGCATTGGTCTTGCTCACCAACTGGCATCCAGATATGCCGTTTGTCGACCCTACAACCGGTTCTGGAACCATCGCGATTGAAGCGGCTTTGATTGGCCACCATCTAGCGCCGGGCTTACAACGGCACTTCGCCTTTGAAAACTTCGGCTTTTTTGATCAAAACGTGTTGCAGACTACCAAAGATCAGGCTATGGATCAGGCAGATTTTGACCGAGAACTTGATATTCAGGCAAGTGACATTAACGGTGACATGATTGACATGGCAAAGTTAAACGCCCAGCAAGCAGGTTTACTTCATAGTATTCAGTTTAAACAATTGGCGATTAAAGACTTTGCGACTACCAAAGAAAATGGTGTCATTGTGGCTAATCCGCCTTATGGCCAACGTCTAAGTGACCAAGCGGCTGTCCGCCAGCTGTACGCGGAAATGGGTCATGCATTTGCGCCTTTGACCACCTGGAGTAAATATATTCTAACGAGTGATATGGGCTTTGAGAAAGCCTATGGCAGTAAAGCGACCAAACGCCGTAAACTGTACAATGGCACTATCCGAACCGATCTTTTCCAGTATTGGGGTAAACCCAATTGGCATCATCATGACAAAAAAGAGGGATGAATCATGAAGATTCTAAATAGCTTCAGTCTCGAACCAGCGCAACGCCAGGCATTGGAAAACGCTGGGCATACCGTGATCGAAGAAGATCAACTGGATGCAACGACCGCCCAGCAAATCGATGTCATTTACGGCTGGCATACAGTCTCTGCAACGGTCAATTTTGACCATTTGCAGTTTGTCCAGGCGATGTCCGCCGGTGTTGACTATTTACCGCTCGCTGAATTTGCCAAGCACCACGTCTTGTTGGCTAACACCAGTGGCATTCACGCAGAACCGATCGCTGAATATGTGCTTGGCGCTTTGTTCACTATCAGTCGCGGCATACTACCGGCGATTCGCGCAGGGCGCCAAATGTGGTCACTGCGTCAGGAACGGCCGCCGATGACGCTACTGAATGGGCTAACGGTTGTTATTTTCGGAACCGGCCATATTGGCTCAACGATCGCTGCCAAGTTGCACGCTTTAGGACTGCATACGATTGGCGTCAGTGCCCATGGTCGGCCTGCAGCCGGTTTCGATGATGTGGTGACCGATGCTGAGATGACGCGGGTAATTCGCACCGCTGACATCGTGATTAACGCATTACCGCTCACGCCTGCTACCAGATATTTTTATAACGCCAAATTTTTTGCCGCTCTGGATCGGCAGCCACTTTTCGTTAACATCGGTCGCGGTGCATCCGTCGAAACAACGGCACTCGTTCAAGCGCTGCAAGCTCAACAATTGCGTGCCGCTGTCCTTGATGTGGTTGATCCCGAGCCATTGCCACAGACCTCACCACTTTGGGACATGGATCAGGTTTTGTTGACGCCTCACATATCCGGCACTGTTCCTCATTTGCGCGATCAAGTTTTTAAAATTTTTAATGAAAACCTCCAATCCTTGGTATCACGCGGTCAATTAGCAAGTCACCAAGTCGATCTGAGCCGGGGCTACTGAAATTTAGTCCGGCAACCGTTATACTGGACTCGTAACCGTTTTCAGTTACTGTATTGCTTGGCAAACCGGCAATACGCGTTGAAACAGTTGCCGTCAGCATTTTAGACGGCATGAAGATGAAGGAGGAATTCTTATGGCACAACGCCCGGAAGAAATTACCAACTTGCTTCAAGATGCTTTACACTCACAGCACGAGGTTGCAATCGATACGATCGATCGGCATTGCCTAAAGGGCCGCGTCGTCGACATTAAAGCGGCAAAAGTTAAGCCATACAACGAACGCGGCGTCATTACGGTCGCAACTGGGCGAGGAGCTAAACGAATTCAGGCGTACGCCATTAGCCAAATTAAATATAATTAACGCTTCCGACGAGGCGTAGATAAAGGGGCGGCCGGTAAAATGGCTGCCCCTTTTTTAAAAAAACAATGAACGACTACTGAATCGAATCTGACGGGTTAATTTATGGATGAGCAAAAGCTGAAGGCTAAGATGTTAAAGTGATTCCGTCGAAACAGTCCACAGATCCGTTTACGTTTATGTGAGTTGGTAAAAATTTTTGCAGTGATAGTAGCAGTATAAATCTCTGTTTCAAAAAACGATCGAGTAAGGTGTGTTCGATCATTTTTTTAAATTCCCAATTTAAAGATATTTTTTCGCATATTACGTCATTTCTTGAGGCAGACAGAGGATCGACACGAATGCCCATAATTGTGGTACCTAAAATTTAGAATGTCAGACACTGATGCATAAGTTAAATTATGGAGAAAAATGAATTTTAAAATTATAATTTAAGTAGTTGACTTGTGAGAATCGCGATGATAATCTGAATATAATTAAACAATAAAAAATTAGATAGCGATTAAAGCATATTTTGAGGAGCAAAAGCGCAGGCGCCTTTAAGATTTGCTCATTAAGGGATTAAAAAGATCGCTCAAATGGAAACTGCCGAGCAAGACAAGCTTTATGGACGCTGTCCTGCAAGTTCCCATTGCCAAACTAATAGATCTCATTGCTTAAAGATATGTTACAAGCGCAATTTTTTAACCTACTTAATTAGGGTGATAATTATGCCAAAAATACTTAAATCAGAGATCATCGGTAAACGCAGTCTAATGACATTATGCCTCATACTGGTCATGTCATTGGCACTGAGCACTAGTTCTGTTTATTCAGAGATCTTCGTTCAAAGAATGATAAATGGTATTACGAAAACTGGGAGCGCTAATGTAACCCATAGTTTTAAAATCTATTTGGCTTTCGGCCTATCACTGTTGATTGGCCGAACAGTATTTACCGCGTTCTCGTATCGTGTTTTTTTGAAGATGTCGCATCGAATTCGAAAAGCTTACCTCAAATTAATTTCATTTGGAAATGAAGTCGTTGATGGCGAGATGCTTCAAACAGGCGACTTGAATGATCGACTAACAAAAGACATTGATCAGTGCCGTGTCTTCTGCCAGCAGACTTTGATTCCTGTTTGGTCTGATGTTATTCAAGTCGTGACAATTATTTCAATATTGCTTTACCAGTCTCTATTCATTGGCGCTATGTTTACGATGTACATATTAATTTCGATACTCATATTGAAACACTTCAACACGAAGGGGAACGAGACTATTCCCGCACTGAGAAGTAAGGAGGCAGAGACTTCAAATTATCTTCAAGACGTCTTCGTTAATTATAATGATGTTGTTCCGATGAATGTTTCAAATCGCGTCATTTCGTGGTTCAACAAGCAATACGATAAGATACTCCCGCTAAAGTTACATGCTCAAAGTTTTTCTATAGATTATGGATTGCAGCTTTGGTTCTCATTGCTTTCTTAGAGATCGCCTCGTTAGCATTGGGTGGCTACTTTTTTTTACAGGGTATTATTGGATTAGGAACGGTGTACATGATGATTGACTATAGCAACAGAATCCAGTCGCCATTAGAAAACATCCAATTTCACTCCAATAATTTTCAATACCTCAAAGGGGCTCTTAGCAACTTATTGGAGGTAGAGAATAGTTTTAAAGAGGTTGATGCGGACGGGAACTATCCCAACGAGCCAACCATACACGTGCATATTAACAACTTGAAAAACTTTAATCACCAAGTACTAAAGCAAGCTGATATGGTAATTTCCCCCGGACAAATCATTGGTCTGTCAGGCGTTTCAGGATCAGGTAAAAGTACCCTTGCAAAAGCGATTGTAGGGTTGCAATGGCAGTATGGGGGTTATATTAACTACGCTAATGTTCCTATTTCAAAGATCTCGAGTACTGCTATGGGCGAAAATGTTTCCTATGTTTCCGTCGATCAAGCCCTCTTCCATGCCTCGATTGAAAATAACTTGCAAGGTTTTGCGCCATTAACCGGACAAGAAACTGCATGGGAACACCTTGCTCGTTTGCACGTTCCCATGCCTATGTTGGACTATCTACGCACAACCTTATCAAAAAAAGTAGGGTCGGAGGGAGAAAACATCGACAAGATCGCAGATGGCGACCGACAACTATTATTAATTTTACGGGCATTACTGGAAGAAAAGGACTTCATCATCATGGATGAAACTTTGAGTTCTTTAGACAATGAACGTTTTAGTGATATTTCAAACTTGCTACGATCTTACGCAACTAGTCATAAAATAAAAGTAATTGTAATTTCGCACAAGTCTGATCGGCTTCTGTTTGCCGATCATGTCTATTCTATAGCGAACGGTGAAATCACTTATTTCTCACAGTTAGCCGACTGGGAAGCTGTTTATGAGGGCACTACAACATGTTGAAAATACGTAAAGTCTTTTTTGAAAGAAAAAAATTAATTGCAGCACTGATGTTGTTTTCTTTGATTCAAGAATCCTCACCCCTTGTCATCGGTTTGATTCAAAAGAAGGCTTTCGATGAGTTAGCTGTATATCATGGTTCAGTGTTTTGGATGACCGTTGCACTTTACATAGGCGTAGTGATTGTCATCAATATGTCACGAAATCAGTATGGTTTATTAGACGCGAAAATCACATTTAATACGGACAAAAGATTTATTAATAATCTATTCTCAAAATTGAAAGACATTGGGGCGACACCTGCCTCAGATCTCTTGAATGTGGTTAATGTTGATCTTCCCTCAATTGATTTTGCAGCATTAACACTGACAGATCTGTGTGTAAAATTAATATTCTTGATTGGCTCTCTAATCATTTTGTTTTCATACAGCCGCCCATTAACAATCACTGTCATTATCCCATTGATCATTGTGCAAACCGTTGTTATCCTTGCACAACGATATAATGAAGTTTTGTATCGGCAGGCAAGAAAAGCTTCACTCAAGTACTTTGGTTTAATGTTTGATATAATTACTAACTACAAGTATATGCGATTTCTTGGCAAACTCCATTCCCAGTCAGCTTTTGATAAGCAAAACAAGGTACAAGTAATAAACAGTTTAAAGCAAGCAACTTATGCGTCATTTTTGAATAATGTCATTTCATTCGTCAATATGCTAGCGATTGCACTTACTCTATTTGTTGCTAACCGGACGAATAGCATCTCACCAGGAACAATAGCGCTGTTTTTAACCTATATAGCTCCAGGCTTTGACTTTGTTACCATTTCAAGCCAAACAATTGAATTGTTACAAAGGATCAGATTTGTTGATAATAAGATTGGTCAGTTATTGCTTCGTGTGAATCACCCGAATCCTGAATATGAAAAGGTACTGAAACGATTCAAGACAGAATTCAAGGAGGGCAACGCTGCATTACAAGAGGGTGATATCCTCTGCATCGTTGGTAATAATACAAGTGGTAAAAGCAGATTACTACGAGAACTAGCTCATGCACCGGAACAATACTTAAACATTGATACAAATGGTTTTGACTCATCAAACCATTCAGTTGGATATCTACCAGAAAACCCTTATGTTTTTCATGAATCCTTATATAATAATATTCATTTATTTCCAGATCCTGATGTCACCCAGACAATTAAGCCTAGCGAACGCGTGTTGAAACAAGACTTATTAGAAATTCTAGGGCTTTCCGCACGATTTAAGAGTGATTTACAAATCAATGCAACCAAGATTTCAACTGGTGAAAAGCTACGGATTGCTTTAGCAAGAGCAGCTCTCAACAGCAAGCTTTTAATTTTAGACAGACCTTTTGATGTTATCGATGTGGCTAGAAGTCAAAAAATCCTGACTTGGTTAAAAGACAATCGGTATATCATTATTCTTACCGCGGATCAAGATTGGATAAAAAAACAAGCAGATATTGTTTTTAGATTATAAGTGAAGGAACTGATATTAGCGGGATATAATTGTGAGCCGTCAATAACTCCACGGATTTTAACCCTTAGCCATCGCGCTAAACTAACCTTATTAAATATTATGAGATGTTTTTAATGTTAGAAAATATCCAGAAATTGGCCAAGTCAAACTCGATCGGGAAGAGTTACTAAGAGGGCGTCAACAAAAGGGGCAGCCGGTAAAATGGCTGCCCCTTTTTGAAAATATTGAACTGATTGATGCTTAAGGTACCAACAAGTTGATGACGTCATCTTTAGGAATATTGGTGAAGTAATCATTAGTGTTAATACCATCCAAGGTCTCCTTAACTGCCTGAGACGTATACGGCTTGTCTTTCAAAGCAGTGGTGACGTCAGCAACATCCTTAGGTCCAAAGAAGTCACCATAGAACTTAACGTTTGCGATCTTGCCGTCTTTAATATCAAAGCGGGCATCAATCGTACCATAGTCAAAATGCTTGCGCTTCTTAGTCGTGAATTCTGGGCTGTGACCGTATACCCAGTCCCAGTTGTTGTAAACATCGTCGTAAATCTTCTTGATTTCGACTTGGTCGGCGTCAGTAACGTGATATTCCTTGTCTTTAATCTCAGCAACATCGTCGACGCCAAACAGCCGAGTCAACAGGATATCGCGAAATTCAGGTACCGTCAGATCCTGGTACTTTTTGTCGAGGTAAGGACGCAAATTAGTCACACGACTTTTAACAGATTTGATGCCCTTACTCTTAATCTTGTCTTCCGGCACATTGAGGACATTAGGGATGACACTCATGTCAACGTCCAGCATTAACGTACCATGCGAGAAGGTCTTACCATTACGTGTATACATGGCACTGCCGGAGAACTTCTTGCCATCAACCAGCATGTCATTGCGCCCGGAAACTTCAGCACTCGTGGCGCCCAATGTGTGAATGGCATCCACGATTGGCTGGGTAAAGGACTTGAAGTCACCGAATTCCTCAGAATCACTATCGACCACAAACGAGAAGCACAAATTGCCCAAATCGTGGTAAACCGCACCACCGCCGGACAAGCGCCGCGTCACGACAATATTGTGTTCCTCAACATATTTTTGATTCAATTCTTCCAGCGTGTTCTGGTTGCGCCCGACAATCACACTCGGCTTTTCATAATAAAAAAGCAGCAGTGGTTCATCGAACTGTTTGGCATTCATCAAATACTGCTCCGTCGCCAAATTCTCCCGAATATCGTGAGACTTCATAATGACATAATACATCTATTGGTTTCCTCCTTGTGAGCGTGAGCCGGCGCGGTTAGGAGCCGGAGTGTAAGTGGCCTTGGGCGTGATGGCCCGGGCTTGGCCATTGCGACCAAGGTCCTTACATGCAGGCTCCTGCGCCGGTGAACGCGTTATGGTGAGCGTGAGCCGGCGCGGTTAGGAGCCGGAGTGTAAGTGGCCTTGGGCGTGATGGCCCGGGCTTGGCCATTGCGACCAAGGTCCTTACATGCAGGCTCCTGCGCCGGTGAACGCGTTATGGTGAGCGTGAACCAGCGCGGTTAGGAGCCGGAGTGTAAGTGGCCTTGGGCGTGATGGCCCGGGCTTGGCCATTGCGACCAAGATCCTTACATGCAGGTTCCTGCGCCGGTGAAACGTCCGATCTCGTATCCCGGACAAATGTTGTCAGGGTCGTTTTGGTACATGCCCTATTTTAGCGAGTTAATGATTAAAAAGAAAGCGATTTCGATTGCAAACAACTTGTTATCTTAAATGAAATCGGTTTCACAAAATGTTTTATGGACACTCACCGGTTAAAGGGTTTCTGTTACCCTTTGTTAAAAGTTGCAGAATTTCTAATTTTATATAAACCTTTATTTACCCGCAAACCATACGGCTAACTGATTTCCCGTGCAAGTAAATGAGAAATGCGTTAAGCTTATGTCATATCGTTTCATAACGAAAGGAGCTTTTCTAATGACGAGTGAAGTGCGCTACCAAGATGATCTATATCGAGCGGTGAATGGGGCTTGGATGGATCAAGCAGTCATTCCCGATGACAAAAGCAGTACCGGCGGCTTTCAGGATTTGGCCGACGAAGTAGAAGCAAAAATGATGGCTGATTTTGCCGCTGTCGCTAACGGTAAAAAAGAAGCGCCGGACAAATACTTTGCCCAAGCAGTGACGCTTTATCGACAGGCCAAGGATTTTAAGACGCGGGACGCTGCCGGGTTCGAACCGGCTTTGCCGACACTGCATCGCGTTTTCGACATCAAGGATCTAGCCGATTACAATAACCGTGCTGCCGAATTGCTTCAACAACACCTCATTGATCCGCCATTTAATTTTTACGTCGACGCCGATATGAAGGACACCAGCAAAAATGTGATTAATCTCATGGGGCCGAAGACGATCTTGCCAGACACGTCTTATTACGCCAAAGATAATCAAAACGGTGCGCAACTGCTTGGCATTTTCAAAGACATGATGACCAAATTATTGGCATACACCGATCTTGATGAGGCAGCGCAAAAGGCAACGCTGGCCGGTGCGCTTGCATTTGATGCCGAAATTGCCAAACACGTCAAAAGTTCCGAGGAGTGGGCCGATTATCCGAAAGCTTATAATCCAATGCCAACAACCACGGTCATTGAGAAGCTTAAACCATTTGAATTTGAAGGCTTCTTGAAGGCCATTTTTAAAACGGTTCCGGATACCATCGTGGTCGCTGATCCGCGCTTTTTGGATGAATTTGGCCAATTGTTCAATGAAGCCAATTTTGCCAACTACCGCGACTGGCTTTATGTACTAAACCTCGACAGCTTGTCCGGCTTTTTAAGTGAACCTCTTCGTCAGTTAGGCGGCACTTACAACCGTGCATTATCGGGGGCACCTAAATCGCCGAATCAAGATAAGCATGCCTACCGCGTTGCCAATGCGTATTTCAGCGAACCAATTGGCATTTACTATGGCCGCACCTATTTTGGCGAAAAAGCGAAGGCTGACGTGACACAATTGGTTGAGAAAATGATTGCTACTTACAAACGGCGCTTGGCAAATTCCGATTGGCTGTCACAACCGACGAAAGACAAAGCCATTCTTAAGCTCGACAAGATGGTGCTCAAAATGGGCTATCCGGACAAACCTGAGGCACTTTACGATTTGCTTCACGTTGATGCACAAAAATCCTTAGTCGAGAATTTAAAAGCGATGCAGCTCGTTCAGCAACAGTATAACTACGACAAGCTGGGCAAACCGGTTGATCGCACTGTCTGGAATATGCCCGGTCACTTGGTCAATGCCAGCTACGATCCGTCAAAAAATGACATCACGTTCCCAGCTGCAATTCTTCAGGCACCATTTTATTCATTGAAACAAAGTGCCTCACAAAATCTAGGGGGCATTGGGGCCGTGATCGCGCACGAAATTTCCCACGGGTTCGACAATAATGGCGCCCAGTTCGATGAGTTTGGTAACATGGTCAACTGGTGGCAAAAAGCGGATTATGCCCACTTCAACGAGCTGACCAAAGACATGATTGACGAATTCGACGGTCTCGAAACGGCAGCAGGTAAGGTGAATGGCAAATTGGTTGTGTCGGAGAATATTGCCGATGCTGGTGGTTTGGCGGCGGCTTTGGATACTGCTAAGCGCGAACCCGATGCCGATCTACGGGCCTTTTTCATCAACTGGGCGCGCATCTGGCGTTCCAAGTCTCGCCTAGAACGCGCCAAAATGTTGCTGGCGATTGATGTTCACGCACCACATGAGCTTCGTGCCAACATCCAACCACGTAATCTGGATGACTGGTATACAACTTTCGATGTTCAACCCGGCGACGGTATGTATCTGCCACCGGAAAAACGCGTTCAAATCTGGTAACACTTTTAGCATCGGCTCATTGAGTCGGTGCTTTTTTAAAATAGCTTTGATGGGCCTTCCGCCAACAAAAGTCCAGCTCCAAAGAATGAAATCCAGCATCAGCACGAATCGAAACCGTGATGAGTTGAACGAAGGTACGTGAAAGGGAATACAAGTTGCTCTTGATAGGCTATAATTGTTATAGGAATCTGCCAGCAATAATGAGAACTGATAGGAAGTAGGGGAGCTTATGGAACTGCAGACGTTGCGTAACTTTATCGAAATCGCCGATCAGGGCAATATTACGGCTGCCGCCAGAACACTGGGTATTTCACAACCGGCGTTATCGCGACAACTGAAAGATTTGGAAAAAGAGCTTGGCGTCAAATTGCTTGTGCGCGGCAATCGGCATGTCAGCCTCACCGAAGACGGCACTTATTTATTGAACCGCGCCCGTGAGCTAACGGCCATTGCCGAACGAACGAAAAACAATTTGCAAGGCAAGCATACGCTCGGCGGCGATCTATATATCGGTGCCGGAGAAACCAGTGCCAAGCGGTTGATGTTGCAAGTCTCGCAGTCACTTCGCCACCAATACCCCAGTTTGCACGTCCATGTGACTTATGGCTCCGAGGATAGTCTGATTGCGAACCTGGAAGCCGGGATGTATGACTTTATCCTACGCCCGGGAAAAGAGCAGCCCCAGTATGAAAGTCTGCTTCTGCCAGTTCGGGATGCTTGGGGGATTTTGATGACCACGGATGATCCGCTAACTGATAACCTTCTTATCACACCCAATGATCTCACGGACAGCGAGTTGATTTTTCCACGAGCAACCCATATTCGCAACGCCTATGAGCACTGGTTAGGGCAAGGTCTTGATCCGGCTAATATTGTCGGAACTTACGATTTGACTGCTGATGCTTTAGGGATGACCACGGTTGGATTGGGACGCGCTTTATGTCTTGAATATCTGGCAACACAAACCTCGAACACTTCCTTGACGTTTCGGCCTTTAGCACCTGCACTGGCCGATCCGATTACGCTGGTGTGGAAGCGGGATCGCGAATTGTCACGCATCGCCCAACGCTTCTTAGGCCTTGTCCACGAAGCCGTCGATAACCAAAAAAACAGTAAGCTAACTCGTAACTAACCAAGTCAGAAGTGACAGCGCCCAAATCTACGTCATTTATCGATAGCTTCAGCTAAAAGAAATCGGGCACTTAAAAAACCGGCTCTAGATACGTCGCAAATCTGCGAGGCATCTAGAGCCGGTTTTCCATTGAGGATAGCGCTCACTTACATTTTACTTATCGCGGCCTTCATCCTCGGTTGAAAATGAATAATCGTCATCCTGCATGGCTTCGACCTGGCCCAAACGATAACCGTTACCAACCTGGGAGAAGAAGTCGTGGTTGGCAGTTGACGTTGAAATACCGTTCATGACAATCGGATTCACATCGTCAGCCGTATCCTGAAAGGCCGTTTCCTGGCCTAAATTCATGAGCGCTTTATTGGCATTGTAGCGCAGGAAAGTCAAAACCTCGTCCGTCCATTTGGTTTTGGCGTACAGATCATTCGTATACTTTTCTTCATTTTCGTACAAATCGTACAGTAGATCGTACATCCAATCCTGCAATTTCTGCTGTTCATTTTCAGGCAGCTCATTGAAGCCTAACTGGAATTTATAGCCAATATAAGTACCGTGGACACTTTCATCCCGAATGATCAGCTTAATGATCTCCGCCACATTGGTCAGCTTGTTGTTGCCCAAGTAGTACAACGGGGTGAAGAAGCCTGAATAAAATAAGAAAGTCTCCAAAAAGACACTGGCAATTTTCTTCTGCAACGCCGAACCGTTGTGGTAAATGTCATTGATCTTGTTGGCTTTGTACTGAAGATGTTCGTTATGATTCGTCCAGTCAAAGATTTCGTCGATTTCGGCCGGCGTGTTCAGTGTAGAGAAAATCGATGAATAACTCTTGGCATGAACACTTTCCATGAACTGAATGTTGTTCAAAACCGCCGTTTCCTGCTGAGTCCGAATATTCTGCCGCAAACTTGCCATGCCGTCTTGACTCTGCAGGGTATCCAGCAAGGTCAGACCGCCGAAGACATGCCCGACAACCCACTGTTCATCAGGACTTAACGAGCGCCAATCGTCTAAATCGTTGGAGAGGGGGATCCGGGTGTCGAGCCAGAATTGTTCCGTCAACTTTTCCCAAGTGGCTTTGTCGACTTCATCTTCAATCGCATTCCAGTTAATTGCAATATATTGTTTTGCCATATTTTTCGCTCCTCGTATGTAAAAACAGGGGAGATCCCCCTGTTAAAAGATCATCAAATTGAGCAACTTTCACAAGCGTTGCTGCCGATTTCTTCCTGGTCATCGGTGTAAGTCCGGATGTAGTAAATCGACTTGAGGCCTTTGTGATGGGCGTAGTTCCGCAAAATGTTCAAATCTCGCGTCGTCATCTTGTTGGTTCGGCCGTCTTTCCACGGATAAAGGCCAGCGGGAATGGTGCTGCGCATGAACAAAGTCATCGCCATCCCTTGGTCAACGTGTTGTTGGGCAGCGGCATAAACATCAATGACTTTACGCATGTCGATGTCGTAGGCACTTTGATAGTAAGGCATGGTGTCATTCGACAAACCAGGGGCTGGGTAGTAAATGGTGCCGATTTTCTTCTCTTGACGATCCTCAATCCGGTTAACAATTGGCTGCAAGGAGGCACTCGTGTCGTTGATGTAGCTGATCGAGCCATTAGGGGCCACAGCCATCCGATTTTGATGATACAAGCCGTCCTTCATGACGCTTTCCTTAAGGGCTTCCCAGTCGGCTTGGGTCGGAATGTGGACATCCTTGAACAAATCACGCACCTTGTCGTACTTAGGTACCCATGATTGCTGGATATACTTGTCAAAATAACTGCCATCAGCGTATTTACTGTTTTCAAAATTATGGAAGGACTCGCCACGTTCTTTAGCAATCTTGTTGGATGCCTTCAACGTGTAGTAATTCAGCAACAAGAAATAGATGTTGGTGAAATCAAGACTTTCCGGTGACCCATAATACATATGATTCTTAGCAAAGTACGTGTGCAAGCCCATCGCGCCAAGGCCAATGCTGTGTGCTTGGCGATTGCCATGCTGAACAGATGGCACAACGTCAATATTGCTGTGATCGGTGACATAGGTGAGCGCGCGCACCATGGCTTCAACACTATGACCAAAATCGCGACTGTGCATCAAGTTAGGAATATTCGTACTGCCCAGGTTGCAGGAAACATCTGTCCCTAAAACTTCATATTCCTGCTTGTTGTTCAGCTTCGACGGCACCTGAACCTGCATGATTTCCGAGCAGAGGTTGCTCATAATGATTTTGCCATCGATCGGGCTCGCATTGTTGGCCGTGTCGATGTTGATGATGTAAGGATAGCCAGATTCCTGCTGCAGTTTGGAAATTTCGTTTTCCAGATCGCGCGCCTTGATCTTATATTTCTTGATTGCCGGATTAGCCACCATATTGTCGTATTCTTTGGTAATGTCCACATACGAAAATGGTTTGCCGTAAGCCCGTTCAACCGAATAAGGGGAGAAGAGATACATATCGGCATTGGCCTTAATCAGCTCATAATACTTGTCGGGCACAATCACGCCGAGGCTAAGCGTCTTCACGCGATACTTTTCATCTGCGTTTTCCTTCTTGGCACCCAGGAAACTGATGATATCGGGATGGAAGACATTCAAATAAACCACACCGGCACCTTGACGCTGGCCTAACTGATTGCTGTAGGAAAAAGAATCTTCCAGCAACTTCATAACCGGCAGTACGCCACTTGCAGCACCGTCAATGCCTTTAATTGGCGCACCGGCTTCACGCAGGTTTGAGAGCGTCAGGCCAACCCCGCCACCGATTCGCGATAACTCAAGAGCAGAGTTAATTGCGCGGCCAATTGAATTCATATCGTCGGTAATTTGCAGCAGAAAGCAGGACACCAATTCACCGCGGCGTGCCCGACCAGCATTCAGAAACGAAGGGGTAGCAGGTTGATAGCGCTGATGGATCATTTCATCCGCCAGGTCAATTGCCAACTGCTCATCACCATCCGCAAAGAAGAGCGCATTGGCAAATACCCGATCTTTGTAATCTTCAAGATATTGAGTGCCATCGTCGGTCTTTAACGCATACTGAGCGTAATACTTATAGGCCGCCATAAAGGACTTAAACTGAAAATGCTGGGCCGTCAGAAACCGATCCAGCTTTTCCAAGAAGGCCGGCTGGTACTTTTTCAAAAAATCGGCTTCATAGTAATGGTGATCGACTAAATAATTCAGCCGCTCCTGCAACGATGAAAATTTCATCGTATTTGGGGCCACATTCTCGGTCAAAAAGGCCTGTAACGCTTCCTTATCCTTATTAAGCGGAATTTGGTCGTTAACGGGAATATTGATCTCGTTGTTAAGGGCGTAATAAGTAACCTCGTCCGGACTGATTGTTTTTAATGACATACTAATCCCTGCTTTCACTGCAATTTAGCTTCATTCGCTTAATTTCGATGCGATAAAAAAACTGGCTGATCAGACAGCCAGTTGCTTCAAGGCATCCGGTCGGAACCCGGAGAATGAATCAAGCCCATCAGCTTCGAGAACGGGAACCTGCTGGAATCCCTTTTTCTTTAAGTAATCGATGTATTCAGGTTCTTCGTTGATGTTGTGCTCCGTAAATGGAATCTTGTGGGTATCGAGATAGCGCTTTGTCATCCGGCATTGTGGACAGCCATTGCGCGTGAACAGTGTGATGTTACGCATAGGTGTCATCCTTTCTTGTTATCTTATGTAGTTTAGAATACTCAATATTGGGGTGCATGTCAATGAAAAACACCATATCTTGGGGTTAATTTTTTTGATGCCCCAAAGCATATGGTGTCAACTTGATTTCCGCTTACTTTTAGTATAGCAAGATTGCATGCCGGACGCCAGTGTCAATCAATCACAGGCTGACTTAATGCGGCAAAAGCCTACCCGCTAAGGAAACACCCGTCTGAGACAAGTGCACAAGCATCATTTATCCGGCTGCCGATCTTCTTTGCTATACTATAGCAAAAATTTGGAAAGGAAGTCGTCACCATGGCGTTTGAAGAATTGTTCCTAGACCGCGAAGAACGCGAACGGTTGGCGCTTTATGGCGATTTGCGAGACGCGCCTAATCGGCAAATGAATATTGCAACGGCAGCGATGGCCCGTGGCGAGAGCTACCGGCAACTGCGTCGACAAATGGCGAAAGTCGCCGAGGATTTGCAAGCCATTGATCCTGGTGCACCACCTTTATTACGTAAAGGGGATGGCAATATGACAGCACCGCCTTCGATTAGTCGCGTTCGTTATCGGATCTTTTTGTTTCGCCGATCGCTTCCCGGGAAACTTTTGGTTAAAACATTGATGCAACCTAATTTAACGTTACCCATATTATTAGAAGAAACCGGTTTCTCACGAGCGGCCTTTTTTCGGCGGATTTCCGCATTACGCGGGTACTTACGCCAAAAAGAGGTCACCATTAATCTCACGCCGTTGGCACTTGTCGGCGCGGAGCCGCGAATCCGCCAAGTCTACCGGCAGCTATTGTGGCAATTAGTCGACGCTGACAATCCTTTGTTTGCAGACGTGTTGCCTCAGTCGCGTCAGCTGGTTCAAGCCTTACAGGATGCCGGATTAGTGGAGCGGGATTTTTCAGTCAAGCAACTAAGATTTTCAGCTAACATCAATCTCTATCGGTTACAGGCCGATCACTCAATTGTCAATACTTTAAACTTCTCTGAATTGAAGCCGCCTCCTACGTTGCCGGAAAAGTTGCCGGATGTCTTTGTCCATTTGCCGCCAGAAGTTGCCGAAGCCGAGCTGCTCTACCTGTATCTCGGCCAGTGGCGTATTCCGCGATTTCACACGGAGCAGCAGTTTGAGGCTGCAGGGATTGTTGGTTACCACGCCGCACACAACACGCTGGCTTGGCAAACCGTCACAAAAATCCGTGCCGAACTTAGCCGCCACTTGATCGGTATTTCCTCGACAATCACTACAGATTTGGCATTAGCCGGCAATTTATTAAAAGTTTTAATCAGTGAACAGATCTTTCCGGATGGGGCTTATATCGATTTGGCTAAAATTGCGCATCCGATACGAGCGTTTTATCCGCGGCTGGACAAGGCAATCAAAGAATTCTTTGCACGCGAGGCACCAACAGATCATGCTCTTGAGGAAATTATCGATGGCTTTTATCAGCTGCTTTGGCCATTCATGACAGAAAGTGCTGTTGCTGATAAACTTAAAGTAGCACTGGATCCGTTGATGCCGCAGCCGCTATACGAAACTGTGCGGCTCAACCTCATTCATCCGGCATTTATTCGGTTGGTAACCATTCACCAACACCCTGACTTTGTGATTTCGGCCCAAGCCTTGGCTCCGGGAGAGGAATCAATCGTACCTGACATTCCGGTCTTTTATCTGGCTAGTGAACGTTTTGAAAGTTGGTCTGCGCTCTATCAGGAACTCTTTCTCCGCTCCCGTCAGCAGCCCCACCAATAAGGAAAAAACGCTGAGTGTCACTCTGTTGACTGCAAAAGCAACTTCCCTCACTGCCATTGATGAAAGGCCAGCGTAGGTGCATACTAATATATGAGGAGATGACTGCTAGCATGAAACGTGACAAGAAAGCAGACGAGGCCGCTGTCGTTGATATGAATGACACGCTGATGGACTATGCCCATAAACGCCAGCCACATGTCGAAAATCTTGCTGAAGAATTAGCTAACCGCGCTAAAGATGATGTGAACGCTATTGATGCCTACCTGAAAGATGGGGGTGAGGCCCGTAAGGAATATCAGGCCATTGCGGAAGGTTACCTGCGCGACAAATATAACTTGGAAGGCGACGAGTTAACGACTGCCCGTGACACACTTGTCCATGCTGCCATCCACTATCTTCTCGGCCACACCAAAGAGCTAGACGATTGGCAACGATAATCAGTCAACTCATCAAGCCTTCTTCACTGCCGTTACGGCGATCAGCTAAACACATACAATTATTTTGAAAATGTTATATTTCCGTCACAAAAACGCCGTCTCAGTGCACCATGCTGAAGCGGCGTTTTTGTGACAGCATATTCAATCTTTTTGATTTACTAACTGACTTACAAAATCGGCGATAAAAGGCGGGAAAAGTCCTGTTTGAACCGTAACCAGCGACTTTGGCTGGCAATAATTGCCGGCGTCAGTAGGTAGCTTTGCTTCATATCGGCTTCAAATATCTCGGCAAGCGTTCCGGCAACCTTACGATCGTAAATGAAGGCATTCACTTCAAAATTCAATTTGAAACTGCGAATATCGAAATTAGCCGATCCGACACTGGTGATCGCCTCATCGACAACGACGGTTTTGGCGTGCATAAAGCCATGCTGATAGTGGTAAATTTTAACACCGGCACGAGTCAGATAGGTGGCGTAGTACTGAGTCGCACGGAAAATAAAGGGATGATCCGGCATATCGGGAATCATTATTCGGACGTCGATACCTGACATGGCGGCGGAAACAAGTGCATCAATCACCGTGTCATCGGGCACTAAGTAGGGGCTTTGAATCCAAACCGACTTGGTCGCGCTAGTAATCAGCTTGGTGTAACCTAACTTGATTTGCTGGGTAGGACGATCAGGCCCTGATGCGACAATTTGAATCGGCGTGCTGCCAGCCGTCATGCCCGCGTTTGAGCGACTTTCGGAACTATCTTGCTCGACATTATAAGCAATCTCGTCTTTTTCACCAACCGTCGCATTCCAATCCATGGTGAAGCGAATTTTCAGCGCATAAATAGTGTTGCCGATGATGCGCAGGTGGGTATCACGCCAATATCCGAATTTAGGTTTGCGGGAAACATACTGATCGCCAACGTTGAACCCGCCAATATAACCGACGTGATCGTCAATCACAACGATTTTGCGATGATCGCGGTAATTCAAACGAAAGTCGGTAATCGGATGTTTGGAGCTAAAATAGCTCTCAGCCTGACCACCGACATCGGTTAGTCGGCGCCACCATTTTGCCGAGGCACCCATTGATCCCCAAGCGTCATATAAAACTTTAACCGTAACGCCTTGCTTAGCCTTTTTAATCAACAATTGTTGGAATTGATTACCTAATTCATCATTATAAATTGTGTAATACTCGACATAAATGTAATCTTTGGCGTTTTCAATGTCGCGAAACAACGCAGCAAACTTTTTTTCGCCATCGGTATAAAGCTGAACCTGATTATGAGCCAGCACGGGTGCTTGGGCGGTGTTCAGGAAAAAGGCAGTCAACGCCTTCGCTGCCAGGGTATAATCTGTCGGTGGTAATAGTTTGTTTCGCGCATTTTCGTGTTTTTGAAGCGACACAAACGCTTTGACCCCAGACTCGTACTCACGCTGAATCCGGCGCAGTTTTTTAGTCGAGAGTCCACGACCCGCGAACAGATAAAAACCGAACCCGATGATTGGCAAGAAAATCAGCACCAGCAACCAGGCCCAAGTTGTCGAAATGTCGCGCACTTCGCGAAGAACTGTAAAAATCGCACCCGTCGTGTTCAAAACCAAAATAATAATAATTAGCCAGGTGATCAGCGACATATCACACCTCCCAGAAGATTAGTTTCATTGTACCCAAGCCATCCATCTCTGTCACGTTAACGGCAGCGCTCGTATTCAGATGCCTGCTTTCAGATGCCGCAGATACCAATGAAAAAAGGCTGGTTGTGCTTTTTTGAAAAAAAGATGCATAAGGGGTTTACTTACTAATAGTCAGTTGGTAAACTTATGCTTGTTCTGCTGCATGATCGCATGATGCTGTTTTTAGGGGGCTGGTTCCTATCAGCTTAATCAGATGTATGCGAAATTGTAGTTATTATTAGAAAAAGGTGGTTTTCCTGTGAATCAAGATCTTCTGAACCTTCTCAAACAACGCCGCTCCATTTACGCACTCGGCAAAGATGTTAAGCAAAAAGACGATGACATCATCGAACAAGTCGAATCTGTCATTCAGGCAACGCCAACTGCTTTCAATTCGCAAACGACTCGAGCCGTTTTCCTATTTGGCAGGCAACACGACAAGCTTTGGGATATCGTGATTAAGCGCTTGAAGAGCGAGGTCCCGACTGAGGAAGCCTATGAGGCAACCAAGAAGAAAGTTGCTGGCTTTAAAGCTGCCTATGCAACGATTATGTATTTTACCGATACCGATATTGTCAAACAACTGGAGCATGATTTTCCGCTTTACGCAGATAACTTTGCTACCTGGGCAGAGCAGGCTCAGGGATCAGCGCAACTCAATACTTGGGTAGCCTTAGCTAACAATGGCATCGGTGCAAACTTGCAACACTACAATCCCATCATTGATGAACTTGTCAATGATGCCTTTGATATTCCGAAGAGCTGGCAATTACGCGCCCAAATGCCATTTGGCTCGATTGAGGCACCGGCACAAGATAAGGATTATATAGATCGTACCAGCCAGTTTAAGGTATTCATGTAATCTCCAACGCTGGATTCGTTTGGCTAAGGTGTCTAAGGTGTCAATGTACTTTAAAAATCCATGTCCGTACCAAAAAAGACCGCGATATTCCGAATAATGGAATATCGCGGTCTTTTTGCGAAAAATTAATTTTATGCCTCAGCTTCACGCAACCCTTGTTGAGCCAAGGTGTGGGCACCGCGATTTTCGCGATCCGGCAACCAGTTGGGCAACACGAGCGGGAACTGGTCAATCAAGGCCAGCAATTCTGATGTTAAGGTGGGATAATGTTTGGCATAGCGTTTTTCAATCGCCTGAACCACAAGCTTGGAGTCACTATAAAAGGCAACTGGCGCAGTTGTTAATTTAGTATCGATTAATAGTTTAAATCCGGCGATTGCCGCTGCAAACTCTGCCTCATGATTACTCATCGGTGGTAAAGCGGCATGTCGTTGGATCTGCTGGGGCAAACCACTAACTAGGATACCGATGCCAGTCGGCCCTGGGTTGCCTTTTGTAGCGCCATCTGTGTATAGTTTAAGCATGATTTCTCCTAAGGAAGTGACGATTTGGCTGAATATCGAACACATTATCAACCTGCATGGATCGATTTTAGCATGTTTTGGAGCGCGATCGTGATCGGTCTCAGCTTGGCGATCATCGTCCAGCTAGAAAGTACGAAACCTTCGTGGCTGGCAATTGCGATTGCAGCTATCACGATTTTAACGGCTATCGGTCAGATTTTGCTGCTTCGCTTGATTGCAACTGAAAAAGGCATCAGGTTAACCAGTCTTTTTAAAAGTAACACGATCAATCTGTCATGGAGCGAAATTGAGGGGTTTACGTCTGGCCATTTGACAGTTATGCTTAAAACCAAACAATACGGTCGCGTTTCGTTCCTTATGTTCGGCAAAAAGCGAAAGCAAAAGATCGTAGCGTTAATCGAAAAAGGATTGGAAACATCAACAAAATAAGGAGTGTGTTGTATGTCTGATATTGAAATTGCCCAAGCCAACGAAGCAACCTCAATGTGGCCAATTACGAAAGTTGCAGCAAATCTAGGCTTGACTGATGATGATCTGGAACTGTATGGCAAGTCCAAAGCCAAACTTAGCTTTGCGACTCTCAATGCGTTAAAAGATAAGCCCTTTGGCAAGCTTGTTTTGGTGACCTCGATTAACCCGACCCCTGCCGGTGAAGGCAAATCGACCATCACGGTTGGCTTAGGTGATGCGCTTCAGCAGCGCAGCCAGCATCCCGTGATCGCATTGCGGGAGCCATCATTGGGCCCGGTGATGGGAATGAAAGGCGGCGCGACTGGTGGCGGTTATGCCCAGGTTGTGCCGATGGAAGACATCAACTTACATTTCACCGGTGACATGCACGCACTGACCACCGCTGTCGACACTCTGGCAGCCTTAATCGATAACCATTTGCAACAAGGTAACGCGCTTAATATCGATCCGCGGCGCATTCTTTGGAAGCGCGCTTTGGATATTAACGATCGCGCATTGCGCCACGTCACCATCGGCTTAGGTGGCCCAACCAGCGGCGTTCCGCGTGAAGACGGCTTTGATATTACCGTCGCAAGTGAGCTAATGGCGGTTCTATGTCTTGCAGAAAACATTGTAGATCTCAAAACCCGCATCAGTCGCATCGTAATCGGCTATACTTACGATCGCAAGCCTGTCACCGTTGCCGATTTAAAGGTCACCGGCGCCATTGCGATGTTATTGCGAGATGCGTTGAAACCTAATCTGGTTCAAACACTGGAACATACACCGGCGTTCATTCACGGCGGTCCGTTTGCCAACATTGCTCACGGCTGTAATTCCGTTTTGGCTACCCGAACAGCGTTGCAACTGGGTAATATCGCTATCACGGAAGCCGGTTTCGGCGCTGATCTTGGCGGCGAGAAGTTCATGGATATCAAGACCCCAGTTCTGGGCAAAACACCGGATGCCGTGGTCATCGTGGCAACCGTGCGTGCACTGAAGTACAACGGCGGCGTTGCGTTAGCCGATTTACAACAGGAAAACTTAGACGCTTTGGCTCAAGGCTTTGCAAACCTTAAACGGCACATCCACAGCATGCAAGGCTACGGCGTGCCTGTTGTGGTGGCCGTTAACCGCTTTAGCAGCGATACAGATGCTGAAATTCAGTGGCTCATTGATGCTTGCGCAAAATTAAACGTGAAAGCTGTCACCGCAACGGTTTGGGCTGATGGCGGCCGTGGTGGCTTAGCAGTAGCTGATGCAGTGCTGGACGCCTTGAAGCAGCCAGCAAGTTTCACGCCACTTTATGATGTACATCAGGATGTCAAAGCCAAGATCAAAACCATTGTACAAAAGATCTATGGTGGTCGTGACGTCGTCTATGAAGGTAAAGCCAACGCGGCCTTGCGAACCATTGTTAAAAACGGTTGGCAGGATTTGCCGGTTTGCATGGCCAAGACCCAATATTCACTAACCGATAACGCCAAAACACTAGGAGCACCTGAAGGATTTGCGATTCACGTGCGCGACATTATCCCTAAACTTGGGGCAGGGTTCTTGGTTGTGATGACCGGAACCGTTTTGACCATGCCGGGCCTGCCAAAAGCGCCAGCTGCCTTAAATATGGATGTCACCGATGATGGCAAAATTTCAGGACTCTTTTAAACCGTTCATGCTCATGTCGCGAGACGCAACCGTCATTTTTCGAATGGCGGTTTTTCTTTTGGCGGGGTACACTTAAAGGCAAATGTCATTTATTCAGGGGGAACTTCTGTGTTTATCTATGTGATCATTGCTGCTGTCCTAGTTTTGGTTGATTTTGTCATCAAAGCTTGGGTGAACGCGCATATTCCACTTGGTGAAAGTCAGCAACTGATTCCGGGCGTGATTGATCTCACGCATATCCGTAATACCGGAGCAGCTTTTTCCATGTTTGAAGGGAAACAGTGGTTCTTCTACGTCACAACAGTTTTGGCGCTTGTGGTCGTAGCGCTGCTTTGGCGTGATAGTCTGCACAAGCCTGTTTATCGTCTGGGGTTGACGCTGATCACGGCAGGGGCGATTGGCAACTTCATTGACCGGTTGCGGTTTCAATACGTCACGGATATGTTTCATCTTGAATTTTTGGATCAGTGGCGATTCAACGCTATTTTTAATTTTGCCGATATGTGCATCACGTTTGGGGTCATTTTAGTCTTGGTGTTTATTTTATTTGATCGCGACAAGGCGGTGTCTGCATGACTGAGACCTTTACCATCACAACTGAGCAGGGACGCATCGATAAGGTGATCACAGCACACGAGCCGACTCATACCCGCAGTCAGGTACAAAAATGGCTCCAGGAAGGTTTGGTTACTGTTAACGATCGGCTGGTAAAGGCGAATTACAAAGTCGAATCGGGAGACGTCATTGTTGTGACGATTCCGGAAGCGCAGCCCTTAAAAGCCGTTGCCGAGCCAATTCCGCTTGATATTGTCTACGAAGATGATCAGGTGATCGTAGTTAATAAGGCTCAGGGAATGGTTGTCCATCCTGCGCCGGGCCATCCTGACGGCACCTTGGTAAACGGTCTGCTTTATCATACTGACTTGCCTGGCATCAATGGCGTTGTTCGGCCCGGAATTGTACACCGCATCGATAAAGACACCAGCGGCTTGCTGATGGTTGCCAAAACCGAGAAGGCCCAATTGAGTTTGTCGGCACAACTTAAAGCCAAAACGACTATCCGTGAATACCTTGCGTTAGTTCATGGGACGTTTAAAGAAGATGAAGGCACGATTGATGCACCACTTGGACGTGATCCGCGTGACCGCAAACGACAGGCAGTGGTTACTGATGGTCGGCATGCTGTTACCCACTTTCAGGTGCTGGAGCGATTTGCTCACTACACCTTGATCAAATGCGTTTTGGAAACCGGCCGGACCCATCAAATCCGCGTGCATATGGCTTACATTCATCATCCGGTAGCAGGTGATCCTTTGTATGGACCCAAACACACGCTCCCAGGCAACGGCCAATTTCTTCACGCAGCTAAGCTCGGCTTTGTCCATCCAACCACCGGCAAGCTCTTAACTTTCACGGTACCCGTCCCCGAAGTTTTTAAAAAAACCTTAGCCGATCTGCGCGCAGGCATTGACAAGACCCGCAACGTCCGGTAATCTTAACTCAATCAAACAAGCACCTTTAACTAAGTCCAGTGAGGCTTAGAAGGTCCCTTTCCGTTGCGACGGATTATTCAGGCTACGGTCGCCTTCTATCCAAATTGGATAGGAGGCGCTTTTTGTTTGAGCGCGAACCGGCGCTGTTAGAAGCTGGAGTGCAAGTGGCCTTGAAGCTAAATGGCTGGGCTTTGGCCATTTAGGCTTCAAGGTCCTTACACGTAAGCTTCTGCGCCGGTGAGCGCGTTATAGAACGTGAAAGCCCAATCACTTAATTGCCTCCAATAGAACAAATCAAGGCAAGCAGCTTCACCCCACATCAACCAGCATACATACAAGAAAGGATGGCACATCATGTCACAGTCCAAACAGGTAGTCGACGAGGTAACTATGAAACGTGCATTAACCCGAATCAGTTATGAAATTATCGAACAAAATAAAGGCTTGAACGATCTCGTTCTTGTCGGGATTAAAACGCGGGGGATTTATCTAGCACACCGGATTGCCAAGCGACTCGAACAGCTCGAAGGCCTGCAGGTACCGGTCGGCGAACTGGATATCCGCTTTTATCGCGATGATGTTCATAAAATTGATCACGAACATCAACCAGACGTCGAAGGTGCGCAGCTGCCGGTTAATATTACTGGCAAGCACGTCATCCTAGTAGACGATGTCATTTTCACTGGTCGCACCATCCGCGCAGCCTTGGATGCCTTGATGGACGAAGGGCGGCCGCGGAAGATCAGTCTGGCAGTTTTGGTTGATCGCGGCCATCGCGAGTTACCGATTCGTCCGGATTTCGTCGGCAAGAATATTCCAACCTCCCTTGATGAACAAATTCAGGTACAGGTTGCGGAACTTGATGGCAAAGACGGCATTAGCATCGAGAAGATGGGGGACTAGTCAATGGCTTTTCATAACGATGAAGCGGTGCTGGACATCGGCGACAAGCCGAAATTCGGTCAATGGGTGGGCTTATCCATCCAACATCTTTTTGCCATGTTTGGATCAACCGTGCTGGTACCGATTCTGGTCGGTTTGGATCCAAGTATTGCCTTATTCTCCAGCGGGGTCGGCACTTTAGTCTACATTTTGATTACTCGCGGCAAAATTCCTGCCTACATGGGATCAAGTTTTTCATTCATTACCATCATGCAGGCGTTGATGAAGGGTGCCGGTTATCCCGCGATCGCACAAGGCACTGTCGCTGTCGGGGTTGTTTACCTGATCGTGGCCTTGATCGTGGCCCACAGCGGATCGGCTTGGATTGATCGCGCCTTACCGCCAGTTGTAGTCGGGCCGATTGTCATGGTCATCGGGTTATCACTGGCTGGCACCGCCGCGACGGACGCCACAATGCGAACCATTTCTGCTACCAAAAGCGTGTATGACCTGCGCTACTTCGCTGTTGCCATGATCACGTTGGCTTCGGTCATCATTTACAACATGTATCTCAAAAAATTCATCAGCTTGTTACCGATTTTGCTGGGAATTGTCACTGGCTATGTGGTAGCGTTGTTGTTTGGCATTGTTGACCTGACGCCGGTTCAGCAAGCAGCTTGGTTTGAACTTCCGAAGTTCGAGTTGCCGTTTATCAGCTACAAGCCGCAACTTTACTGGGGTGCGATTCTCTCAATGGCGCCTATCGCTTTTGTCACCATGACCGAACACATGGGCCACATCATGGTCCTTAACAAATTGACGAAGCGAGACTTCTTCAAGGATCCAGGCCTGAATCATACTTTGGCAGGGGATGGCACGGCTTCCATTATCGCCGGTTTCGTCGGCGGCCCACCGGTAACCAGTTACGGTGAAAACATCGGCGTGCTCGCCATGACCAAGGTTCACAGTGTTTACGTATTAGGCGGTGCCGGTATGTTCGCGGTTCTGTTCGCCTTCATCGGTAAACTAAGTGCCTTGATTCGCAGTATTCCAAGCCCGGTCATCGGCGGCATCAGCTTCCTGCTGTTCGGCGTCATCGCCTCCAACGGCTTACGGGTTTTAATTGACAACAAAGTCGACTTTGACAAAAAACGCAACCTGATGATTGCCTCGACCATCCTCGTGATCGGTATCGGCAATGCCAGCCTGCAATTCGCTGGGTATCAATTCTCCGGCCTTGCACTGGCAACCGTGATCGGAATCTTCCTGAACTTTGTTTTACCAGAACATGCCGCTAACGAAGAAGGGGCAGAGAAAAATGACCTTATCTAATCTCACTGATGCACCATTTAAAGATTTTGTTTCCGCTGAACAAGTTGACGAAAAAAGCGCCTTGGCATTAATTAACCGTGCAGAAGATTTCAAAGCTGGCCAAACGGTTCATTTTCCGGAGCCGATCTACGCCACCAATTTATTCTTTGAAAATAGTACTCGCACGCATACCAGCTTTGAAATGGCCGAACGCAAACTGGGGTTGACCGTTATTCCTTTTGATCCGGCCCACAGCTCAGTTTCTAAAGGTGAAACTCTGGAAGATACGATCAAAACGATCGGAGCCATTGGTGTCAATATTGCCGTCATGCGTCATTCCAAAGATGGCTATTACAAAGATCTTATGGGTGCCTGGCCGACAACCGCTATTGTCAATGCTGGCGATGGTGCCGGTCAGCACCCTTCCCAAATGATGCTGGATTTAATGACCATTCACGAAGAATTCGGTCATTTTGACGGCCTGAATATCGGGATTGTCGGTGATCTTAGCCACAGTCGGGTCGCACGCAGCGACATGCAGATGCTTCACAAACTGGGGGCGACGCTGCATTTTGCCGGCCCACAACAGTGGTATGATCCTAGCTTTGATCAATATGGCGACTTCATCGGTGTGCCAGACTTGGTCAAACAGGTTGATGTTCTGATGCTACTGCGGGTTCAGCTTGAGCGGTTTAATGCCGACAACCGCGAAGCATTTTCCAAAGCAAGCTATCATGCGAAATACGGCATTACGGACGCTTTAGCCAAAACAATGAAACCCAATGCCATTTTCATGCATCCGGCGCCGGTTAACCGTGACGTTGAATTAGCCAGCGATTTGGTTGACGGTCCACGTTCACGGATCTTCACCCAAATGCAAAATGGCGTTTTCATGCGGATGGCGATGCTTGAAGCGGTCATCAATGCCCGTCACTTCGGAGAGGAGTAACTTTACTTATGCTCATCAAAAACGCCCATATCATCAGCGATACCGAATATACGGCTGATATTCAGATCACCGACGACAAAATTACGGCTATCGGCCAGCAACTTACTGCGCGTGAAGATGACACCATTCTTGATGCCACGGGTGCAACGGTTGTTCCGGGACTGATTGACGTCCATGTTCATTTTCGCGAACCCGGTTTTACTGCTAAAGAAACGATTAAAACCGGGGCGCAAGCAGCTGCACATGGTGGGTTTACTACTGTTGTCGCAATGAGCAACCTAAAACCCGTTCCCGACACAGTCGCCGCCTTGACGCCGGTGTTGGCAAAAAACCGTAGCGATGCCAACATTACCGTCCGGCAGTTTGCCCCAATTACACATGACTTACATTCAGATCAGCTAGTCGACATGCCGGCGTTGTTAGAGGCTGGAGCACTGGGCTTTTCCAATGACGGGGTTGGCGTCCAAGATGCCGATACCATGTATCAAGCCATGAAACAGGCTGCTAAACTGAAAGCACCGATTGTCGCACACATTGAAGATGCCAGTCTCATGCATGGCGGCGTGATCAATGCCGGCCCTATAGCAGAGAAGTTGAACCTGCCTGGCATCATCAATCAAACTGAAAGCAGCCAGCTGGCGCGCGATTTGGACTTAGCAGAAGCCACCGGTGTTCATTACCACGCGTGCCATGTTTCAACTCGCCAAAGCGTGGCCTTGATTCGCGAAGCCAAGAAACGCGGCGTCCACGTCACTGCTGAAGTCTCACCACATCACTTACTACTCGATGAAAATAACATTCCAGGCGATAACCCGATGTTCAAAATGAATCCGCCATTACGTTCCCGCGCTGATCATCTTGCCTTACTTGAGGGCTTGCAAGACGGCACACTGGATATGATCGCCACGGATCACGCCCCGCATACGCTCGAAGAAAAATCCGGTTCTTTTAAAACCGCGGCATTCGGCATCGTCGGTTCCGAAACCGCCTTTCCACTGCTTTACACCAAACTGGTCAAGTCGAAGATGTTCACGCTCAAGCAGCTGATTGCCAAAATGAGCACGGTTCCGGCAGAGCAGTTTGGTCTGCCAGGCGGCCATATCACGGTTGGCGGTCCGGCCGATCTGACGATTCTCGATCTGGATACCACGTACACCATTGATCCTACCGACTGGTTCTCCAAAGGCAAGAATTCACCGTTTATCGGCGAAAAGGTTCAGGGGCAGGCGTTGTACACGATCAGTCGCGGTCAGATTGCCTATCAAAAGGGAGGACAAGCATGAAGCGCTATTTAATTCTTGAAGACGGCAGTGTTTTCCCTGGCATCGGCTTTGGTGCGGAAACCGTCACGACAGGTGAAATCGTTTTTAACACCGGTATGAGTGGTTATCAGGAAACGATTACCGATCAAAGTTACAACGGCCAGATTATTACCTTCACTCAGCCGCTTATCGGCAATGTAGGGATCAACCGCGACGATTATGAAAGCATTGATCCCACCGCCAAAGGCATCGTGGTGCGTGAAGTAGCGCGGGTCACCGGTAACTGGCGCAGTCAGATGACGCTCGATGAATTTCTTAAACGTAAACATATTCCAGGCATCAGCGGTGTTGATACTCGTGCTCTGACCAAGAAAATCCGAGAAGTCGGCGCCATGAAGGCAAGTATTGTGGATGCAGCCGATGAACATGCTTTTGATCAGCTCAAAGCCTTGGTGCTTCCGAAGAATCAGGTGCAACAAGTTTCAACGCAGCAAGCCTATCCGGCACCTGGCACCGGCCGCAATGTCGTGGTCGTCGATTTTGGCCTCAAGCATAGCATTTTACGGGAATTAGCTAAGCGTCAGTGCAACGTGACCGTATTGCCTGCAACCACCACAGCTGCCACCATTCTTGAGTTAGCTCCGGATGGTGTGATGCTGACCAATGGCCCCGGTGATCCAAAAGATGTGCCGGAAGCGCTGGATATGATTCGCGGCATTGAAGGTAAAATTCCGTTATTCGGGATTTGCCTCGGCCACCAGCTGTTCGCACTTGCGAATGGCGCTGACACTTTTAAGATGAAATACGGTCACCGTGGATTTAATCATCCAGTTCGTGAGATTGCGACTGGCCGCATCGATTTTACCAGCCAAAACCATGGTTATGCTGTTGATCCAGACAGCATTGATCCGGATACATTATTAGTCACCCACGTTGAAATCAATGATGGTACGGTAGAAGGCTTGCGTCACCGGTTGTACCCGGCCTTTACGGTTCAGTTCCATCCGGATGCTGCTCCGGGTCCACATGACGCCGACCATCTTTTTGATGAGTTTATGGAAATGATGGATGCATTTTCAGATCGTACGCAGAAAGGATAATCATGCCAAAACGTCAAGATATTCATAAAATCTTAGTGATCGGCTCAGGTCCGATTATCATCGGTCAAGCCGCAGAATTTGATTACTCAGGGACTCAGGCTTGTCTGGCCTTACGTGAAGAAGGCTACGAAGTTGTTTTGGTAAATTCCAATCCGGCCACCATCATGACCGACACGGAAATCGCGGATCGGGTTTATGTCGAGCCGTTGACCGTCGAATTCGTCAGCCAGATCTTGCGTAAAGAGTTGCCCGATGCCATTTTACCAACAATCGGCGGACAAATCGGTCTGAACCTTGCCATGAAACTAAGCAACACAGGTATCTTGGACGAACTCGGAATCGAATTACTGGGCACGAAGCTTAGTGCGATCGATCAAGCCGAAGACCGCGAATTGTTCAAAAATCTGATGCAAAAACTCAACGAGCCGGTTCCGGAATCTGCCATCGCGAACAACGTGGATGAAGCGCAGGAATTTGCTGACAAAATCGGCTTTCCTGTCATCATTCGTCCGGCCTTCACCATGGGCGGCACAGGCGGTGGGATTGCCGATAATGAAAAAGAGCTCGCCGAAATCGCCGAAAACGGTTTGAACCTAAGCCCGGTCACCCAAGTACTAATCGAGCGTTCCATTGCCGGCTATAAGGAAATCGAATTTGAAGTTATGCGCGATGCTTCCGATTCCGCCATCGTGGTCTGCAACATGGAAAACTTTGATCCGGTCGGCGTGCATACCGGTGATTCAATGGTTTTCGCACCGACACAAACGCTTACGGACAAAGAGGTTCAGATGTTGCGGGATTCCGCCTTGAAGATCATTCGCGCTTTGAAGATCGAAGGCGGCTGTAACGTCCAGTTTGCCCTCGACCGCAACAGCTTCAAGTATTATGTTATCGAAGTCAATCCTCGAGTTTCCCGTTCTAGTGCACTAGCTTCCAAAGCTACCGGTTATCCGATAGCCAAAATGGCCGCCAAAATTGCGGTTGGTTTGAATTTGGACGAAATCAAGAATCCGGTCACCAAGAAGACTTGGGCCGAATTTGAACCGGCCTTGGATTATGTGGTAACCAAATTACCACGGTTCCCATTCGACAAATTTGAAAATGGTGACCGGACGCTTGGCACGCAAATGAAGGCTACCGGTGAAGTCATGGCGATCGGGCGAACGCTTGAAGAAAGTCTGTTAAAAGCGGTGCGCTCGCTTGAAGTCGGCTTAATTCATCCCCGGCGTCCGGCTTTTGCCAAACTCAGTGACGATGAGTTGAGCAAGCATATTATCCAAGCCAACGATGAACGGCTCTTTTATCTAGCCGAAGCATTTCGACGAGATTATACCATCGATGAAGTCGCCGAATTATCCAAAATGAACCCGTTTTTCCTCGACAAGATTAAACACATCGTCGAATTGGAACGGGCATTAGCTGCGCACAAGGCCGACTTGCCATTGCTCGCCGAAGCAAAGCGTTACGGTTTTGCCGATGAAGAAATTGCCCAACTTTGGGGGTTACATGCAGATCAGATCCGACAAATGCGCAAAGAACAGCACATTTTACCGGTTTATAAAATGGTCGATACTTGTGCTGGCGAATTTGCCAGTGACACGCCATATTACTACAGCACGTATGAAAGCAGTACGGAAAGCTTCAAAAGCGATAAGCCAAGCGTCCTGGTTATCGGTTCCGGTCCAATTCGGATTGGCCAGGGCGTTGAATTCGACTACGCAACCGTCCATAGCGTGAAGGCGATTCAAAAAGCCGGCTATGAAGCCATCATCATGAACAGCAATCCGGAGACGGTTTCTACTGACTTTTCCATTGCGGATAAGCTGTATTTTGAACCCTTAACGCTTGAAGACGTCCTGAATGTCATCGATCTGGAACAACCAGAAGGCGTGATTGTGCAGTTTGGCGGCCAAACAGCGATTAATCTGGCAGAACCATTGGCCAAACGCGGCATTAAAATTCTGGGCACTTCAGTTGACGATCTCAATCGGGCGGAAGATCGAGATCTGTTTGATCAAGTCATCAAACAACTTAAGTTACCGCAACCGGAAGGCGGTACTGCCACCGACAAAGCCGGTGCACTGGCCGTCGCAGACAAAATTGGTTATCCGGTTTTGGTTCGGCCAAGTTACGTGTTGGGCGGTCGGGCTATGGAAATCGTGCATGATGCTGATGAATTAGCCAGTTACATTGATCGGGCTGTGTCGGTTTCCCACGATCATCCTGTTCTGATCGACCACTATCTGGTCGGCAAAGAATGTGAAGTTGATTGCATATCTGATGGTGAAACGGTGGTTTTGCCGGGGATCATGGAACATATCGAACGCGCCGGCATTCACAGCGGCGACTCGATGGCCGTTTATCCGCCGCAAACCTTCAGTCAGGGCATCATTGACCAGATTACCGATGCAACGATCAAACTTTCACGGGCTTTGAATTGCATCGGCTTGATGAACGTCCAATTCATCATTCATCAAGGCAAAGCGTATGTCATCGAAGTCAATCCGCGAGCCAGCCGCACCGTGCCTTTCTTGAGTAAGGTAACCAACGTCAAGCTGGCACAAGTCGCAACCTTGGCGATTCTCGGATCGAGTCTGAAGGAACAAGGCTTTAAAACGGGCCTGCTGCCAAACCAGGCAGGGATTCATGTCAAAGCGCCAGTGTTCAGCTTCTCAAAGTTGAATCACGTTGATAGCTTGTTAGGGCCGGAAATGAAGTCCACCGGTGAAGTCATGGGTAGTGATACAACCTTAGCAAAAGCTTTGTATAAAGCGTTCGAAGCAGCCGGCATGCATCTACCGCAATTCGGTCGCGCGTTGATAACCGTTAAAGATGCTGACAAAAACGAGGCGACCGAATTGGCCAAACGATTCCGCGAAGTTGGTTACCAGCTGGTTGCTACCAGCGGCACGGCCAAAGCATTTGAAAAAGCCGGTATTACGGTTGAAACCATTGAGAAACTCGACAGTGGCAAGGAAACTATTTTGGAAGACATTGCCGACCGCAAGATTCAACTGGTGATCAACACCATGACAGCCGACAAAAAGACTTCGAGTGACGGCTTCCGCATTCGCGAAACCGCCATCGAACACGGCGTCCCGTTGATGACCAGTCTCGATACTGCAGATGCCATTTTGAAGGTATTGGAATCACGGGCATTTTCAATGCGGCCGATCAAAAGTTAAAGCCATTGAATGACCCAGTTGGCAATGTTTGCGACACAAAGGAGGCAACGGCATATGATTCAATTACCCGGCTTTACCATGAAAAATCCGTTCATGCCAGCCAGTGGGACATTTGGTTTTGGCGAACATTATGCCAAACAATATGACTTAAATGAGCTGGGCGCACTGGTGACCAAATCAACTACGCTCATGCCGCGCACCGGCAATCAAGGAAAAATTTTTGCTGACGGGCCAAGCAGCACGTTGAATGCGGTCGGATTGAAAAATCCGGGGAGCGACGTCGTTTTACACGAAAAGTTGCCCTGGTTAGCTCAGCACTATCCTGATCTGCCAATCATCGCAAGCATTGCCGGTACTGATGTTGCCGAATATGCAGCGGTTGCCAAAAAGCTGAGCGCCGCACCAAATGTCAAAGCACTGGAAGTTAATATTTCCTGTCCAAATGTAAAACAAGGCGGCATGGCGTTTGGTACGGATCCGGCTGTAGCTGCTGACGTGACGCGCGCTGTCAAGGCAGTGAGTTCGGTCCCGATTTTCGTCAAACTTACGCCTAATGTCACCGACATCACCGTGATTGCCAAAGCAGTTGAAACTGCGGGTGCAGACGGCATCTCCTTGATTAATACGCTTGTGGGCATGCGCTTGGACATTCACACGGGCCAACCGGTTTTGGACAATGTGACCGGCGGCGTTTCCGGCCCGGCCATTCTACCGATAGCGCTGCATCTGGTTTATCAGGTTTCTCACGCCGTTCATGTTCCGATTATCGGCATGGGCGGGGTCAGCTCCGGTCACGATGCTGCCGAAATGTTAGCCGCGGGCGCTCAGGCAGTTGCAATCGGTTCGGCCAATTACTATGAAGAAAAGGCAATTCCTAAAATTGCCGCAGCATTTGCACGCATTCAGGAAGGACAGGCGGTATGACACCTATCATTGCACTCGACTTTAAAGATCAGGCGACTACGCTTGATTTTTTGGCGCGTTTTCCCAAAGATGAACGGCTTTTCGTCAAAATCGGGATGGAACTTTTCTATGCCGAAGGACCGGCGATTATTACTGCCATTCAGGCGGCACACCCGGTTGATATCTTTCTCGACCTAAAGTTGCATGATATTCCAAATACCGTTGAAGAGGCGGCCTGGCAATTAGGTAAATTAGGCGTGGCGCTGACAACGGTGCACGCAGCCGGCGGTAAGGAAATGATGCTGGCAGCTAAGCGTGGCTTGTTGGCAGGTGCCAAAGCTGCGAATCATCCGGCGCCTAAAATGCTCGCCATTACCCACCTGACCTCAACCGATCAGACCATGTTGGAAAACCAGTTGTCTATCGATGTGCCGCTTAATCAGGCAGTTCAGCACTTAGCAGCCATCGCTCAGGCCAGTGATGCAGACGGCGTTGTTGCCAGCGCCTTGGAAACGCCATTGATCCGCAGTGTGACTAAACCTGAGTTTCTTGTCGTCACACCGGGAATTCGGCCACAAGGTGCGGCAATCGGCGACCAAAAACGGGTTGTCTCACCAGGCGCGCCAAACGCTTAGGCAGTTCGGCCATTGTTGTCGGCCGCCCGATCACACAGGCACCTGATCCAGTTGAAGCCTATCAAGCGATTAAGAAAGCGTGGGAAACAGCACATGACTAAATTAGAAAACCAAATTGCGAGCGATTTGCTCCGCATTAAGGCTGTCACATTACGTCCCGAAGAACCGTTTACCTGGGCAAGCGGATTAAAAAGTCCGATTTATACCGATAATCGTCTCACCATCGGATATCCGGATGTTCGTAGCAAAATTGCGTCCGGCTTGGCCCAGGAAATTGTGGCCCATTACCCAGACGTGACAGCCATCGGTGGGGTGGCAACTGCCGGCATTCCACATGCTGCCTTAGTCGCCAATCTGCTCAACTTACCACTGGTTTACATTCGGAGTAAGCCTAAAGACCACGGGCAGGGGCGACAAATCGAAGGTCACCTTCCTGAAAATGCAAAACTAGTCGTCATTGATGACCTGCTATCGACGGGTGGTTCAGTGCTCAGTGCCGTGGCGGCAGCGCAAAAAGATGGCGCCAACGTTCTTGGTGTCGCAGCAATCTTCAGTTACCAGCTGGCGGCGGTGACCGCTAACTTCGCCAAAGCCGGCTTGCCATTCTTTACGCTGACCAATTATACGGCGCTCATTCAAACGGCTGAAGCCCAAGGCGCTATTACGACCCAGCAACTAGCTTCCTTACATCAGTGGCGTGAGGATCCGGCAAAGTGGGGCGATCGATTCCAATAATGGCTAGCCATCAAGCTCATTAATCCGCAAAGGCTCTGTCAGTCATGTTGATTGTCAACATGACTGACAGGGCCTTTTTTTGAACTATTTTCAGCTGGAAGGCGAGGATTTTGCCAATCTACGTACGCCGACTTTAACGATGCAATAAAAATTGGGTCTTTGAATAGCTGAGCAAGATAACTGTTTCACATTAAAAAAACATCTCCACTAACGATCGATGAATCACAAGCATATTTAAGGTGTCTCAGTTAGTGCCAAATATACCCTATAAAATCGGAAAAAAAGGGGAACTGTTCTTGTTTTAGGATTCACATATCGATGCTAAAAAGTCGCCTTTTGCGTCCACCATTCGCCATTGTGACCACTACGTTATCAGCTGATGTACAACAGAAAAATCTCATTAATAAACTTTAATCTAAGGCTGGACTTGCCCACACATCTTCTGTTAATATTCTCATTACATTCTTATTAAGGGGGAAGTTCAATGGCAGGAGATCCAACAAAAGGCTTGTCAGCTGCAGTCGAAACACGTGCTGATGCACCGATGCAAGGAGAGAGGAAATCTACACCTCAAGCGACGACTGCTCAAGCAATCAGTATGACGATGACGGCTTTTATCAATAAGGTTTTATCCGGAACAGCACTAGGGGTCATTATCGGACTGATTCCAAATGCGGTTTTGTCTGGCATTCTCAAGTATTTTGGAACGAACACGTTTGCAGTAACTTTGACGCAAGTTGCAGCCATTTTCCAAATTGCCACCCCCTTAATTATTGGCGGCCTAATCGCGCTGCAATTTGAACTGAAGCCTTTGCAGATGATGGTAACGGCAGGGGCGGCGTTTGTTGGCTCAGGTGTCGTGAAATTCAATCCCGCAATGAAAGCTTATGTCGGTGCCGGGACTGGCGACTTGATCAATACCATGATCACGGCATCAATCGCTGTCTTGGCCTTGCTATGGATCAAAGATCGTTTTGGCTCAACGGCAGTCATTGCCATGCCAATCTTAGTCGGCTGTGGCGTCGCTATATTGGGGTATTGTTATTGCCATTCATTGCTGCTTTTACAACGGCCATTGGCGATGTCATCAATAGCTTCACCACTTTCCAACCGATTCTCATGGCCGTTCTAATCTGCTGCTCTTTTGCCATCTTAATTGTCAGTCCAATTTCAACTGTTGCCATCGGTCTGGCAATTCAACTTCACGGCGTTTCGGCAGGAGCTTCGGCAATGGGCGTTGCCGCAACTGCCATTGCACTCGTGGTCTACTCTTGGAACGTCAATAAATCCGGCGTCACAATTGCCATTGCACTAGGCGGCATGAAAATCATGATGCCAAACCTGTTTAAACATCCGATTATCTTGCTGCCATGTTTGTTCACGGCCATTATCTCTGCGATCCCTGTCGCCTTATTGTCAATCAGCGGCACCCCGCAGTCCGCCGGTTTCGGAATCGTCGGAATGGTCGGCCCGCTTGCTGCCATGGACGCAGGGTTGGCGATTCCGCTTGTACTCCTTTGCTGGCTTGTCATTCCCGCAGCGGCGGCATTGCTAAGCAAAGTGTTATTTGAAAAGATGCTAAAATTGTTCGACAGCCGAATTGTTTTCAAATTTTTGGGCTAGTAAAGACGAGCCCTAGAGAGCCAAAAATAGTCAACAAAAATGACCAAACATCCCCAATCGCAAACGGGCATCTTTGGTCATTTTTTATTGGCCATAGAACATGATCGAGCAGTTTCAATTCTGACTAGGCACTGCTTCATTCAAGATGCTTATGGCCTTGCGCGTCGTAAACGCGATGGTCATTGATGGCGACTTTAGTATTAACTGCCGCAGCCAAATCGATTCCCTTGATTTCAGCGATGCCGAGCAGATAAATGGTGACATCAGCCAATTCCTCAGCGATGTTGTCTTGATCGCGCTTGAGCAATGCTGTGGTTAGTTCAGCCATTTCGTGATAGGCAAGCAGCATTTCAAAATTGGTATCGGTCGTGTTCCAGCCATGTTTAACTTTGTTGGCCATAATGTGCTCCTGAATCGGTCGACTGATTTGTGCTGATGTTTTCGTCATGTAAAATCCGCTCCTATTTTGTCGGCGGGGTGCGCAGCTTGTCGACTAATTCAGCATCTGGCGTGACGCTCACCGTTTTTTGACCTTCATAAACAACAAAGCCGGGTTTGGCGCCATTGGGTTTACGAATTTTCTTCACTTCAATCCAATCAACTGGAACATTGGCACTTTCCCGGGCTTTAGAAAAATATGCAGCCAGGTTAGCCGCCTCTAGCAGCGTTTTATCACTGGGCTTATGGCTGTCGATAATGACGTGCGAACCGGGAATATCTTTGACATGTAGCCAAATATCGGTTTTCTTGGCCGTATGCAAAGTCAGTTGGTCATTTTGCAGGTTATTTTTACCTACCCAGATTTTAGTACCATCACTGGCATAAAACTGATCCGGTTTGGAGACTTTCTGGCGTTTGTTACCTTTTTTCTGCTTTTGCTGCCGCAAGTAGCCTTGCTGCTGCAGCTCAAGACGAATATCGGCTAAATCTTTGGGGCTGGCCACATTAATCTGAGCCATAATGCCTTCCAGATAATCGAGTTCTTCCTGATTTTCCCGCATTTGCTCGTTCACGTGAGCTACGGCATTACGCAACTTGGTATATTTAGCAAAATATTTCTGGGCATTGCGCGATGGGGTAAGCTGATTCGAGAGATTAATCTTAATCGGTTTGTTATCATTGTAAAAATTCGGCAACTCAATGCTCGTCATGCCGCGCTCAACCCGACTCAGATAAGTCGTCAGAATTTCGCCACGAATGCGGTAATCATCAGCCTTCTCCGTTTCCTCCAGCGTGCGTCTCAACTTACGCTGTTTTTTGCGGTCTTTGTCGATGACGTTTTTGATGACGTGAATCAGGTTACCGCCTTGTTGTAAGACGCGGTCGTGCTCGGCCTTTTGCTCGTAGTAAGCGTCGAGCATGGTGCTCAAAGTAGGGTAGTGCTGCTGATCACCTAATAACGATTGATAGGGAATTGCTGTGAAAACCGCTTTTTTGCCTTGCGTCGTAATGGTCGGCGCTGGCGTTGCAAGTTCCTTGAAAAAACCATCCCACCCAGCATCGCCTTGATTGAGGCGCAGAGCTAGTTCCGCAGCAGAATCCTTGGCTAGCCCTTGATAATGTTGCTGAATCAAGGCAGCGCGGCTGAGCATTGGCGTCACTTGACGTTCAAGTTCGTGGTAAAGCCGATCCGGATCATCAAACGGATTGATTTTGTCCTGTTTTGGCGGCTCCACATACGGCGCGCCGGGCATCAACGGGCGATAGCGATTCTGGTCAGCCGAGACATGGCGAATTAAATCAATGATTTTTCCGGTTCGCTTGCTAACCAAAAAAATATTACTGTGTCGGCCCATCATCTCGATAATCAAACGCAGTCCCAACTCATCACCCAGTTCATCGCGCGTTGAGAATTCAAAATGCAGCACGCGATCGTTTTGTACTTGGTGAACTGCTGTTAATGTTGCGGCGTTAAAATACTTGCGCAGCGTCATGGTAAAGGTAGCGGGAACATCGGGATTCGTAAAGGGAATGTGGGTAATTTGTACCCGCGCATACTGCGGATTAGCCGAAAGCAGCAGAGGATGATTCTTACGTCCCGCGCGAATGGTTATCACGACTTCGTTTTCATAAGGCTGTTGAATTTTAGCAACACGGCCGCCGCTTAAGATTCCGTTAAGCTCTTGAGCCATGGCATGAGTAAAGATTCCATCAAAAGACATGTTAATCCGCTCGCTTTCCAATTGTCCCAATCATTTTACCGGTTTTAAGACGTTTATGGAAGAGCGAGAGATTTGCGACCTTTAGTAAGATCAAGATTAACAAAAATGACGTCGCTCTAGTGAAAACTCCTATTTCAGTCATCGATCAACTCTGCCCCAACATCTTTCCCCCAATCAGGCTCAGGTGTATCAATACTCCCGTGTACCGCCTCCTGTTCGCAAATGATCGACCACAGATCCGATTTTGGCTCTTTATAGATCATAACTTGTCCATGATCAGTCAACTGAAAAACAAGCTTATCATGATCGCTCAATCACAGTTTTTCACGAACGGCCTTGGGAATTGTGATCTGGTGCTTACTGGCCATTTTGGCCACTGCCAATGTGGTATACTTTGAAGTCGTCATTGCAAGGCCCTCCTCAGAATTGTCTATGCTCAAAATATAGCATAGTTAGTGTTGAGAGGTAGCATCAGAAGAACAGTCGAACCATCCAGCATCAAATTTAGATAACAAGCGTCTCGGGTGTTTCTGCTTGATCCTAGCATTTTATGGTATGATGTAGACAATCATTTTTGAAAAAGTGGGTGTCTGTATGAAAATTGCTATCGTGACGGATAGTACCTGTTATCTGCCGCAAGCCGAAATCGACAAACATCATATTACCGTGGTGCCGATTCCGGTCATTCTTGACGGTGCAGTCTATGACGAAGGTAAGGATATTACCACAGAGGAATTCTACGCCAAACTAAAAACTGCAAAAACATTTCCGAGCACCACGCAACCGCCATTGGGTGAGATGTTGAAGCTTTATGAAAATCTTGCCAATGAAGGCTATGACACCATTATCAGCATTCACCTTGCCAGCACGATTTCCGGCTTTGTTAATACCTTAAAGGGTGCCGTTGATGAAGTTCATGGCGCGAAGGTTTATGTTTACGATTCCCAAGTTACCGTTATTCTAATGGGCTGGTTGGTTCTAGCAGCAGCGCAAATGGCTGAGGCCGGTAAGGATCCGAAAGCTATTTTGGCACGGTTGGATGATCTGCGTAGCACCATGGGCGAATACTTCATTGTCAACGACTTGCAGAACCTCGTCCGCGGTGGCCGGCTAAGCAATGCTTCAGCTTTCATCGGTGGTATGCTCAAAATCAAGCCATTATTGACGTTTGATGATCACTCACACAAAATCGTCGCCATCGAGAAAATCCGTTCCATCAAAAAGGCTTACGCAAGGGTTGAGACATTATTCCAGCAAGAACTCGAGCGAGTGGATTATCCGATTCGCGCCGTGGTGATTCATGCTAACGACCCAGAAGAAGCGCAACGCTGGTTAACGGACCTCCAACAGAAATTTCCGAATGTCCCGTTTGAACTTTCCTATTTTGGACCGGTTGTCGGCACTCATCTTGGTGAAAAAGCCATCGCCTTGGCATGGATGAAAGATTTTACCAAAGCTTAAGCAAAGTCGCGTTCAAGCGCGGCTTTTTTGATTTGAGTGTGAACAGGAGCATTTAGAAAACGAAGTGTAAGTGGCATCTGTCCGAAATGGCTGGGGCGGGCCTTACGCGTAGATTTCGGCAACTGCGAGCGCGTTATTGAAGGAGGATTTTCGCATGTTTTTTGACCTACCTTTAGCAAAAGGAAAAATTTTAAGTGAAACACCGCATTATCATGGCCCGATTTTCGATGTTGTTACGCAAAAGATCAACACACCGGATGGACTGACTGTCGAACGTGATTTGATTCGTCACCCCAATGCGGTTGCAATGTTAGCACTAACGGACGATGGACGGGTGCTAGTCAATCGGGAATACCGGGTGGCAACCAACAGCGAGGTTTTTGGACTGCCTGCCGGATTAATTGATCCCGGTGAAGATTGGCAAACGGCGGCAAGCAGGGAACTGCACGAGGAAACAGGGTATCTGACCCATGATCTGCAGTGGCTGACTGCGGTGCGTTCCAGCGAAGGGATGACCGATGAAACAGTCAATCTTGTGCTGGCTAAAATCAACTTAGCTGCCAAAACGTCACAGGATTTCGATAAGGATGAATTTGTCACTAGCCGAATTGTGCCATTTTCCGAGTTGGTCGCCGGTGTCAAGGCGGGCAAGATTAACTCGGCCCAAACCGTTGCGGCAGTGACTTACTACTTAGCCTTTATCGCCAAGAGTTGAAGATTTGTTGAATATGACGCCAAACAGGCACTGAAGGACGAAATTCCGTCTTTTAGTGCCTGTTTGGTGTGGGAAAAAGGAGGGCATAAAAATAATACTAACGGCTAGCATCTAATCAGGTGACGTAGAAAGCTTCAGTATCTTTTATGTTTAGAAAGTATGAATAACATTTAAAAGTTTGAAACAAGAAATCCAAAATTACGTTCTGCCTGTGTTTATGAATATTTATGCATTTTATATTTACATTCTGCCCAAATGCGGGTAAACTCTAAGGCAATTAAGAAAGCAGGTGGCATGATGTTGCGCAAAAGTATCGCTGGGTTGCCGGATTATGTATCGGACAGCACTCCGGAAAGAATCGCAAAAGCGGCAGGTTTAGCAAAAATGACACGTTTATCTTTTAATGAAAATCCGGTCGGCACTTCACCTAAAGTACAAAAAGCCATTGCCGACTGGGCTTTTTCGCAGGCCCGCAGTTACCCTGATCCGGATGCTATGCCGCTGCGAACTGCCGTGGCTGAGCGGTTGCACCTGCCTGCCGATCAATTGCTTTTCTCAAGCGGATTGGATGAAATGATCGCCTTGATTTGTCGAACCTTCCTTGACATTGGCGATGAGAGTCTTCAGCCATGGCCGGCTTATCCGGAGTATCAGCTGCAAGCAGCGATTGCCGGTGCCGTAACGGTTAATGCACCGGTCGACGAGGCCACAGGACGCATTGATCTTCAAGCACTGCTAGCAGGCATCACGGCGAAAACAAAAGTCATTTGGTTATGCAATCCAAACAATCCCACCGGAACCTACTTGTCAGTCACTGAAATTGCTGAGTTCATGGCACAGGTGCCGCCGGAAATTCTGGTTGTCGTGGATGAAGCTTATATTGACTTTGTTGATCAGGTCATTAATCCTTCAGTGCTGCCGCTCATCACAGCATTCGCCAATTTATTGGTGATGCGCACCTTTTCTAAGCTTTTTGGCCTTGCTAATTTCCGCGTCGGCTTTAGCATCGTTCCCAAGGCGCTCATTCCCAAAATGCAAAACGTCCGCCTGCCTTATAACATTAGTGGTCTCAGTCAGACGGCCGCGTTGGCAGCATGGGAAGATGTAGCCTTTACCCAAAAGGTTAAACGCCAATTATTTGCGGCGCGCCAGCAATGGACAACATTCTTCGATCACCACCACATTCGACATTACGCCACCCAGACCAACTTTATGCTGTACCAAGTGGCACAACCACTGGCATTAGGCGCTTTCTTAAAGCAGCACGGCTACCTGGTGCGCGACAGTATGGTCCCCGGATGGATTCGACAAAGTTTTGGGACACCAAAGCAGGATGCAGAAGTGCAAGGATTGTTGCTTGATTTTTTGAAAACGGCATCCCCGCTGGTAAAGTGATGATTTTGAATATCCGTCATCGTCTTTGCGTCTGAATTAAAAAACGAATAGCCGAAAATTGACGCACTCGATTCAGTTGTTTTTAAAAAAGCTGTTGACATTTTTCTAAAGGTCGTTATGATTAGAGTCACATTAACAAACATGAAGTTGTGATTAGACCAAGTAAGTTGCCACCGATCCCAAGAGAGCGCCCATTGCTGAAAAGGTGCGATCGACCAGCCGAACACACATCTAAGAACTTGATGGCTGAACCAAGTAGGCTGTCACGCACCTGTTGCGTTATCACCGCTGCCAGTCACAGTTCGCGCAAGCCGACTTGCGGCTGGTAGGTGAGGTTTGGGTCGTGAGGTCCAAACAAAATTGAGGTGGTACCGCGATCACCAGTCGCCCTCGAAAACGTTTTTACGTTTTCGAGGGCTTTTTTATTGAGCGCGAGCAGGAACGCGTTATAGAAAGCAAACTTCAACCGTCTATTTACCCACAATAGAACAGTCACCTGAAAAAACCGCCCAACAACTTCATACCCAAAACCCGTACTAGCGAAAGGAGCACCGTCATGTCAAATCGCCATTTGCCTGTTGGCACCCGCGACGAATTTGGGCCGCGCGCTATCCGTAAAGAAAATCTTATTCAAATCATGAGCCGACATTTTATCGATGCAGGATTCGATCGGGTCAAAACACCCTTGTTGGAATACCGTGATGTTTTTCAGCCGCTAACCGTCACGGGTGAACAACCTTATCAGATGTTAGACGACGCAGGAGAGACAGTTGTGATGCGGCCAGATTTGACGTTGCCATTAGCGCGCTTATTAAGCACCACCAATATTCAGCCGCCGGTTCACTGGTGGTATGTCGGCGATATTTTCCGGGTTAGAAAAAGCCTGAGTGGCACTTACAACCAAATCACGCAAGCTGGCATTGAATTAATCGGTTACGCATCTTTGAAAGCTGAATGGGCATGTTTAAGCGAAGCCATCCGCATTTGTGATGATTTGAAGGTTGCCGATTTAACGCTGGAACTTTCTGATGCTCGCTTTGTTCCGCAAGTTCTACAAACTTTGGCGTTGGATCCTGTGACTAAAGCAGCACTGAAGAAAGCCTTTTTCACGAAGAATCTTAGTGACTACGAACGATTGACTGAACCTCTGGCCGCCAATGCACTGTATCCGTTCTTAAAACAGTGGCCTTGGTTGTTCGGCCCGGCTGAGAGCGTTTTCGAACAATTAAAACAATTATTGCCTCCTGCTTTTGTGAGAGAGCAGGTAGCGCGTCTTCAAACGACAGTCGATTTCTTAAGGGACCAATTTTCGAATCTTACCGTCACACTGGATTTAACCAGCCAGCCGCCGCAATCTTATTACACCGGCATTTTCTTCCACGCTTACGTCCCTAATCGGCGCGAATATCTGTTTAGCGGCGGGCGCTATGACCGGCTCATGGCCAGCTTTCAACGCGATCTGCTTCCGGCAGTCGGATTGGCATTTGATGTTGATGCCTTAACAGACACCGTTCAAGAACCGACCGCATCGCCGCAGACTTTTGTCTATGGCTTACCTTCCCAATGGCAGGAAACAGCAGCAGTTGTCGCCACATCGCCAAATGCCCGGCTTTGTCTCGTTGATTCACTTGCCGAAGCACAGGTATTGGCAAAAAGCAGCCATGCCCGCTTGATTGATCTTTCCCCCAAGGAGGCCACGTTATGACCCTAACCATTGCATTGGCAAAAGGGCGGACAGCCGCACAGGTGCTACCGCTGCTCAGCGCTACCGGCATTAACTGTACGGCACTTCAGGAAAAAAACCGGCGCTTGCTTTTTACCGATGATCCCGATTTTCATTTTGTCCTTGTCAAAGCACCTGATGTCTTGACATACCTGAACCGTGGCACTGTTGATATTGGCATCGTCGGTTCGGATATCCTCGAAGAACAAGGTCACCAACAATTTGACATGTTGGATCTTAGAACCGGTCGTTGCCGATTCATCCTGGCGTCAACTCCTGATTTTGACCCACATCAGACAAATCGCAAACGAATCGCTACTAAATATCCACACATCGCCCAGCGGTATTTTCAGGATCAAGGCGAAGACGTTGAGATGATTAAAATCGAAGGCTCGGTTGAGCTTGCACCGTTGACTGGAATGGCTGATGCGATTGTCGACATCACTGAAACCGGGACGACCTTACGCGAAAATCATTTGAAGGCTTTTGCCACACTGACGCCGGTATCCACCCATCTCGTGGTAAATCGGCTGGCACTCAAGCAAAAGAAACCTACCATTTACCAACTCATCCAAGCACTGCAACGCGTTCGTCCTCAGGAGGTTTAACATGAAAATTCTTACCGGTACTTTAACCCAACTCCAACAACAAGTCGCCGCTCGCCAACAAAACCTAACTCAAAATATTGCGGTTCAAACAACCGTACAGGAGATTCTGGCAACCGTGAAAGCGCAAGGGGACACAGCTTTACGCAACTATAGCGAGCAACTTGACCACGTTTCAATCAACGACCTGCGCGTTCCGCAAGCAACAATTGATGCTGCCTTGACAAACTTATCACCGGAATTATTAGCAGCGCTGAACCTGGCCAAAACCAACATCACAAGTTACCACCGGTTAGAAATCAGCAATGGCTTCATCGATAGTCCATCCCCAGGCATCATTCGCGGCCAAAAAGTCACGCCGCTTGATGCGGTTGGTTTATACGTTCCCGGGGGTACCGCTGCTTATCCGTCAACGATTCTCATGACGGCGATTCCGGCCAAACTTGCAGGTGTCAAGAAAATTGTCATGGTGACACCGCCGCAAAAAGCGGGCCTTAATCCGGTGATTTTGGCCGCTGCCAAATTGGCTGATATTGACGAAATTTACCAGGTCGGCGGCGCCCAGGCAATCGGGGCTTTGGCTTTCGGTACGGAAACCATCCCACACGTCGATAAAATTATGGGCCCAGGCAATCAATATGTCGCAGAAGCCAAAAAACAGGTCTTTGGAACAGTGGCCATCGATATGATCGCCGGCCCATCAGAAATCGGAATTATTGCCGATGGTTCAGCAGATCCTGTCCGGGTAGCCGCCGATCTCTTATCGCAAGCAGAACATGATCCCAACGCCCGGGCGATGCTCGTTACAACTAGTGAAAAGCTGGCGCAGGCCGTCAGTGATCAAGTCGATGTTCAATTGACAGCGTTGCCGCGGGCTGCGATTGCACGCACTGCGATCAAGAATGAGGGATTTATCGCTGTTGTTAACGACACGGATGCTGCATTCACCCTCATGAACACGATTGCTCCGGAACACTTGGAAGTTCAATTGCCTGATCCGGTCACCTACTTAAATCAAATTCAGCATGCCGGTACAGTTTTCCTTGGCGAAAATGCCGCAGAACCGGTGGGCGATTATGTGGCCGGACCAAACCATGTTTTGCCAACTGCCGGATCGGCGCGATTTTTCTCACCTCTAGGGGTTTATGACTTTATAAAACGAACGCAATTCATTCAGTACAGTTCCCAAGCACTAGCCCAGCAAGCTGATGCGATTGTCACGTTGGCGCGAACCGAGGGACTAGACGGTCATGCCGAAGCTATTTTAAAACGGACAGCCCGATAAACCGTTGCCAACGTGTCACTCAACTAAAAGGAGATTTTCCCATGCGTACAGCCACCATCACACGTACAACCAAAGAAACCACGATTACCGTCAGTCTTAATCTTGATCAGCAAAGCGGCATTGCCATTGATACCGGCGTTGGTTTTTTTGACCACATGCTGGAAGCATTTGCCAAACATGGCCGCTTTGGTCTGGTGCTCAAAGCCCAAGGCGACTTAGATGTTGACCCGCATCACACGATTGAAGATACCGGAATTGTCTTAGGCAACTGTTTTAAGCAGGCCCTCGGTGACAAAGCGGGGATTGAACGTTTTGGTAGCGCCTTTGTTCCAATGGATGAGACACTGGCCCGTGTTGTCGTTGATCTCTCCGGCCGCGCATACCTGGTGTTTGATGCCGAGTTAACCAACCAACGACTGGGCGGCTTTGACACGGAAGTTACCGAAGACTTTTTTCAGGCAGTTGCCTTTGCCGGTGAGTTTAACTTGCACGCCGTCGTTTTATACGGACGCAATACCCATCATAAAATTGAGGCTTTATTCAAAGCGTTTGGTCGCAGCATGCAAGCGGCCGTTGCCGAAAATCCAGCAGTCGAGGGGATTCCTTCAACCAAAGGAGTGATTTGATGATCGTCATCGTGGACTATGACACCGGCAACACGCTTAACGTTAAAAAAGCGCTTGACTATTTGGCGATTGACAATCAGATTTCCGCCGATCCAACCGTTATCATGGCGGCAAACGGCCTGATTCTGCCAGGCGTGGGCGCCTTCAAAACGGCCATGAACGCCTTACAGCAAAGACACCTCGTTTCGGTGATTCAGGCTTTTGCTGCCACCGGTAAACCGTTACTCGGCATCTGCTTAGGCATGCAGCTGCTATTTGACCGCAGCGAGGAGTTTGGCGAAACGCAAGGCTTGGAGCTCATCCCGGGAAAAGTGGTCGCCATTCCGACTAAAGCAGGCATCTCCATTCCGCACATGGGCTGGAACACCAACACGCTGACCCAAAACGATCCATTTGCGACAGGATTTGCCAATCAAGCGACTTATTTCGTCCATTCTTATTACGTCCAGACAAAAAGCGCGTATACACTTGCCACAACCGATTATGGACAACCACTGACCAGTATCGTTCGGCGCCAAAATATTCTCGGTACGCAATTTCACCCAGAAAAAAGCGGCGCGATTGGACTTGCCGGCTTGCGGCGTTTTAAGGAGATGACCGACCATGCAACTTTATCCAGCGATTGATTTATTAGCCGGCAAAAGCGTCCGCTTAACGCGAGGCGACTATGAGCGCGTCAGTTTAAGCGCTGACCCGCTAGACCAAGTGGCACGGCTGAACGCAGCCGGCCTAACCCATCTACACCTGGTTGATTTAGATGGCGCTCGTGCTCAACAACCGATCAATCAAGCTGCCATCAAGGCCATTCGCCAACAGACCTCGGCGTTTATCGAACTTGGTGGCGGTATTCGCAATCTGGTAACGATGGGTCAATATCTGACAGCCGGTATCAATCGCCTTGTCCTTGGCTCCGTCGCCATTACGGATCCGGATCTAGTCGCACAGGCAGTCACTCAATTTGGACCACAGCGAATTGTTGTTGGCATTGACGTTCGCTCAGGCAAAGTTGCCACAAACGGCTGGCTGACTACGACTCAGCAAAGCGCCATGGACGTGATGCAAACGGTGCAGACAACCGGGGCGCAGACGGTAATCGTGACCGATATTGGCCGGGATGGCACGATGCAAGGCCCGAATGTTGATTTACTGAGGGCGCTTCAACACACCGTGCCCCAGCTCGACATTGCGGCCAGCGGCGGTATTCGGACGTTGGACGACTTAACCGCCTTGCGCGCAGCCGGCATTCACGCCGCCATTATCGGCAAAGCGTGGCAAACTGGCGCAATTGATCTGAACAAACTCAAAGAATTGGAGGATGACGATGCTGACCAAACGGATTATTCCCTGCCTTGATGTCGATCAGGGAAGGGTTAAAAAAGGCGTTCATTTCACTCAGCTCAAAGATGTCGGTGACCCGGTTGCCATCGCCAAAGCTTATGAAGCCCAAGGAGCCGATGAACTTGTCTTCCTAGATATTACTGCCACGACTGACGCCCGCCAAACAATGACCCAAACAGTAGCCGTAGTGGCAGAGCAGGTTTTCATGCCACTCACGGTTGGCGGTGGGATTCGCTCAGTCGCCGATATGCACGACTTGTTGCGCGCTGGAGCTGACAAGATTGCCTTGAACTCAGCCGCTGTGAAGCAGCCCGCACTCATCACGGCCGGTGCCGAGACATTCGGCAGCCAAGCAGTGGTGGTTGCCATTGACACGCGGTGGCAGGCGGAACGCCAACGCTATCAGGTCACGATTAATGGTGGCCGAGCACCGGTAGATCTTGATGCGATTCAGTGGGCCAAACAGGCAGTCGATGCTGGAGCAGGGGAGCTATTGGTAACGTCAATGGACGCCGATGGCACGCAGGAAGGCTTCGACTTAGCCTTGTATCGTCAGTTAAGTGCCGCGGTGACAGTTCCCATTATCGCAAGCGGCGGGGCGGGTTCCGCCGAAGATTTCGTTATTTTGTTCAAAGAGACCACCGTTTCAGCCGGTCTTGCCGCGTCAATTTTCCATTTTTGTCAATTGACCATCCCCGAAGTCAAAACAGTTTTAAAACAAGCAAGGGTGACGGTTCGATGATAGCACTTGATTTTAAGAAGGAATCAGGGTTGATCACAACGGTTATTCAAGACGCACGGACCCAACAGGTTTTAATGGTTGCGTACATGAATGCCGAAAGTTTTGAGAGAACCCTAGCAACCGGTGAAACCTGGTTTTGGTCGCGCAGTCGCCAAACGTTGTGGCACAAAGGTGAAACTAGCGGCAACATCCAAAAAGTCCAGTCGATTGCGGTTGATTGCGATGCGGATACGTTGCTGATATCGGTTCTACCAGCTGGTCCTGCCTGCCACACCGGACACACGAGTTGTTTTTATCGGGCTTATGCAAGAAAGGAATGAACTGCCATGACAGCTGCCAAACAAAGTATCACAGAACTATATGAACTTATCAAAGAACGCCAAATCCAGCCGAGTCCTGGTTCCTACACGGATTATCTTTTCACCAAAGGGCTGGACAAGATGCTAAAAAAAGTTGGCGAAGAAAGCACCGAGGTCATCGTTGCAGCCAAAAATCCCGATGATGCCGCTTTTGTCCTTGAGGTGGCCGATCTGACTTATCACATTCTGGTGCTGATGGTTGAACGCGGTATCACGCTTGATCAGATCGAAGAAGAATTGGCGAGTCGCGAAGGCAAAATGAGTCGTCTGAAGGAACGCAACAGCATCAATAAATATTGATGGGTGAACAGCCTGTGGTAGTCACTCATCTAACGACGCTGGCTCACGCTCACTTTTTTGCATACAAGGAGGAAGCAACATGCTTAAACACACCGTTAAGCATCTACAACCCTACACGCCCGAAAAACCGCTAGCTGATTTAAAAAAAGAGTTAGGATTAGCCAGCCTAGTTCGAATGTCGGCGAACGAAAATCCTTTTGGTACCAGTCCTGAAGTCAGACAGGCGGTGGCTAACTGGGACTTCACTCAAAGTCGGGATTATCCCGATAGTAACGCCAGTCAGTTACGTAGGTCGGTTGCCGATCAACTTCATGTTGCAAGTGAGCAACTCGTGTTTGGCAACGGCCTTGACGAAGTGATTGCCTTAATTGCCCGAGCCTTTTTGGAACCGGGAGACGAAGTTGTCGAGCCTTGGCCGACGTTTTCCGAATATCGGTTACATGCTGAGATTGAAGGCGCCAGGGTGGTGGATGTCCCGGTTCAACCCGAAAACGGCAACTTCGACCTAGACGCGATGGTGCAAACAATCACGCCGCGAACCAAGCTGGTGTGGTTATGTAACCCGAACAATCCCACCGGTACACTGATGTCACTGACGGCCTTAACCCAGTTCATGCGCCGAGTGCCGGAAAATGTACTGGTTCTGGTTGATGAAGCTTATATCGAATTCACCGATGATTATCCCGCCACGAGTGCAATCAGGCTGCTACCGCAATTTAACAATCTGGTTGTCTTACGTACGTTTTCCAAAATCTACGGGCTGGCCAATTTTCGCGTTGGTTTTGGTATTTTTCCAAAGCAGTTGGTTACCTGTCTTCAGGCGGTACGCTTACCTTATAACCTCAGTGCCATCGCGCAATTGAGTGCACAAGCTGCATTAGCTGATCAGACATTTGTGCAGACAACGCGAAGCCGCGTTCAGCAGGCACGTCGCAGCTGGGAAACCTTTTTGACTGACATGGTGCTGCCACACTATACCAGCCAAACGAACTTTCAATTTTTTCAGGCACCGCACAATCAGGCGCAAGCTCTCAAGCAGCAATTGCTTCAGCACGGCTTTCTTGTTCGAGACGGACTCATGCCTGGCTGGTTAAGGATCACTTTTGGAACCGCCAACCAAAATCAGACTGTTCAACAAGTTATTCGAACTTTTCAGTTAAATCTTCAATGAGTGACCAACAATGTCCATCCTTAGATCAATGCCTTGCGTGACCCCGAATTAACGCATCTGCCATGGCCAATGAGTTTGGCACCGAGACAATTCAGAAGTAAACTAAAAGCGTGCCTTAATACTTCTGAAAGGGAGTTTTTCAAATGAAAATTGCCAACATTGACGGTCAGCCGCATCTGATCACGTCAGCGTCGACCGCACAGCCAATTACGAATGCGCCGGATGTGTTAACCGCCTTAACCCAGTCTGAATCCTTGAGGCTCGGGTCGACACTTCAATTTACCGCTGATCAGCTGGAAGCACCTATCACGACTAGCCAGCAGATTTTTGCGATCGGGATGAACTTTTTGGATCATTCGCAGGAAATTCACATCAAACTGCCAACGGTTCCAAGCGTTTTTACCAAATTCAGCAGCTCGCTGGCCAAGCCGACTGCCACAGTGCGCATGCATGGGCCCAAAACCGATTGGGAAACCGAGTTAGTCGTGGTGATCGGTCGTGGTGGCCGTGATATTCCTGAAGGCGAGGCGATGCGTCACGTCGCGGGCTTGATGGTCGGCGAAGATTTAAGCGACCGAGAAGTTCAGTTTGCCAATGCAGAACCGCAGTTTTCTTTGGCAAAGTCGTTTCAGAATTATTCACCCATCGGTCCGTGGGTCACGTCCCCGGACACGATCGCCAATTTGGACCAGCTGCAAATCACGACAACGGTCAATGGTCAGGTGATGCAGCAGGCAAGTTTGGACCAACTTATTTTTAAGCTGCCGACATTAATCCACTATCTTAGTGGGATTGTGGCACTGCAGCCCGGCGATCTCATCTTCACAGGAACGCCGAGTGGTACAGGTGTTGGCCGCGATCCGCAAATTTTTTTGAAGCCTGGGGATCAATTGACAGCGGCGATTACAGAACTAGGTGCATTACAGTTAACGATGGCATAGCGGGCTAATCATGGCGCTTCCATTTTTCTTATAAGGCCTATACCATTTTTAAATATCACTAGGAAAACGCCAACATTTAGCGTATCCTGAAGATGTCCAAAAAACATTAACGCGTTCCCCGGCGCAGAAGTCTGCATGTAAGGACCTCGGTCGCGATGGCCAAGCCCGGGCCATCACGCCCAAGGCCTCTTACACTCCGACTTCTAACCGCGCCGGCTCACGCTCACATTCTAAGAGGTGAATTTGATGTTGGAAAACAATAACTTTGATGAAGTCGTCATGAAACGCCACACTGCACGCGAATTTGATCCGGAAATTACCATCAGCAAAGGTGAATTGCTGCAGATGATTACTTATGCGACAAAGGCGCCTAGTGCGTTGAACATGCAGCCGACCCGTTTTGTTGTCGCTCAAACCAATGCTGCAAAAGAAAAAATTGCCAGTGTCGCAGGCACGAATGCTCCGGAAATTCTATCGGCATCAGCGGTGGTGCTTGTGGGTGGCGAGTTGGATTTAGGGCCGTTTGAAGAAGAGCTTTTTAAGCGGGCAGCGGCGGCAGGCTTGCTAACCGACCGCGCCGTTGAGCATCAAAAACCCATGATCGAGAAGCTGGTGGCATCGTTTGAAACCGACAAACAGGCACTGCGCGAATTTATCATTCAAAACAGCAGTCTGTCTGCTATGTCCTTCATATTGGCTGCGCGAGCTTATGGCTATGAAACTGGCGCCATGACCGGCTTTGACCACGAGAAAATTTTACCGGCACTGGATCTTGATGCCGAGCATTTCATGCCAACGCTGCTCATTGCCGTGGGTAAGCCTAAGAGCGCACCGGATTCACTTTATCGGATTCCAGCAAGTAAAGTCACCGTTTTCAAATAAACATATAAAAGCAGTTCAGATCGTCAAACTGACGAATGCTGTTGGTAGCAATCAAAAAGCGAATGACCCCGCAGTCGCACGGCATCATTCGCTTTTTGATTGCTTCTTGCAGATTCGCTGCTGACGTCTTCTTCACCAACTCAACTGCTTTAACCGCCACCAGAACCAGTAAGCAACGCCAACCAATAATAGTCCTGTGATGATGAAGATTCGCCCGATCGGTACCCAGTCAGCCAGTGGTCCGTATGCTAACATTGCAATCGGATAAATCCCGGTCGATAAAATCGCCCACAGCGAAAACACCCGGCCCAATTTGTCTGCCGGGATATTTTCCTGCAGATAAATCGTTTGTCCGGCTTGGATTAACGGGTAAAAAATACCGGAAATAAACATAAAGAACAGATAAGTGATAAATGGCTGCTTCAAACCCATTTCCGCAAATGCAATGCCGCTGCCGGCAAAGCCAATGGCAATCAAGCCAAGCTGGTCGCGAAACTTTTTGTGGCGGGCGATGAATAATCCGCCCAAACCAGCACCAATCGTCCACGACCATTCATTGAAGGTTAAATGCCACACTTCCGAGCCAAATGTCCGATTCACATATAAGGTTGAGAGTTGTGACGATGGGGCAATTAAAATAAAGGCAGCACCGGTAAACAACATAAATGCCAGCAGCAGCGGTGTCTGGCCGACATAACGCAAGCCGGCCGCGATGCCGTTTTGGCGCTTGCTATCTCGATCGTGCTGAACAGTCGGTGTCGGTACATGAACCACACCCAAGCAAAGAACCGCTAACGCCGCGGTCAAAGCATCCACGATAAAAATCCAAAAAATCCCCAGATCGCTTAAAATATAGCCTGCCAACAGCGGCGACATCACCAGCATGAGTGCCATTATAATCTGGTTATACCCGTTCACCCGCGTCAGTTGCTTAGCGGGTACCAGTTGCGGCAATAAGGCATTGGCTGCCGGATTCTCCAAACCATTACCAAAGCTACGCACAACAGCGATCACCAGCAACAGCCAAAGTTCTTGCGTCACAAAAGCAAAAACATAGGCAAAAGCAAGCGTCAAAAAAGTAACGGCAACTGCAGAGAGAACAATCAGCCATTTGCGATTATACCGATCCGCCAAAACGCCCGCAGATAATGAAATTAAAATTGCCGGTAAGGAAGTTGCCAGCGATACATACGTCATCCAGGCACCTGAGGACGTTTTTAAAGCAATGTCCCAAAGCACCGCAAAGAAGACCGTCGACGTCCCGAAAACAAATAAATTCTGACTTAATAAAAAGGCAGCGGTTTGTCCTCGCCAGCCTATTTTCGATTGTCCCAACCTAACCACCTGAAATCAGTTAAAATAGAAGCTAACTTCAGTGTAAAACAAAAGATCAAAAAATCCCAAGAATCACCACGAGGGGAGCACAATGAGCATGCCACAGAAAATTTTTATTGTTGAAGACGATGATGTGATCGCTAAAACGATCGGGAACTACCTAAATCGCTGGGCGTTTACCGTTGACCTAGTTAAAAAATTTGATCGTGTTGATGAAGAAATTCGCGCGGCCGCACCGGATTTGGTCATTATGGACATCAGTTTGCCTTATTTTAACGGTTTCCACTGGCTGAGTGAATTACGTAAGCATAGCAACGTTCCAGTCATTTTTTTGACAAGTTCCGGTGATGATATGAACCTCGTGATGGCGATGAACCTTGGTGCCGATGATTTTTTAGCCAAGCCGATCGAGTTACCGGTGTTATTGGCCAAGATTCAGGGGATGTTGCGGCGGACATACCAGTACCAGCAAACCGAAACAAATTTAACTCACGGCGAGTTTACACTTGTGCCGACCGACAATCAGCTGCGATCGCCTACCGAAGTGCTTGACATTACACCCACCGAGACGAAATTGCTGAGCCTTTTGTTTAGTGCCAATGGAGAAGTTGTCACGCGCGAAGCCATGATCGAAAAATTGTGGGAAGGCGACGAATTTATCGACCGCAATGCTTTGGCCGTTAATATGAATCGACTCCGCAAAAAGGTGGCACCGGTCGGCTTGGCCGAACTCATTGAAACGGTTAAGGGTAAAGGTTATCGTCTCGCCAGCAAGGAGGCCGGCCATGATTAAGGCCTATTACCATGCACGCTGGATGGTTTGGCTCATCCTGCTCACCTTACTTTTGACTGGCTTACTGGCCAATTGGCTGCTGAATGCTTCGATTGAGGTCATCTTCAACTTGTGGCTATTTGCCCTCATCCCATTACTCGTCATCGGTGGTTACGATTTATGGCGATTTAATCGCGAGTGGCAGCAGCTTCACGAAGACGTCTCACTGCTGGATCCCACCCAAATCACCGATCCCTTAAGCCGCGCCTATTACCAAAAAATCGCAGCATTGCAACAGGCATTGCGAAAAACAGTGATACCTATCGCGACCGGGAACAGGACACGTTAGATACGCTGCAACTGTGGACGCATCAAATCAAAACACCGTTAACGGCCTTGGATCTGTTACTGCAGATAGAACCGGTGAACGCTAATGATGCGCGTCTGGAAATCAGCAAAATCAACCGCTATCTGACGGTCATGCTCAACTATCTCAAATTGACCACGTTGAATACCGACCTCGTTTTAACCAAAGTCGCATTAAAACCGCTCGTCAATGAAACGGTCCGCGACTTGGCGAAGTTGTTCATTGCCAAGGACTTAACGGTCTCAGTCGAAACACTGCCGACCGTTATCAGTGATAGTCAATGGCTGCGGTTTATTTTCGAACAGCTCTTAACCAACGCGATTAAATATACCCCGGACGGTGCGATCCGGATTTATGCAAAAGGGGATGCTGTTTGCGTGGCTGACACAGGCATTGGCATTTTGCCGGAGGACTTGCCGCGGATTTTCGAGCAGGGTTACTCCGGCTACAACGGTCGCGCCAATCAAAAGGCTAGCGGCTTAGGTTTATTCCTCAGCCGCCAAATTGCTGAAAAATTAGGGTTGCGACTGACGGTGACGTCAAAAGTCGGCGTTGGCAGCACGTTTGCGATCCATTTTCCCCAGACCCACTGGCAGGCTGAGTAAGCCAACTTACCAGCTTGTAAGCAACCGCAGCCGACTGTAAGTAGTTTTGAAGGCCCATCCCTTTTAAGCTAGTTAGTGAAAGGGGAAGATCACATGTCAACGTTACTTAAATTAAAAAATGTCGAAAAAACCTATACCAGTCGTGGTGCCCAACCCGTTCAGGCATTGGTGAATATCAGCTTTACAGTCGAATCAGGCGAATTTGTCGCCATTATGGGTGAATCTGGTTCGGGAAAAAGTACTTTGTTGAATCTGATCGCTACCTTAGACAACCCCACAGGCGGCGAAATCACGCTCAACGGTCAGGACTTGCGCAAAGTCAAAGAAGGCGCCCGCGCCAAATTTAGGCGGGAGCATCTCGGGTTTATTTTTCAGGATTTTGACTTGCTTGACACATTTAACGTACAGGACAACATCTTCCTGCCGTTGGTTCTGGCAAAAAAGCCGCTGGCGATCATGAAAAATCGCCTAGCCAAACTTGCACCGCGGTTAGGCATCAGTGACCTTTTGCAAAAATATCCTTACGAACTCTCTGGCGGCCAGCAACAACGAGTCGCTGCCGCTCGGGCTATGATTACCGAACCGGAAATTCTGCTGGCTGACGAACCAACCGGCGCGCTTGATTCCAAAACGTCAAGTGAACTTCTAGATTTACTGACAGATGTAAACGCACAGAGCCAGCAAACTATTCTTATGGTGACGCATAGTGCCGTTGCCGCCAGCCACAGTCAACGCGTTCTTTTTATCCGTGATGGCCAAATCTTTCACCAACTTTATCGTGGCGAGCTTAACCAGCCAGACTTTTTGACCCGGATCAGTGAGACGATGACAGCCATGCTGACGAAGGAAGGCGAAGGTCAATGAAATTCTATTTCAAACTGGCCGCCACTAACCTTAAAGCCGATCGTCGGTTGTTTGTGCCATTTGTCATGACTACCAGTTTTTTGATGGCCATTAACCTGATTATGCTGAATGCCTACACCAGCAGTGATGTTCTCTTCAGCCAATTCGGTGCTGCAGCGGGCAGATCTTTATTCATGTTCGGGAGCGTCACGACGGCTATTATTTCCGTCATCCTGGTGATCTATGCCAACAATTTTCTCCGCAAGCAACGTATTCAGCAGCTGGGTTTATATAACATCATCGGCTTTGGAAAAGGCGAGCTAAGCAAAATGATGGCCATTGAAAAGTTACTGCTCCTGTTGACCACGTTGTTACTGGGCGGTCTTTTGGGTACGGTGCTTTCTCGCATTAGCTATCTGACACTCGCCAAGGCACTTCATGTCAATCATCACCTTGAGTTTGGCTTGAGCCAGCAAGCCTTCAGTATTGCCGGTATCATTACCATCAGTCTTTTCATCATCCTCATGTTTATTGATGAGATCTGGCTAATCCGCAAGCAGCCAATCGACATTGTCCGTGAACAAAGCGCTGGTGAGCGAGAACCCAAAGTTGCCTGGTTGACGTTGATCATCAGTGTCGGCTGCCTAATCGCTGGCTATACCTTGGCTGTGGTCATTACCAATCCGCTTGAGGCCATGAGCATGTTTTTCTTTGCCGTTGTTTTCGTCATCGCAGGAACTTACGGCTTATTTACTTCCGGATCGGTTTTCATCTTAAAATGGTTGCGCAACCGCCAGAACTACTACTACAAACCAAAGCATTTTATTAATGTCTCTAACCTCCTATATCGCATGCAGCAAAACGGCGCTGGCTTAGCCTCCATTGCAATTTTGGTCACCATGACGTTAATCACGCTGGCAACCACCGCCACGCTTTTCTTTGGCATCAACGAAATTGTTGACCAACAAACACCGGTGGATTTGTCTTATTCAGTCAAAGCAAATCACCAAGCCGCTGCCAGCCGCGTCACAGAACTAGCTAAGATACATCACGTCCGTGTCCGTTCAATCCGGACATTCACCGGACCATCAAGTACCTTGGCGCTGTTGAAAAAGGATCGATTGAATTCGCAAAATACTATCAGCGGTCCCTTTGGCTTTGACAATGCCCGCAGCGTCCAGTTAATGACAATTGACAGTTATAATCAATACACTGGCGAGCATCGAGCGCTTACCGGCAACAACATTTTGATTTATACGTCCAATCACTATGCCGGCAAGACTTTGAAAATTGGTGGTCAAACCTTTCACGTAGCGATACGGGCTACAAACTTTGCAAATGCGCCTAAAACGTTTATTCCCAATCTTTTCGTTGCTTTCCCATCCGAGACGCAAATGCTTGACGCGTTGCACCACCTGTATCCTAATAAATCGTCCGCTGAACTTAAATCAAGCGTGACCACAAATCAGGATGTGATGTTAAGTGGCAGTCATGCTAATCAAGTCAAGCTTTATCAAGATTTAAATAAAAGCGGCATCGCACTTCCTGACACTGTTCAGTCTCGAGCCGTTAACTATGACGACACCGCCAGCATGATGAGCAGTTTCCTGTTTCTCGGCATCGTCTTCAGCGCCACATTCATCTTGGCCACATTGCTCATTCTTTACTACAAGCAACTGGCAGAAGGGTATGCCGATGAACGCCGCTATACCATTCTGCAACGGGTCGGGCTAAGTCTGCGCGAGGTACGGGCAACCATCAACAGCCAACTGCTGATGTTGTTTTATCTGCCGTTAGTCGTCGCCGCGATGCATGTTGGCTTTGCTTTACCTTCGTCCAGCGCATCATGATGTTATTCGGTTTGCCGGACTGGCAGTTTTTCTTAACTGTCTCACTCATCACGTTAGCCATCTTCGCCGTGATCTACGTACTCATGTATCGTTTGACTGGCAACGTTTATTACCACATCGTTTCCCGCCGCCAACCAAGCAGTCGTAGGTAAGGGGACTGCCGACTTAGCAAAAATGCTGCCGCAATCCCCGACGTTTCATGTCCATTAAAAAGTGCCGCTTCTGACAGTCGTTCATTTGGTAACGACTAGATCAGAAGCGGCATTTTTTTGATCACGTTTCAGGCTGGTTGCAGCGCCTTGATCTCGGCAATCAGCTTAAGCAGGTTTTGTTCAGCAGTTTGGTAATCAGCCATTTTATCGGCAAACTGCTCATCAAACCCGGCAAGACCACCTGCCGCAAACGCATATTCAAAGGGATAAACGGCTTCATAGGCCGCGGCAAACCGCTTCAACAGATCGTGGTATTGCTCGCCGCCAAGCTGTAGCGCCATCTGAATGACTCGAAAATCCGTATACGCCATTTCAAATTGAACCGCCCAAGCCCGCATGAAATCATGCCGCGCCTGAATATGCAGAAAATGGTGCTCGGTCGTCCACGCCAACCGATTCACTGAATCCTTAACATCCAACACAATAAACCCCGCCTTTCTGTGTCACATAACTGTCTTAAGTATAAGCCTGTCCGGGCCAAAACACTTGAATAAGGCCCGGGGCAGCTAGTTTCCGGTTCATAAGTTATCGGTACGTCGTTGTGTGTGCCGATCCAATGCCCTGGCTGCCGTTTCAGACACCTCCCGCAGTGCAGCTTTCCCGCGTTTATCGCTAAGATTAATGTAAAGATCCGTGGCACTAGTGGTTGTCTGACCAAGTTGATCAGCCACTTGCTGAACATCTTTGGTCACCGTGTAAATATTTGTTCCCAACGTATGGCGCGCTTTATGCGGTGTCGATGGACGGCCATAAGCAGTCGTGTAACGCTTGAAAAAGGCTTCAATTGTATTTTGGCGAATCCGCTTCACCGTTTGCCCGACTTGGGTCACAAACAACGGTGAGGTCGGCTTTTGATAGCCAATAATGGCCGAACGTTGTTGTAAATAAGCGGTGAGATACGAGTCAATCCAATCAGCAAAATTAACCCGATCCTGAAAATTACCTTTGCGCACAACCTGTACCGTGTGCCGATCCATGTTCAGGTCTTCCAAATTCATATTAACCAGCTCACTTACGCGGACACCGGATCCAAACAGCAAAGCAATGATGGCCAGATTCCGCTGTTTAGCAGCCTCAAAATAAGCCCGCTGTTTTGAAGGCAGTTGCGCTGCATAAAGCTGGTCAAGCCAATGCAAAAACTTGGCATCTTCACCATCCACAAACAGCATTTCCTGCAACTTGTGATTCCGGTAGGCCGTCGTCTCAGTGTGCGTCTTCAATTTAACCTTATTCCAAACATTGCGGTAAAAGTACGGTTCGCCATCTGCATGCGGTTCGCTTTCTTCGGTCAAAAACCGATAAAGTGCCTTGATGCCAACCAAACGCAAGGCAACACTGCGCCGCGTCATGCGTTTATTAGGATGTGTTTTGGAAGGCCGCTCAAGCAAAAAAGCTACAAAGGCCTGAGCATCGCGTAAGGAAAGGTGTTCCAACGTTTCCAGTGGCACAGATTGCGGGGAAGAAGCCGATGTCACGCGGCTAGCGATCAGCCAATCAAGAAATTCCTGATAAAAATGCAGATACTGGTAAAGGGTAGAGTCGGCAATCGGAATCGCTTTTTGGCTGTGATAATAGTCTTGAATATAGTCGGGCAGGGAAGGCAGCATAGCGTGGATCAATTTTGGATAATTCTGGGTCGACAAACAGCATCACCTCGAACGTATGTTTTCTTTTGGATAATGTTAGTATACGCGAAAAAGGCGGCCTTTGACGAGGAAAATTGTTGAAAAAGTCTTGATCTGTCGCGGATTATCTGGAAAAAAAGAGTCACGGATGCATTGAATAAAGTTTTAGCTTTATCCAAAGGTAAACGGCGATACCCGGATAAGACTGGCAAATTCTATCAATGCATCGCACTGTTTTTAATGCGCTACCGAGCGATTTTCAACATGTGCAAGATCCCGCCATTGTCATTTCCAAATTGGGGACGACAATCATTTGCTTACAGCCACCATTTCAGTGATGATAAACGGTTTGTTGAAATATCGTCACAAACTTCAGCAATTCGTCAAATAAAGCCTGGCCATTCAAAATGAGCAATTCTTTTTGAATTTGTTAATTGGCCGAAAATTTAGCAAAATCCGTATATGATCGGATTGCGACTGGTTTTTAAGCAAAACACCAAATTAATTGTGTTGCTGGTCAACCAATGAACCTAATTGCCGTTTGTCGCAACCTCAAACTCATATCAGTACCAACTCAGCAAAATCGACTGCATGCCTGAGTGGGGGAGTGCACGCATGAAATTGTTATTGCAAAAGAATCCCTTAAAAAGTACAATCGTAAATCTCCATTCTAGTTTACATAATATATATTATACGAAGTAGTGCGTAGATTGTTAATTCAGCAGATTTTCCAGAAGTCTAAATCGATTTCTGCAAATCCATACAATCTCGTGTGCGCATAATATCTGCTCAATTGACCCCAACAGAAATTCCATGCGCGCTCACGTTCAATCGAATTTACATCAAATTTCGAACAGCAAGAAATTTACGATTCGCGGCATGCCTCATCGTTATTTCTGGCACCAGATCATAAGTTTTCGATTGAACCCAGTCGCTCTGTTTGCCTTCAAAGCTTCGCCACCATCCTGATTGGCTTTGACAATACAAAAAATCGCAACCAGAATGTCTAGCTGCGATTTAATCAAATGAAATTCATAAAACTCGACAAATTAACCTTCAAATACTTTTTGCATCGGCGGTACAACTTGCTTCTTACGTGAAACGACGCCCGGCAATGCCAAACGGGCGTTCGCATCAAACTTCTCGTTAAAGGCTGCCGCCACTTTATCGCGGTCGGCACCAACAGCAAAACCAGTAGAATTACTGTTTAAAATGTCTGTCGCAATCAGCAGGAAGTCATCATATCCCTTTGCCCGTGCTTCCTCGGTCATGGCGTTTAACAGTTCGTCCTGACGCGCGTAAATATCATTCAGATCAACGGTATTGACCTGGCCGATACGGATCGACTTACCACCCATTGTGAAGCTCTTGGCGTCGCCTTCAATAATATCCATATCGGACTTAGCAGCTAAGTTGGTACCCGCCTTCAGCATGGCGAGGCCGTAAGATTGCAAATCAATTCCAGCAATTTTGGCCATTTCAGGAAGAATCTTTTTATCCTTGTCCGTTGCGGTTGGCGATTTCAGCAACAAGGTGTCGGAAATCAGTCCTGACGCCATCAGACCGGCTAATTTCGGTGAGATTGTGTAGCCGTGTTCCTGAAACAGTTCGAAGATCACGGTGTTCGTGCTGCCGACCGGTTCTGCCCGATAGAACAGTGGTGCCGCCGTGTGGAAATTTGCAATTCGGTGATGGTCAACCACTGACGCAATCTGCACGTCTTCGATATCAGCTACACTCTGCTGAAATTCGTTATGATCTACCAGCATCACAGTGTTGGTTTCATTTGCTGCAGTTTTAATAACTCGCGGTGCTTGCGCCTTGAAATGATCCAAAACAAACTTGGTCTCGTCATTCGGTTCGCCGAGTGCTACTGCTTCAACATCTGTGTTGCCAGCCTGCTTTTGAAACTCGGCCCAGCTCATGGCACTGGTAATCGCATCCGTATCTGGGTTTTGATGTCCAAAAATCAAAGTCGTCATATTAATCGATCGCTCCTCAGCTCAATATTTACCTTTCAATCTTACCACTGTTTTCGCCGACCCGCGACAGATAATCTTTTTCTGCCAGATAGGTGTCAAACGTCTCAAAAAAATTGGCAATCCGCGGAATATCAGCCTTTTCTTTGCGATAAACGAACGAGGTCTCAAAGCGAATGGCTGGTTCGAATGAAACGGCGTGGGCCTTGATTTGATCGGTATGTGCCACCACGAAACTCGTCGGCAAAGCAGTGTTCACACCGGTGTGATTAACAAACTGTGTGAGTTGATATGGCGTGGTAAAATGAGCCACCACATGTGGAAAATCAACCATCTGATTCTTGTAAGCTTCGTGAAGCATCTGCCCTAGGAAGTAATCATCCGGATAAGTAACCCATGGTTCAGCAAGCGTATCTTTAAAATGAAGGCGCTTACGGTTTGCCAACGAATCGTCGTGATGCAAAAACAGCAATTGCTCATCGAGAATCTTCTTGCTGGCGTATGGTTTCCAGTTCTTGATCGTTTCGTCAGGCAAATTCATAATTGCCAAATCAACTTGATTGTTTTCGAGTGCTTCCCATATTTCGTGGCGGGTCATCATCCGCAAAGTAATTTCAACTTCGGGATTCAAATCATAGTAATGGGCAATGAAAGCGTTAAAAGCACTATCTTCAATCGAACTCAACAACCCAATGTTAATCTTACCCACAGTTGCGCTGGTACTTTGCTGAATCTCGTCAGTCGTCTGATTCAGGATCTCATAGATTTCGTGAGTTGCCTTCAACATCGTCCGACCAGCATCCGACAAATGCAGTTTTTTCCCGACAGAATAGAACAGCGGCGCCCCCACTGTCCGCTCCAACTTCTTGATTTGCTGCGTCAATGCCGGTTGCGTAATGCCTAACAGCTGAGCAGACTGGGTGTAGTTCATTGTTTCTGCGAGTTGCAGAAAATACGTGAGAGTCTTGGAGGAAAAAATGCGCTCTTGCTTCGTTTTCATGGGGCGGCTTCCCTTTCATTTATAAATTTATAATACTGATCATTCATCATCATAAGTGGCATTTAAAAAAAACGCAACAGATTTGCCGCGTTTTTAATCGTTACGTTAAGTTCTAACTAAACTATGCGTTGGTAGCCGGACGCGGACGCCAATTTTGCCAGCCAGTGTAATCTTGAACATGCAACAGATTTTCCGCATTCTTAACGCGATCTGCTGATGGCGGTTCGATGCCTTCTAGTGGGTAGGTAATGCCTAGTTCATGGTATTTCTTGACCCCCAGCGTGTGGTAAGGAAGGATCTCGACTTTCTGAACCACATTCTTATCTAACGTTGCAATATAATCGCCTAACCGTTTAAGGTAAGGATCAAAATCGGTACGTTGCGGTACTAACACGTGTCGGATCCACATATCATCACCGTGAGAAGACATATATTGAACCATATCCAAAATGTTTTCGTTTGGGAATCCCGTTAATTTCTTGTGCTCAGCGGAATCAATGTGCTTAATATCTACCAATGAAATATCGGTAACCGCCATGAGTTTCTCAAATTGGCCAAACCAAGGCTGATCACGCGTGAACGGTCCACCTGACGTATCGAGACAAGTTGAAATACCAAGCTCCTTGGCTTTAGTAAAGAGTTCCAGGATAAAGTCGATTTGCACTAGACTTTCCCCGCCGCTGCACGTAATCCCGCCTTGTTCGCCCCAGAAGGCCTTATAGCGCTGCGCATCAGCTAGAATCTGATCTGCCGTCATTTCCTCACCGACGCCGATATTCCACGTATCAGGATTGTGGCAATATTGGCAGCGCATGCGACACCCTTGCATGAAGACGACAAACCGAATTCCGGGACCGTCGACTGAGCCGAAGCTTTCGACTGAGTGAACGTAGCCTTTAATTGGGCCTTCATGATCCTGCCCGACCTGTTCCAGAATATTTAACGGGCTTTGTGATTGATCGATAAGTTTCATCTGTGCCGCCTCCACTGCTAGTATGCTGATAGTTTTCAAACGATTTTCATTTCAGTTTGTCAAAAAACGGCAACAGCAACGTTGCCGCCTTTTGACAAAACAGGAACGATTTCCTGTTTTGATGTTGAGTTGACTGGTTTACATTTCGTCGAAGAATGTCCGTGCGATAACGTCATCTTGCTGTTCCTTCGTTAGGTCTGCGAAGTATACGCAATAGCCTGAAACCCGGACAGTTAAGGTTGGGTATTCTTCTGGGTGCTTCTGCGCATCGATCAACGTTTCCTTGTTGAAGACGTTGATATTCAGATGCATGCCGCTGTTTTCCATATAACCGTCCACCATATGAACCAAGGTGTCCTTACGGGTTTCATCATCATGTCCCAAGGTGTTTGGTGTAACCCCGAACGTGTTACTGATACCGTCTGTTGCGTAATGGTATGGAATCTTAGCGGTGGACATCAGTGAAGCCAAGGCACCGTTCTTTTCAGCGCCGTATGCTGGGTTAGCACCTGGTGAGAATGGTTCGCCTTTCTGACGGCCGTTTGGTGTAGTTCCGGTATTCTTACCATAAACCACATTAGATGTGATGGTCAGAACACTGGTACTCAACTTGGCACCGCGATAGAGATGATGAGTGTTCATCTTATTATAGAAGGTCTTCACCAACCACTTAGCGATGTTGTCGGCTCGATCGTCATTGTTACCATAACGCGGATAGTCGTCGTTGTCAGCAACAAAGTCAACCGCAATACCATTTTCATCGCGAATCACTTTAACGTGGCCATACTTGATAGCACTGATAGAGTCAACTGCATGTGACAAACCGGAAATACCGGTTGCAAACGTCCGGTTCAATCGCGTGTCCTTCAATGCTAACTGTGCTGCTTCGTAGTAATACTTGTCATGCATATAGTGAATGACATTCAGTGCGTTAACATAAACATCTGCTAACCAGTCCATCATCTTGTCGAATTTCTTCATGAATTCGTCGTAATCGATGTAGTCGCTGGTGATTGGTTCATATTCAGGACCCACTTGTGCTTCCTGGATTTCGTCTTTACCACCATTGATGGCATATAAGACGGTCTTTGCTAGGTTAGCTCGAGCGCCAAAGTACTGAACACCGTCTGCGATCGGCTGTGCGGATACACAGCAAGCGATGCCATAATAGTCTGTGCCCCATTCGTTACGCATCAAGTCATCGTTTTCGTATTGAATGGTTGAACTTTGGATGGAAACTTCGGTTGCGTAACGCTTGAATCCTTCTGGCAAACGTTCGCTCCACAATAGCGTAATGTTTGGTTCCGGTGCTGCGCCCATGTTGTCTAAGGTCTTCAGGAACCGGAATGCGGTCTTGGTAACATGATGCCGACCATCATTACCCATACCAGCCAAGGACAAAGTTGCCCAGATCGGATCGCCGGAGAAGAGTGAATTATATTCTTCAGTCCGGATGAACCGAACCATCCGCAACTTCATAACCAAATGATCAATCAGTTCCTGAGCCTGTTCTTCGTCTAACTTGCCGAGACGCATATCCCGCTGAATATAAGCATCGATAACCGTATCGATCCGACCAACGGACATCGCCGCACCATTTTGCGTCTTAACGGCTGCAAGATAGCCAAAGTAAATCCATTGGACAGCTTCTTGAGCGTTTGCAGCTGGTCGCGAAATATCATAGCCATATTCTTTGGCCATTTTCTTCATATCGTTCAAAGCACGATACTGTTCGTTGATTTCTTCGCGAAGTTTGATGACATCATCGGTCATTTCGCCGTCGCCGGTCAAGTTGTAATCATTAACCTTCTCTTCCATCAAGCGATCAATACCATAAATAGCAATTCGTGGAAAGTCTGAGACGATTCGGCCACGGCCATAAGCGTCAGGTAACCCAGTCACGATCTTGTAGTGACGAGCCTTGCGCATTTCCGGTGTGTAAGCGTCAAAGACACCTTGGTTATGGGTTTTACGATATTCGGTGAAAATCTTGTGTTCGGCAGGATCGGTTTCGAAGCCATAAGCTTTCAAAGCGTCTTCCGCCATCCGAATACCACCAAACGGCATGAAGGCACGTTTGAAAGGCTTGTCAGTTTGAACGCCAACAATCTTTTCAAGATCTTTGTTGAGATAGCCAGGGCCATGTGACGTAATGGTTGATGGAATGTTGTTGTCTGCATCCAAAACGCCGCCATTAGCACGCTCTTGCTTCTTCAAGTTCAGAACCTGATTGTTCAAAACAGTTGTTGCTTCAGTGGGGCCAGCAAGGAAACTCTCGTCCCCATCATATTGGTTCAGGTTATGCTCGATAAAATCGCGCACATTGATTTCTTCTTGCCAGTCGCCGCCGTTAAAGCCTTCCCAATAATTAGGAACTTTGGTTTCGTCAAGCTGTTTCATAGGTGTTTGCCTCCTAAAGTGAATTACAGATGTGACAGTTCTTACAAACTCAGTATAACACGGCGCGGAATCTATGCAAGCGTTTTATTTCCCATATAACAAGGGTTCTTTTGTTTTTTTAGTGTATTTGACTGTTTCATAAAAATTGCTTAAGGGCTAATTTGATAAATTGTGCACAATATTTCTGTACTACAATAACAAAAAATAGCCACCTCTGTAATAGTACAGAGGTGGCTTTCACTAGATTTCTTGTTTAGTCCTTTTCCGGAATCACTTCACGGGTACGGACAAAGATTGGTTTCCCTTGAACATCCGTATCAATGACAAATGACCCGTTAGAGTATCGATCCCCGGTTGGGTGTTGACTTGGCGTCAGCGTGACAACCTTGTCAGCATCCGTCAACACATCCAAGTGGGTTTGCTCGTCAACTGCCATCATGGCGACGATTCGGTGCGGATCGCGCTTAAGCTCGCGCAAGACCAGTAAACCGCGCCGCGCCCGACTCATTTCGCCGACTTCACTTAATGCCATTCGCTTGAAGGCCCCGCGTTGCGTCAGGATGCCAACAACCGCACTTTGCGGATCTTTAACCAGAATGAAGTTAACAACCTCGTCTTCCGGTTTTAGATCCATACTTTTAACGCCGGTTGCCCGTGCGCCAACGGTCGAAACATCGGCTAACGGGAACATTAATCCATAAGCGTGCCGACTAACAACAAAAACATCCTGGGACTGATCGGTGGTGAAATAAGCATTAGTGACCACAGCATCCGCCTTCTTAAGCTTCATGGCCAGCATCGGTTTACGTTTGTAAGTCCGTTGCGGTTGTAAATCACTCAACGCTGTCTGTTTAATATAGCCATCACTGGAGCCCAGAACAAAACTACCGGCAACGTCCAGCTGATCAAAGGCAAATACTGCCAATACCTTTTCATCGGTGCCAAGTCCGACTGTCTGGCTCAGATGCTCGCCGGTATCTTTCCAACGAGCGTCACCGATTTCATAAACAGGTCGATAAATAATATTTCCAGCATTGGTCACAATATAAAGGTGTTGCAGCGTACGCAATTCGCCTGTGAAAATGGCCAGGTCGTTCGCCTTGAGCCCATTATCGTCAGGATCAACGGCTTGGTAACTGCGCAATGAACTACGCTTTACGTAACCATCCCGTGACACCTGAACCATGACTGCCTCATCCGCTACTGTCACTGTCGTTGCGACTTCAAGTGTTTCGATTTTTGCCTGGATGCTGCTACGGCGATCATCCCCATACTCCTTGGCAATCCGCTTCAATTCCTGCTCGATGACCCGGTCACGAGCAGCAGGTCGCGCCAGAATGTCTTGATAACCAGCGATGGCCTTAGCCAGCTGGGCCGCTTCGTTTTGCAAGGCAGTAATGTCGGTATTGGTCAGGCGATACAGCTGCAGGGACACAATGGCTTCTGCTTGCGCTTCGGAAAAATCAAACTGCTTAACCAGATTACGCTTGGCATCGCCTTTATCCTTAGAAGCACGAATAGCCGCGATCACCTGATCCAGAATCGAAAGCATCTTGATCAAGCCTTCAACGATATGTTGACGCGCCGCTGCCTTGTTCAACTCATAGCGCGTACGGCGAGTGACCACATCACGGCGGTGGGCAACGTATGCTTCCAGCATGGCCTTCAACCCTAGCAGTTTTGGCTGCATATCGGCGATGGCCACCATATTAAAGTTATAAGTGATCTGCAGGTCGGTATTTTTGAAAAGATAATTCAAAATACCTTGTGCATCGGCTTCTTTCTTAAGCTCAATGACGACACTTAAACCAAAACGGTCACTTTCATCCCGAACTTCAGCGATACCGTCGACTTTCTTGTTAAGGCGCAGTTCGTCAATTTTCTTGATCATTAAGGCTTTATTGACATCGTAAGGGATCTCGGTAACGACAATCTTTTCCCGTCCGCCGCGCATGGTTTCGATATGTGTACGTGATCGAACGACAATCTTACCGCGGCCGGTTTCATACGCCTGCTTGATGCCGTCAAGTCCCTGAATAATCCCGCCGGTCGGAAAATCTGGACCTTTGACATATTGCATCAAGTCGTTTAAGTCAGCTTGCGGATGCTTTAACAAGTACAAAATGGCTTCCACTACTTCGCGTAAGTTATGCGGCGGAATTTCAGTCGCGTAACCAGCAGAAATCCCGGTGGCGCCATTAACCAGCAAATTGGGAAATCCAGCCGGTAAGACGGTTGGCTCCTGTGCCGTGTCATCGAAATTGAGGACCATGTCCACGGTCTCTTTATCGATATCAGCTAGCATTTCTTTACTGATTTTGCTTAGGCGCGCTTCCGTATATCGCATAGCGGCAGGCGGATCGCCGTCCATCGAACCGTTGTTACCATGCATTTGAATCAAAGGTGCCCGCAATTTCCAGTCCTGGCTAAGCCGGACCATCGCTTCATAAATCGAACTATCGCCATGCGGATGATAGTTGCCCATCACGTTACCGACACTTTTAGCCGATTTACGAAAACCTTTGTCATAAGTGTTGCCATCTTGATTCATCGCAAATAAAATTCGGCGCTGAACCGGTTTTAATCCATCACGAACATCTGGCAAGGCCCGTTCTTGAATAATGTATTTCGAGTACCGGCCAAACCGGTCGCCCATGACCTCTTCTAAGGTCAACTCCTGAATCTGATTGGCCAATGGTTTTTACTTTCCTTTCTTGTCTAACTGTTTAACGATTTGTTTGGCACCAAACTGCAACTTTTCGTGGTTGGCTGTCGGTGTTTCCAAAATGCTACCGTCATCATCCATGTCAAACTTAACGTGGTGTTCAATCCATTCGCGCCGGGGTTCGACCCGATCGCCCATCAAAGTCGTGACCCGCCGTTCGGCTAGCTGGGCATCATCGATTCGCACTCGAATCAACGTCCGCGTTTCCGGATTCATGGTGGTTTCCCACAACTGATCAGCATTCATTTCTCCAAGTCCTTTGAAACGGGTCAGCGTATAACCCTTCCCCATAGCCTTGGTTTCCTTTGCCAGTTCTTCATCAGTCCAGGCATAGCTAATCTTAGTCTTGGCCCCAGCGCCTTTTTGCAGCCGATACAGTGGCGGTAACGCAATATAAACTCGGCCGGCATCAATCAGCGGTCGCATATACCGATAAAAGAATGTCAGCAGCAGAATCTGAATATGCGCACCATCAGTATCCGCATCGGTCATGATAATGATCTTGTTGTAATTAGCCTGCTGGATATCAAAGTCCGCCCCGACACCGGCACCGATTGTGTAAATCATCGTATTGATTTCTTCGTTCTTAACAATATCCTGCAGCTTTGCTTTTTGCGTATTCAGGACTTTCCCGCGCAACGGTAAAATTGCCTGAAACTTGCGATCCCGCCCTTGTTTGGCAGAACCGCCAGCCGAATCCCCTTCGACCAGATAAAGTTCATTACGTTTAGGGTTTTTGGTCTGTGCTGGCGTTAACTTACCGGAAAGCAGGCCTTGATCTTTTTTCCGCTTACGGCCGGTCCGACTGTCATCGCGTGCCTTACGCGCTGCTTCACGGGCATCCCTAGCCTTAACCGCCTTACGCACCAGTTCCTGGGATTCTTCGCCATTTTCCATCAGAAAAGTGGAAAGATTTTCGTAAACAATGCCGTCGACGACTGTTCGTGCCTGCGGAGTGCCTAGCTTACCCTTAGTCTGACCTTCAAACTGTAGGATTTCTTCAGGAATCCGCACGCTTAAAATACCAGCAAAGCCCTCCCGAACATCACTGCCCTCAAGGTTCTTATCACGGTCTTTTAACAAGCCGACTTTGCGCGCAAACTCATTAAACGCCCGGGTCATCCCGCTGCGCAACCCGATTTCGTGCGTGCCGCCATCGCCAGTGCGCACATTGTTAACGAAGGAAATAATGTTTTCGGAATAGCCATCATTATATTGGCCGGCAAAGTCAACCACAATGCCGTCCTTCTTGCCTTCAAAATTAATGACTTGCGACAGTGCATCTTTGCCTTCATTAAGATACTTGACGAAACTAACCAAGCCATCAGGATAGTGGTACTGATCCCGCTTGCCTGTGCGCTCGTCAATTAAATTAATTGTGATATTTTTCAGCAAAAAGGCTGATTCGCGTAACCGTTCAGCGAGTGTATCATAATTAAAAACCGTGGTCTGGAAAATTGTCGGATCCGGCTTGAAGGTAATCGTGGTGCCATTTGGCTCGTTCACCTTACCCAGCTTTTGTAGACCACCATCTGGATGACCGCCATTGATAAAATGTTCTTCAAAGGCGCGTTTGTCGCGGACAACCCGCACGGTCAGTGATTCAGATAAGGCATTCACAACACTGGAACCGACCCCGTGAAGACCGCCTGAGGTTTTATAGCTATTTTGGTTAAACTTCCCGCCAGCGTGCAGCACCGTTAAGATCACTTCAATCGTTGGCTTGCCGCTGGGATGCATCCCCGTTGGCATCCCCCGTCCATGATCCTGCACGGTAACCGAATTATCGGCGTGAATGGTTACATTGATTTCGTCCCCAAAACCCGCGAGCGCTTCATCGACTGAGTTATCCACGATTTCATAAACTAAATGGTGCAACCCGCGGCCATCGGTGGATCCAATATACATCCCAGGCCGCTTGCGAACGGCTTCCAGGCCGTGCAGCACCTGAATGGATGAATCATTATATGCTTGCGTTGCTTTGTCCATAATAAACTCCCTTTTTGAAACAACTAATTTATAGAATACACCACGCACCCGCAGAGCGCGAACAAAGCATGACTAAAAATGCTTAGAAAACGGCGCGAGGGCGATCTCAGCTAACAATTCGCACGCGGCTATTTTACGAGCTACCTATTTCCGTTGTCGCCTTTGCATCAATAAAAAGTCTGCGTCGACGTATCTTTGGATCATTTAACCCATTGCCGCGAATCGAATGTGTGTTCGCATTATTTTAACGGCGTATCACTCAAAAGTCAAAAATGCTAAAATAGTTTTTAAGTCTGAGAGGAGGGGCACACTTGGTTCTTGTGCTTTGTTTTATACTCGCTTATTTCATTGGTGCCATCCCGTTTGGTGTGGTGATTGGCAAGGTCTTTTATCATATCGACATTCGCAAAGGTGGCAGTCATAATATTGGAACGACCAACGCTTATCGGATGCTAGGACCGATTGGCGGAACACTGGTGTTGCTACTGGATATTCTTAAAGGAACATTGTCAGCCAGTTTACCTATTTTGTTTGGGATTGACCATCACTGGCTGATTCTGATTGTCGGGTTGGCTGCTGTCTTAGGTCATACCTTTTCGATTTACATTCATTTCGAAGGCGGCAAAGCAGTGGCAACCAGCGCCGGCATTTTACTGGCGTATAATCCAGAATTTTTCTTTATTGCCTTTGCCATCTGGTTTAGCCTGATCTTACTGACGTCCATGGTCAGCGTTGCCAGCACACTTGGCATGGTGATCATCACCAGCTGGTCGCTTGTTTATCACGACTGGTTACTTACAACCGTGGCGTGTGGCCTGCTAGTTGTTTTCCTCATTAAACATCGTGCGAATTTTAAACGTATCAAGGCCGGCGATGAGAACATGGTGCCATTTGGCCTCGGTCTTTACTTACGTCAACACCACCGACATCAATAAAGGCAACAAAACATGCTACACAAAAAGACATCCTTGGGTATACTCCTACTGAGGTAGACAAGCAAATAATTAAAGCTTGTCTGCCGAGGAAGGAGTATTTTTTATGGGCCGAAAAGGTTCGAGATACAGCGTAGAAGAAAAGCTTTACTATATTGGTTTAGTGAAGGGGGGTATGTCACCTAACGCCATTCGAGAAGAGTACGGTGTCCATCCTTCACATGTGGTTCAGTGGATAGAGCGGTATGATGCGGGTGGCGTGGACGCACTGGCCAAACGCCGCGAGCAGCGGAGGTATTCAGAGGAGTTCATGCTCAAGGTAGTCCAAGCATACCTTACAGGTGGCACATCATATCCGCAGTTAGCTAGAC
>NZ_MSSM01000020.1 GCF_004123795.1 Lacticaseibacillus chiayiensis | reverse complement strand
AATCCTGACGCTGATCTGACTGCCGCTGATCCTAACACAGCAGACGACAGTCAAAACCAAGACAATCCAGACACACAGCAACAGGACGACACCACTAGCAGTCCAAAGAAACTAAGTGGTTATGCAGTAGTTTTCAATAGCCCAAGTAAAGACCTCGGTGGTTTTAAAGAAGTCGTTGATCCGCACGCATTCGACAATGTGGACTTATCAGACGTCTATATGGTTTCAAACCATGATTTTAGCCAAGTCTTAGCCAGCACCAAGGCCGGAACCTTGACCTTAAACGTGGATGATAAAGGCTTACAGTTTGAAGCAACCTTACCCGATACGACCACAGCCAACGATGCCTATAACAACGTCCAAGCTGGTAATCTATCAGCCATGAGTTTTACTTTCAATGCTGCGCCAGACGGTGACACGTTCACCAAAGACGACAGCGGGCAAGTGATCCGTACCATCAAGCAAGTAAAGAGCTTGTTTGACGTCTCACTGGTAGCTATTCCAGCGTATGACGATACCAACGTCCAAGTGGACAAACGCAGCTACACTGAGTGGCTTAAAACTAATACTGAACAACCAGAAAAAGGAGATAAAACCATGACCGAAAAAACAATTATCGACAACAAAGAACACACCGAGTCCCGCGCGTATGAAGATTACATCCGCAGCATGGGTGAACAACGTGACGGCTTAACGACAACCACTGCCGGTGCAGTCGTCCCTCAAGAAGTCATTGAAGACGTATGGAACCTCAAGGAATCCGATTATGATCTGGCTAAATACGTCACTGTGAAGCAGGTCGGTACCCCAGTTGGCACCTACCCAATTGCCCTCACTAACAATGGTGTATTAGCCACCAAGGAAGAACTCGCAGACGTGCCAGAGATCGATGCAACCCTATTCCGTGGTGTTGACTACAAGGTTGCTACCCGTGCTGGCAAAATCTATCTGTCTAATGAACTGGTAGAAGACAGTGAAGTTGATATTGTTGCCGAGGTTAAGAATCAACTCAAGAAGCTGGTACAAAACACAGACAATAGCAACATTATCAGCGTTCTAACTGGTCAAGATGCCAACAAAAAGGACAACTTCAAGCACATCACCGGCACTGGTCTCGATGACCTCAAGCAGACCTTCAATGTTGAGTTAGACCCAGCACTTTCCTTGTCTGTTATCGTCAATCAGGATGCTTTCAACTACCTTGATACCCTGAAAGACAGTGAAGGCCGCTACTTGTTACAACCGTCCATCACGGCACCATCAGGCAAGCAACTGTTTGGGGCGCCAGTGATCGTGATTGCTAACAAAGTATTGCCAACAGCAACCGCTGGCACCTATCGGATCATCATCGGGGACTTTTCTCAAGCGATTTTCTTAGCCCAGAAGAATGAGGTTAATACCCAATGGGAACGCTTCGATAGCTATTCTCAGGGCTTGGCGGTTGTCATCCGCAACGACTATGAAGTGGTTGATCCAGACGCTGCCCGAATCGTTGACATCACACCGGTAGCAGCCACGCCAAAAGCATAATTTAGTGGGGGTGTGCCTTAGGGTACGCCCCTATTTTTATATAGGAGATGAGCACATGACCGTCACTACTGATGACATTAAAAATAGCCTGCGTGTGCAGACTAATACCGATGATAGTTTGATCAGCAACTACCTGACAGCGGCACAAGACTATGTTCACAATGCCGTTGACAGCACAGCGGCAATTGATGCGTTACAGGCGTACTCACAATTTGATATTGCTGTGGCCATGTTGACCGAATTCTGGTATCAGAATCGTGGAGCAGTTACCACAGCAAGCCAAGAGCCACCGTATTCAGTGGTTAGCATGATCCAGCAGCTAAGAGGACTGTTTACGGAAAACGTATAGTATCAATAGCCAAAAGATTATGATATAATTAAGACAGTCCTAGGCGATAAGCGGGTAGATCCGTTTTAACCGACGCACGGCATAGCTAACCGGTGGCGCATTTTATAGACCATAGGGTCAGTTACTTTTTTCTTACCGTAATCCATGCGGTGTTTAAATCATTTACACAAGTTTTGTCATGATGCGGGCAGAGATGCCCGTTTTTTGTGTGCTGGGAGACGCATTCTGGTGCAATCTGAACAAGTATAACTTGAGGTATGGTCGTTCTGGACAATAAAAATCGGTTAGGCAATCCGGAATTTCGGCATTGGCTCAACAAAGTCCGAAATTCTGACGTTCAAGAACGAACCAGCAAATTGTGGGTTCGTTGGGAAAAGGCAAGTCAAAAATATTGACCTGCTTATGAGAACCAAGTGACAAATATTCACCTAGTCAATGGATACAAAAATAGCCACCTCATAGCGAAGTGACTATTTTGTGTTAGTCATGTAGCTTTTCTTGTAGTTTATCTCCAGCATTATCAATGCCCTTAGCTGCGAAGACTGTACCTGCAACTAAAACACCGCCAACGATTAGAGTACTAGCAACCATAAACTTAAATGCAGCTTTTAAAGCGTCCATAAAGTTGTCCTCCTATCAGTCTTTGGATCTGCCAACAAAGAAGGAGACCACGGCAACAACAATAACTGCCCCGATAATTGATGGAATCAAAGCCATTCCTGCCAGTTGTGGCCCCCAATGGCCTAAAAGCCCTTCACCAATAGCAGAACCTACTAACCCTGCGATGATATTAGCAAACCAGCCCATCGATTTTCCTTTGCTAGTGATAGCACCAGCAATTGCACCAATAATAGCACCAACAATTAAAGCCCAAAGAAAATGCATAATAATTCCTCCTTCAATTAAATTGAATATCTCTTGCACGATTTAATTATAGACACACAACCATTAGAATGTAAAATAATCAGCCTTAGCAGCTTAGGATTACGTATGCAATCATTTGCTGTTTTGAAGCAAGTCACGTATTTATGTAAGGCACCACAGTATAGCAGACGATAGAGTTTTCTGAAAGCACAAAAATAGCCGCCCATAATGGACGGCCACCGCCTGCCTAGCAGAAATGAACTCCGTGGTTTTCTCGTGGTTTTCTTTTATTGATAATCAATGACAACCAGTGATAATCTGGTTAAAATAAAAACCAGTAACGACGCTGTTTTGACAACGTTTGCTACTGGTTGATAACGCTATTCTGGGTGGTCAGGGGAGTCGAACCCTGGACCCACGGATTAAGAGTCCGTTGCTCTGCCAGCTGAGCTAACCACCCATTGGTTTGTGTCTGTCGCGCTTCACGACTTAAATATAATATCATGTACCCCTTACTGGCGCAAGTGTTTTGCGAATATTTTTTGAATTTGTTGTCCCATAGAGATGCCAGCCTAGTCTATATTCTGATTAATCTTGAAAGTTGCTTCGGCCTTTCGCGCTAGCTCCATCAGTTTTAACGACCCAACTTCTTTAGCCTAGCTAGCATCTATGCACGATCAAGCCTTTGACGTCTTTCTTTCTTGACGTACCAAATGCCAAACAAGCCCCCAACAAGGCCTCCGCCAGTATGCACATAAGCCGTCATAGTCAGTCCGGTTGAATCCTGAAATCCAAGAATGACATCCCCAATTGTCAAGACTACGAAAATAACCATGACGATCAATCTACCTTTTACTGCTTTCAGATGTCGCCAATAGACGGCGAAGAAGGTGATGAGCGTAAATATAAACAATCCTGCAATAGCGGTAGAAAAACCGACAATACCGGTGAGGTAACCATCACTGGCAAAAATTGGCCAGATGTTCTCTTTGAGGTGAAACAGGTAAGTCACGAAAATATCCGCCAGTAAATTACCAATGACGCCAGAAACCAGAAGAATGACAAGGTACTGCTTCTTGCTGACAAGTTTCCACACGAGCCAGCTTAAAATGGCCAGTGATACCATATTACCGATTAAATGACCTGGATCCTTATGCAGAAAAAGCGAAGTCACCAACCGATAATATTGGCCGTCAAAAACTAACATGGGAACGTTCAAACTATGACTCTGCATGTAATCCAACACAAGTGGGTTATTATCTTTCCAAAACTCCAACCCAGTACAGATAATCAGGATCCATGCAAACGGATTCAGCACAACGACCTTCACTTTTTTCATAATTTTGTCATCTCGTTCCTTCTAACGCACTTGCCTTCACCATTCATTCTACAAGGAAGGTCCTCAAGTTACTCGACCTCAAACTCGGACATTTGTGAGACGCCATTAACTCGCAACGTAGAATCTTTCGTCAAAAGCGCACTTATTAAAAAAGCCGGATTCCATTCGTTTGAATGAAGTCCGGCCTAAAAATAAAGTTGTCATTTTATGTAACTAACAACAACCCAACGATTAAAACAAAACATGAATCGACTGATTACTATTAATCAACTTAATGGCCTTGCCTAACATCGGTCCAACGGAAATCTGTACCAGTCCGTCGAATTGATGCTTGGGGGCGAGTTGAATGGTGTCGGTGATGACAACCTTTTTCAATCCTAAGTGCTTGATTCGATCAACTGCGCCGCGTGAGAAAACACCGTGGGTCGCAGTGGCGTAGACGTCTAGGGCGCCAGCTTCAGTTAAGGCCTTATAGGAATCAACGATCCGGTCGCCGGTATCGATCAGGTCATCAATGATGATGGCGTGCATACCTTCAACGTTACCGATGACGCCGATATGATCTTGGTCACGCTTATCGACGATCGCAATGGGCGTATGTAACTCTTCAGCCAACGCTCGGGCCTGCTTGGTACCGCTGTGATCCGGAGCAATAACCACCACATTGTCGCCAAGATTCAGTTTTTTAAAGTAGTTGCCAAGCAACCGGTGTGCCTTGAGATGGTCAACTGGAATATCAAAGAACCCTTGAATCTGGTCGGCATGCAGTTCGACTGCCACAATGCGATCGACGCCATCCATTTCCAACAGGTTAGCGACTAATTTGGCAGTGATCGGTTCCCGTGATCGCGCTTTACGATCAGCACGCGCGTACCCATAATATGAAATGACAACGTTAATATGGTGGGCACTGGCGCGGCGCAAGGCGTCAACCATGATCATGAGCTCCATGAAGTTCTCGTTCACCGGATCAGAGACTGACTGGATCGCATAAACATCAGCACCGCGAACACTTTCCGGCAATTCGACTTGGATCTCACCATCGGCAAAGTGTTTGACGCTAGCTGGCGACAGCGGTAAACCGACTTCTTCCGCAATCTTTTCAGCTAATGGACGGTTACCATTGAGACTGAACAACTTTAATTCGTGCATCGATTTCTCCCTTATTCATATTTAACGGTCTGTACCGCTATTATACGAGAAAAAACAAGAAATTGCGACTGGTTATCTAATGAGTTAAAGTGATAGCAGAACATTTGCAGCTTCATAAGCAAGGCTTCAGCCAACATTGGCTTTAGCATTTGCCATGCTTTGATCCAACTGCAAGACTCGGAAATGGAGGGTTCTTTATCATGAAACAAAGCCATTTGATCGGCCTTGCAACCCCGTTGTTACTGTCAGCGGGCACCTTAGCAACTGCTGAGCGTTTTTATCAATATGCATTTCGCCGAATTAATTATATTCCGGACGCACGCAGCTCCATGCAAAAATATGCTCCGTTATATTACAAGCATGTCCATTGGGTTGAAAGCCAGCGCCACATCGAAGCCTGGCATATGACTGCCCCGGACAACCAACGCCTTGAAGCACTGTGGCTCCCTCATCCCGGTAGTAAAAAAGCTGTCATTATCGGTCACGGGTACAAAGGCACCGGCATTACCATGAGCAACTTCGCCCATATGTTTTACGACTTAGGCTTTAATGTCTTGCTACCAGACGATCGTGGCCATGGTGAATCAGATGGCGAATACATTAGTTTTGGTTGGTTGGATCGTCTCGACTACCTTGGCTGGCTGCAGCGCATTCTCGATCGTCTGGGCAATGACGCGAAGTTACTGCTGTTTGGCACCAGCATGGGCGGCGCGACGGTTTCGTTGGTCGCCAGTGAGCCTAGCCTGCCTAAACAAGTCAAGGCAGTGATTGAAGATTGCGGCTACACGGATGTTGAAACGGAATTAGCGTACTTGCTTAAAAAGCAGTTCCACTTACCTCCAATGCCGATAGTTCCGTTGGCAAGCTTTATCAACTACCGGCGACTGGGCTATCCTCTTCGTGTTGTCAATGTTCGCCAAGCATTGACGCACAATCGCTTGCCACTTTTCGTCATTCATGGTGCTAATGATGTTTACGTGCCAACTGAAATGGGCCGCCAGAATTATGCTGCCTCAGCTGGTCCCAAGGCATTATGGATCGTTCCCGGTGCCGCCCATGCGGAGAGCTACTGGGTCAATCCAGCGGCGTATCAGGCACACGTCAAGCGGTTCCTGGATATTTTCTTTTAGAACCATTCAATTAATCTTCATAGTAAAAACGCTTGGATGCTGCAACTCATCCAAGCGTTTTTTCGTGGTGATTGTTCAACTATCGTCTAGCTCAACATGTTCCGCTAACCGTCAGTTAATCAAATTCGTCTTCATCGGCTTCGTCATGCTGCTTGCTGAGGTCGTCAAATGTCCGTAGCATGGCTAGATTTGTTTCAATACTTTCCGGCCATTCCCAGTGCTGGACATTGAAGACGTGCTTGAGGTGCGGCCCAGCACTAGCAGGCCACAGCTTAGTCGTGTAGGTGACTTTATTGGCGTCGAAGACTTGCAATAAGGCCTGACTTTGTAAGTAGAAGCTATCATTTTGCCCGCCAATTAACATGAACGGCGGCAACTCCAAGCCCTTCGCCACCTGCGAGAAATTCAAATGTTCCGCCAACGCCTTATCCCCGCCGCTAAGCTTATCTAGATAAAACGATGCCATCTCACTCATATCGCCTGCTGCTTCCGGCAATTTGCCTGGTTCAGCTACCGGACAAACCAAAGCAACCAAGGTGAAGTTGAAATTAACCCGGCTCACACCGAACAGTTCCTGCAGCTCCTCACTTTGCTGAATGCAAGCAACTAAGGACGCTAGATGGCCGCCTGCCGAGTCGCCGGTCAGGAGGACATGGTCAAGGTCAAATCCGCGCTGAGGACCATAATGCGACAACCAGCGCAGACTCGAAAAGATGTCTTGAATCTGGCCGCGAACATCAACTTCCGGCAACAACCGATAACCCATTCCCATCACGGCATAACCCTGACTCGCCAAGTAACGACAATAGTTTTGGTTGAGATTCCGATCGCCATAAAACCAGCCGCCGCCGTGCACATCAATCACAGTTGGCAATGTCGCATTCCGCCGTTTTGCCGGGTAGTACAGATTTAAGGTCTGTTGCGGATCAGCCGAGTTTTCATACCGATATTCTGTCTCCCAGTGAACATTTTCCGGAACCCGCTCATTGGCATAACGTGCCTTATCGCGAGCACCAGTTTGCGCCCAGACTGCTTGAATCCTCGCCAACATTTCGTCTTCATCAGCCATACAGATACCTCCTGTTTTCCTTCATTACTTTCGCATTAAAAAGGTTATTCCCATATTAACGCAAAAAGGCTGCCAGTGACGTACCTGACAACCTAATCGTTTGTTTTCATTGTGATTTTTAACGATCCTTCGATTTGACGCTGGCTTCGACTTCATCAATCAAAGCAGCATCTTTCAATCCCGTGACCGCTTTAATCACGTCAACTAGCGGCTGATCTTTTAGCATGGCCTGAAGTTTAACCGCTTCAGCATCGTTTGGTTCAACGTAATGGAACATCATACCAACAGTGTCCATCAAAACGCTGTAATCCAATCCGCGTTCTTTTAATTCACGAATCGGCCGGATGAAGCGTTCGTTATAGCCTAACTTGCGGATCGGCGTGCGGGCAACCCGAGAAATATCATCGGAAATGTAGGGATTCTGGAACCGTTGCAACACCCGATTTTGATAGGTTTCGAGTTCCTTTTCGTTAAAGTTCTTGAACTCGGCGAGCAACAACGACCGCGTTTCGGTCAATGCGCCTTTTGCCTGATTGAAGACTTTCGGATCCTTGATCGCGTCGCCAATCGTTGTGTAACCAAGATACTTGCCCGTATATGCGGTGGTAGCATGCCCAGTGTTGACCGAAAAGAGTTTCCGCTCAATGTACGGTTCAAGATCTGGCACGTAATCAACCGTCTTTAGCTTCAGATCCTTGTTCTTCATCTGGCTTTCGTCAACAACCCATTCTTTGAAGTCTTCGACACTCACCGCTAGCGGATCGTCATGTTTTTGTTGCGGCACAATGCGGTCAACTGCCGCATTAGGGAAGCCAATATACGTATCGGTAAAGGTCTTGCCGGCGTCATCGAGATGTTCATATACGTTCTTTTTAAGCGATTGGGAACCGCCAATCATGTTTTCACATGCGATCACATCGAGCGGTTGGTGATTGTTGGCAGCGGCACGGGCCTGCAATCCTTGCGCAATGAGCGGCGCAATAATCGGCAGAATTTTCGGGCCAATGGCGGTCGTCACCAAATCGGCCTGGGCAATCGCCTTCACAACTGCTTCTGGATCCTTGGCATTGTTCAAACCGTCAACATTGTCCACGTGAATCTTTTTCTCACCCGGAGCTGCCAGCGTGATCGTATATTCCCCACGCTGGTTCAACGCATCGATAATCGTCTCATTAACATCGACAAAATTAATCTTGAAGCCGTTTGCGGCAAGTGTTTCACCGATAAACCCGCGACCAATATTTCCTGCACCAAAATGTACTGCTTCCATCATAATTTATTCAACTTCTTTCAGTAAATTGACGATTTCCTCCGGCGTTTGTGCGTCGGCTAGTTTCTGGACATTCTCGACATCACTGCAATACAGCGCGATTTGTGATAAGAGCTTCAGATGTTCACCGTTCAACCCGGCAATCCCGAATACAACTGTCACCAAGTTCTCATCAGCGGGATCTTCCGACCAATCAACACCCCAAGGATATTGAACAACCGAAATGCCGGTTTTTTTAATATATTTCATACCAGCCTCAGTACCATGCGGAATTGCAATAAAATTACCCATGTATACCGAAACGTCGCGATTACGATCAAGCATTGAATCAATATAAGCAGGTTCAACATTGCCATTGTCGACCAATAATTGGCCAGCTTGACGAATGGCTTCGTCCTTGGTCTTTGCTTCCTGACCAAGTTTGATCGTATTTACGTCAAGTCCCTTCATCATGTCACCTTCGATCAATTTTTTGGATTTCTTGCATAAAAACTTCTGTTATCACTTGATACAACTGACTATAGTTCCCTTTTTCAAAAAGCCGCAAGTTCGCTGGTGATGCGACTAACTTAGCACTAACAGCACTCAAAAGGGTTAAAGTTTCTTGTGGAACGGGATTCGGAGTTAGTAGTAACAAAATTCGCTGTAATTGGATCGTCCCCATGTCCATCGCCGGCAAAGGCAACGGATTTGCTAGATCAAAGACGCCAAGATACGGTGTGGCGACCCCTTGGCTGCTAGTATGGATCATCGCCAAGCCAGTGTTGGGAATACCCACCGGCGCAAGTTCAAGCCGTTTAAGCAAAGCTTCTTTGACAACCGATCTTTCGGCAACAACAGTCGGCAATCGGCTAAGCATTGCGTCAATCGTCGGTGCAATCGTTGTAGTTTGCTCGGTCATATCACTGACTGCAAAGCGTTGTAACAAGCCATCTGCAGCCATCACCATTGTTTTAAGACTCTCAAATGCTGTGACAGTCTGATCCAGCGCGGGTTGGTTCGCCGGTCGCACATGTTTAGGCGTGGCCTTTTGGACCAATCGGCGTATTTCGGCCATTTCTTCACGTCCCAAAATCGGGGTGATCACCAGATATTGGTGTTTGAAGCCCGGTAACGGCATGGTTGCCAAAACCAAATCATAGTGTTCGAGCTGTTGCTTGGGTAAATCGCTGACCTGAATAATTTTGATCTTGCGAATTTCGGGCACCTGAACTCGTAGTTTTCCGGCGATCAAGCTGCCGGTACCGGGACCATCACTCGTAATTAGCAAAATCGCAACTGGCGCATCGGTTCGCGTATGATCCAAAACCGAGGCAAAGTATAGAACCAGATAACCTAAGGCATTACCAGTAAAGGTGCCGCGCCCGAAAACGACATCAGCCGCTTCTTGAACAGCCTGATAAAGTTCCGGGTAGTCATCACGCAAATGAGCAAGCACCGGATTCGTCATCGTGACCCCTGGCAACCAATCGCCGCCGGTTGTCCGCTGAACATGGGCAAGCAACGAAGAATAAAGCTGCGTATTGCCGGAAAATTTCCCGGGAAATTTTCGTGCCACTTCGCGAATTAATTCTTGGACTTCCAGATTAATGGTCAAATCAAATGGATCAACCTGTTCACCGGCTAAGCCACCACGGATGTTACTGAGTTCAACTGCCAGAAACTGATAGTCACCAACTCGCACTTTTCCCCGGATAGTAGGATCCATTTCAGCTAGAAACTGGAGTGCCAGTTGTTGATCCTGAAACAGCCGTTCCTGGTCAAAATGGGGTTGCGCCTTCACATGATGGTCTTCACGCGACCGACGCGTGTTAACGGCAACGGTGAGTAAAACCGCTTTGCGTTGATTGTCACTCAGGTCGGCTAGCGCTTTGATTCGAGATAGTGCTGTGTTGGCAGCTAGCAGTTCTTCTTGTGGCAGCCATTTGATGAAATAATCGGTCACCGGATCAAAGAGCTGCCGCGGGTCATCTAAGAAACGAAAGAACACATAAGGATTAATTTCCGCATTTAACACGCCAACAAGCACGCGTCGTATACCGCCTTCCTCCCCTTCAATCCAGATACCGGCAGCTTTTTGTCGATTCAACTTGAGATGATATTCATTAAGTGCGGGTTCCAGAATATCAAGATCTTGTTTAATGGTTGTGATGCTGACATCTACATCTGTTGCCAATGCCGTCATGGTTTTTGGAGCGACGGCATTCAATAACATCAAGATTAAGGCACTCTGTCGTTGACTTGGATCGAAAGTCAAGTTCTGTTGTTGTTGGGCCAACGTTTCTGATAGCTTTTTCAGATCCATTGCGTCCCCTACTAACCGATAAGAACTACCATTGCCTTTGTCGAGCTTTAAATTCAATGAGGTGATATCATGTTCCAGCTGCGAAAGTTCACGGTAAATGGTCCGACGACTGACCCCCAACTGTCGTTCCAGCTCATCACGGCTCACACCAGCGGGTTGACTCATCATTATTTTGATCATTTCCTGTTCACGATTCGTTAGCAACATGTTTTTCGCCCCAGATGGTCGCAACTCGACCTCGCTTATTTCATTTTCTCAATAAGTTTATCATAGTTTGTTGCATTCAAAAGGCCGTCGACCGTGTAGACCTGGACATTGGCAAATTGCAGCTTGACGCGTCGTGCCGTTTCCTTTGAAGCGATAATCAGCACATTATCCTTGTCTTCAATCTCACCAATGGCAACATTGCGAACCTGGATGTTTTTGTTAAGTTTCCGCAGTTCGGAACGGAAGGTTGCCTGAGCCATTGTCGCAGAACCGATATTTTGATCATGATGCAGAAAGTCTACTTCTGTGATCTTGTCAAAATCAATCTCATTCAGCTCGTCTTCTGGTGCTTCCTGTTGCGTCTGCGACACCTCTTCAGCCGCCTTTTCATCAGCTCCGCCGACCGCTTCAGCTTTCAGACTGGCAATGATCTCGTCATACTTCGGACTATTCAGGAAGTTTTCAACCGCAACATGGGCAGCGCCTGGCGTCTGCTTTTTAGCCCGATCCGCCAGTTCGTCTTGGGTCACAACCAACAGTCCCGGCTTGTCTTGCAAATTACTAATCGCCGTGTTGGTGACTGAAAGATCCAACCCAGCCTTCTTAACTTTGTCACGCAGTATCGAAGCACCCATTGCGCTTGAACCCATGCCGGCATCGCAAGCAAAGATAATCTGTTTGATGCCCTTAGCTTGATTCATCACGTCTTTAGCAGCCTCAACATTTTGTCCTTTGGCTTCAGCCTTCATGGACTTCATCTTGGCTTCACTTTCCGCCAGTTCATCGCCGGTCGTGCTCTTATCCCGCCGTAAGATAAACGCAGAAATCAAAAATGAAACCGTCGTGGCACCGGCAACACCGATGATCAAGCCAAGATAGTTGCTTAGACTCTTAGGTGACATCAGGAATAACGAAATGATGGAACCCGGTGATGGTGAGCTCTTCAAACCAACATTAAAGATGGAGAACAACGTCGTGCCGGTAACACCGCCAGCCATAACTGACAGGAACAACGCTGGCTTCATCAAAACATACGGGAAGTAGATTTCGTGAATACCACCAAAGAATTGAATGATGATGGCAGATGGTGCCGAACCTTTTGCAGTGCCCTTACCGAATAAGGCAAAGGCCAACAAAACGCCAAGCCCTGGCCCTGGATCGGGTTCCAGCAAGAATAGAATTGACTTTCCGTGTTCAGCTGCAGCCTGAATGCCAAGCGGTGTTAAAATGCCTTGGTTGATCGCATTGTTTAAAAACAGGATCTTCGCCGGTTCAATAAAGACATTAGCCAACCAAATCAGTCCGTGTTTGATGATCCAGTCAACACCAGCGGCCATGACATTTGTCAAGCCGGAAATAATCGGCCCCATCAGGAAGAATCCAACAATTGCTAATAACATCCCGATAATACCGGCACTAAAATTGTTGACCAGCATTTCAAAGCCTTGTTTAATCTTATCCTGGAAGCGGTTATCCCACTTCTTAATACACCAGCCACCTAATGGACCCATAATCATCGCACCAATGAACATAGGTACGTTGGTGCCGACGATGACACCCATCGTAGCAATAGCGCCAACAACCCCGCCACGATGACCGGCCACCATTGAACCGCCAGAAAAAGCGATTAACAATGGTAGCAAATAGGTAACCATCGGCTTAATCATCTTTGCTAGATGCGCATTTGGATACCAACCACCCTTGAGGAAGATGGCAGTAATGAGGCCCCAAGCAATAAAGGCACCGATGTTTGGCAACACCATGCCGGAAAGCTTGGTTCCGAATGATTGCATACCGGCCTTCAGATTGAATTTCTTCTTCTCCGTTACCGGCGTGTTTGCTGATTTAGCTTCCAAAGCAAACACACTCCTTTCCCTTGTTTACGGAGAATATTGTAACCGCTTCATGTAATCGCTGACAAAAGCTACTTTGGCACAGTTGGGTGTGCCAAACATTCACCACAAGCCCCAGCCATCGTTTGTTTGCCCAAAACAACAGCAAAAAACGATAACAGTATTCGTTAACTGTTTCACACGTTATCTTAAAAGTGCGACTTAACAAACATCCGGCTGCTCAATAATGAAGCATGACCTTCCCAAGAGCAGTTATTTTTTCTAGCCTGCTAAAGAGCCGAGTTGCCCAAGAAATTTCCACAAAAAACAAAATTAGGTATAGACCATTGTTGACAACACCCCTTTTTGATGTTATATTGGACTAGACCAGATAAGGGGGATATCAATCATGGATGTTAAAGTTTTTGATAATGATACAGAAGCAGGTAAATACGCATTTGAACTGATTAAGCAAGGGATGGACAATGGCGCCAAGGTACTTGGCCTAGCTACCGGCAGCACCCCTGTCACCATGTATCAGGCAATGGTGAACAGTGATGTTGATTTCAGCAACATGACGTCGATCAACTTGGACGAATATGTTGGCATGGCGCCGGATAACGATCAGAGTTATCGCTACTTCATGCAGAGCCACCTTTTTGACAAGAAGCCGTTTAAGGAAACCTTCGTGCCAAACGGCCTTGCCAAGGATCCTGAAGAAGAAACCAAGCGTTATAATAAAGTCATTGCCGATCACCCAATCGACATTCAGGTTCTGGGAATTGGCCGCAACGGTCACATCGGTTTCAACGAACCGGGTTCACCGTTTGACGCAGAGACACGGAAAGTTCCGTTAACTCAAAACACGATTGACGCCAACGCCCGCTTCTTTGCCAATAAGGACGATGTACCGCGTTACGCTTACTCCATGGGTATCGGCTCCATCATGAAGAGCAAGAAGATCTTGCTTCTGGCCTTTGGTGAAAACAAAGCCGACGCCGTTCAAAAGATGATCGAAGGCCCGGTTACCAATGACGTACCTGCATCTATTTTGCAGAAGCATCCGGATGTTGTTGTCATCTTGGACAAGGCAGCTGCAAGTAAGTTGAGCCAGAAGTAAAACGTTGTTAAAACGAACCACTGAAGCAGGTTAATTGCGACCTGCTTTTTTGATATAAGCGTGAACCGGCGTATAAGCGACTTTGGTGGCAGCCTTTCGCGCCGGCGAATGCGTTATCGCTAAGCTAAGTTCACACGATGCAAGCGCTTCTATTTTTAATCCGGATTCATGGTAAAATGAAGCCACCACAAACTCGGATATCGGAGGAAATTATGTATAAAGCCGTTGTATTTTTTGATTTAGATCAAACCCTGCTCAACGATGAAAAGCAAGTGCCGCCAGAAAACGTGAAGGCGCTTAAGGCACTGGAGGCTAATGACATACTGCCGGTCATTGCCACTGGCCGTAGCTATTACGAATTAGCCGATATTATGGCAGCCACCGGTATTCGTAGTGCGATTACAGCTAACGGCGGGGACGTTTTCCTTAATGGCGAGCACATTTTTCAAAGTGTCATCGGCGAACCTCAGCTTGTGCGGTTTCTCAATGCAACGGCGGCTCAGGATATTCAAGTGGCCATGTACTCAAGCGAAGCCTCTGCCTTGACTGGCTACAACAAATTGACTACCGATAACTATGCGCAAGTGCATCAGACACCGCCGCCGATTAATCCTAAGTATTATCAGGAGGCCCCACTATCGTTGTTGCTCATCTTTTTACCTTGGAATCAAACCGGCGATCAGTTAGGTAAGCAGTTCATTCAGGATTTTCCGGAATTGACCTTCTATCGCAATTCCCACTTTTCCTTTGATATTGTCAACCATGGCATTTCAAAGGGCAGTGGCATGTCGATTCTGTTGAATCAGCCTGTCTTGCGCGGTGTTCCGACCTATGCATTTGGCGATGGCTACAACGACATTCCGCTCTTGCAGGCAGCCGACACGGGTATCGCTATGGGAAATGCTTATCCCAAGGTTGCCGCCATTGCCGATTATCAAACTGATGATTACCGCCAAAACGGTATTCCCAATGCGCTTGCCCATTTCAACCTGATTTGATTGATTTGCCTGCCAAGCTCATCGTCATGTTGTCCGATGAGCTTTTTTTAAAAGCATAAAAGTCCGGAAAGTATGCTTTTATTAAGGAACTAATAGTAATCCTTGGAACCCCTATGGCAAACACACGTTCTCATCATTTTCTCTTAAACCTCCTGTCGAAAAATATTTATTTTTTAGCGTCAAAACGTTGCTCCATCAAGGTTTCTAGCTTTCCCTATAGCTTGTTCGCCGAGTAAAGTCAAGACCGCCGCGGCACGAATTTTCTGCTATACTCAAAGCATGCTGCACGTTATTTGGGCGTGATCGTGTTACAGATCAATAACGCCGCGGCATCGCAAAATCTGCTGATGGAGGGGTCTTCGTTTATGTTAGAACAATCGACAATGCATCCTGTAGTCTGGATTAATAAACATACTTATATCAATATTGTTAAAAATGCGGACTATAATTTAGAAGTCTGGGAGATTACCGCCGAAAATCGGCAGCATCGGATGGCGCGGATGAACTACAAATATCATCGTGATAATTTCGCCGGGTTCATCTATCGACTCTTTCCGCAGATTGATCTCATTCAGATTCACAACATTCAAAAGAAGATCAACCCGTATTTCGATTTAGAAGTTTAGAGGTGTTCACATGGATAGTCTTGTCATTCAATTACTAATCATGGTCGTTGTCGCCCTCATCATCACGTTGGCGATTATCGTGGCTGAATGGCGCACCAAAACATTCAAAACATGGCAAATCAGTGTCCAGTCCGTTGTCGCCATTTTGCTCTTAGCCATCGGAATTAGCTTGTTGACGGTTCGCTAGGCTCTGCATGATATGAGAGCCGTCTGAAAATAAGTGTTGGATGTCCTGCAATCTTTTGCAGCTGTCACAACGCCCGGTGCCCGTTAACACCTTGTTTTTTGGATGGCAAACTTCAGTATTATCAAAAATATCGTCAGCCCAAACTTGACTAGCCGGTGAACCTTTAAAAGTCAGCCTTAACGACTAAAATCGTTGAGGCTGACTTTTTTGCGTCTCATACGCGCACTTTAAAAAACTGGCGATATTTGCGGTAAAATTTTAATTTCTATGCTAGAATTAAACAAAATTTTCAAGGAGGATGGCCGCTTAATGAGGTTTATTGGTTCAAAACTAAAAGCACTGCGGGAATTAAACGGCTATACCCGCAAAGATCTTAGCGTACAAATCGAGGTAACCGAACAAGCTGTCTGGCAATACGAAACCGATAATGTCATGCCTAAAATCGAGATCCTTAATGCCTTTCAAAAGATTTTCAACGTTGACATGGCCTTTTTATTGAGCGGTAATGCACCGAAACATGTTGTGCATGAAGCAAAAATCGCATTCCGGACGACAGATCGTTCGAGTCGGAAAAAGACAAAGCTAGAAGCCCGCTATTTAGATTTTGCAGACGGCTTAACTAGCTACTTTGAAAAGTTCGTCAGCGTCAGACCCGCCGGATTCGATAAACTTCAACAAATGGTACAAATAAAGCTGTCTGGAACAAACAATCTGATAAAAATTCGTGAAGTCGCCAAAATAACGCGGCAGTTTCTTGGCCTCCAAGATAATCACGACTTAATGGCAAAACTTGAACAAGTCGGTATCTATATAGTTGAGAAAGACCTTGGTGTCCATATCGACGCCTATTCAACCATAACCGATAACGGACATGCATGGATTGTACTGGGCTCCATTAAGAAGTCTTCTGTACGCCGCAATTTCGATCTTGCCCATGAATTAGGTCATTTGCTTCTCCATAATGCCATTGATTTTGATGAGCTAACAGCCGCTGAATATAAACAAATCGAACACGAAGCCCATACCTTTGCGGCAGAATTCCTTTTGCCCATTGAGGATTTCACTGCGGACTTCAAAAAACTGTATCGACGTTCAAATCCTGATTACTATCTGGATTTAAAGCGTAAGTACCAGGTCTCGATTGTCGCCATGGCCATGCATGCGTATGCGTTAGGACTTATGAGCTATCAAGAACAACGGTATTTCTTTGGCCAACGCACCAAAAAAGGTTACAAAATTATGGAACCCTTAGATGACCAGATAGTACCGGTGCGTCCAGGAAAAATCCGCGCCCTTATAGCGCTCCTGTTTAATCAACAAGTGCTGACGCTTCGTGATCTTTCAAACCACCTTCATGTTAGACCAACTTTCATTGCGCAACTCTTTGCACTGGAGCCCAACTTTTTCGCAAAGTATCAGCCGCAGCAGCGCTACGCTAATATGCAGAATGTCATTCCGTTTCCTCGGCGTTTCAGTAAAGATTGAAATGATCAATTGGAGATTATTAGTTCCTTTGCCACTCGATTCGTTGTCAGCAGCGATTCAAGTGGCTTTCTTTTTAACAATTTGTCGAGAAAGCCTTTTTAAAGCATTCTCATCCCAAACTTTCACCATCTCATCCCAAACCCGTCTTCATATCAACCATATTTGTTTCACGTGGAACTTTCAAAATTTTCCCAAACGTCACTGACTCAAGCCCTTCTGTTATTCTAAGTCACTCAATCATCCGAACTTCTTCCTGACCTCGTCAACTAAACACCACTATCTGTATCAAGTCGCTCTTTCAACGCTGAAACGTCATTTTTTTTACAAAGTTCGTTTCTTAATGGGAAAACCAAATAATTCCGCGAATTCTATGATTGGACGTTAACCAATTCAATCCGTATACTTGCACCAACGGCACGGTAAAAATGCGTTTACATGGAGGCGGAATTTTGAAAAAGCGACAGGCGAAACACAAAGGTATTTCCCAACGAATGGTGATCATTGGCATCGGCGTTTTGGCTATCATTGTTGTGACCATTATTTTCTTCGTAACGCAAAAGAAGCAACCTCAACAGTCAACGGCTCAGGATACGGTTGCGACGTTTCAGGTTAAGCGCCACGAGTTGCGGCTATCTGGCCAGGCCCAGGCCGTTCGCTCGCAAAAAATCGATATCCCTGAAGGCACGGTTCAGAATCAATCGGTTAAAAACGGTGATACAGTGACAGCCGGTCAGCAACTCTTGACGGTTTACCACCCTGATGTGCAGGAAAAAATCGCCGCGGCAAACCAGTCACTTCAGAAACAACAACGCAGTCTCAAACAAATGGACGACAAGATCAACCAAATCAAAACGTCCATCAATCAGTTAGCAGCTGACGATCCGCAAAGGTCCGACCTGCAATCGCAGTTGGATGAAGCGCAAAGTAATCGTCAGGATTCAGCCGCATCCATTGATCAAGCCAATCAGGATCTGACAAAATTGCGGCAAAATCTCAACACCATCGTTAAGGCGCCGTTTGCAGGTCGCTTGTATATTGATTATCAAGCAAATGGCCAGCAATCGTTCACCGAAACCTCTTCGGAAATGGAAGCAGTCGGTCAGGTTTCCGAGTTTGATTATGCCGATGTTAAAATTGATCAGCCAGTAACGGTGCAGGCACTATCGACCAAGACGAAACAAACCACATCCGTTAACTTCATTAGCAGCGATCCGGCGAAATCCAGCAAACTGAATCTGGCTAAGTACAACGTCACCGCCAAGCTGGATCACGGCTTTTTAAACGGTCAGTCGGTCAGCATGATCATCCCCTTAAGCGGCCTGCAGATTCCTAAAACTGCTGTCCGCCAAGGCGCTGTTTACAAAGTGGTCAACGGCCGAGCGGTACGGACCAAGATCACTTACACCAAGAAAGATGACATGTATGAAGTCACGGACGGCCTCTCCAGTGGCGACCGCATTTTGGAAAACCCCACAAAGTCCACCAAAGACGGAGCGAAGGTGACCGTTGATGATTGATCTTCAGCATGTTAACAAAAGCTACGGTCAAGGTGCGACCGCTTTTCACGTCCTCAAAGACATCAATTTGCACATTGACGAAGGTGAATTCGTTGCGATTATGGGGCCTTCAGGGTCAGGAAAATCGACTTTGATCAATATCATCGGCTTTCTCGACACGGCATTTGAAGGTAAGTATTTTTTCCAAGACGAAAATGTGGCTGACTTCAACGCAACCAAGGCTTCACGCATGCGTAACCGTCATGTGGGCTTTGTGTTTCAAAACTTCAGCCTCATTCACAACTTGAATATTTTTGAAAATGTTCTGATTCCCTTGAGCTATGGCGGACACCGGCGATCGGAAGTGCGTGACAGGATCGCCGAGCTGCTGGAATCGGTCGGTCTTGCAGGGATGGAAAATAAATTGCCGCGGAACTTATCCGGTGGGCAACAACAACGGGTGGCGATCGCCCGGGCGTTGGCAAACTCGCCGCAGTTTCTGATTGCCGACGAACCCACCGGCGCATTGGACAGCCACACATCGGCAGACATTATGCAGCTTTTCAAAGAGTTACACCGAAAAGGCGGCACGATTATCATGGTGACTCATGACGAACATGTGGCCGAGCAAAGCGATCGGATAATTAAAATCCTCGACGGCCAGATCATCAGCGATACGGAGGTGGCCCATGCGACTAAGTGAACTCATCAGAATCTCTTTTCGCGCGCTGGCGGCTAACAAACGCCGCAGCTTCTTAACGATGATCGGCATTGTCATCGGGATTGCGTCTGTGGTCACGATTCTTTCCTTGGGTAACGGAATTAAGGCTGCGACCGTGAAGAACCTGCAGGCCGACACCCAAGGCCAGCAAACCGCCGAAATCACTTTTAATCCCACCAGCAGCAGCGAGACTGATGCCGGCTTCAAAGAAAGTGATATTGCTTTGGCCAAGCAAACAGCGCCAGACAAAATCAAAAAAGTCGTCATTAAACACGACAAGGAGCGCCTTCAAGTCAACGGTCAGCTGGCAAATGCCGATACGATGATGTCCGTTACCTTGGTCAACAAGGCGAAACCCAACATTCAGCTAAACGCCGGCCACGGTTTTAGCCAAGACTCGCTGCAAGCAGATGGTGAAGATGCCATCATCTCCAAAAAACTGGCCAAGAAAGTCTTCCACGGTAATGCCGCGGCCTTAAATTCTTCGTTGGAACTCGGAACCAAAAATTATAATATTGTCGGTATTTTCAGCCCACCCAAAACGCCTTATTCTGCGCTGGACGTCGATGTGTTGGTGCCGGAAAAAGCGTACCGCGCCGGCCAGCTTTCCCAAGAAGGCCGAAAACTGGCGATCACGTATACCCCTGGCAGTGACGTCAGCAAGCTGACCAAAGATGTGGTTGAGAAACTGAAAAAGTCCGGCAGTGAACGGCGCAGCGGCGAGTATTCGTACTTTGACTATGGCGAATTACTGAAAGGCATTGGTAATGTCATCAGCGCCTTAACGCTCTTTGTAAGTGCCATTGCCGGTATCTCCCTTCTGATTGCAGGTGTTGGCGTCATGAACATGATGTATATTTCCGCTTCGGAACGATCGCAGGAAATCGGCATCCGCATGGCAGTCGGCGCCACCCCAGCCGAAATCATGAAACAATTTCTTTTGGAATCGGTCATGCTCACCTTGACTGGCGGCGTTGTCGGTCTCATTGTGGGCGCCTTAACCGCGTGGGTAATCGCCATGTTCCTGCCATTCAAGCCTGTCGTCACGTTGGGCTCTGTCATCGGCACCTTTGCCATTTCAAGCATTGTCGGCATCTTGTTTGGCTTATTGCCAGCGAAGAGCGCGGCGAATAAGAATTTGATTGATATTTTGAAATCATAATATTTAGAAGCGCTGGGGAAATCCTAGCGCTTTTTTGCTGCCTCAAAAAAAGCCGCAGCACCCGGTCATTGTGACCAAATGCTGCGGCTTCGTCCTTTAAAACAACCCCAGCTTTCCGATGCGCTGAGCTGCTTCCTGCAAACGTTGCGGACTGGTGAGTAAGCCGATTCGAACATAGCCTTCTCCATGGTCGCCAAAGCCGTTACCGGCAGCCACGGCCACGTCAGCTCGCTCCAAAAGTAATTCGGTGAAGGATTCGCTGGTGTAACCAGCAGGCACGGGCATCCAAGCGTAAAAGGTGCCTGGCGATCTTTTTCCATGCCAACCAATGGCCTCTGTCGCAGAGAACCACGCATCGCGGCGTTGCTGGTATAAGTCAACTAGCTTAGGCACCGATGTCTGGTCACCAAGGAGCGCTTCAATCCCCGCTTGCTGAATCGCAGGGAAAACCGAGACGAAAAGATGATCCTGAATCAGATTGATGGCTTCGATCATATCGGCATTGCCTGCTGCAAACGCCAAGCGCCAACCGGCCATGTTGTATGTCTTCGAAAGTGTGTAAAGTTCAATGCCCACCTCTTTCGCACCAGGACTTTGCAAGAAACTCACGGGACGCTGACTATCAAAACCGAGCGCGCCGTAAGCAAAATCACTGACAATGCCAATGTGATGCGCCTTGGCAAAAGCAACGGTTTGCTCATAAAACACCGGGGTTGCCACCGCGGTCGTGGGATTATTTGGATAGTTCAGATAAAGCAGCTTGGCAGCGTCTGCCACTGCCGGCTCGATCGCAGCATAATCAGGAAGCCAGTCATTCTCGGCAGTCAGCGTCATCAAGGCCAGTTTCACCCGAGCCAATGTGACGCCTGACAAATAGTCTGGGTAGCCCGGGTCAGGCAGCAAAATCGTCTCACCAGGGTTCATCAACGCAAGCGGCAATTCCACTAACCCGATTTTGGAGCCGCCCAAAACCGCAATTTCCTTTTCCGGATCCAGCTGAACGCCATATTCGCGCTCGTAAAAGTCGGCCGCTGCCTGCTTAAACGTTGGTAAACCGCGAAAAAGTGAATACTTATGATTTCCCGGCTTAGCCACCGCCTGTTGCGCCGCCTGCACGATATTGTCAGGTGTCAGTTGGTCAGGATTCCCCTGGCCTAAATTGATTACGTCATGGCCAGCCGCAATCCGTGCATTGACATGTTTGACGAGGCTGGCAAAAAACTGCTTAGGCAGCGCTTGAAGCACCGCTGATTCTGAAAATGTCACTTGTCTGATTCCCCTTTTTAATGAATTTGTGTTGTTAGTGTGTCTGGGTGCTTAATACAGTTCCGGGCGCCGATCCGCGAAAACCGGAATTTGTTGACGCGTGGCCGCGATCTGATCCAGATCAATGGTCACGACACCGACTTGCGGCTGATCGTCCAATTGCAACAGGCGCTTGCCGAACGGATCAATCACTTGGCTTTGTCCGCCAAATTTGTTATCGGGATCTTGCCCAACCCGATTCACCGCCACCACAAAGGCTTGATTTTCAATAGCGCGCGCTGTCAATAATGCAGAAAATTGTTCCAATCGCGGCGTCGGCCATTCAGCCGGCAGGAAAAATAGCTGCGTTCCATCGCTGGCCATGCGCCGAAACCACTCTGGAAACCGCAAGTCATAGCAAATCGCCACACTAGCCGGCACCCCAAGTGTAAAGTGATTAGGCTCTGATCCGGCGGTGATGAACTTTTCCTCATTCATCAGGCGAAAAAGATGCGCCTTCGCATAAGACGCCAGCAAGTGGCCCCGAGCATCCAGCGTCAAACTTCGATTGAAAAAATGTTCATTTTCTGCTGTGGCGATCGAGCCACCCACGATTGCCAGGTGATAGTGGCGCGCAAGATCGCTCAAAAAAGTCTGCGTCTGCAAGCCATCCGGATCGGCAAGCGTCTCTAGATGTTCAAGGTCATAGCCGGTATTCCACATCTCCGGTAACACCACGACATCCGCCTTTTTTCGGGCTGCTTCAGCAACAGCATCGGCAACAGTTTGATAATTTCGCGCCGGCTGACCAAACGCGATGTCGATTTGCGCTAAAGCAAGTGTTAATTGCGTCATTTCCATCCCTCTTTTTGAATCATATCCACCGCTTAAAAGGCCGGTACGATCGATCCCTTGAATTCCTTGGCAATATAATCCTTAATGGTTTTGCTCTGATAGTATTTCTTAATTTGCTTGATAACCTTATCATTTTGATGCTTGGTCTGGACCACAAAGTAGTTGGGATAAGGATTATTCTTGGTTTTCTCATGATAAATCGCGTCTTGGTTGATCGTGAGTCCGGAATCAAAAGCAAAATTCGTGTTGATGGCCGCCGCTGTCACATCTTGTAAGTGCGTCGGCAACTGCGAAGCTTCCAATTCCTCAATTTTTAGTCCCAGCGGATTCTCGACAACATCAGCCTTTGTCGCCTTTTGGCTAATGCCGGCTTTAAGCTTGATCACACCAGCGGCTTCGAAAAGCTGCAACGCCCGCAACTCGTTTGACGGATCGTTCGGTACCGCGATCGAATCGCCTTTCTTGAGTGACTTCAAGTCTTTTATCTTTTTGGAATAAACGCCCATTGGAAACGCCACGGTTTTAAAGACCTGCGTAATCTTAAAATTCTTGGATTTGATCTGTTCTTTCAAAAACGGCAGCGTCTGGTAACTGTTAGCGCCTAAATCACCATCGTTCAAAGCCACGTTTGGACTGTTGTAGTCGGTGAATTGCTTGAGTTTGATGGTTAACCCATCTTTTTTGGCCAACTTTGCAACCTGCTTCATGATTAATTCGTGCGGCCCAGCTGTCACGCCGACCGTAATGGTTTTATCCGACAGCTGATCCGTCGATGCCTTGCTGCTGGCGCTGCTGCCGCCGCATGCGGTCAAAACGACTAAAAGACTGAATGCAACAATTGCTGCCCAACTTAACTTCAACCATTTTTTCATGTAAAAATCCTCCTATTATGGGTTGTTTGGCTGATAAAATGATGACCTGCCTGAAGGTGAGCTGACTAACGTGATGCACTCCTTGACGCAACGGACTAGATCCGACGCGTTCACCAGCCCAGAAATCTGCGTGTAAGGACCTCGGTCGCAATGGCCAGAACCGGGCCATCACGCCCGAGGCCACTTACACTCCGGTTTCTAACCGGGCTAGCTCACGCTCAAAAAAAGGCCCTGCCGAATCAAAAAATGATTCAGCAGGGCCGACAATGTCGGGGTACCACCCTGGTTCGTTACCACGTAACCTTAACGATGCCTGTTGACATCGAGACCGTCTAACGCAGGCCTAGTGCGTACCCGACTTATCGCCGGATCCATTCCGCGGTCATTTTCACCAGACGCCTGCATCGATTTCCACCACCCATCGACTCACTTAAGCTGCGTTTCTGACTACTCTCCGCTTCATGACGTTTCATCATTTTATCAGTTACTTTTAAAGATGAAAGCAGTTTATCTGCATTCGAGTTAAATGTCAACCGTTTTGTTTCACAAGTTGTCCACGTGAACATGCAGCCGTTTATGCCAATCCCTTCCGAAAACCAAATATTTTTTATTTTTTGGTTGACTTCGGTTATGACAGCGCGTATGTTAACAATTATCACATAAGATGAGATTTACATGAGAGGAGTTTTGTCGATGGAGTTGGAATTTGATTTACGCCCTGGCGCCAATCGGTTTGTGAGTGGGGCAGGCGCGCTTGCTTATTTGGATACCATTTTGAAGGATTTCACCAAGCCAGTTGTCATTACCGGTGAAAAGAGTTTTGCGGCGTTTAACAAGGCCTATCCAGGCACCCTGGACTTGCCGGTTTATCATTACGACGGCTCGGCCAGTGACGAAAATGGTCATGCGTTAGCTGAAGCGATCGGACAAGCCGATGCTGTCGTGGGAATCGGCGCGGGCCGCTTGATCGACACGGCAAAAGTCGCTGCAGAAACACTGGGCGCCGAACTCATTAGCATCCCCACCTTGGCCTCCAACTGTGCACCGTTCACACCGTTAGCGGCGATTTACCACGCACAGGGACATACATTTAGTTACGTTGAATATTTTAAAAAGTCCGCTTACATCACCTTGGTTGACTATAACCTGCTGCTCAGCACGCCACATGATTTCTTTGTTGCCGGGATTGGCGACACGCTGGCGAAATGGTACGAAATGGACGGCATCACCCGCAACAAGGTTGATCAGCTCAATGCTTATGGTCAGCTAAGTCGTGCGTCTGCCAAAACCATTCAGGCAATTCTCTTCAAAAATGCTGAGCAAGCCTTGGCCGATCTGGATGCTGGCCGCGACACGCCTGCTTTTGAAGCGGTGGCCGATACGATCATCGGATTGGCCGGAGAAGTTGGCGGTTTCGGCGGCGTTGATGGCCGTGCAGCAGGCGCCCACGCCGTTCACAACGGCCTGTCCTACCTGCCGGAAACGCACGCCATTCTCCACGGCTCAAAAGTGGCTTACGGCATTTTGGTTCAACTCGCCACAACTGGAGATGACGATGAAATTCGTAACTTGATGCCTTTTTATGAAAAAATCGGCCTACCGTTAAACCTTGAAGATCTACACGTCACGAAAAATGTTGCCCAGAAGATGCAGCAAGTTGCTGAATTTGCCGCACAACCTGAGGAAACTTTTATTCTAATCGACAAGGACCTTACGCCGCAGCAGATTGTATCCGCCATGAAAAAAGTGGAACAAGTCACTGGCGAAGCTGCTGCCTGAGCGCACTTTGCCACAAAAATACGCCGTTACTCAATTGCAACAAGTTGAGCAGCGGCGTATTTTGTGTGCTTTAATCGGTTTCATTTTTGGGATTTTGTCTGAACCTCAGGTAGTTTGGCGATCAATCGAATCAAAAACGGGCGAATGGCTTTGAAAATCACTTCAGCCACCACGAACCCCACCGCCAAGGCCATCGCAATCAAAATAACATTATAAATCTGTTGTGCGGCACTGGCTGCTTTTCCCATGGTAAAACTGCGCGCGCCCAGATAAGCAATCCCACCTGGCACTAGCGAGACAAGGCTCGGTATGTAAATCGTATTCACCGGTACGCGATGGCGAATCGCAAAATAATTGCCTAACAACCCAATAATCACGGTAGCAGTGAAATTCGGCAGAACCAGACTGTGATCCTGCAAACTGATCAGCCAGTAAGCGCACCAGGAAACGCCGCCCGTAATCCCTGCTGGCAGCAATGCGCGCTTGGGAATATTGGTGATGACGCCAAAACCGATGCTCGATAAGATGCTAATAATAAATTCAACGAGTAACCTCACGTCAACGTCCCCCCAACACTTGCGTCAAGACAATCGCAATCACAACCCCGGAACCAATTGCCCCGGCGACAAAAACCGCGTCCACAGTTCGGACAATGCCGCTGATAATCTGCCGCGATAAAATTTCACGAATCGCGTTGGTAATTGCAACTCCCGGCACCAACGGCATCAGCGCACTGATAATAATATTACCAGCACTATCGCCCCAGCCAATATTCATGAGCAACTCCGCCAAAATCGCTACCACAAACGCCCCGGTCGCTTCTTTGAAATACGGCGTCGTGGTGCGGCGGCCGACAAATTCCGCGCCGAGATAACCAAAGATCCCGACAAAAAACGCCCACGCCAGATCACCGTTTGTCGCTTTAAACAGCAACATCGGCGCCACGGAAACCCAGCCAGCACCAAGAATGCGCGCCCACCAAGGAAAATTGATCACCTGTCGTTCAATTCGAGCTACTTCTCGCTCCAAATCTGAAAATGTGATTTTGTGGGCAACGAACTCCCGCGAAAGCTGATTCAGTTCATCCACCTTCTGCAAATTAAAGCCACCCAATGACGACTTGATCAAGCGCGTTCGACTCTCATTTTCCAAGCTGACAAACACCGCGGTAATGGTTGCATAACAGGCCACCCGCGCCCCGGCAGCATGACCGATATATTCAACCGTCGTCTCAATGCGCGACGTCTCCGCCCCGGCATTGAGCAAAATCTCACCGACCTTGCCGCAAACCTCTAAAATTTCTTCTGTATCCGGTTGGCTCATACGTCCTGCTCCTTATCGCGTTGCGTTTTACTAATTGTCGGCTTTTTTAGCGCCAGTGACAAGCGGTCCGCCATAAATAGCCATTTAAAAACAAGCTGTCACAACCTGATCGGAATTTCATCAGTTCCATACGTTAACCAATGAAAAAAGTCCACGATCTAGCAGCCCCTTTTTCCATTCTCACTTTGCTTAGTCACTTAATAAAATCTCAAACTAAGGCGCATTAACACCAAACATAACGACAACGACAACATAACAAATATCAGCAATAACAAAAAGATCAATAACAGCCGCGGCAAAAGAAAAAGCCAGAAGACTTGCAGCTCAAGTCTTCTGGCTTTTCATATTACTGCTCACTGCGCGACTTTACTAATCCGTCCCTGCTCAATATACACCGACAAAATCGCCACATCGGCCGGATTAACCCCGCTGATTCGGCTAGCTTGGGCAATCGTTGCCGGTTGGATTTTAACCAGTTTCTGCCGCGCTTCCGTTGCCAAACCATTGATGGCGTTGTAATCGATGCGGTTCGGAATCTTTTTGCCTTCAAGCCGCTTCAACTTGGCAACACTTGCTTCTTCCTTGGCAATGTAGCCGGCATACTTGATTTGAATTTCGACTTGTTCGATCACCCGATGATCTAGCTCCGGATTGTCAGGTAAAAATTGCGCCATGGTTTGATAGTCGATTTCCGGCCGCTTCAGGAAATCACTAGCGAGAACCCCATCTTTCAGAGGCGTAAAATGATGAGCTTCAAGCCACGGGTTAACGTCCTTGGGCTTCAACCGCGTCGTCTCCAGTCGCTTCAATTCAGTCGTGATGGCCTGGCGTTTCGCCAAAAAGGCAGCGTATCGCTTATCACTGATTAAACCAAGCTCGTGACCCATTGGCGTGAGGCGTAAGTCAGCATTGTCGTGGCGTAACAACAAACGGTATTCTGCGCGGCTCGTTAACAAGCGGTAAGGTTCGTTTGTGCCTTTGGTAACCAGATCATCAATCATGACCCCAATGTAAGCATCGGATCGCTTCAAAGTGAATGGTCCCTTACCTTGAGCACGGCGAGCCGCGTTGATTCCAGCAACAATCCCTTGACCAGCCGCTTCTTCATAGCCGCTGGTGCCATTCATCTGGCCAGCCGTGTACAGATTCTCAACAATTTTGGTTTCCAGTGTTGCTTTCAGCTGCCACGGTTCGATCACATCATACTCAATTGCATAACCGGGACGCATGAGCTCGGCCTTTTCCAAGCCCGCCACACTGTGCAGCATTTTCAATTGAATCTCTTCAGGCATGGACGTTGAAAAGTCGCCGACGTAATACTCGGAAGTGTCGCGGCCTTCAGGTTCCAGAAACAACTGATGGCGCGGCTTGTCGGCAAAACGGACAATTTTATCTTCGATGGATGGGCAATAGCGCGGACCGACACCCTTAATGACGCCGGAAAACATCGGCGCACGGTCCAGATTCTCACGAATGATTTGATGGGTCGTTGCGTTGGTATACGTCATCCAGCAGCTTAACTGATCTTTGAGATAAACCGAATCAGGAGTGGTAAAACTAAAGTGATTCGGCGTCGTGTCGCCGGGCTGTTCCTCGGTTTTGCTGAAATCAATCGTGTTGCCGTTGACTCGCGGCGGTGTGCCGGTTTTAAACCGGCGTAATTTGAAGCCGAGTTTCTCCAGGTTCTCGGATAACTTGATACTTGGCAGGCTGTTATTGGGACCGGAACTGTACATCAGCTCGCCGATGATAATCTTACCGCGGGAGCTAGTGCCAGCGGTGAGCACAACGCTTTTGGCCCGGTAAATCGCACCGGTCGCGGCCACGATGCCGACCGCTATACCGTCTTCGACCAGTACTTCATTTGCCAAACCCTGACGTAAATCCAGGTTGGGGGTGTTTTCAATGACGTGCTTCATGCTGCGATGATAGGCAGCTTTATCTGCCTGCGCTCTCAATGCCCGCACGGCCGGACCTTTACCGGTGTTAAGCATCCGCATCTGAATATAGGTACGGTCGATATTCTTGCCCATTTCACCGCCAAGTGCATCGATTTCGCGAACCACGATTCCTTTTGCCGGGCCGCCAACGCTCGGATTGCATGGCATGAACGCCAGCATTTCCAGGCTAATCGTCAGCAACAACGTTTTTTCACCCATGCGCGCCGCAGCTAAGGCAGCTTCACATCCGGCATGACCGGCGCCGACAACCACCACGTCATACTTGCCGGCTTCAAACTTCTTTACTTCTGGCATCTGATTTCCTCCAAGCATCTGTTTTCATCATATTAACGGTTACTTACCTAGGCAAAATTGGCTGAATAACTGGGTGATTAATTCATCCGGCGCACTTTCACCGGTAATTTCACCGAGTTTGTCCCATGCCGCGGTCATGTCAATTTGAACCAAATCAATTGGCATCCCTGCATGAATACCGGCAATCACAGCATCCAGACTCTTACTGGCCTGCCGCAACAGACCGATTTGGCGGGCATTTGAGACCATGACGGTACTTTGACTATTTTCAATGCCGCCAAAGAAAAGTTTGGCGATCCGCTCATCCAGCGCGTCCATCCCATCACTTGTAGGAATGGCTGTTTTAATGACTTCATGCGGTTTAACTAATTGGTACAAGGCGTCGGTATCAAGTTGCTTCGGCAGATCTTGTTTGTTTAAAACAATGATCCGCTTTTTGTCGGCAGTCGCCGTGATGAGTTCGCGATCTTCGGCAGTCAGCGGCTCACTTTGATCCAACACAAGCAAAATCAGATCGGCTTGCGTGATGGCTTGCCGGGATCGTTCGACGCCGATTTTTTCGACTTTATCGGTGGTGTCATGAATGCCGGCAGTGTCGACCAACTTCAACGGGACGCCGCGAACATTGACGTATTCCTCAAGCACATCTCGCGTGGTACCGGCAACATCAGTCACAATCGCTTTATCTTCATGCAGCATATGATTCAGCAGCGAACTTTTCCCGACATTCGGGCGACCGACAATCGCTGTCGCCAGTCCTTCGCGCAACACTTTGCCTTGACTAGCCGTTGTTAGCAGCTGTTCGATCGCCTTTTTGACAGTCTGCGCTTTTTCAAGCAGCATTTTAGTCGTCATTTCATCGGTGTCATATTCGGGATAGTCGATATTGACCTCAACTTGCGCCAACACTTCGAGAATTTCCTGCCGCAGCCGTTTTATTAATGTATGCAGATTCCCGTCAAGCTGATTGACAGCGACTTGCATGGCGCGATCGGTTTTGGCCCGAATCAGATCCATGACAGATTCGGCTTCGGTGAGATCAATGCGGCCATTTAAGAAGGCGCGTTTGGTAAATTCGCCGGGTTCGGCCATGCGCGCACCTTCGCCAAGCAATAATTGCAAAATGCGATTGGTCGCTACAATGCCGCCGTGACAGTTAATCTCCACCACGTCTTCGCGGGTGAACGTCTTCGGTGCCAACATCACGCTCACCATCACTTCATCAATCAAGTCGCCTGTTTCCGGGTCGACAATGTGGCCGTAGTGAATCGTATGGCTTTTGACTTTCGTGAGGTCTTTGCCTTTGAAAACTTTATTGGCGGTTGTCACAGCAGTTTCGCCGCTGAGCCGGACAATACTGATGGCACCTTCGCCAGGCGGTGTCGAAATCGCTGCGATGGTGTCGTAAGCGGTGATAGATGTTGACATGACGGAAGACTCTCCTTTTTTGATGGTTTTGGGACAGATTCATGAGTACGTTTTTTGTGAGGGGCTGTGAGATATGCAAATCCGTTCTATATAGAGGCAATTATAGGTGGAACTTGCATATTCTATAACGCGCTCCCCGGCGCAGGAGCCTATGTGTAAGGACCTTGGTCGCAATGGCTAAGACCGGCCATCACGCCCAAGGCCACTTACACTCCGGCTTCTAACCGGGCTGGCTCACGCTCACTTCACAAAAAAAGTGCCGAATCCAGTCTCTGCCCCTGTTTAGGAGAGACTGGATAAAGCACTTTGACTACTTCATCGTTATTAAACTGAGATCATCATACTGAAATGTAGGCTACTTGTCAAAAGTTAGTTATGGTCGTTTTGGGGTGACCACGACGTAGCGGCGAGGGTCGACGCCTTCGGAATGGGTGTCGACGTATTGATTGTCGGCTAGTGTCGTGTGGATGGCTTTGCGTTCGAATGATGGCATTGGATCTAAGTAAATAGCTTTGCCGGTAGCCAGAACCTCACGCGCCGTGCGTTCTGCTAAACGCTTGACAGTATCTTGGCGGCGTTCACGGTAATCGCCGACGTCAAGCATAATGGTCCATTTGCTTTTGGCATAGTGGTTGAATTCGGTTTGGGCTAAGTATTGAATGGCATTGATAATTTTACCGTGTTTGCCGATTAATAGCCCTTCTTCATCGGTTTTGAGTTGAAAGGTGACGGTATTGCCTTGACGTTCACTGCTGACTTGCGTCTTGATACCCATGCCGCTGGTAATATCTTCTAAATAACTTTGGACCATCGCCAGGGCCGTTTGATTATCGCGCTTTTTGGTTGTGATATCGTTAAATGCGCTGGCAATCTTCTTGCCGGCACTGTCGGTCAACGCCACCGCAAACTTGCTTGGCTTTGATTTACCTGCAGCCGCATCTTCACCTGATTTAGGATCAGGCGGATCTGCTGGCGGTTCTAATGGTTTCAGATTGACAATCGCCGGTTTGCGCATCAAGCCCAGGAAGCCGTTCTTGTTTTCTTGAACGACTTGAACACTGACGGCATCACGTGGCAAACCAAGTTGTTTCAGCCCTGTTTCGATGGCTTTTTGAATCGTACTGCCTTGAAAGGTTGGCATCTTGCTTCCTCCCGTTGTTATCTACGCCGTTTGGTCGCTTTCTTATAAGCCTTTTTGAGTGCGCGTTCTTTCTCTTTTTCTGCCCGCGCTTTTTCTTCACGCTCACGCCGAATCTTGAATGGGTTTTGAATCAGTAACTGTTGAACCATTGAAAAGGCGTTGGTAACGACCCAGTAAATGGCCAGCGCACTTGGCAAGGATATGGAGAAAATAAAAATCATTAGCGGCGAAATGATCGTCATGATCCAACTGCTTGAATTGCGAGTTGGTTGCGCCATCATGGATAAAATGCTAGTGCCTAACGTGAATAAGGTAGCCAAAATCTGCATTATCCATAGTGGATCAGGTTTGGACAGATTCATCCACAAAAATGTGCCGGACTGCAGCGAAGGTGTTCTCAAAATTGCCTGATACAATGCGATCAAAAATGGCATCTGAATCACGATTGGCAAACAGCCCATTACCGGATTGACGCCAGCAGATGCATACAGTTTTTGGGTCTCGTCACGCAGTTTGGTCTGTGTCTCTGTGTCCTTAGAACTATATTTATTCTGTAGTTCTTTCAGCTGTGGCGCGATTTCTTGTTGCTTGGCCATACTCTTGATGGACAAGTAGCTCAACGGGAAAATCAAAATCCGGATGATCAACGTAAAGGCAATAATCCCGACACCAGGGTTGCCGCCGAACAGATCCGCCAACCAGATAACAAATTGGCCGGCAGTATAAACAACGTAACGATCCCAGAATCCAGTGCTGTGTTCTGTCACCGGCCCAGTGCCACAGGCGGTCAGAATGAAAACCAGACTCAGCATGCTCGCAATGACAAGCAGGCGTTTGATTTGACGTTTTTTCACAAATAATCCCTCTCTTAACCTAAGCATGGTCAGATAACCTCGATATCTTCGTTCAGGATACCCGCCAAACGCATGACATGGATCAGGTTCTTTTTGGTTTCAGCCATATCGAGCTGATTAGCGGACTTACGCGCGATGACCAGAAAATCAGTCTGCGGATCAATGTCGGGTTTTAACTCGAGCAGGCTTTGACGAATATAGCGTTTAATCTGGTTACGCATAACCGCAGTATGGCCAACCTTCTTGCCCACAGAGATCCCCACCCGAAAATGGGGTTGATCCCGTTTCATGTGATAGATCACAAAATTGCGGTTGGCAACCGAATCGCCGTGGTCAAACACATTTTGAAATTCTGCTTCTTTTTTGATCCGATACGACTTGCGCAATGATGCTCCCTCACAATCTGATTCTAAGTATACAAGACGAGTTGATGTTTTCCTATATGTATCAGCAGCTGACTGCCGATTTTATATGAGAAATGGGATTTTAGACAATGACCAAAATGAACGGCAACGACCAACAATCGGGTCATTGCCGTTCATTGGATGGCTGGGTGAGACGCGTGAACTCGGGTAGAAACCTGCGTGTAAGGACCTTGGCCGCAATGGCAAAGACCGCCATCACGGGTAGCTGCCCGAGAACTCTCCGAAACGCGCTCACCGGCGCAGAAGCCTGCACATAAGGACCTCAGCCCTAAATGGCCAAAGTCCAGCCATTTAGGGCTGAGGCCACTTATGCTCCGGCTTCTAACCGCGCCGGTTCGCGCTCTTAAAAAAACCACTGACGCGGTCAGTGGCTTAGGCGGATAATACTTTACGTCCTTTAGCGCGACGGCGTGCTAAAACTTTGCGGCCGTTCTTTGTGCTCATTCGTTTCATGAAACCATGAACACGTTCGCGGTGACGTTTCTTTGGTTGGAAAGTACGTTTGGTTGTCATTGACGACACCTCCTATAAAACCCGATTTATCTTATTAAGATGACTTGCATTATCAGACATCATCCGAGTTTACACGAGGACGCAAGCTGCGTCAAGGTTTTTTCGCTGACATGGGTGATCTTTTTTAGGCTTTTCGTTGTCTTGACGGTTACGCACTGTTGCCGGTCGGTCTGTGGATAACTTGTGCATCGCAAAAATTTGTTTTCTTTGTTGTGCACAACTGCTGCACAGCCAATTCGCAAAATCACAGGAGTGTTGATATAGTTATCCACAGGCTGTTAGGGGCTTGTTAATATCTTGTGAAACACTTACTATTATGAGGTTTCAGCTCCACAGACATCATGTGCATAACTGTATTTTCTTATTACTGCGCTGTCGGTATCCTCAGGTCTGGGGATAATTTGTTCGCACCTTGTTTATTTCTCGAATTTTTGTTTGTGGAAAACTGTGATTTCTGTGGAAAACTCGGTTCTGCAATGCTAAACTTATTTTTGCAGAACTATTTTCGATCTAACCAGAACCAGCATTTATATCTATTCATTAGCTGAACTTAATCCTGCTCATCTTGATCGGCCTGTGTTTAAGTCGGCAATTTTAGGTTAAACCACATTTAGCGTTTATTGATCCACCTGTTGACAACTATGGTAGTTGCCTTGGTTTCTTATGCGCTGATGTGCTGTTCGCGTATCATCACATGTTAGCCATCGGCGGCTTTTTGTACGCTGATGACAACCGCTATTTAGAGGAGGGGCGTTTATGCCCAATTTAGAGGAGCTTTGGGCTTACCTGAATGATAAATTCCGTGAAGAGTTGACCCCAGTCGGCTACAGCACATGGATTCAAACAGCCAAACCCGTTAAATTAACCAAAGATAAACTTGAAATCGAAGTCCCGGCATCATTGCACAAAGCTTACTGGGAGAAAAATCTGGTTACCAAAGTCGTGGAAGGCGTTTACGAGTTTGCCCAGCTGGAAGTTGACCCGGTGATCATGACCAAAGACGAGTTGCAGCCAGTCATGACGCATCAGCAACAGCCTGCTGCCGACGACGATGATCAACAACTAACTTTTAAGGCAAAAACGCACCTCAATCCGAAATACACGTTTGACCGGTTCGTGATCGGCAAAGGCAACCAAATGGCGCATGCGGCGGCTTTGGCGGTGGCCGAGGCTCCTGGCACAACGTATAATCCGCTGTTTATTTATGGTGGCGTCGGTTTGGGCAAGACCCATTTGATGCAGGCGATCGGTAACCTGGTTTTGGACAATAATCCGGCAGCTAACATTAAATATGTCACCAGTGAGAATTTTGCCAATGACTTCATTAACTCGATTCAAACCAAACAGCAGGAACAATTTCGTCAGGAGTACCGCAATGTTGACCTGCTGTTGGTTGATGATATTCAGTTTTTTGGCGACAAAGAGGCCACACAGGAAGAGTTCTTCCATACGTTCAACACGCTATACGAAAATATGAAGCAGATCGTGCTTACCAGCGATCGCTTGCCAAACGAGATTCCTAAGTTGCAGGAACGTCTGGTGTCGCGGTTTAACAAAGGCTTGTCCGTTGACGTCACGCCGCCTGATCTTGAAACCCGCATCGCGATCTTACGCAACAAAGCCGATGCCGAAGATCTCAGCATTCCTGATGACACGCTTTCTTATATTGCCGGCCAAATCGAAAGTAACGTTCGTGATTTGGAAGGCGCTTTGGTGCGTGTGCAAGCTTTTTCTACTATGAAAAATGAAGATATCACCACCAGTTTGGCCGCCGATGCATTAAAGGCGCTTAAACTTGATGATCGCAGCGGACAACTGACTATCGCGCAGATACTGGACGCTGTCGCCAAATATTTTCAGGTCACCGTGCAGGATCTAAAAGGTAAGAAACGGGTCAAGCAAATTGTGATTCCCCGCCAGATTGCAATGTATCTGGCGCGAGAAATGACCGATAATAGTTTGCCGAAAATCGGCCAAGAAATTGGCGGCAAAGATCATACCACCGTCATTCACGCGCATGAAAAAATTATGTCAGCGATGACGACGAATGAAGATCTTAAAGCCCAAGTCATCGAACTACGAAATATTCTTAAAAATCGTGGATAATCCCCTTGTGGACAACTGCGAAAAGCAGCCGTGTTTGTCCCTTGCACTTATCCACAGGTGCATAACTTCTCTAGCTGTTGTTTCTCAAAGTTTTCCACAGTTTGAACACGACCTATTACTATTACTTAAAAAGCTTTATATTATATATATAAATAAACGTACGGGAGGCTCTTATGAAATTTACGATTACCCGATCCACGTTCTTAAAAACCTTAAATGACGTTGCCAGGGCTATTTCAACCAAAACCACGATTCCGATCCTGACAGGTTTAAAAATCGTCCTCACTGATACAGGGCTGGTGCTAACCGGTAGTGATGCCGATATTTCAATTGAATCACGTATCAATGTTGCTGATGAAAACAACGATCTTCAAATCGAGAGCATCGGAGAAATCGTGTTACCTGCACGTTTCTTTAGTGAAATCGTCAAACGCCTGCCTGAAGATACGATGACTTTGGAAGTCAAAGACAATTTTCAAACCGTCATTACCTCTGGTGCATCTGAATTTACCATCAATGGTTTGGATGCCAACAACTATCCTCGTTTGCCGGAAATTACCGCTGATGAAGCGCTGACCGTTCCCGCTGACGTGTTGCGGCAATTGATTAATCAGACAGTTATTGCCGTTTCCAATCAAGAAAGTCGCCCGATCCTGACCGGTGTGCATTTCACGATTATGGGTAATGAGTTAGTAGCTGTTGCAACGGATTCACATCGGTTAGCGCAACGAACCCTGACATTGCCAAGTGCAAGCACCACCAATTACGACATCATTATTCCCGGTAAGAGCCTCACCGAATTAAGCCGCATGCTGAGCGATGATGTGGAAAAGATCGAAATTCGGATTGCCGAAAATCAGGTACTGTTCGTTTTCGGCCAGACAGCTTTTTATTCGCGACTGCTGGAAGGCAATTATCCGGACACCAGTCGCCTGATTCCAACATCAAGCAACACCCAAGTCGAATTCGATGCGCCGACATTATTGGCATCGATTCAACGGGCCAGCTTGCTGAGCCATGAAAGCAGCAATAATGTGGTTCGGTTAGAGCTCAATATCACGGATCAAAAAGCGACAATTTACGGCAACTCGCCTGATGTCGGGAATGTCGAAGAAGTTCTTAGCTTTAACAAGTTAACCGGTGATGATCTTGAAATTTCATTTAATCCTGACTACATGAAAGATGCGCTGCAAGGCTTTGGCCAAACTGCTATCGAAGCGGACTTCACAGCTCCGTTGCGCCCATTCACCTTGGTACCGACAGAAGATAAAGAAAAATTCATTCAGCTTATCACGCCTGTTCGGACGTTCTAAGGAATTACTGACTTAACACGTTAAGAAAAAAAGGTTCTGGAGAATTTCTCCGGAATCTTTTTTCTTATGTATGCACGTTTGCTATGCTGCCAACAAGTATTTCAGCAAACTAGTTCAGGTGAGCTGACTTGTCCAAGCATGATACTAACTGAGTCTAGCTAAAAATTGCTTTAGACTAGCCTAAAAACAGTAAAAGTGAAAATTTGGCTGTTTTTGGGCTTTTTAGAGGTTTTAGTCTAGGGGGGCGTCTTGGTGTTAAATTGGCTCAGAACCGCTTAAATGACCGTTTAGAATTGTTTTTTAATGAGCGAAAGGGTATAATTGTTATGTGTTCATCTGCGGCAAATCGTGTCAAATCGCGATTTGCCGGTACTTTTTGGATTGGAGGGCGACGACCATGACAACCATCAAAATCACGACCGCATTTTTGACATTGGGTCAGTTTCTGAAAGAAGCCGGTCTGATTGACAGCGGTGGTGCGGCTAAGTGGTATCTAGGTGCGCACCCGGTGACCGTCAACGGTGCCGCCGAAGACCGTCGTGGCCGGAAGCTATATCCCGATGATCAGATTGAAGTTGCCGGTCAGACTTATGTGATCGTGAGCGCATGAAGCTGGATCATTTAACGTTAAAGGATTATCGCAATTATGCCAGTGTCGATGCGGCGTTATCGCCCGAAATCAATGTTTTGATCGGCGAAAATGCGCAAGGTAAGACCAACTTGCTTGAGGCCATTTACGTTTTGGCATTGGCGCGCAGTCACCGAACCAATAACGACAAGGAATTAATCCGGTTCGGAAGCGATTTTGCACGGGTTTCCGGACGAATTTCCCGACAGAGCGGCACCCATCAACTGGAGCTTGTCATCAGTCATCAAGGTAAGCGGGCCCGAATTGATCGGATCGAACAATCGAAGCTTTCGCAATACTTAGGACATTTCAATGTCATTTTGTTTGCCCCTGAGGACTTGGCGATCGTTAAGGGAAGCCCAGCTGGCCGGCGTCGATTTATCGACATGGAGTTTGGCCAGATGAGCTCGAAATATCTCTATAACCTGAGTCAATACAAAATATTCCTCAAGCAGCGCAATGCCTACTTAAAGCAACTGAAATACCATCAGGCCAAAGATCTTGTGTATCTAGATGTTTTGACGGATTCGCTAGCTGCCTTTGGGGCCGAGTTGATTGCCGCGCGTGCCAAGCTATTGCAAACCATGTCGGATTACGCTGCAGCGATTCAACAGGATATTACCAAAGGACGCGAAACGTTACGCTTTTCATACCAGACACAGGTTGATACCGAGGCGCAGCAAAATAGTGAAGCAGCTTATGCAGCGTTGGGTACGTTGTTTGCGAAGCAGCAGGCGCGCGAAATCGAGCAAGGCACCAGTTTAGTCGGACCGCATCGCGATGATGTCGCCTTCATTGTGAATGATAAGAATGTTGCTGATTTCGGCAGTCAGGGACAGCAGCGCACCACGGCTTTGGCGGTCAAGTTGGCGGAAATCGATTTAATGAAGGATCAGACTGGCGAGTATCCGGTTTTGCTGCTGGATGACGTTTTGTCTGAACTTGATGCGATGCGCCAGACCCACTTGCTTAAAGCCATTCAAAGCAAAGTCCAGACGTTTCTGACGACCACCAGTCTGGATGGTATTCAGAAAGAAATCATCACGGCACCAGCGATTTTCCGGGTGCAGGATGGGGTTTTGACTAAACAGGCATAGGCTTGCTGTATCGGAAAACGCGTTTTTTAAGGAGGATAACCAGTGACGGACAAGAAAGAATCGGCCGAAGAGAAGAAAGAAGAGCTGGCAGCAGAATATGATGCCAGCCAGATTCAAGTGCTTTCAGGCTTGGAAGCGGTGCGGAAGCGGCCAGGGATGTATATTGGCTCCACAAGTAGCCAAGGTCTGCACCATTTGGTTTGGGAAATTATTGACAATGGTATTGATGAAGCGTTAGCGGGGTTTGCGACTCAAATCGAAATCGAAGTCAATCCGGACAACAGTGTCACCGTAACCGATAATGGTCGCGGAATTCCGGTCGATATCCAAGCGAAAACCGGTCGACCGGCACTGGAGACCGTTTATACGGTTCTGCATGCCGGTGGTAAATTCGGCGGTGGCGGTTATAAAGTGTCCGGCGGGTTGCACGGTGTCGGCGCTTCTGTTGTCAACGCCTTGTCGACGAATCTGGATGTGACGGTCAGCCGTGGTGGCAAGCGTTATTACATTGATTTTATCCGCGGCAAGGTGCGTACGCCGATGAAGGTCATCGGCACGGCGCCGGAACACGAGCACGGGACCAAAGTTCATTTTCAGCCAGATCCGGACATTTTTACCGAGACGACAACCTTTGATGATAAAGTGCTGACAACGCGGATTCGGGAATTGGCGTTTTTGAACAAAGGCCTTAAGCTGACGTTTACCGATAAGCGTGCAGCCACCCACGAGAAGCTGGTCTTCCATTATGAAGGCGGCTTGAAATCCTATGTCGACTTTTTGACAGAGAAAAAAGAGAACCTGCTTCAAGAGCCGATTTATGTGGAAGGTCAGGATAAGGGGATCACGGTGGAAGTGGCGCTGCAATATACTAACGATTATCACAGCACGCTGCTGACGTTTGCCAATAATATCCACACGTATGAAGGCGGCACGCACGAAACCGGGTTTAAAACGGCGCTGACCCGCGTCATTAATGATTATGCCCGACGCTCCGGAGCGTTGAAAGACAGCGATGACCCACTGAGCGGCGATGATGTGCGTGAAGGGTTAACGGCGGTTGTCTCGGTCAAGCACCCTGATCCGCAATTTGAAGGGCAGACCAAGACAAAGCTGGGTAACTCGGATGCGCGGACGGTCGTGGATCGAACATTTTCCGATCATTTTAACAAGTTTCTGATGGAACACCCGGCTGACGGCAAGTTGATCATTGATAAGGCCATGCTTGCCAGCAAAGCCCGTCTAGCTGCCAAAAGAGCCCGCGAAGTGACCCGCAAAAAGAGCGGTTTGGAAATTTCCAACTTGCCGGGTAAATTGGCCGACAACACCAGCAAAGATCCGGAAATTTCGGAATTGTTTATTGTCGAAGGGGATTCTGCCGGCGGTTCGGCGAAATCCGGCCGCAGCCGTTTGACCCAGGCGATTTTACCGATTCGTGGGAAGATTTTGAATGTTGAAAAGGCTTCGATGGAACGGATTTTGGCTAACGAAGAAATTCGGACCTTGTTTACGGCGATGGGCACCGGCTTCGGCCAGGATTTTGACATCGGCAAAGCGCGGTATCACAAGCTGATTATCATGACCGATGCCGATGTCGACGGCGCGCATATTCGTACATTGCTCCTGACGCTGATTTATCGCTATATGCGGCCTGTACTGGATGCTGGCTACGTTTATATCGCACAGCCGCCATTGTATCGCTTGCGACAAGGCAAAATGATGAAGTACATCGATTCTGATGAAGAATTACAGGACATTCTCGGGCAATTGCCGCCAAGTCCCAAACCGGATATTCAACGGTACAAAGGGCTGGGCGAAATGGATGCCAGTCAGCTTTGGGAAACGACCATGAATCCGGATACGCGACGCCTGTTACGGGTATCGCCAAAAGACGCGGAAGAAGCCGATGGTATTTTTGAAATGCTGATGGGTGACCATGTTGAACCGCGGCGGAAATTCATTGAAGAAAACGCGGTCTTCGTTGACCCGAACAATATTGATGTGTAATGGACCGGCTTTCGGATTGGAAACAGGCCGGATAAGAGAACTTTTGAGAGGAGACTTTTCGCTTAATGGATGATCGCCAAGAAAGCCGGATTACGAATGTGAATCTCGGCGAAACAATGCGTAAATCATTCCTTGAATACGCGATGAGTGTCATTGTGGCGCGGGCCCTGCCTGATGTCCGCGATGGCCTCAAGCCGGTTCAACGACGGATTCTGTATGGCATGAATGAACTCGGAGTGACGCCGGATAAGCCGTATAAGAAGAGTGCGCGGATTGTCGGGGATGTTATGGGGAAATACCATCCGCATGGTGACAGCTCGATTTATGAAGGACTCGTGCGGATGGCGCAGGATTTCAGCTATCGATATATGCTCGTTGATGGCCACGGGAATTTCGGCTCGGTCGACGGTGACGGTGCCGCGGCGATGCGGTACACCGAAGCCCGGATGAGCAAAATCGCTGTTGAAATGTTGCGCGATATCAATAAAGACACGATTGATTTTCAGGATAACTACGATGGAACGGAAAAAGAGCCGGTAGTTTTGCCAGCACGGTTCCCGAATTTACTCGTTAACGGCGCGACCGGGATTGCGGTGGGGATGACCACCAATATTCCGCCACATAATTTGTCTGAAACCATTTCTGCCTTGCATGTGCTGATGGATCATCCGGATGCGACCACAGCTGACTTAATGCAGGCGCTGCCGGGGCCTGATTTTCCGACAGGCGGCGTTGTCATGGGCAAGTCCGGTATTCGTCATGCGTATGAAACCGGCCGCGGGACAATCGTGTTGCGTGGGAAAGTCGATGTTCAGACCGAAAAATCCGGCCGCGAACGGATCGTCATCACCGAAATTCCATATATGGTCAACAAGGCCAAAATGGTGGAACGAATCGCGGATCTGGTTCACGAAAAGAAGATCGATGGTATTGTCACGTTGCGCGATGAATCTGACCGTGACGGGATGCGGATTGTCATTGACGTGCGGCGGGATGCCAGTGCTTCGGTGATTTTGAACAATCTGTACAAGCTAACACCGTTGCAGACAGGTTTTTCATTCAACATGGTCGCAATTGTCAACGGCGCCCCGAAGCTGTTGAGTCTCAAACAGATTCTGCAATACTACTTGGATCACCAGGAAAATGTCATTCGGCGGCGGACGCAATATGAGCTGAAGAAGGCCAAGGCCCGGGAGCATATTCTCGAAGGCTTGCGGATTGCGCTTGATCATATTGATGAAATCATCACGATTATCCGCAGTTCCGAAACCGGGGATAAGGCAAAAGTCATCTTAATGGACAAGTTCAATTTGTCCGACAAACAAAGCCAAGCCATTTTGGACATGCGGCTGGTTCGCCTGACCGGTCTGGAACGCGACAAGGTTGAAAACGAATATAAAGATGTGGAAGCAGCCATTGCCGATTACACCGATATTCTTGCCAAACCTGAACGGGTTCACCAGATCATTTACGACGAATTGCTGGAAATCCAAAAGAAATTCGGCGACAAGCGGCGGACCGAACTGCTAGTCGGCGAAGTGCTAAGTCTTGAAGATGAAGATCTGATTGAACAAGAAGATGTCGTGATCACGTTGAGCCATAACGGTTACGTCAAGCGACTGGCTACCAGCGAGTTTAAGGCACAAAATCGAGGCGGACGCGGCATTCAGGGGATGAACGTCCATGATGATGACTTCGTTGAACACTTGATTTCGACTTCCACGCATGACGTGCTCCTATTCTTCACCAACAAAGGGAAAGTTTATCGGAGCAAAGGTTACGAGATTCCGGAATACAGCCGAACTGCAAAAGGCATTCCAATCATCAATCTGCTGGGTGTCGGTGCTGGTGAAAAGATTCAGACCGTCGTCAACGTACATGAAGACCAAAAGGATGATCGTTATCTCTTCTTCGTCACGCAAAACGGTGTGGTGAAACGCACGCCGGTCAAAGAATTTGCCAACATCCGCAGCAATGGCCTGATTGCGTTGAATCTGAAGGATCAGGACGAACTTAACAACGTCATTTTGACATCAGGCAACGACAATATCCTGATTGGCACACACTTAGGTTACAGTGTCGCCTTTAAGGAACAGGATGTGCGTTCGATGGGCCGGACAGCGACAGGGGTTCGCGGCATTCGGTTGCGCGACCATGATTACGTTGTCGGTTCCGACATTCTCAAACCGGATTCAGAAGTCTTCGTGATTTCAGAAAAGGGCTACGGTAAGCGTACTGCCGCGAAGGAATACCCGATTAAGGGCCGCGGCGGTAAAGGGATCAAAACCGCCAACATTACGGAAAAGAATGGCCCGCTTGCCGGTGTGACAACGGTTAACGGTACTGAAGATATTCTGGTCATGACTGATTCCGGTGTCATGATTCGCTTCAATATCCAAAGTGTCTCGCAAACCGGCCGCGCAACATTAGGCGTTCGCTTGATTCGGGTTGACGATGATGCCAAGGTCGCAACCATGGCCAAGGTCGAACCGGAAACCGATGATCCGGAAGATGGCGACAAGCCGGACCAGCCAACCGATCCGCAAGCCGGACCGACTGATGCTGAGCCAAAACAGGAGCCGGCTGACGGGCAATACGCAGGCAACGCCGATGAGCAAGTCAACAAACTGCTGGATCGAGCTGAGACCGATCAGCCTGCATCTGATACTAATAGCGATGACGAGGACTAAAAGTGCCTGAGTCATTATGAGGAATACCGTTCAATCCTGCCCAGATGATGGGTGGATTGAGCGGTATTTTTTGCGTGAGATAGATTTCTAAACGTGCTGGAGATTGAGTGTTAGGAGGAAAAGCAAAAGTCCAGAGAGAAAATCACAAGACCGAAATGTTTGACATCTATGCACATAATCTTAAAATTCAAGTAACTTTAGACGCGAATATAACAGTCGGAAATGGTCACCGATTATTTGAGGAGAACGATATGGCACGAATCAAACAAATTATTTTCAGCGATTTCTTTGATACACTGACTAATGGTGCACTAGTGCTCTTTGCATATTGGTACATTTATAAAGTTACACGTGACCAAAGTTACATTTCGCTGTTAGGCCTTATTTCAATGATAGCCACATTATTCACCTTTGTAGGGGGATACTTATCAGATAAGGTAAACAAAGTTTATTTGTTGAAGACAGTAGTTGGGATTAGAGTTTTAAACACTATATTAGGCCTAGTCATTTACCACCTGTTTGATGATCCAATCCTCAGTGTGATGGTGACCGTTGTGATTAACTCAGTCTAAACATAGTCTACAGTCCGTTAACAGAATCAATCGTTCCTTCGATAGTACATGGGAAAGAGGACCTTATTACAGCAAACTCCTGGGTATCAATTGCAAATCAACTATCTTCGGTGTTATCGGCCGGTCTTTCTGCAATTTTTATTTTTTTCGGAAATGTGAGTATTGGCTTAGTTTTGTCGCTTGTGCTTTATGTTCTTTCCTACCTTCTTATCACTCGATTGAGCACCGAAACGAAAGCAGGGAAAAATGTAGATGTTACATCACTGGTTACAAAAGATACCAACAAGTTTTTGGTTGGCATGAAAATTATTCGGAAAAATTTTCTGATTTCGGTTATTGTTCCAGTAGCACTGGTAACTAATTTTTGCTTTTGGACGGTATGGTTGTTGATGCCTAAACTGTCAATAGATGTTTTTTCTGGCTTCACGTATATGTACAATTCAATTGATTTATCTTTTACAGTAGGCTCAATTCTAGGAGCATTTGCGGTTAATGTTAAACATAAAGGTAAAAAAACATTTACAGCTAGAAACTTCCCATATTTTCTTCTACTACAAGGACTGATGATTCTGTTGATTGGCTTATTTAGTCTTCAAAATAGCGAGGTATTTGGAATCGTAGGGGTTGTCATCTCATGGTTGGGATATGGCATATGCAATTCGGTCGGTTCAATTTTGTATTTCTCTACCGTTCAACTCTCGGTTCCAAGCAATCATATAGGCATGGTCATAGGAGCAATTTTAACTATTTTCTCACTAGCAAATCCCATTGCAGCAATTACTAGTGCGCCATTATCACACATCACAACAACGCCGATTATAATATTCAGCTTAGGCACTGTTATGATGCTCGCGTCTGTTCCCGTTTTTTTTAAAAAATCAGGATGCAATTAAGTCAAGAATAGTCGTCATTCTCTTAAAAAGAAGCAGCCTCGTCAGTGCGAAATTTTCCAAAAGACAAACGCGTACTATCTGGTCAAGCGCAAAACTTTTTGCGTAATGTATAGCCGACAGCGAAAATAGCGCGATGAGATGGAGGATGGCATATGCTAAATTGTGTGAGTTTAACCGGTCGGCTGACGAAGGAACCAGAGGTGTTTAAAACAGCAGCCGATCTTGAGCTGGTTCGTTTTACGTTGGCTGTGGATCGGGTTTTTAAGAACAAAACCGGACAACGCGAAACGGATTTTATCGAGTGCGTGATTTTTGGCAAACGGGCGTTGACGTTTGCCAGCTCAACAACGAAGGGGTCGCTCATCGGCGTTGCCGGGCGCATCAGTAACAACCATTTTGAAAATAAACAAGGTGAACAGAAGTGGCGAACGTCGGTGGTGGTTGATAATTTTGCGTGGTTGGAGTCGCGGGCGATGACCGAAAGTCGGCGGACCGGCACCTTGCAGGCAACCGGCACTGATGGCATGCCGGCGAGAGATCCGTCTGCATCGCCGGAGCTGGCCACAGATGATTTACCATTTTAGCAGTAGTATTCGGAGCGAATCTATGCTACAATTTTACTTCGTGAGTATCCGGCTATTTTTGTAGCCTTATTACTCCTTGCTCCGGCAAACGACCGGGGCCTAAAGTCCATAAGGAGGTGAATCGTCATGGCTGAAACCAAGTATGAAGTAACTTACATCATTCGTCCTGATTTAGACGAAGCTGCAAAGACTGATTTGGTTGAACGTTTTGACAATATTTTGAAGGAAAATGGTGCCAGCATCATTGATTCCAAGGATTGGCAAAAGCGTAAGCTCGCATATGAGATCAACAAGTATAACGAAGGTCTCTATCATATTGTGAACTTGTCCGCAGAAGATGACAAAGCGATCAATGAATTTGACCGTCTTGCCAAGATCAATAATGATATTCTGCGTCACATGATCGTGAAGCGAGAAGACTAATTGTAACTTTTTGAAAGGGGCGCTACGGCATGCTTAACAGTGTTGCATTGACAGGTCGTTTAACCAGAGATGTTGACTTACGCTATACACAAAACGGTACAGCTGTCGGTTCATTCACTTTGGCCGTTGATCGCCAGTTCCGCAGTGCAAACGGTGAACGGGAAACCGACTTTATCAATTGTGTGATCTGGCGTAAGTCAGCGGAGAATTTCGCAAACTTCACCAAGAAAGGCTCACTGGTCGGGATTGAAGGGCACATTCAGACGCGTTCTTACGATAATGCGCAAGGGCAGAAAGTCTATGTGACCGAAGTCGTCGTTGAGAACTTTGCATTGTTGGAATCACGGGCAACGACACAGCAGCGGCCGTCCGAACCTGCGAATCCGGCTGGCCAAGGCAACCAGAATTACGGCGGTGGGCAACAGTTTGGAAATAACCAGCAGCCGCAAACGCCACCTAGCTTTGGTTCCCAAAGCGCCCCGAACAATGCGCCATCATCGAATCCGGGCCAAAACCCGGCAGCAGGTCAAAGCCAAGGCAACAATGGCAATACTGCTAATCCCGATCCTTTTGCCAATAACGGTAAACCGATCGATATTTCCGATGATGATCTGCCATTCTAATGTGTGACTAAGGTCATGCTTAGCAAAGACATTGGTTCGTAAGGAAGCAATGTCGACTTGGAATCTTTGATAGAGAAGGAGGAATTCTCATGGCACAACAACGCCGTGGTGGCCGTCGTCGTCGTAAAGTCGACTTCATCGCCGCTAACCACATCGAGTACATCGATTATAAAGACACGAACTTGTTGGATCGGTTTATCTCAGAACGAGGCAAGATTTTGCCACGTCGGGTAACCGGCACCAGCGCTAAGAACCAACGTAAGCTGACGATCGCAATCAAGCGAGCGCGGATTATGGGTCTTCTGCCGTTTGTTTCGGAAGACTAATATAGGTATTTAAAAAGGATGTTTCTGCTAATCGCGGCAGAAACATCCTTTTTTTTCTTTGTGCTTGTCAGTTAGCACCGTTAATTTACTTTAAGTGCGCCAACATCGCTTTATTGAACTCCGGCAAGTCATCAGGTGTCCGGCTGGTGACTAAGTTGTGGTCAACGACAACCGGTTCATTTTTCACGATCGCACCGGCGTAATAAAGATCCGGACGAACCGTTGTGTAAGCAGTCATCGTACGACCCTTAGCCAAGCCTGTCTGAATGAAGAATTGCGGTCCGTGGCAGATTGCAAAGACTGGCTTGTCGGCCAAGAGGAAGGCTTTGACGAAATCAACAAAACGTTCATCGGCCCGGAGTTCGTCTGGCGAAAAGCCGCCGGGGAGCAGCAAGCCGTCAAAATCATCCGGTTTCACATCGGTAATCGTGGTATCGATGGTTGCGGTTGCGCCGTGTTTACCGGTAATTTGCTTGCCGGCTTGGGTTTCGATCAAAGTCACGTCATGCCCCTGATCCTTTAATGCTTCGACAGGTGAGGTAAGTTCCGCATCCTCGAAGTTGTCGGTAACCAATACAGCAATTTTTGCCATGGTAAAAAAACTCCTTTCAAAAGGTATTACTATTTTAGTTTAACGGTTTAAAAGCGTTGATGCAAAGAATTAAAATCCTGATACGACGCAAAAATCGTGGATCAGAGGTGTCAACCAATCTCTCATCTTTTCCGCTAAAAATCGTCATAACGGGATCATCTTAGGCCTGTCCCATCGTTATTTTCTTAAGACAAATCCTGAACAGCGGTCTTCTGATAGAAAGCTTATGAAAGCGTTAGCAAATGCAAATAAAATCACAAGCTTATCGTTATATCAAATTTTGATTTCGTTTTACAATGACGATGATCAGAATCGCAAAATGAATTTTATATCTGGGGTTTGATTATCAGAGGTGATCAAAATGGGACTCACATTAGCCGCGATCCCGTTGGCTGTAACGAACTTATCGCGAATGCAGTTTGCGGTGACCGCCATTACGCACTTTCTATTTGTGACAACCACCATCGGGATGTTGCTGACGACCATGATTTTTGAATTTTTATATGCCTATAGTCGCGGTGACAATGAAAAGTACGGTCGTTTAACGCTATTCTTTAGCCGCATCTTCTTCTTCAGTTTTGGGACGGGTGTTGTTACCGGGTTGATTATGGAATTTCAATTCGGCATGAACTGGTCGGCCTTTACCCGCTTGATGGGCGACGTTGCTGGTGTCCCACTGGCAATTGAAAGTATGATTTCATTCTTCATTGAATCCACCATCATCGGCTTGTGGCGGTTTACGTGGGGTAAATTGCCAAAACGTGCCCATGCTTGGTTGGGCGTTGGGATATTTGGCGCATCACTGTTTTCCGTTGTTTGGATCCTTGCTATTAATGCCTTTATGCAAAATCCTTATGGGTTCCACTTGGAGAACGGCCGTGCGCGTTTGGACAGTTTGATTACGTTGCTGCAGAATCCACAGTACCGACCGGAATTTTTACACGTTTTATTTGCAATTCTGATCACCGGCGGCTTTGTGACAGCTGGTATCTCGGCTTGGCAGATCCTGCATAAGCGTGATACCGAGGCGTTTAAAGTTGCAGTTCAAATCGGTTTGTTGATCGCATTGCCCGCAGCCTTCATGCAGCCGGCGCAAGGTGACGATCAAGGTGCTGCCACTGCTGCCTTACAGCCGATGAAGTTTACGGCAATTGAAGGACGCTATGATTTGGAAGGCAGTGCCACAACCGGTGCGCCATGGGCAATGGCTGCGTTGATCAACGAAAAGGATCACACAACCAAAGCCATTTCCATTCCGGCGATGGGGACGTATTTTGGTAAAAACACCTTCACGGGTGCGATGCCGGGTATGAACCAAGTCGCCAAAATGTATCACGCGAAGTTCGATAAGACCGTTGCCAAATCTTATGACGGCCAGATGAACTACTACCCGCCTGTTACATTGCTGTTTTGGACCATGCACTTGATGGTTTATGCAGGCTACTTCTTCACCATGTTTGCGCTGTTTGCAACGATTATGCTGCATCGGCGTGAGTCGACGATTGAGGAGCATCCAAAGACGCTGCGGACGTTGGGCTGGACGTTATGGCTTCCGTACCTGACATTTACTTCAGGCTGGATTGTTGCTGAAGTCGGGCGCTATCCATTTGTTGTCTACGGCTTATTGACACAGTATGATGCGGTTTCGCCAAGTTTGACGGCGACGGAGGCGGGGACGAGTCTCGCATTGTTCTTCATTGCTGACGTCTTCTTGGTAAGCACCATGATTTATATCTCGCATCGTACCGTCACCCGTGGCTTGCCACAGATTACCGGCGATTATCCGGAAGACCGGACCATTCCAGATCCGTTTGCAAAGGAGGCGTTCAGTCATGCCTAGTCTTTCCAATTTACAAGTCATTTTTCTCGGAATCATTTCAACCGAGTTAATGTTGTTCTTTGTCCTTGACGGCGCTGATTTCGGTGCCGGTATGGCGACATTCTTTGTGGGTGATGATTTGTCGCAGCGGCAACAGATCATGAAGGTCACCGGTCCAGTGTGGGGTGGCAATGAAACATGGGCCGTTACGGCGTTTGCTGTCATGTTCGCCGCTTATCCCGGCTGGTATTCGGCTTTGACTTCCGGCTATTACCCTCTGTTTTTCCTCATGTTGTTCTTCCTGATTTTTCGCGGGGTTGCGTTTGATTATCGCAATCAATGGCACAGTCGCCACTACAATCGGTTCTGGGATTGGGCTTTATTTATTGGCAGTCTGATTCCACCGTTCCTGCTCGGGATTATCTTCAGCTCGACAGTCAGTGGGGTGCCGATCCGCAACGGCTTTGTCTATGCCAGCATGGGCGACATTTTGACACCGTTCACGCTCTTAGGCGGTATTTTAGCCGTCTTACTGAGTCTGAATGTCGGCTTGACGCGGGTGATTAAAAAAGTCAAAGTCGATGTCGCTGAACAGTTAACAGTTGCATTGAAGCGGACAACTTGGGCACTGTATGCCGCAGTTGCCTTGTTCGTAGCGCTATTGCCGTTTTATACCCGTTTCTTCACCAATCGGCCAATCCTCATCTCGTTCTTGCTGATTTTACTGGTTGCGTTCCTCGGAGTTGAGTCATGGGCCATTGCTAACCAGCATCAACGTGTGGCGTTCTGGCTGAGTGTCGGCACGATGGCAAGTTTCATTTACACCATCTTCCTCAGCGTCTTCCCAACGCTCATCGTTGGCCGGACGCGCGGCACCTCAGTCACAGCCCTAACTGCCACCAGCGGCCCGGTATCACTGCTGTGGACTGCATGGCTGTTTGGCTTCACCATTAACTTAATGGTCGGCTTACAGGCAACGGCCTATCACCTCATCAACAAGTATTACCATGAACCGGCATCGCCAATGATCTAGACGTCAGCATTAACGCGTTCGCTGGCGCAGGAGCCTGCGTATAAGAACCTTGGGCGCAATAGTCAGTCCGACATATCACGCCAAGGCCACTTATACACCGGCTCCTGAACGTGCCAGCTCACGCCTCAGCAAAAGGAAGTGTGTACTATGAAAAAAATCTGGATCAACATTTTCTGGGGCCTACTAGTCGTTGTCTTCTGGCTCTACCAAGTCTTCTGGCCGGTATTCTGGAACCCGATTAGTAAATTCTACGGCATGGTCGCTTTGTACAGCATTGCCGCCATCGCCTTTGGATTTGCCGTTCGCGCAACCTTGAAGGGTTATGGTCGGCACAAGGTTTGAGAAAAGTTGCGTACGGCGTAAGGACACTTGAAACTTCCACAGTGATTGTGTGGAACTTCGGGTGTCTTTTTTGGGTTAAGACGTGGAGACCCTGAATAGGCAAGGCTAAACGATTAAATCGACGTTAATTGGCCAAAAGCCAGCGTTTAATTTTTCTTTGTCAAAGAATGGCAGTTTATGCATATACTGGAGAAACAAAGATGACTTTGTAATAGACCTTATCCCACGATGTATTTAGTTTCGATGTTGGCATTCATTGCCATTACCAATCATTCAGAGAAAAGGAGAAACTCCATGACACCAAAACCTAAATCTGTTCTGGGCGTTGCCGCAGTCTACGCCGGTGCGGTCTATTTGAACACAAATGTTAACACAAACCCTAACAATTGGTTCAATCCCGTTCTAATCTTGATTTGCTTGCTTCTTGGAACCGGACTCGGTCTTGCCTATTATTTCTATTCGAAGAAATATAGATAAATTGCTGTATGGGAGACGTGGAATAAGAAGCAATGGCTAAAAAAGACGCTGCTTGTATCGTTTGGGGGCGCTATTTAGTATGGTTCTTAGGCTCATTTTTTGGTCAATTTGCTACCTGATAGATGTTCTTTTCCGAATGTTAATCGGCGATACCTTCAGACAGGCAATGTTGAATATATTGACGATCATGCCACTTATTTGGGTTGTTAACACCGTAAGAGAAATAGCAGTTTGCCATTTCTCGAGAAAGGAACGTTTGTGATCAGGGATAACTCGGCCTAACGAACACCAGTTATTTTTGAAAACAGATTGGCAGCATGGCGACACTTTTAGCAGAGGTGTCGTCTTTTTTTGCCAAAAATATCAGTTGACACCGCTAACCAATAATGATATTGTAACAGTCGCTTTCTAAATCGTAATAGTTACGTTTTAGGGAGCGAGGTAGATTACTTCAAAATGGCGTCATCGATTGAACGTATCCCTTTTTCTGGGAACGATTTTTGACAGCTGAATCGCAACAGATCACACGCTTTCGCAGCCTAAAAAAGCAGGCTAGCGAAAGTTCACAAGGAGGTCATGTATGTTTGCACTTGTCTGTTTCTTGATTATGCTGCCGATGATCTTTAGCGTGCCGCTGTTATATGTTGGCATGTTGCCTCGCTCGCGGCAGCAGCCGGCGCTTCTGAGCATGAGCAGTGCGTTGATGGTGGCCATCGCTTGCTGGGTGTTGTTTGGTAATGACCTGGCGTTTGGCACCAGCTTGTTGCAGGCCGACAATTTTTCGGCATTGCTGAATGGTTTGGTGCAGATGGATTTTTACTTATATGCGATTGCCATGTTGATCGGGACGGTTGTTGCTTTTAAGCATAGCCGGTATTTCCTGGTGTTTGTGCCGGTTTGGACGGCGTTGGTGTATTGTCCGCTGGCGCATTGGCTTTGGGCTGATGGCGGTTGGCTGCAACAATTAGGCGCGTTGGATTTTTCCGGCGGCATTGTCGTGCATCTGACAGCCGGGTTGACGAGCCTGGTTTTGGCGCGGGCTCTGGTGCGCAGTCAGGAGGCGATTGCGGCGAATGATTTTCGCGCGGATTATGCCGCAACGATTATGATACTGGTCGGTTGGCTAGGCTTTAATCTGGCACCCGTGGGCAGTTTGAACGCTCAAGCTTTGCAGGTACTGGTCAAAACGCTGGTTGCTGTCATGGCGGCAATGGCAGGGTGGAGCTGGTCGGTGTATCGACGAACCCGACAAGTCAGCTTAGGCGATTTGTTGAATGGTGTTTTATGCGGTTTGGTGACCAGTACGGCTTTGGTCGGTTATGTCGGAGCAGGCGCCATGGCAGTGGTTGCTGTTGTTTCCGGCGGGTTGTGTCAGACAGCGGTTGTGAAAATGCAGCAGACGAAAAGATACTATGACGCGGTTGATTCTTTTGCGATTAATGCAGTCGGCGGCTTAACAGGTGTTGTCGGGCTGATCCTGGTGCGTTTAGTGACGCGCGAGGATGGGGTCCGTTTTGCCGGCGTGGAGCTTTTGGCAGTTTTGGTGGCGATTATTTTGACTGTTGTCGGCACTGTTTTGGCTCAGGTGGCTGCGCATGTGAGTGAAACCGGTTTGAGTCGGTGGCTGGCGCATGATCGTCAGCGTCTGGATTTACGTAAGGAGAAAAATCTATGAATCAAATCACGATTATTGGCGGCGGTGCAGCGGGGATTGGTGTCGGGATCATGTTGCAACAATTAGGCTGTCAACAGTTTCAGATCCTTGAACAAGGTGAAGTTGGCGAAAGTTTTCGTAATTGGCCTAAAGAGACACGGTTTATCACCCCGTCGTTTACCAGTAACGGTTTCGGCATGCCGGATTTAAATGCCGTGAGCATGGAGACGTCGCCGGCATATACGTTGGGAACCGAGCATCTAAGCGGGCCGCAGTTTGCCGATTATCTGAAGCTGTTGGCAGAAACTTATACGTTGCCGGTTGCGGAACATACCAAAGTTGGCGCAATTACTGCCAACGCAGCCGGTGGTTATACGATTGAGACGGATCACGGAGCCATTGAGAGCAAATACCTGATCATGGCAGTTGGGCAATTTGCTTTTCCGAAGTTAACCGATCACCCCGAAAACGTCATTCACTATCAGCAGGTGCAATCTTGGCAGGATTTGCCAGGGGAGACGCAAATTGTCATCGGGGGCAATGAAAGTGGTGTGGACGCCGCGATTAATCTCGCTACTATGGGTCATAAAGTGCTCATGATCACGGAATCGACCGGCCTAAATGCAGCGTCGCCTGACCCGAGTATTCGCTTGGCACCATATACGCGGCGCCGGTTCTTGGATCTTTCGGCAGCAGTTGCGGATCGGATCACCTTACAACAAAATGCGACTTTAAAAACAGTGACCAGTGATTCGCCATCGCAGTATCAGCTGTGGTTCACCGATAACCGCACCATCACGACGCCGCATAAACCGATCCTGTGCACGGGATTTAACCCGGGCCCGCTAAAGTTATGGCCGGAACTTTTCGAAAGTGTTAATGAAGAGATTAAATTAAGTGATGTGGATGAATCGACCCGCGCCAAAAACGTTTTTGTTGTCGGCCCTGATGTTCGCCACCAAGACGCGATTTTCTGCTACATTTACAAATTTCGTCAGCGGTTTGGTGTCGTTGTGAATGAAATAGCCAAACGAGAAAATTGGGACATTGGCGATTTTGTTACAGTGAATCGTGCCAACAGTTTCTATCTTGATGATTGTGCTACATGCGATGTGGCGTGTGATTGCTAGAATTTAACGCATTTGCCGGATCGGTGCATTGTCTGTTGTGCTGAAGACGTGGCAATGCCCACAACAGGCAACTCCATAACGCGCTCCTCGACGCAGGAGCCATGTGTAAGAACCTTGGTCGCGATGGCCAAGGATCTCCAATCACGCCCAAGACCACTTACACCACGGCTCCTGAACGCGCCGGCTCGCGTTCACAAAAAAAAGCCTCTGAATCTATGCACTTGCAAAGATTCGGAGGCTTCTTTTAATTTCCGCGGTATTTTTAGGTTGGTATCCGAAAATGGAATACCAAGACGTGATTAAGGGTGGGTAAAATTACCGGTGGATATAAGTGTAGCTGCTTGCGCCAGAAATGGTCTGAGTGTTCGGGCCGCTTGGTGAGCCAAAGCCCATTCCGCCTTGACTGATGGTGATGCTGTCGCCGGAAACAGATTGGACGTAAGCAACGTGACCATATTGACCATCAGCAGTCCATTGGCCGCCAACAGACTGTCCAGCAGCGAAGACGACGATCGAGCCGGCCGCTGGTGTGTGGTTAACCGTGAAGCCAGCAGCTGCGGCGGAAGCGCCCCATTCAGCGCCATTGCCCCAGCCATTGCCTGCCCATGGAGCGACAGACTTAACATACCAAGTGCACTGACCCCAAGGATAAGTGTTGCCTGAGGAACTGTAATCTGCGTGGCTGCCGCTACCTGAAACGGTGTTGTTGCTGATGACGGATGATGTGGCACCGCTGTTGGAAGAGGTGCTGGCTGAAGCAATCGTGCTCTGGCTTGAAGCTGCCTTAGTCGTTGAACTGCTGCTGTCGGCACTCTTGCTTGATGCGGAATCGGTTGATGCAGCGACCGTCTTCAAAGCAGCTTGCGTTGCCGCAGCGGTCTTTTCCTGTTCTTGTGCAAACTGGCTTTGCAAAGCAACCAATTCGTCACGGTGGTCATTGATTTGCTTGTTCAAGGCATCCTGCTTGTCGCTAGCTGTCTTTTGCAAGGTAACCAACTGAGACTTCTGGGTTTCAAGGGATGACTTGGTTGAAACCAGGGTCTGACGCGCCGTTTCCTGCTGGCTCTTCAACGCTGCCAGCTTATCCTTGGCAACGGTCACAGCGTCCAACGCTTCCTTACTGGCTTGGCTGAGTTTGCCGACGGTCATGGTGCGGGCGATTAAGTCCGAAAGACTCTGTGAGTTTAACAAGAAGTCAATGTAAACATTACCGGTAACCGAGCTGCCAGCCTTCTTTTGAAGAGAGATCAGTTGGTCTTTCAGGTTGTTCTTCCGTGCTGTCACATTCTTTTGGGCATCCGTGATTTGGCCGCTCAACGATTTGATCTTGGCATCGGTTGCACTGATCTTGGCAGCCGCATCACTGATTTGTGAATTCTTGTCATCGATCTGTTTGTTAAGATTGATAACTTCAGTGTTGGCTGCTTCGATTTGTTTTAATAAATCGTTAGTTTCACTTTTGTTAGAAGCAATGCTGGCACTCGTGTCAGCGAAAACCGGTGTTACGGCGCTCGCAGAACCTGCTAAGGTAACTGCGGCAACCAATGTAATCATAGTTTTATTGAATTTCATTTTGACCTCACCCTTAATTGATTAACTAAAGGCTACTTTACTGTGTCAATGTTACGTCACCATTACAGAACTGTTAGGAGTTGTTCTCAATCTTCATCTCGCGGTCGAATTTACGTGACTTTAGTTTTTATTCCGCATTTTTGGTGAATTTTGGATGAAAAAAAGCAGCCGCGCTCTGCGACTGCATGATAAAATTGTAAGCTATTCGTTGGATTTAAGGGCTTCAACCATGTCAACTCGTTGAAGTCGCCGGTGGGTGAGCCAGGTGACGATGGCGGTGAAGCCGATCATCAGCAGCGTGGCAGTGAGGTAGCCGGTGAAACTGATGGTCAGCGGGAAAACAACGTCGGCAGTTTCAGCTTGCTGTAGAATATACGCCGTCAAAAGGTTGCCTAACCCATAACCGAAGAGAATCCCGACAATCGTCTGCACGATGCTTTCGCGACTGATGTACATGGTGACTTCACGATCGAAGAATCCCAGCACCTTAATCGTGGATAATTCCCGAATACGTTCGGAAACGTTGATATTGTTCAGGTTGTACAGAACCACGAAGGATAAAACGGCACTCAAGAGAATGAAGATCAAAACGATCGGGTCCAGCATGCCGCTCATGTTGTGCAGCGTTTTTTTAGCTGTCGTGGTAAAGCTGATCCCGACAATCGCATGGTGATCAAGTAGGCGCTTGGCGAGCACATCATTTTGCTTAGTCGTTTGTGGTTTCAGGCGGACGAGCATAGCGTTAGGCTTTGTTTGCTTGCCGGTGAGCTGTCGATAGCCGGCATTCGCGAGATAAGCAAAATGGCCGACATAGTTTTTGGCGATACCTTTGATTTTAAAACTGTGTTTCTTGCCATCTGTTGTGGTGATTTTTAAGTGATCGCCAGTCCCGACTTTAAGTGATTTTGCCACTTTGCTGGTAATAACGACACCAGAACGCGGTAACGTCAGTTTTTGGTTGGTTTTGGTTGAGCGGAGACTGATGTAAGGCTCGAAGGTAGTGCCGCTTGCTGGGGCAAAGAGGTTAACATCGCTGATTTGGTGGCCATTGGCGCTGAGTTTGGTCACGGCACTGCTGACAGAGCCGGCGCTGCGAAAGGCGTTGCTTTTCTTTAAGATGATGCTGGCTGCCGCTGAGCTTTTGCCATCCGCCAGACGCACAATGGCTTGGTAATGAACCACATCGTTGTACTGCAGGGTGCCCGTGGCCGTGATGGAATCCTTGATACCAAAGCCGGTGAGAATTAAAGCGGTTCCGCCAGCAATCCCAAGAATGGTCATGATGAGCCGGGATTTATACCGGAAAAGGTTGCGGTAACTGACTTTTTGATTAAAAGAAAGCCGCGACCATAACGGTGTGATCCGTTCGAGTAAAATGCGTTTTGCGGATTTAGGTGCCCGCGGACGCATTAAGGATGCCGGTTTTTCGGTTAATTCGTTGCGGACAACGATGATGGCAGCACCTAATGTCACAATTAAGGCTAACCCGATCGATAGTGCGATGAGCGGCCATTGCAGCGTTACGATTTGTTTAAGCGGAATATAATTTTTGTATAGACTCAAGACAATCCGCGGAATACTGAAATTGCCCGCAAAAACGCCGATAATTCCGCCGAATAAGCCGGCCAATGCCGCATAAGCCAGGTAATTACGGGCAATGGCCCATTTACCATAGCCGAGTGCTTTAAACGTCCCGATTTGAGACCGGGCTTCTTCAACCATGCGGCTAACAGTGGTGAAGGTGATGAGTGCAGCTACAAGGAAGAAGAATACTGGAAAGACATTGGCAATGGCGGCGATCCGGTCGGCAGATCCGCCGTAGTCACCAAAGCCCGGCAAGTCGTTACGGTTTTGCCACGTGAGACTCGTTGCGAGCTGCTTGTGGGCACGGGTCACAGCCTGTTTTTTGAATGTCGGTTGTTGCTTTTGAATCGCGGCTTTCGCGGTGGTGGCAGCGGCACTGGCTGGCATGCCAGCCGCAGCGGCCTGGGCGGTGGCTCTCTTAGTGGCGGCCTGCACAATTTTGGCTTCAATCATGGCTTGCAAATCTTCTTGTGCCTGGGCTTTGACGCGGCGTTTGACTTGTTTCATTTTGACTGCAACCGCATCTTTGTAAGATGAACTGAATGTGTCGCGGTTTTGCAAACTTGGGAAGCGGATATTTAGTTGCGAGGCAACTGGCATGTTCATTTGCTGATCAGGAATATAGGCAAAATACCGTACTGTGCCATCGCCGATATTGGCAGAACCGCGGCTGGTGTCTTCAATGTAAGCGGGCGAATCCACAAAGCCGGTGATGGTGTAGGTCCGCTGCTTAAGGCCGCTGCTGCGGGCAAACGTGTAATGCTGCCCGAGTTTGTAGCCGCCTTTTTTAGCAATCGAATCGAGGACGATTTCGTTATTGCGGGTTGGCAGGTGGCCGCTTGTGAGTTGAAGCCGGTTAATCGTGGCATTTTTCCGATAGCCATATAAGGCGATGACATCGCTGGCCTTGCCACCAATTGCGTATTTGAATTTGACGGCTTCTGCTTGGGTGCCGCTAACCGATTGCGCAGCCTTGGCCTGGGCGTTAGTGACGCCGGTGGTTGCCAACAGCTGACTGTCAGCGAGATGATCGGCTTTGACAGTCGTATTTAAGGAGTCCTTGAGCGCTGGTCCGGTCGCTTTGACCCCGACGAATAAAAGCACGCCTAACATAATGATGATGACGATCGCGATGAATCGCCCTAACGAATCGCGAATATTTCGCCAAAGATTTTTCGTTAATGGTTTCAAACTGATCACCTACCACTCAATGTCTGCGACTGGCGTTGGCGCGGCTTCGTCATGAATGCTGCGAACCTGCGCATCATTGATTTCGATAACCCGATCAGCCATTTTGGCAATCGCAGCGTTGTGGGTGATGATCAAAACGGTTTTATGATCTTTGCGGCTGGCATCTTGCAATAGTTGCAGAACCTGCTTACCAGTCTTGTAATCGAGTGCGCCGGTCGGTTCGTCACACAGTAGCAGCTTCGGATTCTTCGCCAAGGCGCGGGCAATGGCCACGCGCTGCTGTTCGCCACCGGAAAGCTGTGACGGGAAATTATCCAGCCGCGCACCCAAGCCAACTTGCTGCAGCACCGTGGTCGGATCCAACGCGTCTTTCACAATCGAACCAGCCAGCTCGACATTTTCTTTAGTCGTCAGGTTTGGGATTAAATTGTAAAACTGAAAAACAAAACCGACATTATGCCGCCGAAAAGCAGTCAGTTGCTTATCGGAAAAAGTTGCAATGTCAGTTCCGTCAATCCAGACTTCTCCTTCTGTGGGCGAATCCATCCCGCCCAAAATATTGAGCAGCGTTGACTTACCCGCGCCACTGGGGCCAAGAATAACCGTCAACTTACCTTGGTCCGCGGTAAAGTTGATATTCTGATTGGCAGTAATGGTCGTTTCGCCCATTTTGTAACGTTTTGATTCATGTTTGACTTCGATGTATGGCAATATAGAACCTCCTATGATCGCATTGAGGTGAATGTTTGTGATGGCCTGCCCATCAATTCAACACGTTGTTCATTGAATGACATTATGTTAGATTGAAAGTATTCGTTCAAGCACAGAAACGGAAAATCTGTTTTTAAATGAACACTTTGTTGAAATCATGTTGGTTTGGAGGTGAATGTTGATGTCAGGGACACGGGACAATCGCCGGGTTCAGTATACGGTGAATCGGTTTAAGGCAGCTTTGTTGCAGATTTTGACCACAAAGCCATTGGATGAGGTCACGGTCACGGAGATTTGTCGTGAGGCCGATCTCAATCGTGGGACCTTTTATCTGCACTTTCAGTCGCCCTTGGCTTTATTCGAGCAAATCGAAACCGATTTATTAAACGAAATTCAACCGTATCTCAGTGTTAAAATGAACGATATGACCAAGATGTTGGTGCCGATTTTGAAGGTCATCATGCAACATCCGCAAGCTGCAACGATTCTTTTAACGACGCCCGACAGTGAAGTATTGGAAAAAATCGTGCGCCCGATTCAGGCTCAAACGCAGTCACGATATCAAACATGGTATGGCGAAACCGAAAAAGAAAATCTCGATTACTATTATACGTTCTTCATCAATGGTGCCGTTGGAGTGCTGACAATGTGGTTGAAGCATGGGATGAAGGAGCCGCCGGAGCAAATTGCGAAGGTGATTGAAAATGTGGTTACCAAAGGGGCGCCGCATTAACGAATGAATTTATGGGAGAAAAAGATGCGAAATGTAAAATTAATTGCCAGTGATATGGACCAGACACTGTTGACCAGCAAAGGCGTATTGCCACCGCACTTTGATCGGTACCTGCACCGACTTCATCAGGCGGGTATCGAATTCGTCGCTGCCAGTGGCCGGCCATTGTATACGTTGCAGGAAACGTTTCCGCGCTTTAGCCAGCACATCTCGCTGGTTTGCGACAATGGCGGCTTAGTGGCGACACACGGCCGTATTATCGGAAAAAGTTTAATTCCTGCGGCTAAGTATCATGAGATTGTCCGGTTTATTCTTGAAAAAACCGATGGCGTGCCGGTGTTATGCGCGTTGGATGCTGCATATATCAATGCGGTTGATGCGAAATACGCCCCGGCGCTGTTGCCGTTTTACCACAAACTCAAAAAGGTGCCGAATTTGCTAGCTATGTCGCTAGAAGTTGATAAAGTCACAATTTATTTTCCTAATGCGGATAGTCGCAAGAATGCCGATCGCTATTTTCGTCCGGTATTTGGCCAGGATTACACAGTTCAGGTGAGTGGTGAAACCTGGTTGGATATTCAGAATCTCGGGGTGAATAAAGGGCGCGGGATGCGGATTTTGAGTCAGCATTTTGATATTCCGACTGCCCAGATGATGGCATTTGGCGATTATGATAATGATATTCCGATGCTGGAAACGGTTGGATATAGTTATATTATGGCGAATGCGACGCAAGGGATGGCGCAACATGCTAAGTATCGGACCCATAGTAATGATGAATATGGTGTGTTACATGTGATGGATCAGGTCTTGCAGGCGCAGGAAGGCTAGGCGAGCGCATGGCGGCAATCGGGATGCGCGTGGTGATCGGCAGTTATGGATTTGTGATGCTGCTGGTCGCCTGGCAGGCATGGCAAGCTAAGCAAGGGAACCCGCTTTTCAACCAGCTCACGGCGTTGGCTGCGGTCTTGGTGCTGACAGCAGCAGTGATTCCGGACAAGGTCAACGCGGTAATCGTCTTGCTGATCGGGTTGCTGGGATTATCCGCAGTGGCGTGGCTCAATGGTGTAGCGATGTATGGCAAGCCGCACGTGCGCCATCATGTGGTTAGGTTATTGGTTCACTTAGTTTTGTTTGGATTCGCAGTATGGTTACTATAATTGTCAACCACCACTGACTAAAGTCAGTGGCTTGTGAGCAAACACCCTTCTTACGAGCGCTTGAATCACAATTTGCACAGATACACCACTGCAGGCAGTTCGTAGAACTGCTTTGTCTTACACGGCAATTACCAGTGCCTTTAGCGTCCCCAGGTTGCCATAGGGACGAGCCTAATCAGGCTAATTTAGCAATACCTTTGATCAGTATGTTCTGC
>NZ_MSSM01000002.1 GCF_004123795.1 Lacticaseibacillus chiayiensis | reverse complement strand
TATTCAACGACTTTAATGCGTTCTTCGAAGGTGGTTGTACGACTCATGGTGGGGACCTGCTTTCTAGACGGTGAAGCCGTCAAAGATTGATGATCCCTATTATACATGGCTATCCAACGTTGCAGTTGTGTTGATGAGCGCAGACCAAACTGCATCGTAACTTCGGCTAATGACCCTTCACCACTAAGATAAGCAAGCACTGCTTCAAGCTTTAGCTCTCTGGTATAATGTTGATTCTTTCGAGCTTCCTCTAATCCCTTAATCCCATCACGTTCATAGCGCGCCTGCCAACGTTGTAATGTACGATCACCAAGACCGTGTTGACGGGAGAAACTACTGATACTTGTCTTCGAATGTCTGAACTCCTCCAATATGAGTAACTTTTCTTGAGCTGTATGCTTAGATCTGGGCATAGAAAATCCCTCCATGATCATCAGATGAATTATGATATTTCATCTGACAACCATAAAGGGATTATCGCATTTGGTAAGGCCCTTTAAAATGTACAGTCGACTTATTGAATCAAAATCATGCAGAATAAAGCGTTTATCAAAAAAGCTGAAGCACCAACGATTTTCGTCATTGAGCTTCAGCTAAATTCATTTAAATTTTGTACCGGTCATTCCCACTCTGTTGCCCCAAAAAGCCGAATGAGCGCAAATCGGCGCCGTTAAAGGCTTTTGAATTTCGATAAACTCGATTATATCAAAAAACACAGCTTTGGAAGCAGCATAAAAGTTGCACGGTGCAAATTGGAGAAAACTTCATATCAACAGCAGGCGTAGACCCTCAATGTCCGAGCGGTCTATTTTTATTTCCTGTTATTTATTTGCCGACGACTTATTCACCGATGAATAGTCGCCCGCAAATTTTCCAAATAAAATAACGAGCTTACGTTGCTGAACCGTGATTCAGCTTCAATTTTGTTGCACTTAGTTCACACGCTGCTACTGAACAATAAGAATGGAGGAATTACATTGATGAAAGCAGTTCGGCGAACCTCCGTATTCGCCGCTCTAATTGCAATCTTCGTCCAGCTTTTTATCCCGGCCTCAATGGCGATTGCCGCCAGCATGACCAACACCAAGGTCGCTGACTGGCGTAACACTTGGCACCTGCATCTGTTTAATGGCTTACATTGGACGGACACCGGTATGTGGATGAAAAAGGTGGACGGCAAAGTTGCCTTCTGTGTGGAGCACGGCGTCGATCTCGATATGAGTGGCTCCGGCTACAACCCCAGCACCTACTCCGACGCTAAGAAGGATCAACTAGCCAAGATTGCTTACTACGGCTACTACCAAAATCCAACCAATCGCAACTACGCCGTAACCCAGATGATTATTTGGGAAACGCTAGGCGATTCGCTGCTCACCACACCAAACAAGACCTATCAGTCTGAAAAGAAAGCGATTCTCGATAAGGTCGACGCGCATGATCGCAAGCCGTCGTTCAACGGCAAACAGATCACCCTCGCAGTTGGCGATTCAATCACCTTGACTGACACCAACGGACGGCTTGCGGCTTTCGCCCAGCAAACGGCGAACACCGCAAACCTCAAGATCACCAAGTCTGGCAATAAGCTCACGCTGACGGCCACTGCCCAGTCGAAGGAATCCGGCAAGGTGGCTTACGCGATTGCGAAGGCCGCTGACGTTGGTACCTCTTTCGTCTACACGAAAGGCTCACAACAAAAACTCGTCAACTTCAAGCTCTCCAACAACGGTGAGTTCAGCCTACCAATCATGGTCAACTTGAATGGTAACGTGAAAGCCAAGAAGGTTGACGCCGACACCAACAAGGCGCTGCCGGGTGCTAAGCTCAAGTTTGAATACGATGGCACCACCAAGGAAGTCACGACTGGCACTGACGGCTATGCTGCCCTGAACGGGATCAAAGCTGGTACCAAAATCAAGATCAGCGAAGTCACTGCGCCGAACGGCTACGTCAATAAGGGTGAACTCAAGGAAGTCACCATTGAACCCGGCAAGACCGTTGAAGTTGTTCTCGGCAACAAGGAGCAACTCGGTAATGTGACCCTCGCCAAGATCGGGCGTGAGTTCGGCAGTGATATGTTCAATGCCTATTACTCGCTTAACGGCGCCGTTTATGGGATCTACACCAATAACGGAACACGGGTTGGTGCAATCACGACCGATGGCAATGGCAAAGGAACCTTGCAGAATCTCAAGCTCGGTAGCTACTACGCACTGGAAGAAAAAGCCCCTGCTGGCTATGTTCTGAACACGACCAAGCTGCCGTTTGAATTGAAGTATGCTGGTCAATCTGTCGCGGTCACTACGGCTCACGTCGATACGACCGATCAAGAACAACGCGGCACTGCCACCATCATCAAAGAAGACACAGTTACGGGTAAGCAGCCACAAGGCGCTGCCAGTCTTAACGGTGCTGTCTACGAACTCCACCGCGCAGCCGATGACAAGCTCGTGAAGTCAGTGACGATCGCCAACAACACGGCGTCTGTTTCCGGCTTGGAACTGGACGATTATTACTGGCAAGAAGTAAAGGCGCCAACTGGCTACGTTCTTGATCCGCAAAAGCACGCCTTCAAGTTAGCTTACGCTGGTCAGAACGTCACCACCACAACTGCTACCACGACGGTCAAGGAACAGGTCATCACTGGTGACCTTGACTTGCTCAAGTACGGGAACTACGACTGGACAACCCAAGGCAAAGGCACTAAACCGGTCATGCTCAAGGACACTCAGTTCACTGTCACCAGCAAGACCACTGGCAAGGTTGTCCGTACCGGCCTCACCGATGCCCAAGGCTACGTGAAGTTCACAGATCTGCCTTACGACACTTACACCGTAGCTGAAACCAAGACCCCAACGGGCTACAACGGGATCAAGCCGTTCACAGTCGTTATTGACGGTACCCAGAAGTCCCAGCATTACACTATTGAAAACAAGGTTATCGAAGAAAAACTGCGTGTAGTCAAAGTCGATAGCGAAACTGGTAAGACCGTGCTGCGCGCTGGTGCGATCTTCCGCGTGAAAAATCTGCAAACCAACAAGTACGAAACCCAGCCAACTGCTGACAAGACCGGTGCGACTGATAAGTTCGCGACCGACAACTCTGGCGAGTTGATCACAGCCGAAGCGCTCGGCTACGGCAAGTACCAGCTCGAAGAAGTTCAAGCTCCAGAAGGCTATGTACTGGCTAAGGAACCAGCTAAGTTCACCATCGACGACAGCCATAAGGACGGCATCGTGGTCATCAAGTTCGCTGACCTCTCCCAAAAGGGTGTCGCCACCTTGACCAAGACCGGGGCTACCCCAGTCGCCGTCGAAAAGGTTGAAAATGAATACGGCGATCAGTATAAGTACCGCTACGACTACACCGCCCTCGCTGGTGCGAAGTTCGAGTTCAAGGCCGCCGAAGACATTACGACTGCTGACGGCACCGTTCGTGCACACAAGGGTGATGTGGTTGCCACTGGCACGACTGATGCTCAAGGCCAGATCCAGACCCCAGAGCTGTACCTCGGCAAGTACACCGTAACTGAATTGTCTGCGCCAAATGGCTTCATCATGAACCCTGATCCGATTGATTTTGAACTCAAGTATGCCGGGCAAGAAGTGACGGTGACCTCCACTTCACTTGAAGCCAAGAACGACTTCCAACAGCTCGACATCACGCTCAACAAGCAAGAAGAAAGCATCACTGGCTGGAAGAACAACCTTCGAGAAATCAAGAACATCGCTGCGAATGGTCAAGTCTTCGGACTGTTCACTCAAGGTGAAGCCAAGATCGGCGACACTGTGATTCCTTCTGAATCACTCGTCGCCACCACGACGGTCGAGAACGGTAAAGCCGAATTTGGCGCGATTCAGCTTCCCGAAGGTTACTACTTCGTGAAGGAACTTGATGCTGGTGAGAAGCACGACTTGAATACCACGATGTATGGCTTCCATTTCCACACCACCGACAATGAGAAGATCAAACACATTGACCTCAATGACGGCAAGGTGATCGACAACAAGCTCCACGAAAATGAACTGTCATTCAAGAAGATCAATGAAGTTGCGACGCTGGTTTCAGGTAAGGGTTACACTTACGCGATGACCGGTAATGCTGCTGGGGCGGTTTTTGAACTGCTCGACGCTGACAAGAAGGTCATTCAGACGATCACGGTCGGCAAAGATTCCACTGGCTCCATCAAGCATCTGCCAGTAGGCACGTTCTACTTGCGCGAAACCAAGCCTTCTGCCACCAACCTTGTCTTATCGAAGGAAACCCTCAAGCTCGTGTCTACTAAGGACGGCGTGACGGTTTTCGATAGCAAAGACAAGCAGATTGGGGAGACCAAGGCTGACGCCAAGGAAACCACGATTGCCTTTGAACTGACCAACGACTTGATCAAGGGCACGGGCGAACTGACCAAGACCGACGTTTCTACCGGCAAGCGGCTACCCAACACCGGCATCCGCATTCTGGACGAAAACGGCAAGACGGTTGTGTCTGGCCGCACCGACAAGAACGGGGTCTTCTCCTTTGGCAATCTGCCTGAGGGCAAGTACAGCTTCCAAGAATACGATGCACCCAAGGGCTACGAAATTAGTGAAGCCCTCGTGCCATTCGAGATCACTAAGGATGGTGAAATCGTGAAGGCCGTCATGACCGACAAGCAGACACCTAAGCCTGGCCTCCCACAAACCGGTAACGCGACGTCCGGCTGGCTCATCGTCATCGGTGTAGTGCTGCTGCTCGGCGTCCTCTCTGCAATGGTTGTGATCGGTGGTACCAAGAAGAAAGATGGCAAGTAACATGCGCATTTCTTCTATCAATATGTACCCCGATCCCGGTGGCGACGTACTGCTCCAAGGCGACATCGTACTGGATCATGTACTCATCTTGAAAAACGTGAAGCTCATCGAAGGTCAGCATCGCTGGTATATCCAGTTCCCACGATACGCTGATGGTCGCACGGTTCACCCAATCTCCAAATCATTTTACGACTACCTACTTCAACAACTAACCGAATACTATCACCAAGCCACAGCCGAGTAGCCCACCTACCCGGCTTTTTGAATACGAAAGGAAGGCTACAACATGGAACTCAAATTTGTTGCACCAAATATTGAAAAGACGTTCGGCCACCTGTACTTCGGTTCGCTCAAGCGCGAACTGTCCGAAGGTGATCGCGACAATCGCAAGGTTGTCTCCCGCACTTACGAGTTGTTCTCCGACTTGCAGCGTACCGACAACATCGAGATCACCATTCCGGCGAAGAAAGGTGACAAGGCCGAAAGCATTGAAGTTGATGCGCCCGTCACCATCATCAAGCCGCGTATTGCGACTGTCGGCTACCGAATCGGTGAGCAGGCCTTTGTGCGCTACATCTGCAATGCCGACGATATTGTCCCAGTCAAATAAAGAAAAGAGGAACCCACATGCGATTAGCAGAAGGCATCGTTATCGACTTAGAAGAAACCTTTGGCGTCTTGAAATTCTCCGGTCAACGCCGCGAACGCTTCGTGCAAGACGAAGACGGCAACCGTACTGATGACGTGAAAGAACGCACCTATGACTTGAAGTCCATGAAACAGGGAATGATGATTCAGGTTTCCATTCCGGCCGAAGCAGGGGTCAAAGACTTCAAGTACAACCAGATTGTGACCTTGGTTGATCCAGTGATCGACACCGTGGCGAACGCGAACTTCAACCGCGTTGAAACCTCGTGGTACATGAAAGCCAAGGATCTCGTGATTGCCACCGCACCGGCCAAGCCACAGGAGAAGCCAAACAACAATGACAAGAAATAGCTCATTGCCCCACTCCTCTCGCGCGCCGCCCGCTGCGGCGGTTGCTTACCACTCACGAAAGGAGTTGATCACAGATGATGACTTCCACCCTGACCGTAGTTGGTCGTGAAGTGTTCATCGACGACTATAACGAAGAAATCGACAATGACTACCGCCTCGACCCAGACGAGATCCTGCAAGACATGGTGGAACTCATGGAAGAAAGCCCTGAATCCTACCAACACCTGCATATCGACAGCGAACAGACCAACGACGGCATGAATAAGTTGTTCTCGTTCACTTCATACGAAGGTGAAGATGGCTTACGGCTCTCGTATCTGGGCGTCAGCGATGAATAAGGATGTGAGATCGATTCAACCACAAAATTTTGAAATCACCGAATTCATCGAAGACTACATCAGACTTGTCAGAACGGATAGCGTTCCCCCAAACGCTGATTTTTTACAGGAATTGGTCGCTGATGCCGCAGCACAGGCAATGGACGGTCAATTCATTGTCTGGGTTGATGACAACACGATTGATGGCGAACCAAAGGAATTTATTTTCAACTTGCTTGAAGACACCGTGATTTATATGGGTGTGGAATGAATTTCGTATTATCACAAATGAAAGGAGCTCGAAAATGTCCGCAATGAATATCGACGGATTCTTGGAAGACTACCCCGCGCTAGTTGACCCTGATTTCCAGGATCCTAGCCCGGACGCTTTGATCGACATGGTGTTGATGGCTGCCGAGCAGGCAACTGCTGGCGAACCGTTTTCTATTTGGGTAGACGGCGAATGTACCCGCGATCATGAATCCAAAGAGTTCAGTTTCAATATCGACACCGAAGACCGACAACCCGCTATCAAATATATTGGCGTCAAGTAACGCCCAAAGGAGAATGTCTATGAATGATCAAGTAACCCTCGTCAACTTGGACGACTTTCAACTTCACTACGAACACATCGCTGATTTTGACAACGGTGCATCACCCACTGGTGACGTCATCATCAACTTAATCGACGCAGCTAATCACGCGATTCAAGCTGGCATGAATGCTTGTGACCTGATTTTAGCCAGTGAACAGTGTGCGAAACCCGAAGCCTACCTTCAAGGCGCGCGCTTTAGTTTCAACGTTTCAAGTAGTCCACTTGGTCTCGTGATTGGCTACGACGGAGTGAACATTGACGAATGAAACTCACGTATCGCGGTACACGGGTCTATCCCCGTCAACGTAACTTACTCTACAACACGGCGATGACGGTTGTGGTTTGCTTGTGGGTAACTGGAGCTGCCATTGCCTATTGGCCGCTGCTAAGACAAATCAACTGGAAATTCTTTAGTTGGTCGGACGTAGCGGCCTTGCCTTGGGCATGGTTGCCGCTGATTATCAATAGTTTATGCACAGCACTATTCTTTGGTACTGGACTGTGGGCATACCGAACTTGGTTTGCGGATTCCTATAAGCAGATGGAACATCGCCAAAAGCTCGCCCGCATGATCATGGAGAACAAGTGGTACCAAACCGACCAGTCCAACAGCGAGAGTTTCTTCAAAGACTTAGGCTCAACACGTACCAAAGAGAAGATTTCTCATTTCCCAAAGATTTACTACCGGCTCAAGGACGGGTTGATCCATGTTTCCGTTGAAATCGTCATGTCTTCCTATCAAGACCAGCTCCTTCACTTGGAAAAGAAGCTAGAAGCTGGTCTTTACTGTGAGCTGGTCGACAAGAACCTGCACGATTCTTACGTCGAATACACATTGCTGTACAACACTATCGGCAAGCGTATCACCGTCACCGACGTGACCTGTGAACATGGCTCCATGCAGCTCATGGAAACTGTCGCTTGGCACTACGACGCGCTGCCCCACATGTTAATCGCTGGCGGGACTGGTGGTGGGAAGACCTACTTCATTTTGACGTTGATTGAGGCGTTGCTGAAAGACGGTGCCCAGCTCACTATTCTTGACCCGAAAAATGCTGACCTCGCCGATTTAGCTGACGTGATGCCAGGTGTCTACTCGAAGAAGGAGGCCATGCTGGGTGCACTTGAAACCTTCTATCAGGACATGATGGCGCGTAACGACAAAATGAAACAAATGGACGGATACAAGACCGGCGAGAACTACGCCTATCTTGGACTACCCGCCCACTTCCTAATTTTTGACGAATATGTTGCCTTCATGGACATGCTTGGCCGCGATGCCATGCAAGTCATGTCCAAACTCAAACAGATTGTCATGCTGGGCCGTCAAGCCGGCTTCTTCCTCGTGTTAGCTTGCCAACGCCCTGACGCAAAGTATTTGGGCGACGGGATCAGAGACCAGTTTATGTTCCGCGTTGCGCTCGGGCGCATGAGTGAACTTGGTTACAGCATGATGTTTGGTGAAACCAACAAGGACTTCTTCCAAAAGCCAATCAAGGGACGCGGATACGTCGATACTGGCGGTAGCGTGATCTCTGAATTTTACACACCACTAGTGCCACGCGGCTATGATTTTCTCACCGAAATTGGTGCCGCAGTCAATACCGTACCCGCAACCCCAACAGAACAGGAGGTGCCAAATGAGCACTGATGTCAAAATCGAAAACCGCTCGCAATTTCTCAACGACTTTCACGAGAACGTGCCTTTCCAATCTGACGAAGACGCGGAAGACCAACTTAAATGGATGGCAATGCACGCTCACGAGTACCCGGATTCACGAATCTGGATGGGCGCTCCCGGTAGTCTGACCGCTGACCGTTTTCCGAAGCGCTTTTGGTTCAACGTCACCACTGGCGATGACGGCGGCTTGACCATGACTTACACCAATGTCGCAGATGAAGGTGAGGAAGACTAGTGTTTGATGTCGCGGGGTCGAAAAGCTACACTATGACCACATTGAAATCTTAAAGTTAATGAATTCGGACAACTATTTGAAGTAATTCAATGTCGCAACGATTTCTTTAAACGCCCCGACTAAATGCATAGCGTTCCTCACGCTTCTGAAATGCGCGTTTTCCTCCCTCCAACACTTCGCAAATTGCGTTCTGCATTGTGGGGTTTTCAATGGGGCCCTGAGTGTATTGAAATTGCCGGCCATTAGTAACATTCGAATCCATAACTTCCTCGGCGAGAGTCACACACTCGCTGTCCCCACCGACCAACACGTTAGCATTATGAGTAACAACGAATAATTGTCGGTGTTGTTTCTGCTGTCTCAGATACGAGACGAGTTCGTCATATATGGCCTTATTATCAAGTTCGTCTTCAGGTTGATCAATTAGGAATGGCTTGTCAGCTTTATCAAGACTTAGCTGCATCATTAACAGAATGAATGCTTGCTTGCCTTCTGACATCTCCGAAAAATCCTGTCCCTTATAGGTGATCTTGTAATTGGTTGAAATAAATTCCAGTTCAGAAAACTGTTCTAGCCATGAATACGGAGAAATGCCTGCACGAAATGGAGAATCAGAGGATGATGACAAATCGCTAAGTTCCAAACTTCTTTTCATCATTCCGTGAATACTGTCCGTTTTGATAGATTCCAAATCATTAATATTGATGGAATCGTCTTCAGAGTCAAGGTTTTCCAACTTCGTTTTAAACGCGACCGAGTGTACCTTAAAGTTCGAATTAACGAGATTTACTAACTTGTTGGGGTCAATAGCAGAAACAATTTCGAATTTTAGATTGCCATCTTCGGTTTGATAGATTTCTTCTGTGAATAGAGCGTCATCAAAAGTTAACTCATCCAGCATCTGTTCGAGTAATTCATCCCTTGATACTTTTAGCTTTTTAAGCGCCTCGATAGCAGCAGTCGTATCTTCGAGTATTTGCTTTTGCTCAGTAAGAATATTTTGAAATTTCTTAAGCTCAGGAGACCGCTTTTGCTGATCCTGGTATTGCTTGTATATTTCAGTAGCAAGCAATGCTTTAATCTCTTTGTTTTTTGCTGCAACAAACTGTTTCTTTGTTTGAATCAGCGAGGTCACTTTCTCCTCTAATGCTGAATTCAAGGCACTCACCTGATCCACAAAGTCAGTTAAAATATCCTTAGCAACCTGTCGGGTATATTGCCGTGCTTGTGGGTTCAGCTGAACGATATCTCCTTCGTTGAGTTGCATCAACTCTTTGATATCATCTTGCGCCTCTTTCGCTGCTGCCTGAAGTGTATGTCCCTGCTCAAGCATCTGGTCCACGGCTTGTTGATCAACAACATTGGACTGTTCCTGGAGCTTCTGTACACTCTGGTTTAAAGACGCGATATTACTTGTAATTGTTTGAATATCCTGCTGAGAATCCAGCTTTGTCTCTTGATCGCTGATTTTCTGATTTAGCAATTTGAGTTGGCTAACTTCTTTAACAATCAAATCATGCTTTTGTCGACGATAATTGTCATTCTTGTCCTTGATGGTATCAATATCGGTTAAAGCTGACAGTGTATTTTCAATAAAGTCATTGCGTTGTTGTGCATCCCGGGCTATTTCTTGCAATCCATCTTGATAGATGAACCTAATACGTCCCGCGGCGCTCGATTTACTGCCGTCCGCGTATTCCAGCACACACTTATCGCTCAGTTGATTGATAAGCTCATCATAATTAGAATTGTTACTCTTAAAATGTTCCACGCCACTTGCAAGTTTGCTAATTACTGAAAGGAGTACAGACTTGCCGCTCGACCGACCACCGATGATAGTATTCAAACTTTCCGAGAATTCGAGTTTATCGGTTCCAAATGAGGAATTGTTGAGTTGGAGAGACTTGATGACTTTCGATTTTACAGGGGGTTCGGGTTTATTAGCTTGAATTCTGACACGCAACTCAGGTTCATACGTAATTTGTTTCAGCCCTTCGAAGGTTTGTTCGGCCTTAATCCAAGTGAAAGAAGATTGTGGAAAATCGTGCAACTGCTCATACCGGTGTGCATCGCATCCGGTAATAGCCGGGAAGACTTTACCAAAGCGATTATTGTCAGATAACAGAAATTGCCGATCCGTTTCTCCTTGGGAAGTTTTCGCTTGAATGATGTTAACTGAACCTTGAATGAATTCTTTTCCATTCATTGATCCGTTGCCATCACTAAGATTGGGACCGTCACCACTATTCGGAAGCATGATTAAAACTGACTCTGCATAGTTATTGCCAAATGTATCCCGGAGTGCTTCCAATACGCCGGAGGTAGTGGGCATATAATCTACTCTATTGTCATGAACGATTTTGTCAATATCATCAACGTAGTTGAGTTTCATCCCCGATGCCGTTGTAGCCTTTACGCTCCGGAGAAACTTATTTAGCGTCTTTTCCTCAATTTCTGGGCTAAATATCAAGTGCAAATTAACAAAACTGGTCGTCTTTCCATGTTCAATCTGCTTTTTTGAAGCTAAATCCGTTACTCGGATTTCGATATTCGGGAATAAAACGATGTTAGAATTAAGTCCCCAGGAATTACGATACTTTCGTAACTTAAAAAAATTGCTGGCTGAGAAATAGTCGGTGATTCCAAGAACATCAGCACCATACTCATTAAGTTCCCGACAGTACCGTTTCCAAACTGCCTCTTTGTCTGTTTTTAGGTTCTCATCATCAACAAAATGATCTTGCATATGGGTCTCAGGTGTGTGGAGATGCATATCCCAACGAGACCAACTAGACATTTTTTCCATTTGTACTCCCCCAAAATCACTCACTGGTTTTCATCAAAACGCATATACATCATTGCCTTGTAATGTTAAACCCATTTTACACTGCTCATTATACCGCGCATTTCTGCCCCAGACATCCACAAAAAATGACATTAGTCTTGGCTCAGGAGCATTCTTCCGCATGTACAATCAAGAATCTGTATGCAACCTTCTTGCCGCCACGCGCGGCGGGCAACGCGAAAGCCGCAAGCGTGAGTGGCAGCGGTCGGCGCCAGCCGACCGCTTACCCCCAGTACTCTAACAGGGGGGTATTAAATACAACGTCTGTGCCTGAACACAAGGTAGAAAGCCTGATATGAAAGGCTTAAATTGAATAATTACAAAATGATGGATTGCACCTCGCATCCATCATTTTTTTGTCCAAAAATTAACGGAGGTTAAAAATGATTTCTTGGCATGAACAAATTAAGCTGCGGCGAAAACAACTACGACTGACGCAAGCTCAAGTCGCACGGCGCTTAGGTGTCACGCGGATGCATTACGTCCAAGTGGAAAACGGTAAAACGAACCCTAGTGCCTCGCTGCAAATGGAAATCGACCGGCTGCTCAAGAACTGGAACGACGAACCTGAACTGACGCTGATGTTTGACTACATGCGCGTGCGGTTCCCGACACATGACGCCAGGGCCGTGATCACAAAGATTCTCGGTTTGACCCCAGAACACCTGATATTTGAGGAACACGGCTTCTACGGCTATTCGGCCATGTATATCTTCTCTAACATTCAGGTCATGGTGGCACCGGTTGGCTCCAACCTCGGCACATTGGTTGAGATGAAAGGTCAAGGCTGCCGCGAGTTTGAAGGCATTCTGCTTAGCCACGGCGAAAACTGGTACGACTACTTCCTTCGGGTCGATGAAGCTGGCGGCATCTTCAAGCGGGTCGATATCGCGATTAACGACATGGTTGGCCTACTAAGTATTCCAGAGCTGGTCGATAAGTGCCTGAACAACGAGTGTATTTCCGTCATGCGGTCGTTCCAAGGACTGCAATCAGGCAAGCTCGTGGATCTCGACGAGGCTGGCCGGGGCAACACGCTATACGTCGGCACGATGAAAAGCGATGTGTACTTCTGCATCTACGAAAAGGCCGCCGAACAAGCTGCCAAGCGTGGTATTTCGATTGCCGACACACCGATTATTAACCGGTTTGAAATTCGTTTGAAAAACGAGCGGGCGATCAAGGCGATTGAGAACATGCTGATTACACGTGACGCCAAAAAAGTCGCGTTCGGTATCATCACCCGCTACATGCGGTTTGTTGATGAAGTCCCGGACAAAAGCCGCCTCAAGTGGCCGCTCAACGAACGTTGGGCATACTTCCTTGGCAAAGGACGCCAGCCAATCCGCCTGACTACCGATCCACAACCCTTTGACCTGAATAAGACCAAGGCGTGGCTCCAAAAACAGGTCATGCCCACGCTCAAGGTTATCAAGGAAATTGACAACTACTTCGGCACGACTGACTTGCAGCTCATGATCAAGGACGCCGAGCTGACCGACAAGCACCTCAAGTTGATTGAGCAGCAGACTGTCGGTAGCGAGGAACTAGGAGGTGACATGTTTGGTCAATGACGTGCTTGCTTCCCACCCGCTGCGCGGCAAGGCATTCAAAGACTGCGTGCTGAACATCTACGTCTACAAGGCCGCGCTAGTCGGTGTGGTCGAACACAAGAAGTACCGGCGTATCTGTGACATGAACAGTCTTGGCTTCACGGCACAAGACTACATCGCTTGGCGGCACCAGCAACAAGAACACCCGACGGCTCTAATTGGCCGCGATGGGCGCGCCTTGAACTATGGCGAGCTGCACCAACTGCTTTACCAAACTGCCGAAGAATCAGGCTGGCCCGTCTTTGCAACACCAGTGGACGAATTGTTTTTCGATTAACCAATTCGGTCGCGATTGACCACGCCAAAACAATCGCAATTCAAAAAGGAGTGATGGTCACAAATCCAACTAAAGGAGTATCAACGCAATCGAACTAGACATCATCTACAATCGCGATTGTCTGGAGGGCATGGCGGACTTACCGACAGCCTCCATCGACATGATCCTGTGCGACTTGCCATATGGCACCACAGCCAACGCTTGGGACAAGGTGATTCCGTTTGCCCACCTGTGGGGCCAATACGAACGGCTCATCAAACCTCAAGGTGCGATCGTGCTAACCGCAACCGAACGTTTCTCTGCGGACTTAGTGCACTCAAACCCAGCCTTGTATCGCTACAAATGGGTTTGGATCAAAAATACCCTCACTAACTTCGTCAACGCCAAGAACCGCCCGTTATCCCGCTTTGAGGAGATTCTCGTCTTCTCCAAAGCAGGAACGGCCAATTTTGGTAACTCCCCTGATACCAAAGGCATGAACTACTTCCCCCAAGGACTGCTCCCCTATAACAAAACCGTCAACTCCCGTAAGTACGAAAACGCCAACCAAATGCACCCGTGGAACGCGCCCGACACGTACACGCAAGAGTGGACAAACTACCCGTCTGACGTGCTCAACTACAAGTCTGATCGCACCGGCTGGCACCCGACGCAAAAGCCTGTCGATCTCTTTGCCTACCTCATCAAAACTTACACCCAGCCCGGCGAGATCGTACTGGATAACTGTATGGGGTCTGGCACCACCGCAATCGCCGCAATGGACACTGACCGCCATTTCATCGGCTATGAAATTAGCGAAGAATACTGGCGCCGTGCCCTCGACCGCATCAAGCACCATCACGCGACCCAAACTGAATTATTCTGATTCGTCACTCATGAACCGGTCGCCGCTGACCGCGACAAAACAGTGGCTCTCTTGAAAGGAGACTTGGTCACAAAACTAAAAATCAAAGGATGATTATTATGAATTTCGGACAAAACTTGTTTAACTGGTTCACTTCCAATGCGCAGAGCTTGGTGCTGATGGCGATTGCCATTATCGGGGTCTACCTCGGCTTCAAGCGCGAGTTCTCCAAGCTGATCGGCTTTCTCGTCATCGCGATCATTGCCGTCGGGTTGGTTTTCAATACCGCTGGGGTCAAAGACGTACTGCTGAATCTGTTCAACCGCGTCATGGGGGCTTAGCCGATGGACGACATCAAAGTCTTTATTGCCAATCTTGGCAAGTATAACGAGGGCGAGATCATCGGCGAATGGTTCACGCCACCAATCAACAATGAAGAACTCACGGAAAAGCTGGGACTGAATGACCAGTATGAAGAATACATGGTTCAAGACTACGAAGGCCCCGTTGTCTTTAGTGAGTATTCAACGATCGGTGAGATCAATGATGCTGCCGCTGCCGTTGAAGCGTTGAAAGGCACCGAGATTTATCCTGCCATCAAAGAGCTTATCGGCGAATGGTATGACAACGTGATTGAACTAGCCGCACACAAGGACGACATCGCCTGTTATCACGTCGCCAACATGACAGAACTGGCTGAAGAACTGGCCGATGAAGGCTGGTTCGGCGACATTCCGCCACAAGTCGAAAACTATATCGACTATGCCAAGGTCGGACGTGACCTCGAAATTGAAGGAGGTTTCGTTGAAACACCTTACGGCATCTACCAATTATTAGACTAACTCTCTGGGCTGGCGCTGCAAAAGGCGTCAGCCTTTTTATCTCACTACGAAAGGAGATCACATGAAGAGAGTCAGATCCTACACCAGCATCTGGTCGGTGGAAAAGGTGCTGTACGCCATCAATGACCTGCAATTACCGTTTCCAATTACGTTTACGCAAATGACGTGGTTCATCGTCAGTCTGTTTGCGGTCATGTTGCTGGCCGACTTGCCGCCTCTATCATTCATCGACGGCGCGTTTCTCAAATATGTCGGCATTCCTGCTGGGCTAACGTGGTTCATGAGCCAAAAGACCTTCGACAACAAGAAGCCGATGGGATTCTTACGGTCGGTGATCAACTACGCCATTACCCCGAAGCTCACTTATGCTGGTAAGCCTGTAAAGTCGCAGAAAGCCAAACAAACCGCTGCTGTGACCTACGTTTGGAGGTACCACAATGAAATTTCCAATTAAGTATATCGAAGACAATCTCGTCTGGAACACTGACGGCGAGTGCTTTGCCTATTTTGAATTGATTCCCTACAACTACTCGTTTCTAAGTCCCGAACAGAAGCAACAAGTCCATGAAAATTTCCGCCAACTGATTTCCCAGAACCGTGATGGCAAACTTCATTTGTTGCAGCTCGCCACCGAAGCCAGTGTTCGCGATACCCTCGACCGCTCAAAGAAGTTGGTTAAAGGAACGCTTAAAGACATCGCCTTTCAGCATATCGACGGCCAAGCCGAAGCGTTGACCGAAAACGTCGGTGACAACCAAGTGGACTATCGCTTTTTCATCGGCTTTAAGCTGTTGCTGAACGACGCAGAGGTTACCGCCAAGTCCATCTTCAAGGATATGTCCTTGGGTATTCGGGACTTTTTCGCCGAGTTCAACGAAACGTTTGCTGGTGACTTCTTCACCATGAACAATGCGGAGGTAGAACGTTACGCTAAGTCCGCAAAGTTGCTCGCCGAGAAGATCGGGCGGCGCTTCAAAGTGCGACCACTCGATAAAAACGACTTCGGCTACCTGCTCGAACACCTCTACGGCATGACTGGGCAAGATTACGATGACTACGAGTATCACTTACCCCGCAAGAAGTCTAAGCGCGACACGATCATCAAACGCTACGACCTGATTAAGCCAACCCGCTCACTGATTGAGCAGCATCAACGCTCGATCAAGATCACCCACGGGCTGGATATCAGTTACGTGACGTACCTGACGCTTTCCGACATTGTTGGTGAATTGGAGTTTCCCGGCAGTGAAATCTTTTATTTCCAACAAAGCCAGTTCGATTTTCCGATTGACACCAGTTTGAACGTTGAGATTGTAACGAACAAGAAGGCATTGACCAAGGTACGCAATAAGAAAAAGGAACTCAAGGACTTAGACGAACACGCCTACCAGTCCGGCAACGAGACGACCCGTGGCGTTAGTGACGCCTTGGATTCAGTCGATGAGCTTGAAAGCAATCTCGACCAAACTAAGGATGCCATGTACAAAATTAGCTACGTCATTCGCGTAGCTGGGCGGAGTGAAGACGAAATGAAGCGCCGTGCCGATCAGCTACTCGACTTCTACGACAGCCTCAACATCAAACTCGTGCGCCCATTCGGCGACATGCTGGGGCTGCACGGTGAGTTTATCCCTGCCTCAAAGCGCTACATCAACGACTATATCCAATATGTGACTAGCGACTTCATTGCCTCGCTGGGCTTTGGTGCGACACAATCGCTCGGTGAAAAGGAAGGTATCTACATCGGGTACAACGTGGATACTGGGAGGAACGTGTATCTCCAACCGGATATTGCGGCGCAAGGTATCAAGGGGACGGTCACTAATGCACTCTCCGCAGCGTTTCTCGGTAGCTTGGGTGGTGGGAAATCCTTCTCCAACAACTTGCTTGTCTACTATGCCGTATTGTATGGGGCGCAGGCACTGATCCTTGATCCAAAGTCGGAACGTACCGGCTGGGCGGAGAACCTCGACTTTATGGAAGATCAAATCAACATCGTCAACCTGACCAGTGAGGAACAAAACCGTGGGCTGCTTGATCCTTATATCATCTTGTCCAACTTGAAAGATTCTGAATCGTTGGCCGTTGATACCCTGACCTTCCTCACGGGAATCTCAAGCCGTGACGCCGACCGCTTCCCAACGTTGCGCAAGGCAATCCGGGCGGTGACGCAAGCACCTGAACCGGGACTATTGAAAGTCATTGATGAACTTCGCCGCGAAGGCACGCCGATTGCACGTAACATTGCCGATCATATCGAATCTTTCACGGACTACGATTTTGCGGCACTGCTGTTCTCTGACGGGACGGCGCGGCGAACAATCGCCCTCGACCGTAAAATCAACATCGTGCAGATCGCAGACTTGGTGCTGCCGGACGCCGACAAGACGCAAGAAGAATATATCACCGCGGAAATGCTGTCCGTCGCCATGCTCATGATCATCAGCACGTTCGCCATCGACTTCATTCACCAAGACCGCGCCCAGTTCAAAATCGTGGATTTGGACGAAGCCTGGGCTTTCTTGAACGTCGCGCAAGGTAAGGCGCTGTCCATGAAACTGATTCGTGAAGGTCGTTCCATGAACGCCGGGGTCTACCTCGTCACTCAAAATGCGGACGACTTGCTCGACGAAAAGATGAAGAACAACATTGCGCAAAAATTTGCGTTCCGCAGTACCGACATCACGGAAATCAAGAACACGCTCAACTTCTTTGGGCTTGATGCCGAAGATGAAGGCAATCAAAATCGGCTCCGGTCGCTAGATAACGGGGAGTGCTTGTTCCAAGACATCTGGGGGCACGTCGGCGTGCTGCACTTCGACTACATCTTTGAACACCTACACCACGCCTTTGACACTCGGCCACCGAAACCCGTGGAGGTGATTGCTGATGACGAAAGCTAACCGTCGGCGGCTACTGCTATTTCTCGGTGTTGTCGCAGCATTCATATTGGTAATGGTGCTTGCCGGAGGTCAGCCGGTACACGCTGCGGGACTAGTTGACGATCAGTCCGGTGGTGCCAATGAATATTCCAAGTACCCGCTATCGCATTATCAGCTCGACTACTTTGTAGACACAAGCTGGGACTGGCTCCCGTGGAACTGGGGCGACGGCATCGGCAAGTCGGTGAGCTATGGCCTGTATGCTATCACCAACTTTTTGTGGACACTATCCGTCTACCTCTCAAACGCTGCGGGCTACCTGATTCAGCAAGCCTATTCTCTGGACTTCATCAAAGATACGTCTGACGCGATTGGGAAGAACATGCAGCTCTTGGCTGGGGTCTCAAAGGACGGCTTCACCACTGATGGGTTCTACCCGGGACTACTCCTGATGATCACACTGGTTGTCGGCATCTATGTCGCCTACACCGGCATCATCAAGCGCGAGACCTCCAAAGCCATCTCGGCAATCGTCAACTTCGTGGTGATTTTCATTACCTCTGCCAGCTTCATCGCCTACGCCCCAGACTACGTGAGCAAAATCAACGAGTTCAGCTCAGACATCAGCACCAGCGCACTCAACACTGGCTCCAAGATGATTATGGGGACTGATACAGCCACCGATAAATCAGGCGTCGATGCGATCCGTGACACGCTCTTTGAAATTCAAGTGAAGCAGCCCTGGACGCTTTTACAGTTTGGGGACAGCGACGCTGACAACGTTGGCAAAGACCGCGTGAACACGTTGATGAAGACCGACCCATTTGGCGACAAAGGCAAAACCCGTACCGACGTGGTGAAGGCGGAAATTGAAGACAACGACAACGAGAACCTCTCACCGACCATGACGATCAATCGGTTGGGCACCACGACCTTCGTTGTCCTGTTCAACATTGCAATCACCTTGTTCGTCTTCTTCCTGACGGCAATGATGCTGTTCAGCCAGATTCTCTTTATCATCTACGCGACGTTCCTACCGGTGTCATTCTTGCTTGCGATGCTGCCGTCTTTTAACGGATTGATGAAGCAAAACATCATGAAGCTGTTCAACACGATCATGACGCGAGTTGGCGTGACGCTGGTGATCACGATGGCGTTCTCGCTATCGGCAATGGTCTACGGATTATCGGCCACCTCACCGTTCTTCCTCGTGGCCTTCCTGCAAGTTACCATCTTCGCCGGTATCTGGATGAAGCTCGGCGACCTGATGGGCATGATGCAGCTACACAGCTCTGACGCCCAGCAAGGCGCACAACGCTTCTCGCGTCGTGGGAACCGCATGCTTCGGCAATTTGTTGGCAGTGCTATGGGCGGCGCAATGGCAGGACGCTTCTTGTCGCGGGGCTATGGCAAGGGGCGCGGAACACCGCAGCTCCCGACGGGAACGCAACGCGAACAGACTGCGGACGCCACGAAACCGCAACAACCCAAGAAGCCACGCAGCCAACGACTGGGTGAGAAACTTGCCGATGTATCTGATGTCGGCAACAAGCTCAAAGCCAAGACCAAGCGTGGCATTGATCAGGTGAAGGACGCACCAACCAACGTTTTATATGGCTTGCATCGTGGTAAGCAACTGACTAAGGAGACCGCCGAAACTGCGAAGGATAGCTTCAAGGGCCGGCGTGAGGCGAACCAACAGGAACGTGACAAACAGCTTGAGCAGCGGCGTAAGCAGATGCAAGAACGCAAGCTCGCAATCAAGCCGAAAGCTGATCCTGAAAAGCCAAAACCAACGACTGCCAAGCAACCGGTTGAACCAACTCGTAAGCCAACAACTGCCACACCTACCAAACCCAAGTCCGAACAAGCTGATACCAGCGGGCAACCAAAGCGCGCTGCCACGAAGCCAACTTCCACTCGGCCTCCAAGCCCCGTGACGAAACTGCAAGCAGAGCCCACAATCAAGCCGCACCAAGAACCAACTCCTCCAACAGATAAACAAGAGAAGCCACTGACCCTCGTTTCCGAAAAACCAGCTAAGCCACGCAACCCAAAGCCACAGCGGATAAAAAAGGCTAAGGGGCGTAAGAAGCGATGAAACTCTGGCGCTGGTTAGCGCTTGCCGCACTCCCAATACTGTTGATTGGTGGTCTGTTCTTTTCAGTCATTGCCTCTGATGATGACGAAGACCAGCCTGCCTCTGCGATCACAGCCGACGCGATGAACTTATCCGCTGAAGTCTACAAGCACAAGCTGACGGTCGAAAAGTATTGTAAAGAGTTCGGCATTTCAGATCAGGTGATGGTGATACTCGCCATCATGCAAGTTGAATCTGGCGGTAAGGGCGGCGACGTGATGCAAGCTAGTGAATCATTGGGGCTGCCGGTCAATACGCTAGATACAGAAGCATCAATCAAACAAGGCGTGAAGTATTTCGCATCGCTGCTGAAAAGTATGAAAGCTGCGGGCGTGGATCTCAACACTGCCATTCAAAGCTATAACTACGGTGGCGGCTTTATTAACTACGTTGCTAAGCACGGCAAAAAATACACGCTGGAGCTGGCAACATCTTTCGCTAAAGAAAAGTCCGGTGGCAAGAAAGTCACCTACACCAACGCAGTTGCTAAGGACGGTTGGCGCTATGCCTATGGGAACATGTACTACGTGTCGGTCATCTCGCAATACCTTGTGACGGGTGGTGCGAAGTTCGACGACAAAACGGTACAAGCCATCATGGATGAAGCGCTCAAGTATCAAGGCACGCCGTATGTCTTCGGCGGCTCAACGCCAACAACAGGCTTTGACTGTTCGGGATTGACTAGTTGGTGCTACGGCAAAGCTGGGATTAAGCTCCCTCGCACTGCACAAGCACAATACGATGCCACAGCGCACCTGGACATCAAAGATGCTAAGCCCGGCGACCTCGTGTTCTTCCACTCAACCTACGATACCGCCGACTATGTGACCCACGTTGGAATCTATGTCGGCGGCATGAAAATGTACAATGCGGGCGACCCGCTGGGCTATGCCGACTTGAACTCAAGCTATTGGCAAGCCCACCTGATCGGCGCTGGGCGCGTGAAGAAGTAGGTGAAGATGATGGATCAAAACGGCATCGGCTACTTTGACTGGATGGATCTCATCACCAACACCTATGACGATGCGCTGCAAAAGGCGCACGTCGATCTCAAATTCGGTGACAACCGTGCATTACGCAATAAGGAACTAGACTTTGCGTCAGGCGAGTGGGAACGCATCAAGTTCTTCAAACAACGCCTGCCCAATACTGACGACCTGTGCCACGTTCTCGACCGCTTCGTTGACCGGATGCCAGAGATGGAATACGGACACCGACGCGAATATCGCCTCGCTGTCGCGCATGAAGTAGCCGTCGATCGATGGCTCAAGGGCAAAGTGTTCGCCCCAGAAGACCGCAAGTATATCCTCGACCGCGAACGCTACTTGGCCGAAGAATATTTCAACAACGACCGTGAACTCGGTCAGTATATCGAAACCGACTATGAAGGCTACAAACGAATCTCGCTACAACGCCTGTTCGTGCGTTTTCTCGATATTTACGATGACTTTTATCGCTGCTATGAAACTAGAAAGGACAAGGTGAACGAACCTTGAGTAAAGACAAAACCCAAAAGAACGGCTGGTTCAAGAAGAAGCCCGGCGCCCCAAAGCCGCCTAAAATTAAACACCGTGGCCTGCGCCGTCCGGTGACCCTGATTTGCTGGGCAGTGTTGATCAGTAGTACCAGCTTCGGTGTCTACAAGAATATGACCGCCATTGACACCCACACGGTGCATGAAGTCCAAGTGATCAAGACCAAGGTGATCGACACGCACGCCTTAGCGACCTTCACCACCGACTTCGCCAAGCTCTACTACTCGTGGCAGCCAAGCCACGAAGCGCTCGACCAGCGGCAGAAAGCCTTGCAGCCATATCTTGTGGAACAACTGCAATCGCTGAACGCTGACACCGTGCGGAGTGACATTCCCACCACGGCCACAGTTAGTGAGGTCAAGGTCTGGGACGTGAGCAAGACAACTAAAGACACGTTCCGTGTGTTATTTACGGTGAAGCAAGACCTCGCCAAAGGCAAAGACAAGAAGTCTGTGACCGGTACTTACACCATTAACGTCATGCAAAATGACAACGGCGATATGGTGGTCACTAAGAACCCAACGATTGCCGCTGAACCAGCAACGGCTCGAATCAAACTGCCAGACACCCAGTCTGACAACTCGGTAGACAGCAGCACCGCAGATGACGTAACCAAGTTCCTCAAAACGTTCTTCGCTTTGTACCCACAAAGTGATCGCAACGAACTCAAGTATTACGTCAAGGATGGCACGCGACCAATCGAACGCAACCTCAAGTTTGTGGAACTTCTAGATCCAGTCTTTCAGCAAACTAAGCGCGGTCTGATTGTCACATTATCTGTGAAGTATCTCGACACTGACAATGATATGAGCCAAGTATCGCAATACAACCTGACCCTCTCCAAGCAGAGCAACAACTGGATAATCACTGACGGCATCTAAAAAAATACCCGGCACGACCTCACGCTGAAACTAGCGTAGCAGGTCGTGCCGGGTATTGTCGTTATTCTGGAATTGTGACAGTGTTGCGTCTGCGGACTTTACGAATGATTAGATAAGGCAGGTAGCCGAAGACGAAGGCTAAGATTGCGACTTTGGTAAGCACTCTACCGATCTGAAACATGACGAAGATTGCTAACGCAGCAACCGCCAGTATAACGACCACTCGCATGATTGAATAGAAGAACCACAGAAACAGTGGCAAGGCAAAATATGCCAACACACAGACTAGCAAGGCTGCTATGATCATTACCCAGCCTTGCATGAAGAATGGGGATAGAACGTGCCACCATAGCGCACCGACCACATCACGAATACCCGTGAACAACGTCATTAGTAACCCGCCAATGATATTGGTAGCGAAGTCAATAAAAGTATCTAGCCCAGCGTTCACGGTTGAAATCAATGTCCCAATCATCAACAAGTACCTCCTCCATTTCGTATTGGAGCTTGAGGATACCAGATGTTGAAGAACAAATGCAAACAGTTCTAACCACACGGATGCCACTTATTGGCTTATCTTTAATGTACAGCGCTTTTATCCTCCAGTTACCCGCGCAACACTACGCCACCACACAATAGTGCTACCACGGCCGGTAACACTTGGATCAAGAATATTTTTTTGGTGACCGTCAGTCCGCCAAAAATACCAACTATCAAAACAAATCCGGCAAGTCCAAGCTGAACCAGTCTCATCACAGCGATATCAGGAACCCCAAACGTTGCTAACAGCGACACACCAAGCATTCCGTTATAGATACCTAAATTCTTCAACGCCACTTGCGCTCCTGGTTGTTTGACAAACGACTTGTCCATCTCAAAGGCTGACGATTGTATATCTGCATCTGCAAACATCTCCAACGCCATGACAATGAGGTGTATCACACCTAGCGCAATCACTAGGCAGGTAAATACTATCGTCATCTTCTACCTCTAATATGGCCCATTGACTAACGCCACTGGCACCGTAAATAATAGCCCATTGTCCGACAAGGGTTTGAGTGTCTCCAGCACTTCCTTTAGGCTCGCACGATCCACCACCGTCTCGATCACGATTGGCAGGTGGTCGCTCTTGTGCGCTGCGGTTTCTTCGTGCACATGGCGGCCGTCGTCATAGCCTGCGATACCGCGGGTGACACTGACCCAGCGCACGTGCATCGCTTGCAAATGCGCCACGATCTTGGTGTAGTGGTCTGGGGCAAAGTGCTTATTGTCTTCTCGGGTAAATAACTTCACGTCATAGTATGCTGCGGTATCGTCCATCTCAATGTCACTCCCTGTCTGTCCTTGAACCGTCGTAATCTGACCGCGATCGTCAACGAGCTGCGTCAGTTCAGCCAAAATTGCCTGCAAGTTGTCGCCGCTTTGTACCGTTTCGATGATCACCGGCAAGTCGTTGCCGCGTCTTGGTTTGCGTAGGCTTTGGCGCATCTCGTTATACTTATTGACGCCCATGATTGTGCGGCGGATCGTGCCGTCGACGATTCCACGCTGCCAGAAATATGCGAAGATCTGCTTCACCAGTTCTTGATGGGTCGGCGTCTGCATGACCTCATCAGTCACCACCCGAATCAAAGTTGCTTCTGTCATCGTTCTCCTCCTACCACGCGTCAGCGGCGATCAAGGCTTGGGCCTTGGTGCCGTAATTATAGGTCATATTTTCTGCGGTCACATCAACGTTACTGTAGCCGAAAGCACCGGTGGTCAACGTCCGCGTATACAACGCCGCATAGGGAAGCTGTTCACGGGTAACTAACCTTAGCTCCTGATCAACGTCGTACGGGAGCACACGGAGCGTCCAGCTGGTGAAACGGCCGGCGTCAATAGTCAACAAGCCATACTGAGCGCGCCCGGCGGCTAATTGCGGCTGCGGTGACGTCGCTAAGCCGACGCTACCGGGGTTCATGATGTAGCGGCCATCAGTAGTTTGACGCATCAGTGGCTGGTGGGTGTGGCCATACAGCGCAATGTCTGCGTCACTGCCGGCCAGCAACGCATCGAAGTTCTGTTGCTTAGCCACAGGTTCTGCTTGATGACCACGGCTGGTGGTCGGCGTTGCGTGAAATATGCTCAACTTCACGCCATCGATCACTAATACTTGATGTAGCGGCCGACTAGCCAACCAACGAAACTGTGTCGCGGTGAGATGCTCGCGGTCAAAAGCCGACGTGATGATCGCCACGACTGCCTTTTGGTTCTTCTCAAACGTCACGAACCGGTGGTGCAACAGGCTAGCATAAACTTCTTCGTGGTTACCGATCACCCACGCCAGCGGTTGGAGTACTTGAAGTGCCTGCACACACGCTGCTGGCTCTGGGCCACGGTTGCCAATGTCGCCCAACACCATGTAATCGGTGGCGTGTTGTTCGTGTGCATCTTGCAGCACAGCTTGCAGGGCACTGTAATTACCGTGTACGTCGGCGATCACTGCGATCTTATGCATCTACTCACCTCCCGGGTCAGAAAGAAAAAACGTCTGCCTCATTACCCCGCTACAGCACAGGGCATTAAGACAGACGTCATCAACAATTAGCTTGTATTAGGGTGAACGTCATCACCATTTCACTTGTTCACCGTCAATATAACATCGTTGCGGACAGAGTTCAAGCGCTTACCCATGCACTGACCCGATCAGCTAATAAGTGACGATCACGCTGTATTCGATCAGCCAGATAAGCCGCAGCCACTTGGTCTTTTTCAGTTGTCGCATCAGCTGTGAGCTGACGGGTATCGCACCAAATTCCCGTCAGCAAAAGCCCTGCTGACAAAGGCGAAAGTATCACGCCACGCTCTTGATAGAGTTCGGTGAGTATCGTGTTGACACTGGCCACAGGTTCGAGACGAATGTATGCCGGATGACTAGCACGAAAACCACTCATCCGGTGATTATCCACGACCGCTACAACGTTGGCTTCACTAATGTCTGGAGCACTCACCGCCAAGTCGTTATGGCCGACCATCACCACACCGCCCGCGGCCCCAGCAACTGCCTTGACCACTAATGGCGGTTCCACTCCCCAGAATTTCACAATGTCCCGCATGACCGGTGACAGCCGCGTATAAGCACTTGGCGCAGCGTCTTTGCCGAATGCGGAGGCCAGAAGCGCGGCGTTGATGACGGCAATGTCAATTCCTATGGTTGATTGCCGCGGGCCGATTGTTAAAATATCCATGTTATCGTCTCCTTCTAGAAAAAAGACACCTAGCCCCGGACTAAATGCCCGAAACTAGGTGTCATTAGTTTAATAACGGTTATGGCGAACACCTTCGCCTATCATGACCGAGGCCAATATAACACCATTATCCATGATTGTCTACGGGTGTCGTTATCGAGTAAGTGAGTACTGCCGTATCTCACCACAGGCTACCCAGCCACACACCGATGGTCAGGGTGACGATCCCGGCTCCCGTCGTGCCAAAATAATACCAAGCAAACGCACGGTAACGCCGGTTGCGCAATAAGATAAACGCGTCAGTCATGAATGTTGAAAAAGTCGTGTACCCACCACACACACCGGTCAAAAGTAGCAGTGACCACGCTTGCGGCAGTGCGCACATCGCCAAAAATCCCGCTAAGAAGGCACCACTAGCATTGATCACAAGCGTCGCCAGCGGCACCCCAGGCCACCAGTTCTTGCCTAGCTGCGTCAGCACGTATCGCATCACGGCGCCGACCCCCGCTCCTAAAGCCACTAACATCACCATGTCTGTCGCCGCCTTCCCCAGGCTTCGGCGCATAAATACCCGCCAAACGCCGCGCCTAAACCAACAAGCAGCTCAAGCAAGAAGATCCCGATCGCATACACCGGCGATTCGCCAACGTGTTTGTAAAGGTTCAGTACCATCGTCGAAAATGTCGTGAACGCGCCGACAAAACCAGTCCCTAACGCCAAAATCAGCCAGCTCGGCAAGTCGATGTACACCGCTAGACCGTATGTGACAAACGCCAGTATGAAGCTGCCCAATAGATTCACCGCCGTGGTGCCGAGCATCGTGTCGGCATCATTGAGCCACAAGCCGATTCCCCAACGGGCGGCCCCACCGAAGCAGCCGCCGATGAACACCGCTAAAATATCTTGGTATCGCAATCGCTGCATTGAACTTCCCCCTAAAACACGGCTACCAAAATACTGGCAGCCGTGTGGTTACACTCATTAAAATTTAATATAACGCCTAGCATTATAGCAAAACGTACAGCTGTAAGACAAGTCCGCCTTTTGCATGAAAATTTGTCGGTCTGGCTTGCGCAAAATTTCGTAAGGGAGTATGCTTTGGGTGTTAAAAGTTAATCGGCGATGACGTTCGCCACTAAAACTAATTGGTAAATCAATTTGATGACGTCTACTGCACAGATTTTGCGTGCAGTAGACGCCATCTTTTTTTACCGGAAGGAGCACAATTATGTCAGTAGTGATTGAATCTGTGAAGGCGCGCGAGATCTTCGATTCCCGCGGCAACCCAACTGTTGAGGCCGATGTTATTCTGTCGGACGGTACGCTCGGCCGCGCGGAGGTACCATCTGGTGCATCGACCGGCGAAAAAGAAGCCGTCGAGTTGCGCGACGGCGGCGACCGGCTCCAAGGCAAAGGCGTCTCAAAGGCCGTGGCCAACGTCAATACCGAGATCAACAAGGCTTTGCACGGCGCCGACCCCTTCAACCAAGCCCACATCGACCAGCTAATGATCGACTTAGACGGCACACCTAACAAGGCACGCCTAGGGGCTAACGCGATCTTAGGGGTGTCAATGGCCACTGCCCGTGCAGCAGCCAACGCCTTGCACACACCGCTGTATCGCTACCTCGGCGGCACCGACTTGGAGCTGCCACAAACGTTCCACAACGTGATCAACGGTGGTGAGCACGCCGACAACGGCATCGATATTCAGGAATTCATGATCACCCCAGTCGATCGTTCCAGCTTCCGTGATGGCTTCGAGAAAATCGCCAACACCTACCACACCTTGAAGAAGGTGATCGAAGAAGCCGGCTACACCACGGGCCTCGGCGATGAAGGGGGCTTTGCGCCTGACCTCAAGAACTCCGAAGACGCCTTGCAGATGCTGCATGACGCCATCATCAAGGCAGGCTACACGCCTGGCAAGGAAATCGCCATCGCCTTTGATGCGGCGGCATCATACTTCTACAACCGCGATACCAAGAACTATGACTTTGAAGGCAAAACCTACACGCCTGCCGAATTAGGCGAATACTACATTCACCTGCTGGACAAGTTTCCAGAAATCATCTCCATCGAAGATCCTTATGGGGAAGAAGACTGGGGCCACTTCGCTGACTTCACCAAGAAGTACGGCGACCGCGTGCAACTAGTCGCAGACGATCCGGTCTGCACTAACCCAGCCTTGATCAAAGACGCCATCAAACAAGGCATGGCCAACAGTATCTTGATCAAGCTTAACCAGATCGGCACGGTCACCGAAACACTGGAAGCGATCCGATTAGCGCGCAAGAACGGCTACACTACCATGATGTCACACCGTTCTGGTGAAACCGGCGACACCTTTGTCGCTGACTTTACCGTCGCCACGAACGCTGCGCAACTCAAGTCCGGCGCCCCGGCCCGTTCCGAGCGTGTGGAGAAATACAACCAACTGTTGCGGATCGAAGAAGAACTCGGCGCTGACGGCACGCGCTTAGCCCACTTCCCTGATTCAGTCGACTTCGACTGATCAGCATTGACCAAACGGCCGAGCACGAATATGTGCGCGGCCGTTTGTTATCTTGCAGAAAGCTGGTGTCTACTATGACCGAAAAAAACGATCTAAACGGCCTCGCCCAAGCCGAAGCTGACCGGCGACTGGCCCGTGATGGCTTCAACGAAGTGGCCGAACCCCCCTTCAACTTTGCCACGGCCATTATCACTCGCCTGTGGGAGCCTAGCGCGTGGATACTCGAAGCGGCGCTGATCATTGAAATCGTGTTAGGCAAGGGCATCCAAGCCGGGTTCATCGTGCTAATGTTGCTCTTTGCCGCGGTCAATGGCGCAATTCAATCTCGCCGCGCCAACACGGTCTTACGCAGCCTATCACATGACTTATCGCCGACCACCGCGGTCAGCCGCGATGGCAAGTGGAAACAGGTGTCAGCCAAGCACTTAGTCGTTGACGACCTCATCAGCCTACGCCAAGGGGACATTATCCCCGCCGACGTGCGTCTGCTGACGGACACGCTGGAAGTCAACGAAAGCAGTATCACAGGCGAAGCCAAGGCCGTCAACCGCACCCCTGGTGATACCGCCTATGCCGGCACCGAAGTCCTCTCCGGCAATGCCTTAGCGATCGTCACCGCCACCGGTGCTAATAGCCGCAGCGGCAAAACGATCAGCCTGATCAACCAAAGCTCGGCGCCGGGCCATTTGCAGAAGCTCTTGGGCAAAATCATCGGCTATCTAGCAGCACTCGATGCGGTGTTGGCCGTGCTATTGATCATCGTGGCCATTGTCCGCCATGAAGACTTGGTCGCCATGCTACCGTTTCTGGCAATGCTGTTCATCGCAACGATCCCAATCGCCATGCCATCGAGTTTTGCCGTTGCTAACTCGGTCGAAGCCAAGGTCCTGAGCACCAAGCGCGTCTTAGTTTCCGACCTCACCGGGATTCAGGAAGCTGCCAATATGAATGTGCTACTCGTGGATAAAACCGGCACGATCACTGCCAACAAACCCGCTGTGGTGGCCTTCTACAACTGGTCAACGCTCCCAGACGCCGACGTGACCCAACTGGCGATCAGTGCAGCAGATACGCGCAATGCCAGCGTGATCGACGCGGTGCTATTCAACTATGCTCAAGCACACAACATTAAGGCCTGGCCTCAGCATGAATTCACGCCGTTCACCTCCGGTATCGGCTACTCCCAAGCCACCGTGGTCACCGATAGCGCCACCGTCAACGTGAAACTCGGGGCATTGAAAAAATTGGCGACGCTGGCCACCAACCACCCAGACTTATCGGCGGTCAACTTCGCCGAAGGCCGTACGGCAGCCGTGGTCGTTGATTCACAACTAATAGGCTTGTTCGTACTCCAAGACCAACCTCGGGCAGATTCCGCAACTGCCATCAAGGCTCTGCAGGCACGCGGCGTCAAAGTGATCATGCTGACTGGCGATAACCAAAAAACTGCCGCCGCGATTGCCCAAGCAGTTGGGCTAAACGGTGAGGTGCGCTCGTACACCGAGGTTAATGTCGGGACCAAAATTGCAGACCTCGCAGGCATCGCCGACGTGACCCCAGAAGACAAATTGGCGATGGCCAAGCGTCTACAAGGTGAAGGCTATGTGGTCGGTATGACCGGCGACGGGGTCAACGACGCACCCGCCTTGAAACAAGCCGACGTTGGTATCGCCGTTGACAGTGCCGTTGACCTCGCCAAGCGCTCGGCGCGCATGGTCTTGCTAGCAGACGGCCTAACCCCGATCATCGAGATCCTAGATGCCGGCCACCGCGTCTATCAACGCATGATGACCTGGACGATCACCAAGCTTTCACGCACCGCGGAGCTGACACTCCTGCTGACATTAGGTTATCTGATTCTCCACTTCATTCCGCTGACCTTAAACGCGATGATCCTGGTCGCGATACTGAATGATTGTGTGACCCTTGTGCTCGGCACTGACCTCACGACGATCACCTACCAGCCAGAAAGCTGGAACCTGGCCAAACTTAGCAAGATTGCTGGCATCTTGGCCATAGGCTGGTCAGCGGTCGGCTACGGTTGGCTGACTTGGTTGCAACGGCTTGGTCTAACGACTGGACAAGTCAGCACCGGCCTTTACGTCTATCTGATTTTTAGCGCGATGCTGACGATCCTGATGACCCGCACTCAAAAGCCGTTTTGGGCTAGCAGACCCAGTCGTGCCGTGGCAATAGCAATCGGCTGCAACTGCGCATTGACGCTGGTTCTGGCACTGACCGGCTGGGGGATCGCCGCACTCAGTCCCGCCTTGATCGGCCTAGCAATCGTGATCACTTTGTTAACGGGCATTGTGCTGACGGCGATTCGATTTGCGGCACACATCTAGCGAACTTTCACCAGATCCACACCGCTCCTGAACCCATTGGCCAATGTGTATTGGCTAATGGGTTTTTTGCTTTCCTACGATTTTAGTTACCTAATTTAACGTTTTGGTTTCACCGCCACGCTCAAATTCGGTCTGTATAAGTGTAACTAATTTTCTGCAAATCTAGGGAGGCTGTATTCATGAGTAGTGAGCGTGAAGTGTCAAAAATGTTTGTCCGATATATGCAACGTGTGCTTCGTAACGAGCGAATCAACATTTACCGAAAGCACCTCAGAGATGTTAAGGAAACGCCGCTTGAGGACTGGTTATTAGAGGAAATCGTCGAACCATCCCATCTATCTGACTTTCTTCTGACCGAAGACGAAGTTGCCCATCTCGAATCATTCATCGAAAATGAGCGCCTTGCCAACGCGGTTGCAACCCTCTCTACACCTGATAAGATGGTGTTGTATCAATACTACTATTCCGAACTGAACGACGTAGAAATTGGCAGTCATATTGGCAAAACTAGTCAAGGCGTGAACAAAAGGCGCCGCCGGGCACTTTTACGCATTAAGAAGGCATACGAAAACATGTAGTGAATACGGAGGAGTGTTCGATGCATTATACAGAGGTCGATAACCTGATCCCGGTTATCTTGGCAGCGCAGGACGGAGACGACGAGGCAATGTCCCAACTACTCGATATGTTCAGCCACGATTTCGATCGCGAGGCTGCATACGGAAAAAGCTATGTCGATCCCGATTTAAGGCAAGAGCTTCAAATCAAGTTTGTATTTAGCATTCAGCGCTTCAATGTTGCTGAACACTTAGAGCAACTGCCTACACCGTTAAGTTCAAGATTTTGTCGTAAATAACTCGTTTCAAATTTTTTATGGTTTTGGTTTCATCTGGACCCGTTCCCGCTGTCTGTATATACAGAAGCGGGATTTTCTTTTGTCCGCTATGTCCTTTGACAACCGAATAGAATCATTCAACAACGAAGGCTCCGCAACGCCACGACCTCCCACGAGCGAGCGATTAACCCAGTGAGCCGGACACTTGCACGTCACCCTGACGAAACAAGGGAGAGAGGATCGTATTTAGTTCCTCGATAGCCGGTTGGGACCGGGCTGAATGATGACGAATCACTTTATTATTTTTTGCACTAGGTATTGTTGCACGTAACTTTTGGATGGTAGACTGGAGCATCGGTACGATCCGTGCTCCCCAGAAAGGAGAAGAATATGGTTCACGTGATCACGATGACGAAACACGAACTGATTGCTCTTGGGTATGGTGCCTCACGCGCACAGGACATTATTAGACGCGCTAAGCTGCTGATGGTGCGCAAAGGTGTTCCCTACTACAAAAGCCCGAAGCTCGGACGCGTACCGGTAACTGCTGTTGAAGAAATACTGGGTCTCCAAATTAGCACGCGCACGTTGGCAGAACTCGCCAAAACCATGCACTCCGAAGCACCAAAGGAGAAATAAAACATGGCTACAACTAAAGACCCAATCAAAACACGCAAGAATGGTACTTTCTACTTCCGCGCTTACCTCGGTGTTGACCCTAAAACAGGCGAGAAGATCCAGAAGCAGGTTGGTGGCTTCACGACCCGTCGTGATGCACGCAAAGCCTACAAGGAAATGGTCGGTGGCGGTGTAGAGGAAGTTGTCGCGGAACGTGACCAACAACACATTCAATTCAAACAATTCTGGGAAGAATTCTTTCTTCCGTGGTACAAGAACCAAGTCAAGCCGCAAACCTTCGACAGTCGGCGTTCCAGTTTGAAGCACTTCAAGATGTTTGAGCACATGTACATGGACAAGATTAAGCCGGTGGACATACAGAAATGGCAGAACCAAATGACCTGTCAAGTAAGTAAAAGCTACACCCGATTAGTCCAATGCATGCTATCGCGCGTCTTTCAACGAGCCATTGTACTCGACTTCATGAACGAGAACCCTACTAAGACTGTCGGCAACGTCAAGAAAGTGAAGAACCAAGTGGACTTCTGGACGAAGGAAGAATTCGAGGCGGTCATTAAGACCTTCTATATCGAAGACTTCTACCAGCACTTCTGCTTCTTCACCCTGTGGTTTCTGTTTATGACTGGTATGCGCATCGGTGAAGCAACCGCCCTGCAATGGGACGACATCGACTTTGAGGAAGGCACAGTTCGGATCAACAAGACGCTGTGGTTACGCAGCTACACGAACTACTCCTTCTCCACACCGAAGACCAAAGCCAGCAATCGCACGATTCCACTGGACGCAAAAACGCTTGAGCTTCTCTCCGATTGGAAGAAAGCACAAGCGCTTGAGTGTAAAACTGATTTTGTTCTATCGTTCAACGGCGTTCCTACTCGCCGCGATCTGGTCATGCGAATCATTAAGCGGCATGCAGCTCTGGCAGGAGTACATCGCATCCGCGTTCATGCTTTACGGCATTCACATGCTTCGCTATTGATCAGTCTGGGTGAGAACCCACTGGTGATTAAAGAACGCCTCGGTCATGAAGATATTCAGACGACGCTCGGAACTTACGGGCATTTATATCCGAATATGAACTTCGAGGCCGCCAAACGGCTGAATGGTCTAGTCGAAATTTCGACCGCTAAATCAGACGTAGCGCAGGTTCAAAACAACGGTGTTACCGCTGGACTTGCACCAGAAGTTGCACGATAGTTGCACGAACGGGTTAGGCAGTCATCAAAACGCTGATATACCGGCGTTTATAAGCCGATTCTGTCTATTCCCACTCAATCGTTGCATTTATTGACCTAATAGCTTTTGAATATATGTGTTCCATTTTCTTTCCATATTTTGGTTAAATTTCGCATTTTATGCACAAAAAAAGCCCTCCACCCGCGTTAGCGAGCAGAGGACTATTTGTTACCTGATATATAGGCTTTCACCTGGATGAATGACGCTGTAGATTGATTTGCCGTTGTTAGCGGCTAACGTGTACATGCTGATGCCATACTTTCTGGAAGTGCTCCAGAAGCTGTCACCATAGCGGACTGTGTAGTACGTGTGGCTTACCAGCGAAGTATATCCAGACGAACGCGAGCCATAGCTCTCCCCACCATTCACGCCCAAGGCAACATAACGATACCTGCCTGAGTAGCTGAGATAACGTGCCCAAACATATGTGCCACGGATATACACGTGATCATAAATCACACTTTCACCGGGTGCATAGCTACCAACGGATGCATATCCGGTACCAGCACCGGTGCGGATGTTAACAGTCGTGGAAGGTTTGAAAACACCAGTTTGCGCATAGTCGGTATCACTGGCTGCATTCGATTTCGCTGGTTGGCTTGGTGCCGGTGTTACAGGCACCGACGGAGTTGCTGGCTGCTTCGAGTATCCATTATCGGTCACACCAAGCAGATCAACGTTACCATCGAGGCCTTGCGACAGCCCAAATGCGCTCGTGTACTGCCAAATAGCTACCCCATCCATACTCGGGAAATAACCGTAGTCTGGTTTGGTAGTTGGTAGATAATCACGGTAAGCAGCAATCCAAAGGCTGTTAGGAAATTCTTTCAGGATACGCTGATAATCGACGTGTGCCAATGTATATGGCTTGTAACTGTAATACATGGGCGTGTAGCCTTCTGAACGAATGCGCCGCATGCCAGCTAAAATTGCATCCGTATTAGCTGCCATATTGCCAGAAGCACCATCTTCGTAGTCCAAAGCAACGATGCTTCCCTTTGGTGTCTGCGCTTTGATACGAGGCATATAACGGTCAAGTGCTTCTAACCCCAACTGGCTACTTGCACCAACACCATACCAGATGTAGCTATGCACACGTTTTCCTGCTGCCTTGGCACTGGCAATTTGGCTATCGTACGTCCACTGATCGATGTAAGTGCCACCGTAAGTGCCACCAATCTGAGCGATGACGAACTTATCTTGATCGGTGCCGTATCGTCCACTTGCTCCCTGATACTTTGACCAATCAGGTCCCTGATCACCCTTTGCCGCATTGACATGTGATGGCAGGGCAAAAGAAATAGCCGCCAAAAAGGCGACTACCAAAGTAATTAGTTTAGTTTTAAATTTCATGGGCCCTCCTTATTTCTGTGGAGCAACAGAATCCGGTGCCATTTGAGCCTTAACTGCATCTGCTGCTGTTTGAGCTGCGGCAGCTACCTTGTCTTGATTAGATGCTTCCTGATCAACTGTCTTTTGTGGATAGGTTTCTGCTAGGCTGTCTTTCAAGTCCGCGTAGGACTGTTCAACTGCGTTGGCAATTGTCTGCTCGTCTGTGCTGGTGAAGCCAAGCGACTTCAAACCATCTTTAACTGCTTGAATGGCAGTCGATTTCTTGACCGCACCATCAATCGCCTGTGTCACACCGAGCTGTTCTGCCGCAGTTACGGCCGCGTTTGCCAATGGGCCTAATACCTTTACCAAAGTGAGTGCCTGCTTGTTAGCCAGCAACTGTTTTGAAATCCAAGCCCCAATGATTGGGACTGCTGCTACTGCAAGTGATACTACAAGATCTGTCCAATTATTCATGATTGTTTTCCTTTCTGAGGCGTTCATTCTCACGTCTCAAGCGGTCATTTTCTGCGCGTAATCTGTCATTCATATCCTCAAGCTCATCATGCCTGTTTTTCCGTTTACCCTCGCGGTATGTCAAGTAGGCAATAACGGCCGATGCTATACCGGCAATGTATGGAGCAGAATCAACTATTGCTTTGGTTATCGCTGCTGTCACGGCTGTCACTCCTTCGCGCCAGAATCAGCACGAAGGCTGTTATGATCGCATTGCTGATCCAACATGTGTAGATTCCAGTTGAGATTGTTGTCAGGAATTGAAGCATTGTCAGGAATGACATCAAAAAACTGGTAGTTGTGAGCAACATACGATTGATTACTGCCGACTGTTCTTCCCATAGCACCCAACCCCCAATTCCGAGTCCGTCAACAACAAACAAAAACCCCACAATGTCATCGTTTAACCAGTCAGAGTAGTGTGGGGGCCAGATGAAATAATGGTCATTGATGATTAGAAACAAACCAATGGCAACCATGCCAATGGCGAGTGCTGCGTGTGTTGGGTGATCTCTAATTTTATTTAGCATTGTCATCACCTCCTAACTCAAGAGTGGCGCAATAAATGCCGCAAATTGAGTATCAACAAGCTTGAAGCGGTCATAGACAATGCTTTGCAGATATTGGTAATTTACAAGGCGTCCTGCAATAGGCCATTTTGCTACTTCTTTATTGTAGTTAGCAATGCCAATATGAGACCCATAATCTGTGAAGCGCTTAATGATGTTATCTTCACGCATGATGGTTTTGCGCAATTCATAATAACGATCATTTAGCTGTTGTGGATAAGCCTGTGCAATCAGATCAAAATACTTGTTATGAGTTGTTCCAAATCGCATTTGGACAACTGGGAAAGCATTAACATTTGTATCTGCACGGCCAATTCCGTTGTAGTCATTGAAGAACATCTGGTCAAGATCATATGGTATGACAGTGAAGTGATCGCCGTTGTCCCACGTTACCCATTCCAGATTGCGTCCACATGAATCAACGCTGCCCATCAAGTTGTAGAAAATAATGTAATCAATTGCGGCTTCAACAGATGTTTGCAAAGTGTTAGCTTTGAACGTCTCAATATTACCGTCATTGACCATTTTAACAAAGGCATTGAACTTAGCTTTTTGGTCATCTGTTAAGGTGTCAGGAATATTAGGCTCAAATTCAACTTCAAGGCCATCTCCTGTACCATCGCCCCATTTGGTGACTGCTGGAGCTTGGAACATAGCTGCGCCTTTTTCGCTTTCACCTTCAATAACAAACTTGGTTGTATCTTTACCATCGACACCATACGTAGCTTCTTTAGCACCGCTCCGGAAGAAATATAACCCTTGGTAATTATCGTTGAAGTACAATTCAACTGGTTTGCCATAGCATTGACCAAGATAAGCTGTGCTGTTCAAATCTGGAGAGAACGTTTTTCGCGAAGCCGCAAGATCGTGCATGATTTCATTGCCAATGTTATCAAGCGATAAGGTAGGATCGTTGTAGAATGCTTTCAAAACAAAATCACTTGCTGGTGCAAACTTAGGGTCTATCTGCATTGGCAATTTGGTTTTCATCGTAGCATCGGTGTACGGCTTAAACTTGTAAGATTTTTTAGGTAGGCTTTGCGAAGACTGTCCTTGCCACGAAGTTTTGGTATAACCGTTGATAATATACGTTCCATCTTGGTAAATGAACCGGTTAGTTGTTTTGTCAGTACCACTTGCTGGTACATCACCATATAGCTTTACAATCGGCAAAGCGTTGGCATTATTAGCCGTGCCTGAATTTTTGTCATCAGAAGAAGCATTAACTTTGTAAAAAGAAAAGTCGGACAAATGATATGACATTTTATCCGTTGGCATATCATTGTGCAAGCCAATGTTGGCAGAAACGGCTTTGTTATTTGATAACTGATTCAATGCTGGAATGATAACATCAACTGTTTTTGGATCGCCTGCCACGATTTTAAAATTAGCAAGAATGTAATGACTAATGTAGTTACCGTCAGCGGCTTGCATATCAACAAATACGCTCCAACTGCTTGTTATATCAGTAGCAATTGTTGTCTTAAATTCGGTTGGGTTATCAAACATGTTTGGAATATCAGTCGGTCGCTGGTTAAATGCAATATCGCTGTTGATACCTGTTTTTTCCGAGTGGATATGCAAAGCAGGACGGTTGTCATAATATTCAAAATCTTTTGAAACGTCGTTTTGAATGAATAAGCTGTTGCCACCGTAACGATTAAAAGTATTCGTAGTAAAGATAGCATCAGGGTCGTTTACATCATTAGGAACGTTCTTAAGAGATAAATCGGACATCATAAGAACGAAGTCCTTGTCATTATTATCAAAGTTAATGACAAAATTAATTGCTGAAACCGTAGACATATCAATACTTGCAACGTTACTGATGATAGGCATTAAGAATTCAATGTTACTGTCAATTGAAGCAAGAAGCTGTTTTTTTCCTAATGGAATTGTAACGTTCTTTGTTGGATCATTGTCAATAACATCAATTCGCATTGTAAGTGCTGTTTGTTTTGTTGCATTGGCAATGAATTTGAGTAACAATTGTTGCCAGTTAATCGTATTGGTTTTATCCATATCTGCTGGATTTGCAAAATGGATCATAATATCTCGGTTGCCATTAATGTTGTTTTGGTTAGGGTTGATAGTCAGCCAGTCAATCCCATCTGTGTGGTTATGAGCAATGTAAAGACCATTACCACACTTGAGGTAACCTTGTTCAAGAATTTCTTCAATTGAAGTAGGCAGATAGTTTTTGCCAGTCGCTTCTTCACGTGCTTGACGAGTGTCAATTCTAATATCGTTGACCCACATATCAGTTGCAGAAAGATTTGAAATGACAAAATCAATAATCGTTACATTGGCAAGATTGACAAGGCCAAATGTATTTAACTTAGGAATAACGAACGAAAGATTGCTCATTTCTTCTGCGGTTAAATGCGCATATCCAAATGTAACACGTTGAACGTTGCCATCGTTCGTGAAGACGTCAACTGAAAGTTTAACATCAGTGTCTGCTTTAACGTATCCGTTGAACTCATAGCGGTGCTGATGATTAAGCAAGTCTTGTAAAAGTTCAGGACGCTTGCCAGCATCAATTGTTGAAAAAACATCATACCAGCCGTTGCTACCAGTATAAGTGAATTTAGCGAAACGTTTACCATTCAAATCAGCATAAGAGAAATTACCATTGTTACATTGAAGCTCGTTTACCTTATGCGTTAATAATCCCTGGTCGGGAAACAAATTGTGCATTTTGTTGACTTTGTACGCAAGCGGCTGATCGTCAGTCAAATTAGTTGGCAACGAAAACCGTGTAATTTTGCACAAGCCAATGTTGTAATCTACCGAATCGTCAAGCGGTGATAAGCCAATATTAACGCTCGTAACTTCCAAGCCTTGCGGATTTACTTCGTTTACTTGTGGCGTCATGACATGAACATGATGATGAATGCCTGCTTCTAGCGTTAAATTGTGCTTGAGTACCGTTCGGTAAATGCCAGTTGCCGTCACTAAATCCATGAACACATCAAAACGCAAAGCACTTTGAGATAAAATATCAAAACTGAAATCGAACGCTTCGTATGCCAATGAACCTAAACGTTGGTCTGCCTTAGTCAAGGTAAAGTAAGCGTCCATGTTGCCATCGCCACTCTTGCGATCACCAATGACGTTAGCGAAGTCCATTCCGTCGGTGTAAACCCACTTTTTGGAAGCGGCAGAATTAACTATCAAGGCGCTAATATCGCCATCTACAAAATAGCCATTATTGATTAAGTTATCGGAGTTCAGTATATACTGACGAATTGCATCCTTTTGATTGTCAGCAATCCCAGCAGATTGATAAACACCGGCATCTGTCCATGTTCCATTTGTCCAGATGTACTTGTGCCCGTTATCGGCTGCCACCATGATCCCGTTGGCACCATTCGGATATTTTGCTTGAATTGCAGCAAGATCAGCAAAAGCCTCTGGTATAGATACAATTCCAGAAACTGAATTGTCAGTGTATGCTTTGGATTCCGTCAGTGTAGCTGAATCACCATAGCTTGAAAATTCTTTTGCACTAGCTAGTGTCGCAGCGTCTTTGCTGTCAGTCTCGGATTTGTTGTAAAAGTTTCCCTTGCTGTAATTTTTAATGATCGTATTAAAATCGATTTGTAATGCGTCCATTTTATCGCTTAGTGAATTGAGCGTGCCATCGATTATTGTTATATAGTCCTGAGCCTGTTTTTGTGTAATGTCAATTGCCGCAGAAACGACAAAAGGAACATTGAACGTTGATTCTGATCCCGAAGCATCAGACAAACTAAAATAGGCAGTATTAATTTTTCCAGCGACAGATGCAAGAGCATTTGGAACTTGATAAGTGAATTCACCGCCTGAAACATTAACGATGCTAAACCCCGTACTATCAGCGATTACAGCTTGACCATCAGCCGTGTTAGCTTTGAACATTGGTGTAAGGCCGCTAAGAGACACTGGAGCGCCATTGTCCATCAGCGTGGCATCAATCACCACAGCACCCGTTTTGTCCCCCTGACGCAAATATACAGGCTCAGGTGCGATGGCATTTTTTGAATCAAGAGTTACTTTGTAAGTTCTGATTGCCATTGGGTATCAGTCCCTCCATTTTTTCCAAATCTTCATAAGTGTCTTTTGTATCAACGAGGCGCTGATCCTCAAACCCTCGACGCTTACCTTTCAGTTCCCAACCAAATGCTGAATCAGAACTATCTGACGAAACGATGAAGTAGTCCTTGCCACGTTCGGAAACCCAGAAATGCGCATCACTGTAAGCTGTCAAGAATACTTGGTAGGGCTTATCCGTGTTAATCAAATCAAAAACGAGTGGATCAATGTCCACTCGCACTGTTTTGTCTTCTCCCGTTTTACTCTCGCCAATATCACCGACATAGTTTTCTGCCAGCTCATATGCAGGCGTGGCACGAAGGCCATCACGTGTAACCTGCACAGCGTTTTTAGATCCGCTGTATACATTGAAATTTCCCCACACATCAGTCTCAGAACTCGTGACGGCGAGGCGTGCAGTCACAACCCCAGTTGATGGGTCGGTTGCCCCAATGTTGACCTTTTCCAGAGAGGAAAGCCACAGCTTGTTTTCGGCATTAATCGAGCCCCCGCCAGAGAAGTTAAGGTCGGAATCTATCTTAGCGTTAATCTGAACCAGCGGCTTACTTTGCGTCGAGGTCGTAGGAATGGTGATAACGCCGACACTTGTACCGTTGCCGTCTGTTTGTGCCAACCTGAGCGTGTTACCGTCATGGTTATTGATGTCAGTACCGGTTATCATTTGGTTGATACCGCCGATTAGTTGACTACCCTTGTACAGCTCCATAGCTCCACCTTTTAGGCGAATCATGTAGTGGCTTTTCGGGTCTTCCGTTTCGTAGGTGATACCAGAAATGAGGTTACCGAATAGCCGATCAGCGACCACACCATCGGCAGTGACGGCGCTTTTGAATGTTTGACCACCATCAGTAGACACGCCCAGACCAGCACTATTGAGAATCACAACTTTGTTTGAGTCCGACTTGTCAACAGCGATTATTCCTTGATCAGTGAACCTGAGTTCTGTTCGTGCGGCAAGAAGACTGTTTGTTGCAAGCTGGACTTGAGATGTTAGCCATTCATTAGGCACTGGAATCTTGCCGGCAGCTACGTTAGACAGTGTTGATTGTGATGTCTTCTGCTGTTCTGAAAATGACAGGCTACCACATTCAACTTCCGTTTTGGTTCGTGTGCCGCGAATGTCATAATCACTGGTTACTTTGATGATTCGAACCTTATCACTGAAATTAAGGCTCTCATCAATCACCGTAATGTAGTCACCGGGGTTTGCCATCGCGTATTTGTAGCCGACAGATTGTAGATCAACGAGGTTAAGCGTGAGCGAAATTGCCCAGCTCTTGTCAACTTTATCTTTCACAGCAGCAAGCAAATTGTCGGCAACCGTATAGCGCTCGTCAGCAACCGGTACCGCTTCAATTGCACCGAACTTTGGATAATAGTAATCATATAGCGGCGATTTGTACTCAACTTCTAAGCGTTGGCTTGTGGTGTCGTTTGGCTTGCTGTATGCACCATATCCACGGCCATAGGTGGCAAAATTGGTGTTATCCGTTTGAATCTCTGCTGTGTCAAGATTGAACTTTTTGCGGACAACGGTTGACAGGTCTGATCCCATAGCTGGGACAACATGAACCACTGTGCCATAAACAGAGAACTCAACGTTTGCTTGATCGATGATGTCATTGAACAGTGTCAGGCGATCAGACATGCCCCAATCTTGTTTTTCAAAAGCTGTAACCGAGGCCGTGTTGTCGTACGTATAACCAGTTCCAGCAAACAAAGCATCAAGATAAGCTGCAAACGGGTGCGACCCATTCCAAGTCTCGTAGAAACCGGTCTTGCTCATCTTGTAGAAGAATGCCTGAACCGCGCTGAAGGTGATTGTGTTGTCCTTGTCATTCTTGGTGTAGGTCACAACAACGTAGTCTTCATCAAGGAAAGACAGCGTCCATCCTTTGCTGATGTTGTCTTTGACGTCTTGGCCAAAATAAATTGTGCCAGAGAGGGACTTCTCGCCATTCACTGCATCTGTCTTCTCGATCTCGCACTGGGCCTGATATTCATTATTCTCAACGTCTGTGAATGTAATCAATAATCACGCCTCCTATGCGTACAAATTTTGGAAGCCAAGGATCTTGACGGTCCCAGGAACGTTGCATGTGATTCGGTTTGGCTTATCTGGTTGCAAAATAAAATAGGCCTTGTTCGTCTTGCTGACGATGCTTAGCCCATTTTGTGTGTAACTAAATCCGTTCAATAAGATCACGTCTCCAGCGGCAACAACGTTGCTAGACGTCAGCTCAGTGTCATCGATTTTGAACGACAATGACGAAGCTGAACCGGTCGCAGTTAGCTGAACGGTGAACCCTTGTTCGAGCTGATTGCATGGAACTGTCCCTCGGTATGGGACGTTGCTGCTAACATCAATATTGGCCTGTGGCGTTTCGCCGTAAGGCAACTTAATTGTCTTAAATTCGGCAGTTAGCTTATATAAAAGTGTCCCATTGACGTTGCCAACCAGCTCCATCTCAGGAGCCTCTGTATAAACTAGAAACCGCTTGTGGGACGGATAGTCGCTCAGCCTATCATAGTACCCACCAGACGTCTCACCCGGCCGTTCCATCGCCACACTGGGCGTTGTTTTTAGCTGGGTGATATAATACCCGTCTGGGTCTGAAAGTAGCGCATACAACTTCTCACGAAGTATTTCTTCTTCGTCCATGTCGTCAGCACGGTAGTAACCAGTAATGTTGATTGTCTTGTCTTTATGCCAGCCTCCAAAATCAATATTGCCATTCCGCTGATCAAGTTGCATATTGTTTCGAGTGACTGATGGTGCCGATTCCTCAAATTCAGTAATCAGTACCTTATATTGGCTCAGGTAGTATCGGCTACCATCAAGCTTTTCAACTAATAGGTCCATGTACTACCCTCCAATCGGCCGGAAGTAGCTGCTAACGGCTGCGTCATTAGCGTCCACTTCCTTGACCATGCTGTTAATACCATTCTTATCAACGTTGTTCTGAACGTAGATATTTGGCGTGATCCGTTCGCTGGCATCAATTGACTGAGTGACGTCTCCAGAGCTGAACTGCGCGCCCGCGTTTGACAAGTTGCTGATGTTAGCCGACATATTGTCAGAAATATCGCTTGCCATACCGGAAACCGTCTTTTGAACAGCCCCGAATGACTTTTGCAGTCCTTGATTCAAGCCACCCATGATTGCATTACCGGCAGGGATCAAGAGTTTAGCATCATAGCTAATAGGACCCTTATGTTGGCGAATCCAAGAAGCAATCCCGCCAACAAATGATTGAACCTTGCTCCAAGCGGCAGTTAATCCGCTGAAAAAGCTGTCCATGATAGCACGACCAGCGTCAAGCAGATTGATATTCCTTAGTGCATTGAATCCATTCCGAATCCCATTCACAACATTGGACACAATTCCTTTAAAACCACTCCAAACGCTTCTGGCTCCATTCACAATGTTGCTTGCGGCTCCCATTACAATTGAGCTGATGCTACTCCACGCTGACGAGAAGAAGGAAGCGATGCCGCTCCACAGTCCAGAGAAGAAACCAGGAAGAGCATTCCATATGCCCTCTGCGGTGCTAACTGTGCCACTCCATAAGCCTGAAAGAAAAGAAGCAACACTATTCCAAGCGCCTTGCGCATACGATACTATCCCATTCCATAATCCAGAGAAGAAACCAGGAAGCGCGTTCCAAATGCCCTCTGCGGTGCTAACAATTGCATTCCAGACGCCTGATAAAAACGATGTAAAGCTAGTCCATGCTGCTTCTGCATATGACACGATACCGTCCCACAAGCTGGTAAAGAAAAGCACCAACGTTGACCAGACCGCTGTAGCACCAGTTATGAAACTTGTCCATATGCCTTCAATGGTAGCAACAAGCGCGTTCCACTCTGTAACAGCAAATGTTGAGATTAGGCTCCAAATGCCTGAGAAGTAAGTTACAAGACCGTTCCAAATCTGGGACGCGGCAGATACGATACTTGTCCAAATTAGTTGCAAGTCTGATCCCAGCTTGTTCCAACCGCCGTCAATCAAGTCAAGCACTAGCAGAATCGGTCCCATAATTACTGCCTTTAGCATATTGAAAACACCAGAGGCAACCTGAACAATACCATTCCAGATAGACGTTAACGATGATCCAAACGTTCCCCAAACAGCGGTAGCAATAGTCACAATACCATTCCAAAGTCCGGAAAAGAATGAACTTATACCGTCCCATATTGAAGAAGCCGTGCTGGAAACGCTAGACCAACTGCTTGATAAGAACGAAGACAATCCATTCCACGCTTCACTGGCACCGCTTGTAATGCCACTCCACAGGCCGGAGAAGAACGATCCTAAACCACTCCAAGCCGATTGTGCACCGCTTACAGTACCGCTCCAAGCTGATTGTGCACCGCTTGTAATGCCACTCCATAGATTTCCAAAGAAGGATTTGGTCGAATTCCATCCGTTTTGAACTCCCTTAGCGGCATTGTTGAAGGTTTTAGTTATGCCACTCCAGAGGCCGCTAAAGAATGAAGCAAGGCCGTTCCACATGCTCTTTAGGCCAGAAACAAATTCAGACCATATTTTTTGGCCCGTTTTTGTTTTGGTGAAGAAGTAAACTAGGCCTGCAACGACTGCGGCAATAGCCGCAACCAACAGTACCCAAGGATTTGCTGCCGAAACAGCTTGAAGAACCTTCTGAGCCGCTGCTGCAATCTTACTATTCTGAGCCATCAAGCTAAGCCCAGCAGCAGCGTCCTTGCTACCAGATACAATTCTGGTGAGAAGTCCGCCTACTTCCAACGCGTTTCCAAAAGCAGAAAATGCGTTTTTTGCAACTCCAACCACGGTTATGACACTCTTGAATGCTGATACTGATGCTACTAGCGGCAAGAGCCAATCTTTGTTTTGTCCTACCCAAGCAACAATTGACTTTAAAGTGTCAAATATTGACTTTGCTACTGGCGTGAACGACTTGATCGCATTAGAAGCAATCGCCATTCCTGCAGTGACAGCGCTCGCTGCTTGTTTTATCCAGCCCGAAATGTTAGTCCCAGTAACAGATTTAATGAAATTATCAACCACCGTCAGCATGTTTGCAGAACCACGCACAACGGCAGTCTTTAAGTTCGCAAAAGACGATGAAATGCCGGCGGTAGAGTCAAGGGCAATCTTATGGAGCGATTGCATTCCACCGCCACCGTTTTTGTCCATATTGATCAGTGCTTCAGAAAATTGATCAGCACTAACTTTTCCGTTCGATAGAGCATCTTTCAGTTGACCAGAAGTCATTCCCATGGACTTTGCCAATGCTTTTAGGGCTGGACCCATGCCATCGTTGATCATAGAATTCCATGTTGCAGCAGTGATTGTGCCACTTGATAAGTCTTGCGATAATTGTTGAACAGCAGAGCTTGCTTGCGCTGAAGAACCGCCAAAACCTAATACCGCATCATTGACAGCGCTGAACACTTTTTGTCCTTTTTGAACGTCACCAGTTGATGCTGCCATTAATTCCATTCCTTGAACAGCTTGGTCCAGACTAGTTGGAAGTCCCATGATTGAATCGTTAAGGCCGCTCATCGCTTTTTTGGTGTCTGTAGTAGCGAATCCCATATTTTTAAAAGTACGATTAGCATTGTTGAGTGTATCGAAACGACTGACAATTGATGTTGTCATAGACCCCATCGTCTGCAGGGCTTTTGTGACAACTCCGGCGCCAATTCCGGCCAAAGCTCCCATTTTCAGAAATGATTTTCCACCGCCTAAAACGGAACTGGAAGCGCTATCCGTGGCGCTCGCAGTCTCGCCTTTCAATTGTTTCATTGCACTCTGATATCCGCCAATATCAGCAGTGAATGATGCGACAACGTTTGCCATTAGCTACCACCTCCAAATGCAGCATTGAGTTTCCTAATCATTTCTACATCAGGCTTTCTTACAGTCCCGTTGCCATTGCGATTGATTATCTTTTGTTCGGCCTTATCAATATTCTTGTACCCAGTTTTAACGGATCGTTTAGGATTCTTAGCATTCTGGACATTGGCAATATTGACGGCAAGTTCCATCAAATCGCGGCGCATATCGACATCACGCAAAAAAGACCCTTCCAAGACTGAGCGAGCCTCCCAAAAATATAATCGAAAAGGCATATCAGGATCATATATTCCGTGACGAGCAAAGTCGGTTAAGAGAGACTCTTCTTGACTTCTTCCAGGGTATCTTTCAGCAGTGCCTTCTTGCCCTTTTCCTCTGCTGTCATGTTTTTCTTTTCCATCAGCGAGATTCCGTATTTCTCGTTCAATTTCAGCCATTGTTTCATCTCGCGTCGGAAAAAAGCCGACTTGTGCAATTCCTCAACTACTTCATCATAAAAGGCATCAGGATCTGGCTGTTCATCAATTGCAGAAATAATATCTGCATCAGTGTATTTTTCCGGCAACATCGCCTTAATTGCATTAAATAATGCTGTCACATCACCAGTTACAAAACCTAACCAAATGCTACTTGCACCATCATTTGCGTTTGGCTGTGAACTAAATAATTTGTTAGCTCGAAATAGTGCCTTAAAATTAAACTTTAATTCGACTTTTTCGTTCTTTACTTGAATTTCTAACATGAATATCCTCCTAGATTGTCGTCTCAGATCGGCCGTTGCCTACTCGTCTCTGTGTGTGATTAATTAAGCGTGCGAAGTGGTTGTGGTGGTAGATGAGCTTGTGGTGGTCGATGTTACTGCACTGTCAGCAAACTCTCCTTCTTTTTCGCCTGGGCGTTCGTAGTCGTACAATTCGCCAAGCGCTGCTACCTGTGCATCAGACAACGGGAAAGTGCCAGGTGTCCCGTCAGCGTTCTTGTCTGCCAGCTTACCAATGATGTTCAAAGTGAAATCCATCTCTGAGAAACTGTCTTCGTCAGAAATGTCGGCGCTGTCAACAACACCATAACCAAACATTGCTGGGTAAGCCTTGTGGTCGCCTTCTACAACGGCCAGACGTTCATCAACAATGACACGCCATACCTTAACTTGCCGGCCATTGTGCTTAGCATCAATAATGATGTCGTTTGCGGTGTCCCCAGGTACCATGTAACTCGTTAGCTCAATACTATCTTCATTGGTTGATGCTGCTACAACGCGGCCCATCTTGGTTTGTTCATCAAGAGAATCACCTTCAATGCTTGTATCACCAGACTCTTGATGAGCTGGCAAGATTGCAGGACTGCCAATGGGTGCTACTTTAGGATCTGTCGATTGGATAAAGTACCAAACATCCTTGCCACGATATGGGGTATCTTTTACGAACTGGACACCGTTGTTTACTGGTTCTGCCATAATTAATAATCTCCTTCTAAAGTAATGAGAAGCATGCAGCGGCGTAATGGTGTGCTCTCGCCCATGCTTGTGTCGATTGAATTAGATGCCGTTAGTGAATGCCACCGTGTCACCTTACTGAGTGACCATTTCACTTTGCGAACGAAGTCTTCCCATTCAGCTGGTGGTGTGTCGATGCTATCGTATATGTCAATCTGTTGGCCTACACTCGAAAGTGTCCCTGTCTTAGATGACATATCAGCATCAACATGAACGTTCACGAAAACCAGTGGCAACGTGCTCTTAGCGTCCGGCTGAACGAATACAGGGTTGAGGCCATCAGCGATCAATTGAGTTTGCACATCTTCGTACCATTGAGAGAGTGTCATTTGAACGTTGCCGCCTCCTTTAGCTTGTCCATTGTCGTTTTAATGAAAAACGATTGTGCTGCTGAAACGGCTGGACGAATGAATGGCTCGGCTGACATTTTGTAGGTGCCAAATTCCACAAAAGATGAATAATCAGCCTTGGCATCTACAGTTCCCGTGACAGAGGTCGCTGTCTTCTTGACTGGCTCAACACTAATATTGTTTGCCATGTATCCGGTTCTTTTTGGTGCCACCTGTTTAGCTGTTGCTTGAACTTGGCCGGTAGTTGTTTTCATTGCTGAGGCGGCGGCATCAATAGTCGCTCCGGCTGTTGCGCTTAGTTCTTCCATCAATTTATCGAGACCTGACCACGTGACATTGGTATTAGCCATTGCTTGCACCTCCAGACACGATGAATACCGTTGACTTGCGGTTAACGAATGTCTTGTTGATTGTCCATTTGACACCGTCAAGCTCGATTTCATTCACAGGCTTTACTGGGTTCTTTACGTGAATCTCATAGGCCATGGTGTTCACAAGACCGTATACAGACAGTTCTTGTGCACTGGTGATTGGGATTGTCAGGCAAGTTACCGTCTCTCGCGTCTCTGTCGGTCTGTCATGCAACGGATCAGCGGGCGGTACCTTCCTAATGAGGGTGATTCGATTATTGTATCTCATACGAATCTCATCCCCGGTCGGCGGCTTTGCGATGACTCACGGTAGACATCGAGAGCGTCAGCATACTTAGACAAATCTATTGCTTCCCATGTGTTGGATACGTTGCCCTCGGTGCCACTTTGCTTACCTTCGTCTCCGATGCGGTTATACATCTTCACCACAATGTCCTTGATTACCCATGCAACTGCATCTGGCACAGTCTGATTGACAATACCGTCTTGGTTGATATACGTCAGTACACGCGCTGTGGCGTCATCAATCAAATCATTCAACAAGTTATCTTGCAACGTATCAGTCAAACCGATGCGAAGCTTAACACTTGCCAAAATATCTTCCTTTGTATCTGAATCAGCCATCATTTCACCGCCTTTACTGCTTGCACATACTTGTATGAGCACTTTGACTTGTCAACGAAGCTCAAATCATCATCAAATGGTGTTCGGTTTACATACTGCCCTTTGAAGAACAGCCGTTTGTCATCAACAGTCACGCCAGCATTGTGCATGATTTTAGTTTCGTTCCATCGCTTTAATGGATCAGTAGCCCAACAAAAATCGAGCTCGTCACTGATGACGGGACCGATATTGAAGTACATCATGTTCCAAAGTTGCGCCCACATTTCTGCAGTCCATTTTTGGATATTGCTGTCGACCGTTTGCAAGTATTGCCACAGTCGGTTGCTGTCGACGTACACCTTCCGCCAGTACTCAGCCGAAGGGTGGCTGATAATCCACTGAGCACCACCAGAATTACGGTTGATTGTCTCAAGCGAGGCTACCGTAACCCCGACAATATCAGCCATGCGTTTCAGGATTTCTTCTCCATGTTCGCATTGCTTGATATAGTCAACGCTGATATAGCTGAGAGTATTGCTACACAACCAGCGATCAGGCTTTGCTTTTAGCTTGCGGAAGTCTGGCCGTTTACGGAAGATGACGTCACTATCAAAGTAGAAATAGTCCTCATTCTCACGTTCGGGGTCTTCAGCGAGATATTGCCACCAAAGCCAAGGCTTCACAGACGGGATATATCGCTTGTCTGTGCGCTTGTCGGTATACGTGTGTACTTCTACACCATATTTAATAGAAAGCGTTTCTGGCACCTTAGAATCATGCACAGTGAAGAGCAAAACGACATCTTTCATGTCAAACCCGACACTTCGCAGATTGGTTAGGCAGACTTCCAGCTCCCATTCAAAACGCTTGATAGCGGGTTGACACAAAATAAGCTTCATTCTGTCCTCCAATCAGCCGCCCGGTTTCCCGTACTGTCCCATTTCGATAGGCGACTTGCATCAATTGTTAAGCGTGCGAAGTAGTAGTCGTGGTGGTCGGCTTCACAGTCGAAGTCGTGGTGGTTGCTGACGTACCAGCAGTGAAGATTGCCTGACGGTTGTCATCGCTGATCCACTGGCCGGCCTTACCGGCACCTTGCAAAGCAACACCAGCAAAGTTCTCGGATTGAATCGTCCGAACAACGTTGATGCCGGTGAATGCGCGGCCAACGTTATCAGGTGCGAAGATGATAGACTTGCCAGCCATGTAACGGGTAGGCGTCTTGGTAACAACAATGTCACGGAAACGAACGATGCCGTTTTCATCAATGTTCACAGCAGAACCTTTGTAGCTGGTTACCAACTGATGATCGATGATTGCGTTGTAAACTTCGGCAGTCACGTATGCGCGTACTGGAACAACTACTTCCAAGTCGGTGTAGCGTTCGGAAGCTTCCTCAAACACCTTGTTCACATCATCAACTGCACCAAGATCAGCTGCAGCACTATCAACCAAGTAGGCGCCCAGCTTGCCGTTGAACAGCCGTGTCTTAGCTTGCGCTTGCAAGTTCAGACGGTCAGCCACTGCGGCATTCAGATCGTTGTTGACAGTTAGCTGGTCGATGCCTTCGTTGAAACTCCAGCCGAAGGAATACGGTACATCGATGTCACCATAGATGATCTCTTTCATTGGCCCGAAGCGGTTTGAGTTGCTGGTGCCGCTGCCAAACGCAACGTTAGGGTCAGTGTTGTATGTGCCAACAGCAACCGGCACATCATTTGCCTTAACACTGAACGCAATCGCGTTGTTTTGAATGCCATCGAGTGCTTGCAACGCACCGAATGTCGGGGTGAACGTGCTTTGAATACCGAAGACGGTTTGCATCAAGCCAATAAACTGTTTCTGATAAAGACGTACTGGTAAATTGTTGTTTTCTGTAGCCATGATTAGCTACCTCCTATTTCTTTTTGTATTGTGCCATGATTTTTTTGAATGGATCGTCGGCACCATCAAGGGCAGAAGCGCCATTCTTAGGTGGGTCAGTTTGCAGCTTTGCTTCAACCTGCTTGTTGACTGTTTCCTGAATTGTCTTTTGAATGTTCTCAACAGCCGTCTTGATCTTGTCAGCATCACCGAGGGCAACCAACGGGTCAGCAAAGTCAGCCGGCAGTCCTTTATCAACCAATAGTGACTTGGTACTTGTTGATAATTCGCGCTGATTGAGTTCAGCCTCACGCTTGTCTAGTTCTGCCTGTCGCTGTTTCTCAACCTCTTTTGCCTTTTCATCTTCGGTCATCTTTGCAAGCCGAGCGCCTTCACTCTTGGCTTCCTCAAGCGCCTTAGCCTGTTCTGCTTCCCACTTAGCCTTGGCTGTTTCCAGCGCCTTAGCTGCGCGTCTATCGGCCTCGCTGTCAAGCTGAGCCTGCGTATATGTGGCTGGTGCCTGAGTGGTGGTTTCAGTTGTCTCGACTTCTTCTTGAGTTTGTGTTTCTTCTGCCATGATGGTTCCTCCTGTTTAGCCCAAAACGAATAGACGTGCTTAATGATCCCAGCCACGCCATAAGGCCCAGCCACGATCACACGTCTATCACTTCACGCTATTATTTTTGAGTAGTTTAGGGACTTGCTCAGGTCACGTATTATTCGTCTACTTCATCACCGGTATCATATGCAGCCCATGAGCAAAGGCAGTTTGGATGCGCTGGTATCATCCCCTCGGCTTGTTTCAACGTGTAAACCTCACCGCTATGTTGCAAGCAGATGTCACACGCCCCTGAGTTAATGACCCATACAACCTTTTTATAGCCGGCTTCACGTGCATTCACAATGCTCTGATGAGCCATGACACGATCGCTTTCCGTTCTGATGATACGGTCTGACTGATACTTCATGACACCAAACTTCTTGCGAAGCGCCGGGCTTTGTGTAATTGGGTTGCTGTGTGTCAGTAGTGCATTCTTCATCATCTTTTTGAGATCACTGCGCAAGGCGTCTTGATTTGACCAAATACGATCGCTCCACGTGGCACCGTCAAACATCTTATTGATTACTGATAAATCGGCTTTGATGTGTTTTCCGTAAATTGATGACCCCAGCTTGGCCGTCTGCTTTGCCAAATCGCCAAGAGTGGTGCCGATATAATCAGCAACCTTGATGGCCACTGCTGTTGCGTAAACATAGGCCGCATATGACAGCAGTTCATCGTTGTTGGCAACTGATTTCTGTTTAACTCCGGCCTCTTGTGCGTCCCTGTCAACTTGCTCTTTCAGTTCTGGATCGTAGTAACGCGAATCGTCAGCGTGTGTGTAGTCTTCGTGTTTCTCATTGAACGCATACCAGAATGCCATGAATGCTGCGGTGTATTTGGCAACATCACTTGCTATCTGGCGGTGTTTCTTGTCTTGCTTGTCTGCGAACGCTTTGATCCGTTCCTTCGGTGTTTTCGTCATTGTTTGTCAGATCCTCACTGTAATCGCTGTTTGCTCGTTGTTTGGCAATCATGTCAGTAACCTCTTGCGGATCAGTGATTCCCGGTGCGAATCTGTAAAGATACTCTTGCGGCAACGTCGCACCAGCGGCAACGAGTGCTTGAATCTGCGTGATGTCATCTGTTGGCAAATTGTCACGGAACGTGAACTGAATCGTATTAGGATCCGTTTTCATGCCGCCTGACACGCTTTGATCGAGTGCATATATGATTGAGTATCTTTGGTACAGTGATTTCTCAAACATGCGTCGCTTGATTGCTGCTAATTCGACAGTACCAAGCAGCTTGTACTTCATCGCAACACCAGAAACGTTAGCCGCAAAGTTGCTATCAGTCAGGTCTGGTGTATGGCTGAACTTGTGAATGTCATCGGCAATGCGTTTCTTGTATGCCTCGGTGCCGCTGACGTCATATGACTTATTGATATACTTTGCGTCAACGCTCGTTTGCTGACCGGTTGCTGTCATTCGAGACTTGAGCAACAGCATGTTGGCGTCTTTCTGTTCTTTAATAAGCTCTAGCTTGTCCTGTGCGAGCTTTTTCATCGCCTCAGGATCGTTAGGGTCGACACCACTTAGAAGCGTACTGCCGTTGAATAAGGCATCAATATCGCCACTAATGACCAGAAGAGCATCATTCAGGTCGGTCATGTAATTAGCTGTGTCTGACTGGGCCGAATCGTAAAGGTCAATCAGTGAAATCACATGCTCGAAGTCACCAGTTCGGAATCGATTGTTGTCATACTCGACAACGGGGAACACGCGAATGATTTCGCTGTGATCCAAGTACATTGCACCGCCAACCGTGGTCGGCTTGTAAACGTCATGCTCCGTTGCGGTCCATGTTTCGGGGATGATGTTGATAATTGTCTTGTTGTTATCGTCAACTAATTCAACTGAATGGTACCGAACAGCCATGATTGGCTGCGGATCAACATCAAGTGAGTAGATGACGAACGTATCAAGCGGATCAAGACGAACGCAATGCTCGATTGAGTCACTACCGTAGTAAACATACTCGTATGCGCGTCCATAACGCGTCATGTCGAGGAATAAATCGTAGTTGAGCGCGTCAAAGTCGTTCACTTGCGTAATCTGGTCGAGCCGCTTGTCATCTTCATCAAGCTTCACGTTCACTGGATTACCAACAGAGTAGGCAGTCTGGAAATCAGCGATGTACTTGCCGAACGAGTGAACAGCTCTGTGGTCTGACTTGCCGGTTTCAATACGCCGTGATTGTGGCTGTAGAATACCCTCGTTCTGGCCCTTGTAGTATCGGTCGAGCTTCTTCAGCCGTGGAAGCTGATACTCGTGATGGTGGAAAATGAACTTCATGATCCGATCCGGAGTGAGGTTCGTAATGTCTTCTTGGTAAAGTAAGTTTGATTCTTCAAATGGATCCATCATGTCACCCCAATCCTAAATTTTTGATTGTCTGAATGCGTTCTTGGTTGCTCATGTAATGGCCGGCAGTTCTGAACATGAACGGCTCCATCGCATATCGCAATGCGTCAATCGCATGGTTATTCGCATCTACTGGAGTATTCGTCCAGTTGTCAAACTTGTCTTTGGAATAAACGTAAGTGTTGAATTCTTCCAACAGTCCCTTGACACGGGGATGAACAACAAAGTGATACGATTGCATATATTGAATGCCCTGTGAGACGCTGTCTTTTCCCTTGCCAGCGCCTACGATGTTCGGTACACCATATACACCAGACAGCTCAGAAATTAGCCTCTGCTCGGCACTATCAGCCGTTATCTGCAAGCCGTAGCCTTTGTGTTGTCCAATAGCCTCAGCAATCTGCTGTGTTAGCATTCCCTGTTGGTAGAATTCATCGTAGATGTACACGACTCTGTTCTGCTGATCGATTGCCATGAACTCGCCTGCTGTCGGGTCATGTTTGAACCCAAAGTCTAGGCCAACCGCTTTTGGCAGTGCTGCAATATCTTCCATACTGAAGTCACGCTGCTCGAACAGTCCATCAAACACAAGCCCTTCTGCAATGCCCCAGTCTCCGTATACGGCAACACGAGCACGATTGGGATTGCGCTTGATCATGTCTTTTAGGCTTGCGATATAGTCATCATCAAGATATGGGTTGTCCTTGTATGTGGTAGTGAACGACTTAGATCGTGGGTTCTTTGTGTCTTCATCGAAGAACTCACGCTTTAGCCAATGCTGATCACTCCACGGGTTGAACGTGATAATCGACTGGTAATAGCCATCAGGATCGTCGATTTCACCACGCATGGTTTCTTCAACGGTCTTGAATGCGTCCAGCGATTTCAGCTCATACGCTTCCTCCCACCATGCACGAGCGAGCACACCAGTTGTTGGTTGCAATGAAGTGACGGCCAGTGGTTTATCCATGCCACGAAAAAACACCTTCTGGCCGGTTGGCTTAAAGGTGATTTCCAGTGGTGACAGTGTGAACTTGAATAGATCATAAACGCCAAGACGCATGGCTGCCTGTTGAATGGTGCTGTATGTCGAATCCTTATTTGTATACGCGTACTGCCTGAGCACAATCCAGTTGACATAGGGGTGCATGATGATTTGCATAATCACATCCTCGGCAACAGAGAAAGACTTGCGCGATCCACGACTGCCCTTGTATGTCAGGTAGCGTGTTCTGTCATTGTAAAGCGGTGCGTAAGCTTTGGGGACGATTGAATCCAGATCAATATTAATCTGCACTGTCATCGCCTCCGTCTTGATGAATTGGCTTGATGTTGATTGTGATGTTGCTCGTGTCTTCGCTCGTTTCGCGTTTGGCCTTGGCTTCCATGATGTCAGCCTCAGCTTTGGACTTGCGAGCCTGTTGTCTATTCAACTCATCATTACTGCTTATAACCTTTTCGATGATGTATGAAGCGGCATTATATCGAACCATTTCAGATTTCGCCTTCAACAGCTCTCTCATGGTCAGCACAGCCTCAGATGACAAATCGTGAAGCATAAACCGTGTGTATTCATCTTGCCCAAGCCTGAAAGCTTCGCGCGTTTTCCACGTAGATAAAGTGGTCGGCGAGACATGAACTTCCTCTGCTATTTTTGCCTGTGTCATTGCCCCTGAAAACAGCAACATAATGGCTTTTCTCTGTTTCTCAGGTAGCTTCCAAAAATGCCGCAAACTTTTGATTTTTTCAACCATTACATATCACCACACCTCCCGCATTTGTACGAGCTCTTAGTCTTCCGTGTATTGTTTGATCTTGTCAACCTGCAAGTCGCACCATGTTTCGTGGGTACCGTTCGCTTTATATACCGTTACGACTGGGAATGACTGATAGCCTTGCTTCCGGAACCGCTCGTAGTCGTCCGCGTCTGCTGTGATAGTTTGCACTGGCATGACTTGTGACAGCTTGAATATTGTTCGTCGACACTTTTGACAGTGCGGCTTCGTGTAGATAATTGCTTGCATGTGTTTCTCTTCTCTCGATAGCTTCTCAATGATTAATTGCTCTGTTCGGCTTACATATCCGTATCCGACACGTTTCATTCCGCTAGACATAATAGATCGCCCTCGTCTCGTGGTCCGAATATTCGACCAATTCGAACGTTTTGTGAGCAACAACCCCGAGGTCATCTGTCCACTTATCCGTAGGTTTTCT
>NZ_MSSM01000019.1 GCF_004123795.1 Lacticaseibacillus chiayiensis | reverse complement strand
CTTTCAGCCAAGAACCATGCGGTTCTTGGATTTATGCGGTATTAGCATCTGTTTCCAAATGTTATCCCCCACTCAAGGGCAGGTTACCCACGTGTTACTCACCCGTCCGCCACTCGTTTTAAGTTGAATCACAGTGCAAGCACCGTTCATCGACCAAAACTCGTTCGACTTGCATGTATTAGGCACGCCGCCAGCGTTCATCCTGAGCCAGGATCAAACTCTCATATAAATATGAGCTGTTCGAATAGCTCGATTTGTTGTTCTAGCGAATTGACTTCGCAAATGTTACTTTTTGCCTCGATACCAGAGTATCAAGGACCCTGCACATTTAAACGAAACTTTGTTCAGTTTTCAAAGGACGACTTTGTTGCCAAGCGACAACTTAATTAGATTATCAAATTGGCAATCCTTTGTCAACACCTTTTTTTAAATCGCTGTGCGGTTTAAACTGTTTTGATGACTGACAACTCGTAATATACTACGCAGGTTCTCCGTTTAAGTCAACTACTTTTTCAAAAAAATTTTAGAGGGAGAAACATCTTTTCATGAAAGAAGATCGCGCCTTTTGGAATCACTTTGCCAAAGACTATGCTGCCGCCGAGAAAGCGTCACGCTTGCCAATTGCTCGAGATGTCTCAGTGTGGCTGTCTAATGAAGGGCTGCTGCCGACTAAATCACTCGTTGACCTTGCCGCTGGAACCGGTCGTTATGCCGCACGCTTCGCTGCGCATGTCCAACAACTGACATTAATCGATTGGTCTTCCGCTATGCTGGCTTATGCAAAACAACAGCTAACAACCAATGTGGCTACATCGGTTGACTTCATAACCGCTGATTGGCACCAGCTCGAAACACTGCCTGCTGCCGATCTCATTTTCGTTAGCCAGTTACCCACACTGCAGGCCAATGAGCTAAGAACTTTAACCACCTGGGCCAGGCAAACCGTTGTGTTAAATTTTCAAACAGAACAATCTGACGCTTTAATGAACCGCTTGCTAACTTATTTAGGCCAACCCGTGCCGGTCGCTTATCAGGCAGATCCTAGTCGTGTCGCCAGCTATCGGCACTGGTTACGCGCTCATCAGATTCCGTTCAAATCGCATACCCTGACTTATCATCTTGAGGAGCAAACAACCATTAGCGATCTTTTGCCTGAGCTAGCTGTGCCATTAGGCGTGAAGACAGCCAGCCGACTTGCCGAAGCATTGACCGGAAACGAAAATACCCACATGCCAGTCACCAACCATCTCACTTATACCTATACGCAACTTGTCTGGCATTCGAATCATTAGTAATTTAATAATTTCAAGGCGAACTAAACGCGCAAAGAGAGGCACCACCGACAATCTCATTTTGTCGATGGTGCCTCTTTTACGTATGCTTGCTTAGTTGACTGGCTTCGGACAGAAGCTGATGCGTTCAATCACATGTCAAATCAAGCCTTAACTTGTAATTGTTCCACGTTAACAACCGTGTCCACCCAGGAACGATCATAAAATCCTGCCTCATGCGAGACGAGCAGGACGGCGCCGGGATATTGTTGCAATCCGGCGCGCAATGCGTGCTTGGTGTCATCATCCAGATGGTTGGTCGGTTCATCCATAATCAAAATATTGGTGGTCTGTAACATGAGTTCTGCCAATTTGACTTTGGCCTGTTCACCTCCGGACAACATGGTCAATGGGTTGTTGGCCTCTTCACTTGTCAAGGCAGTTCGCGACAGCACCTGGCGGACGACTTTTTGAGTTAACGCCGGGAAACGCTGCTGCAAATATTGCACTGGGCTTTGCTTAGGCTGATCCCAATGCAGTTCCTGTTCGTAGTACCCAAAGACCACGTTGTCAGCAATTTCGACACTGCCGCTAATGGCCGGAATTAGGCCGAGAATTGTTTTTAATAACGTCGATTTACCCACACCATTAAAGCCTTCAAACGCAATAATCTGATCTTTGGCAACTGAAAAATTAATGGGTTGCAACAACGGTTGATTATAGCCAACAACCAAATTATTCACGTCGACTAAAATCTGCCGATTCACTGGCAGGTAAGGAAAGGCTAAGTGAGCCTTTGCGCGGGTACCCGGTGGTGTCAGCTTGTCCATGCGCGCCAATTGTTTTTCTCGACTTTTAGCCATCGTGGCGCGCGTACCCGCCTTAAATTTACGGATAAAAGCTTCAGTTTTCTTGATAGTTTCTTGCTGCTTCGCAAATGCCTTCAGATAAGTTTCGTGGTCGGCTTCTTTTTGACGCATAGCCTGCTTCAAAGTCCCCGTGTACTTCGTGATCTGGCCGAACTCAATATCCAAAACGGCGTTCGTCACATTTTCGAGGAAATCAAAATCGTGTGAAATAACAATAAAAGCACCCTCGAAGTTCTGGAGCCAGTCGGTTAACCATTCAATATGGGAAACATCGAGATAGTTGGTCGGCTCGTCCAGCAGGAGCATATCCGGCTTCTCAAGCAGTAGCTTTGCTAAAATCAATTTCGAACGCTGCCCGCCGGAAAGCGCATCGACCGGATGATCCATCCCCATTGCCGTGATGCCTAAGCCTTCCGCGACCGTCTGGATTGTGGTTTCGAGTTCGTAAAAATCACCGGCTTCGAGTTCCTGCTGTAACTCGCCAGCCTTTGCTAATAGCGCGTCATCTGGGTGCTCCGCATAGTCTGCATATATTTGATTCATTTTGGCCTCTTTGCGATAAAGCTCCTCAAAGGCCGTTCGCAAAAATTCGATCACGGTCTGGCCAGGCACCAAGTTAGCGTACTGATCCAAGTAGCCGACATGCAAGTGTTTTTGCCAGACAATTTTACCGGCATCAGGCGTCAATGCCCCAGTTAAAATCTTGATTAACGTGCTTTTGCCAACCCCATTTTGGCCAATCACCCCAAGATGGTCCTCAATGTTCACCTGAAAGCTGGCATCTTGATATAACACTTTATCTAAAAACCGTTGTGACAACCCGGTTACGGTTAAAACACTCATGCGTTCTCCTTAGTATGTGAACAGTCATTGATCCATCCAAAATGCCAACAGCACCTTTTTCTCATTGCAGGTCATTTTGCCAAATGAATCAACTTTTTCCTGAAATCCAAGCATCATGGCTACGCTTAGTTGTGCTTGTCGCGATATGCTTATCTGCCTTGCTAGCCGTATACCAATGCTTTAATCAAACAATTTGGTAGACTAGCTTTCTGAAAATAGCTACTGTTTGCTAGGCTATCACAGCCGTTGTTGTTTTACAACGAAGCAAATCTTTTGCAATTTTTTCTTTTCTAGGGAAATAATAACTTCATGTCTATGATCAGTCAGTGCTGCCCATGACGCATCTCGCTCGCAAGCATAGCGTCAGCTGGCGACATGCAGATGGGCGCTTTTTTATATAAGGAGGATACAATAATGGGCATCATGGAATCTCGTTTGATTCATGCCACCGTTGGCTTTGCTATCGGTGATGCTTTGGGACTGCCAGTCAAGGGACAAACGCAGGATGAGTTAGCCGCCTCCCCGGTGACTGGGATGAAGGGCTATGGCGCGTTCAATCAGCCAGCCGGCACTTATTCTGATGAAACAAGTCTTACCCTTGCTGGTCTGGATGCGTTGCAGCATGGGTTCGACCAGGATGCCCTGGTCAATGCCTACCAAACTTGGTTCAAAAACGGTGAGTACGCGCCCTATGGCAAAAGAAATCCTGATATTTGGCCAAGTGTCGAAACAACTTTGACAACAGGAAAAGCCACAGCGGCGCCTAACGAACCAGGAGCTTTGATTCGCACACTGCCATTTGCCTTTTTTGCGTACCAGACATTTGAAACCAACCTGTTCAAAAAAGCAGAAGGCAGCCGACTATTTCGGAATTTTGTCACGCTCACCAATCTGGATCCTGAAAATATGGTTGCTTCTGCTATTTATACCCAAATTGTGATTGAACTGCTTGCCGATGCGCCGGACCTACCCGCGGCAATCACCACCGGCATCAGCAAAACTGGCGCATATTTTGCCGACCAGCCAACTTATCAGCCTACTTTTGCCGCCTTTAACACGCAACTTGAAACTCAGACGCCAGATGGCACTGCCACCGATCCATTAAGTTTACTGGTCCGAACCTTACACGCACTCCAAACTTGGCCGGATTATCATGATGCGGTTTTAAATGTGCTCATGCTAGGCGGCGCAACCGACACCGCGGCTGCGTTGACTGGTGGCTTAGCAGGCTTGGCCTATGGTTACACGAGTTTGCCGCATCACTGGTGCTTGATGCTAGCTGAGTACGCGCAAATTGTTGACCTGTGTCGGCAAGCAGAAAAAAGTGGCTTTTTCCCGAAGTACGATTGAAAGACGAACTTTCTAGTCGTAGATATAACGCTTGTGGTAGACTAAGGTTAATCTGTACCGGAAGGTGTCATTTTGAAAAACAACAATCATTCTGCTTTAAGAACGATCCTTGAGTTTCTGCTTCTTTTCGTCGTTGTTTTCTTCGCGTCCCAGTTGCTAATGCGTTACGTTTTAAGCAAAGATGTGGTGCAGGGGACGTCCATGCAACCGACATTGGAGAATAATGAACGGTTATATTCCGTTCGGATCAAGAAACCTAAACGCAACGATATTGTCGTGATCCATGCGCCTGATCGACCAAAAGCGCTTTATATCAAACGGGTTATCGGGATGCCAGGCGATACGGTGAGTTCCAAAAACGACAAACTCTACATCAACGGCAAGGTCATGTCCGAGCCCTATCTGAATCACAAGTTTGAGCGCGATGAAATTAATAGATGGGCTAGTCAACAGGGACTGGATCCGTCCAGTATTAAATTCACCAACGATTTCAATATCAAGACACTTTCATCAACCAGATCAGCTAAAGTCCCCGCAGGAAAATATTTCGTGATGGGCGACAATCGCCTAGTTTCCCACGACAGTCGCGATTTTGGCTTTGTCGATAAGTCCAAGATTCAATCTGTTGTTGTTTGGCGGTATTGGCCGTTAAATCGGATGAAGATTTTCTAACGTCCCACAACTTGATAGTAACTAAAAACACCGCAGCGCTTTGCGGTGTTTTTAGTTTGGTCAACTGTTCGGCTGATTAATTCAACTCACTGTGTTTTGATGCCATGCCGGTCAATCAGCCGGCGCAACTTGCTTTGAATTGCCATCATCGTCATCCTGTCTGACTGCTTGAACGCTTCGACATAACTAGGCGCATCGGTGGTGATGGTCGCGACTTGCTTGCCATCGAGGTCGCTAATCGTGATTGCGGCGCCAGTTAGTTTAGCCGTAAAGTAGCTTCCTTCAAATCCTTCGTCTAACAGCCACTGCGCCCAGTTTTGAATATTTTCAGCAATTGCTTGGTCAAGCGGCATTTTCTCTTTCAAACTTGCCTGCCGCTTTTTGACTTCTGCCAAGGTCATATATGCTTCGGTTTCCATAATACAAGCGCCAACCTTCTTTTTTAATATCACACAATTCCTACATCTGTCTTTAATCGCTGTCAGTATACCTTGCTAATGCTAAAAGTGCACGTCAGAGCCATTGCGACGAAGAGCTGCCATTTTATAAGCGCGGCGGTTTTCGTAGTAATTTGCGTGAACCAGTTGCAGATAAGGATTGATAGCCCAGTCAAAAAGATGGAACGTGGCATTTTCCAACAAGTACCAGCCAATCATCGAGAGATACAAGCCCAATAAATCTGACTTAAAGCCGTTCATAAGTCGCCATGATCCGATCAATGCTGTGATGGACGAAAAACGTTGATCAGCTTCGCGTCCATCCTTAAAAACCCAAAACGCCTGCCGCCATCCTAACGCCAACATGATTCCGGGAAAGATCAGAAAAGAAAGCCCGATGAGCGTCAGAAAATACATAAAAATCCACAATGAAATGGAACCCCAAAACCATTTGCCGTTGAACAAACCCAAGACAGCTTGAAGGGGACGGACACGTTCATGATTCCGGACGAGATCAAGCACCGCAAAGTTAACGCCTTGAGCTAGCATCGTCACGACAAGGCTTTGAATCGTGTTTACCATGCCACTGTCATTGCTGCTTTGGGCGTAGTAGGCTTGAAAACCGGTTGGATCGTTGATGACTTTTTCGACACCGAAACTTTGCACCATTGCTTGAATCATCAAATAAACGGTAATCATCGCAGCGGCCTGTAACAAGCTTGGCAACAAATATGCCAGCATAAGATCGCGCCGATTCGTTCCCGTTCTCAATTGTTTCTTGGCTGCCTGTTTCAATTGTGGGAAAGTCATTAAATTTTCTGTCAAAGTCCGTGATCCTCCTGATCAATGATCGATTTTAACGATTTCTTTCTTAGTTGCTTTGGCGTGACGGCGTGCGTGGCGTAAAACCCGATGAATGCGCCATAAAGCGTACAGTTGTTGCGGAATCGCACCAAAGATACCCAAGGACTGGGTAGCCGAATCGCGCCGGACCACATGGTGATAAGTCGGATGACCCGTATACAGGAAGTGGTGCGTTGCCATTACGTAAGTTGCCGTAAATAGTTCGTCTTCCATAATGGACATTCGCTCATCGAAGCGCAATTGCAGTCGTTCAATAACGTCTCGGCGAAAAACTTTGTTCCATAAATAACCGCGAATATAACCCACTGGATGCAACATCTGCCGAATCAGTCGCGCGCGCGTCAATTGTTTTGCTTTGCGTAACCCTGCTCGCACTGGTTTTGGATCGGGATCATCCCGGAAAAATGGCATCGCAATGAGATCCCATCCTTGATCCATCACTTTAACGGCGTGGGCAATGAAGTCCGGCTCATACCAGTCATCGCCATCCATGAATGCTACCAAGTCACCACGCGCCTGCGCCAATCCGCTATTACGCGCTGCTGAGACGCCTTGGTTAACTGATTTTAAGATGGCCTGAATGCGGTTGTCCAACTGGGCGAAATGGCTCACGATCTGCGGTGACCGATCGTTGGAAGCATCATCAATCACAATGATCTGTAAATGGGAATAAGTTTGTGCCAAGAGACTTTGTAAGCCATGTGCCACATAGGCCTCAAGGTTATAAACCGGTACAATAATCGTCACAAGCGGCGTTGTCATGACGCCACCTCCTTGTGAATCCGTTGCTGATAGGCTGTTTGCTTAAGTTGAATACGTATCAATCCTTTTTACTAAGTGTTGCTCAGCTGCCAACAATGAAATTTATTTGTGGGGCAAACCAGCGTTTTTGCGACGCTGATAATTTTTTGTCCGTAATCAGCGTGCTGATCTGTCCTAATTCCAACCCGCGGTAAGGCGCTTCAATCTGGAACTTCTCGGTTTCAGACACCACGACCACCTGACGCGCTGACAATGCCGCTGCTTGCTTAACCTGCGCATCTTCCATATAAGAAAAGTACACGCCATCTTCGGCAATCGCTGTTGCGCCGATAAATGCGGCATCAAAAGCAATCCGTCGCAAAGTTTCCAACATGGTCGGCTCAAAGAAAAACCGCGCGTGATGGTCAAGCTTGCCACCAAAAAGATGCAGGTTGACTTGTTCTTCCACTGAGAGGGCAATGGCGTTATCGAGGCTATGCGTATAAACCGTGACCGGATGACGGATGGACTGTGACAATTTCAAAAGCGTGGTCGAGTCATCAATGAAATAAACGCCGCCCGGTTTAATCAGTGATAATGCTGCTTTAGCCATTTTCGTCTTCTGGGTCGAAAACCGTTTTAGGCGGGCCGAGTAGCTAGGAATACTGTGGCCAAAATTTAAAGATACCAAGCCACCACGGGTTCTGCGGGCAATTCCTTGGGCATCCAGGGCCACAATGTCCCGGCGAGCTGTGTCACGAGATACGCCAACTGCTTTCATAATATCGTCAATACTGAGTTCATTGCGGACTGCCAGCAGTCTTTTGATCTCCTCAAATCGCTTTTCCCGATACATTGCCACTGAACAAACCTCCCTAACTGTCTCGCCTCATTATACCTGATTCTTGAAAATCGCGTTAATTGTCCTTAGAGGAAGAACATTTATTGTCCAAAATTCGGATTTCCGAATCGATTTTGGCCCCTTTTGGTCTTGACCAACGACTGCAATCGGCCCCGTTTGCCGCTTTTTGAATCGTAAAATAGCATATCATTGTTTGATTGCCAAAAATTTAGGTGCCCATAAATTTTGGAAAAATTCACAAATTGTGGTAGAAAATGGCTGCAAATCGTAGCATCTTCAAGGTCTCAACCCACTTTTTCGAAAAATGTTCAGTGATTGTTACGAAAAAATTTAGCATTCCGTTTGTTACGTCAGCGTAACAATATTACCAATTTAGCTATTTTTGTAATGATACTGGTATTTTATTGACACACCACACCTATATACTTCGTTTGTGTTCTCGGGGGAACAAAACGACGGCTATTCAAAATATAGGAGTGAATTTTTATCTTTACTAAGCAAATTAAATTATCGATCATTACGTTACTCAGTGTGGCGCCTCTGTTGGGAATGGCAAGTAATCATTCGCAAAAAGTTGAAGCGATTGCCGATCATGCCACATCTGATAGTGACAGTAGTCAAGTCAGTGCAAAGTCAATTGTGTTAAGCAACCATGCAAAGGTTGAACAGGCAAATGCTTATTCGCTGATCAACCCTAAGAATAAAAATACCATCACAGTCGGTACCAATGATATTGCCGAAGCAGCACATCAGATTGCTGATCAAAAAGCGGCTGCTGCGAAGGCTGCCGAGGAACAGGCCGCTGCTGAAAAAGCGGCTGCAGAAAAAGCAGCTGCAGAAAAGGCCGCTGCTGAAAAAGCTGCACAAGAACAACAAGCGCAGGCCCAGGCAGCGCAAAACGCAGCCAACGCCGCTGCGGCAAGTGCGTCATCAACGAGCGCTGTGCAACCCACCCAGACAACAACCAATAAGGGAACCTTCAAGTTGAGCTTCTACGACCCCGCAGTCCTCGGCTCAAACATGGGATACGATGGCGTTGCTGCCAATCTCTCGGTTTTCCCTAAAGGTACACGTCTGAAGATCACCTTGTCTGACGGTACGGTTTGGTATCGGACCGTTAATGACACCGGTAGTTTTGCAGCAGGCAACCCTAACCAACTGGATGTCGCGATGCCTAACTCCCAGATTCCTTCAGCAGGTGTGATGTCAGCAACCGTTGAAATTGTTGGCTAATTCATCAGTTCGGTAAACCTTCTCGCAAGCTGTGAGGAGGTTTTTTTTGCCCACCATTTTCAAATGTGCACTTCTGCCAGTATTTAAATTAAAATTCTTGACATTCACCGATTTCTTTGTAAAATAAGTCTCAATTCAACAAATGTTCAAAAACGATGAGTAGAAGAGTACCCAGGTTGTCAGTGTCAGCGAGTCTCGGTTGGTGGGAAGAGACCTCTGATTGCTTGGTGGAAAGTAGTCTACGAGTTGCCATTGCGACTTCGGGAGTAGTGGCTGGGATTGCGCCCATTACAGCAATCGCGTATCGCCGGAAACCGGCCGTACGCGGCGAGGCCGCTCACGGTGACGTTGGCGGTAAAGTAAGGTGGTACAGCGTGATCCGCGCCCTTAACAGTTCCGACTGTTAAGGGCTTTTTTTGATGTGAGCGTGAGCCGGCGTGGTTAGGAGCCGGAGTATAAGTGGCCTTGGGCGTGATGGCGGTCCTTGCCATTGCGACCAAGGTCCTTATACGCAGGCTCCTGCGCCGGCGAACGCGTTATAGCGGAGCGTGAGCAGTAGCGCTTAGAAATCGGAGTGTAAGTGGCCTTGGGCGCAATGGCCCGGGCTAAGGCCATTGTGACCAAGGTCCTTACACGGAGATTTCTGCGACTGCGAACGCGTTAATGTGAGCGTGAGCAGTAGCGCTTAGAAGTCGGAGTGTAAGTGGCCTCAGACTTGATGGGCCCGGTCTTGGCCATTGCGACCAAGGTCCTTACACGCAGACTTCTGCGCCGGGGAACGCGTTACGGACAACGCACGACCCGCCCGCCTCAATAAGCTCTTTGCAGTCCATGTCGCGATTGCAATCGTTTATAAAAATGGAGGGATTCTCAATGTCAACACAACCCAAACTTACCAAACGCCAATACCTCACCCTTGGCTCCCTGTTGTTCGGAATGTTCTTTGGGGCCGGAAATTTGATTTTCCCGATTCACATGGGACAGCTAGCTGGAAGCGCCTGGTTGCCAGCGGCGATCGGCTTCTTGCTATCTGCCGTGCTACTGCCGCTACTGTCTATCATGGCCATCAGTCTCACCCGTGCGAGTAGTATGTACGATCTAGCTCGCCCGGCAGGCCATGGATTCGCCTTGTTCTTTCTACTTGCAACCCACGCCAGCCTTGGCTTGCTTATCGCCTCGCCGCGCACGGCTACGGTTACCTATGCGATTGGAATTTCACCATTTTTAGGAAAAGGCCAGCAACAAATCGGCTTACTGATCTTTTCGTTTATTTTCTTTCTAACAACTTTCCTTCTTGCCCGGAATGAAAGCAAAATTACCACTTATATCGGCAAACTGCTAAATCCGCTTTTCTTGATCTTATTAGCCTTCATTTTCTTCTGGGCGCTACTCATCAAAGGTGATATTCGGACAATCAGCTTTACCGGAAACGCAAGCTTAATCAGCGACAATCTCGTTAGCGGTTTTTTGCAGGGTTACAACACGATGGATGCACTAGCCGGCTTAGGTTTTGGTGTCACAATTATTACTGCGCTCAAGCTGATGGGACTGCATCGGGCTTCCAGTCGGGCCAAAGCGGTTGCGAAAGTTGGTTCTTTGGCGATGGGGCTTGAGGCGATCATCTATCTGCTACTCATTATGTTAGGCGCTATCAGCTTGGGTTTTGTTAAATTAACCGCAAATGGCGGCACCGCTTTTAATCAAATCATGACCCATTATACAGGCCTCATCGGAACCGCCTTGCTTGGTGCCATGACACTACTGGCCTGCCTGACAACCGCGATCGGCTTGGTTACTTCCTTCTCCCAGGATCTTGGTCATCGCTTTCCGAAGCTGGGTTACCATTTCTTCTTATCGATCACGACAATCGGGGCGTTTTTCATCGCCAATTTCGGGCTGGATCAGATTATCGCTTACTCCACGCCAATCTTGATGCTGCTTTATCCATTGGCCATTGCCCTGATTATGTTGGGACTGCTTCATCCGTGGATTGGTAAGAACACCCGAATTTATAAGACAACCATTGCCTTTACCATGATCCCTGCTTTGCTCGATGCCATTCACGCGTTGCCTGCTGGTTTGGCTCAACTCCCATTCTTCGCCGCCATCCAACATTTCGCTTCGACTTTCATCCCCTTGTTCAGCATCGGTATGGATTTTGTACCGTTCCTCCTCATTGGGTTCATCTGCGGTTTCATTGCTGCCAAGTTTAGCGGGGCAAAATTAGCGCCTGATCTGCCTGATCCCGACTAGCCTTGCTGCATGTAAATTCAAAGCGTGGCAAAGGATCGACGCTTACCGCACTGGTTTGCACGCCTCGAGACAAAAAAGACGAAAGAATTCGCGCTATCGTAAATTCTTTCGTCTTTTTTTGTCGGTTACGCCCTGTTTTGAGGCGCCAAAGATCTCAGAACATCACGGACCAGTAGTTGCACCGTCAAGTGAAACCGTATAAACCGGATTGTTGGCGGTCCAGTCAAAACCGGCTGCATTGTTAATTTCATTTTGCCGGGTATTGAAGTTGCTGAGCTTTTCGCTTTTGAGTCCAAGTTGCTCGCGCAGTTCGTCTGATGTCTGTTGTAGGGTATCAGTCTTCATGACCTGATAGGCCGCATTATCAATGTAAACGCCAATACCGCGAAGTTGCTTACGCTCAATGGTGGCAGCTGAAGAACGATAATTTTGGGCAATTGCCATCATATCATCAAAAGTCAGGTTCGTCCGCATGCTGGAAGATAAGGAATCCATGACTTTTTGATAATTCACCAACGACTTAACTGACAACAGATGCTTGACAATCTGATTGATGACTTCCTGTTGCCGCTTCTGCCGACCATAGTCACCTTCCGGATCTTCGTCACGCATCCGAGCGTATGCAAGCGCAAGTTCGCCATTGAGATGCGCTTTGCCTTTCTTGAACGTCTGACCACCAGTATTGGCGTCTGTCCAAGTAAATGGCACATTGACGTCCACACCACCAACAGCGTCGACAATCTTTTGCAGGCCTGCCATATTAACCGTTACATAATAGTGAATTGGAACATTCAACAACTTTTCAACGGTTTTGATAGCAGCGCTTGATTTGCCATAAGAGTATGCTGCATTGATCTTTGCATAGGTTGAAGAGTCGTTGCCGGTCCCAACCATTTCTGCCAAGGTGTCACGCGGAATGCTGACTATCGTTGTTTTCTTTTCTTTAGGATTAATGGTCACAAGCATCATGCTATCGGATCGGCCGGTGTCTTTGCGGCCAAAAGCGCCAGTATCGGTCCCCATCAGAAGAATGCTGATGGGTTTTTCCCCATCGAGGTCAGAGTCAACAGCCTTAGTGCTGACGGGTTCGTAAGTCTTCGCCACGGCTTTCTTCGCTTGAGAGTAAAATCTGGCCGCATAGCCACCCACAAGGAATAACGCCACGAGCGCGATGACGACCACGGCCCGAAGAATTGGATGGCGACGCTTGGGCTTATTATGTGTCGTTCGCAGATTTGAATCTTGTTGCTTAGACATTACTTCTTCACTCCAGTTTTAGTTTCTACGGTAGTGTATCAGATATTTATGAAGAAAAAAGGGATTTAACTCAAAAATCAGCGTGATATGGTAACATTAAAGAAATATTAGAAATTGGAGCTGATCAGATGCAACATTTACCGGTACGTGAAGATGTTCCAACCAAGCTGACGTGGGATCTAACCACCATTTATCCAAATGATGCAGCCTGGGTAGCCGACTTTGAAGCTGTGCGTGAACAGGCCAAAGAGGCGGCCATGCTCAAGGGAACGTTAGGCAATTCAGCAGATGCGCTCATCAACGGTATTAAGGCGGTTTTATCAGTCTTCCGGCGATTTGAAAAAGTCTATGTTTATTCAAGCCTGAAAAGCGATCAAGATACTGGCAATGCCACTTATCAGGCAATGAATGCCAAGGCCGAAAGCCTCGGCGCCGAGCTTGCTAGTCAGTTAGCCTTTTTGGATCCAGAAATTTTGGCAATTCCGGCCGACAAGCTGACAGCATGGCGCGACACCGAAAGCCTCAAGCCGTTTGGGCATTTTATTGATGCGATCACCGTCAATCGCCAACATGTGCTGACAACCGCAGCAGAGGCTCTGATTGCTAGTGCCGGCGATGCGCTGAACGCCAGTCATGCCACTTTTAACGTCCTAGACAACTCCGACCTGCAATTCGGTTTTGTCGAAAATGAAGACGGCGAAACGGTACAACTCAGTAATGGCTTGTATGGCCAGTTGATTCGCTCAACCCAGCGAAAATTACGCAAAGAAGCATTTGAAACGTTACTGCGCGCTTACGAAAGCATGAAGAACACGTTTGCCCAAACACTGAGCGGCCAGGTCAAGGCGCACAACTTCAATGCCAAAGTCCATCATTACGCCACGGCCCGCGCGGCGGCAATGGCAAGCAACCACATTCCGGAAAGTGTTTATACGACCCTCATTGACCAGGTCAACACCCATCTGCCGCTTCTGCATCGCTATGTTGCATTGCGGAAAAAAATCCTGGGCGTCGATCAACTGCACATGTACGACATTTACACCCCGTTGACAGGTAAGCCACCATTGACGTTCACGCTCGACCAGGCTAAAGTCGAAGCATTAAAGGCTTTGGCGCCGCTTGGTGATGATTATCTCAGCCATGTCCGGGAAATCTTTGACAACCGCTACATTGATGTTGTTGAAAACAAGGGCAAACGCTCAGGTGCTTATTCGGGTGGGTCTTACGATACGAATCCGTTTATTTTGCTGAACTGGCATGACGCGGTGGACGAACTTTATACCTTGATACACGAAACCGGCCACAGCGTCCACAGCTGGTACACCCGCCACAATCAGCCTTATGTATACGGTGATTACCCGATTTTTGTTGCCGAGATTGCATCGACTACCAACGAAAATCTGCTTACCGATTACTTCCTGGCCCACACAGATGATCCCAAGGTACGCGCCTACATCCTGAACTACTATCTCGATGGTTTTAAAGGCACCGTGTTCCGCCAAGCACAATTTGCCGAATTTGAGCACTGGATTCATCAGCAGGATCAACAAGGCGAACCGCTCACAGCAACTAGTATGGCAACATACTACGCCGATCTCAATGCCCGGTATTATGGACCGGATGTTGCTCGCGATCCCGAAATTGCCTTCGAATGGGCACGAATCCCGCATTTCTATTACAATTATTATGTCTATCAGTATGCAACCGGATTTGCTGCAGCATCGACGCTCGCAGCTGGTATTAGCAGTGGCGAGCCTAACGCCGCATCCCGCTACTTGGATTATTTAAAGTCAGGTAGTTCGCAATATGCCATTGATACCATGAAAACCGCTGGCGTTGATATGACCAAACCGGACTATCTGGAAGCCGCATTTTCGATGTTTGAGAAGCGTTTAACGGAATTGGAAGAACTTTTGCAGAAAGGATGAGTCCTTTGAAACTTGGATTTATTGGCACTGGTGTGATGGGTACTGGCATCATCAAGAACTTTCTTAAAGCCGGTCAGGAAGTCATCGTTTACAATCGCACCAAGGCCCATGCACAAGCGGTCTTGGATGCCGGCGCGGTCTGGGTAGAATCGCCTCATGCCGTTGCCGCGCAATGTCATGTCGTCATGTCTATGGTCGGCTTTCCACAAGATGTCGAGGGAGTCTATTTTGGCTGCGATGGTATTCTTGCCGGTACCCAGCCTGGTGACTTGGTGATTGATATGACCACCAGCACCCCGACACTGGCCAAACAAATTGCCGAAAAAGCCAAAGAAAAAGGTGTTATTGCCATCGACGCGCCTGTTTCCGGCGGGGATATTGGTGCTAAAAAAGGCACGCTCACCATCATGATCGGTGGCCAAAAAGACTTGTTGGCAAAATTAAAGGAGTTGTTTGCGCCAATCGCATCATCCGTCAATTATTTTGGCCCGGCCGGTTCCGGTCAGCATGCCAAAATGGCTAACCAGATTATGATTGCCGGAACAATGACCGGATTAACCGAGATGCTCGTTTATGGGAAAGCTGCCGGACTGGATCTCAATGAGATTCTAAAAGTTGTTGGCAGTGGGGCTGGCGCAAACTGGAGTCTCAGCAATTATGGTCCCCGCATGTTGCAAGCCGACTACACCCCAGGCTTTTTTGCCAAGCATTTTCTCAAGGATCTCAGAATTGCGTTAGATGAAGCGAAGAAAATGCATTTGCAGCTGCCGGCAACTGAATTGGCCGAAGATCTATATGCCAAAATGGTGGCAGCAGGCAAGGGTGATTTAGGAACGCAAGGCTTAGTTACAATGAACGATCAGTGGGGTGAAGCATGACCAAAATTGCCATTTTATCAGATATTCACGGCAATATGACAGCCTTTTCAGCGGTCATTAAAGACGCTCAAGCACATCATGCAGATGAATATTGGTTTCTTGGTGATTTATTTCTGCCAGGTCCGGCAGCAACCAACCTCTGGCACGGCCTGCATGCCTTGTCGCTCACCCATCTTGTCAAAGGAAATTGGGATGACGATTTATTCTGGGTTTTAGATGGTCCGGTCGACTTAGCGCAACCAACTGATGTTTATTTCACGCGCTTAGTGGCTTACCTATGGCCGCAACTGACGAGCGATATGCTAAAGACAATTCGCCATTGGCCGCTACATGATGTTCTTGAACAAGACGGCTTAGTCATCAGCCTAGCTCACAATCTGCCAAACTGTAATCACGGCCATCGTTTGTACCCCGATCAGCCACAGACGAATTTTGACCTGATCGCACCCAATCAGGACATCGATATCGCCATTTACGGCCATACCCACCAGCAATTGCTGCGCTACACAAGCAGCGGCCAGGTCATCCTCAATCCTGGCGCCATTGGTCAAGCCTACTCGCCGCGCGCTAAGCTACAGACGACCACCTATGCCGACTACGCATTGTTGGAACTCGACAACGGTGCGATCACCGATTTGAACTTACGGCAGGTGCCTTATGACGTCGCTGGCGAATTAGCCGCGGCTCGAGAAGCCAAGCTCCCCTACCTGGAAGTTTACACAAAGTTGCGACACACCGGTGCTACCAGCACCCACGACGCCGACTACCTTGCCCAGTTCGAGCAAACCCACAATTATCGGGAAGAAGTCGCTGACTTTTTGCGCCAAAGGCACGAGCGACACTAATGAGATTGAGAATGACATAAAAAATGACTTTAGAGAGGCATGCATCTGCTCTCTGAAGCCATTTTTTTAACATGATTCAATCAGTTTGTCTGGTGGTGATACCATAGCGCCAAAAAATAAAAGATAAATTCAATGGCAGCAATGAAGAAGGTCACTGGCCAGTTCGTTAAGAACCCAAGGTAAAGGCCGCTCCAGACGCCGATCAAGGCCGTGATGACGGATATCACGATCATTTGCGGTAACGTTCTGCCAAGATACTTGGCAACATTAGGCGGCAGTGTCAGCAAAATGAACACAAGCAAACTACCCACAATCTGCGCGCCGATCGAAACCGAGACCGCGAGAATGAGCAAAAAGTAAATGGAAATGTATTTACTTTTTAACCCCTGCGCGGTCGAACCTACCGAATCAAATGAATCAAAAGCTAAGCGGCGATATCCGAAATACAGCGTAAATAGCACACCAGCTGCCAACACAACCAATTGCCAGACGTCACTGCGCGAAATGCCGATAATACTTCCGAACAAAATCGTGGTCGCATAACTGGCATTGGCACTCGAAAGCGATAAAAACAAAATCCCTAAACCAATAAACAAGCTTGAAACCGCACTGATCGATGCTTCCCGACGTGAGGCTTGAACCGACATCCGGCCAACGCTAATGCTACTAATCGCCGTAAACAACAACATGCCATCCAAGGGTCTGAGACCGGCAAACACCGCAAACGCCGCTCCGGCAAATCCCACTTCAGACAAGGTATGGGCCAAGAAAGACATATTACGGGCAACCACAAAAACCCCGACAATGCCTGTGGTAATAGCAATGAACGTGCTAGCCATAAAAGCATTTTGCATGAAAGCATAAGCAAATAAGTTCATGCGATCACCCCGCGATTTTCTGCATCGTTGCGCAATTCTTCCGGCATTGACGCCAGATCCATTTCGGCAGTCGGCTTCATTTCGTATCGATCGCCCGTCAGCAGCAAATACTGCTTCGTATACTGCTTTGCCAGGCTCAAGTCATGTGTGACAAAAAGTACCGTCAGCTTCTGCGTCTGATTCAATTCCTGTACAAGGTCCATCAACTCATGCTTGGTGTTCACATCCAGGCTAGCCGTGGATTCGTCAAGAATCAAAAAGTTCGGATCATCCAGCAACGCTTGAGCCAAGTATGCCTTTTGCTTTTCACCGCCACTCGCCATTCCAAGTCGCGTGTCAGCAATATGTGTTAAATGGGTCGCTTTGATAACCCGGTTCAGCGCTGCTTTTTCCTTAGGCGTGTGCCAGAAGAAAAGATGATCCAGCTGCCGCAACTGAATAAAGCTGCGAATTGACAGCGGGAATTCTTCGTCAACATTGCGAAACTGCGGCACATAACCCAGTCGAACCGGTGGCTGCTTGCGAAACTGAATCGTGCCGGCTTGCGGCTTCAGTTGTGCCATCAGCAGGCGAATCAACGTGGTCTTCCCCACTCCATTTGGCCCAACCAAGCTCGTTATCGAGCCAACATCCAAATGAAAACTCAGGTCGCGATAAAGCTGTTGATCGCGAAATCCAAAACTAAGATGCTTCACAGATAAAATTGGTTCGCTCATAGCTGCCTCCCAATTGCAAACGGTAACGATTACGATCTATTATTGTACCGAAGTTTGGATCAAAAGGCCAGCTTTATTTGGTTTTATCTGCTTTAAACGGATTGGCGGCACTAAAGTCAATTCGAATTGTTTTCGGCTTATCCTTCACAACGAGAATATAGCCATGACCTAGAAACGGCTTGTCTCCCTTGTAGGTCAACGGAAATTCCTGTGCAGGTGCCAAGTTGCCTTGAATAATCATGGCATACATTTCATCGTCGGTATAATCATCCGAAAAGGCAATCGCCACCGGTGCCGTCACAAGCTGCTTCGCCTTTTGCATCACGGTAATGACATCAAAAATCTGGTTCGTCACTTCTTCGGGAAAAACCTTGGCAACATCTTCGGCAACACGGCGTTTTTTGGTTGGTTCGTACATAAATTTGAGATCTCCTTTTCTGTATTGGTGCATTATGACCATGCTCATCTGAGCTTAGAGTGACAGATACCTTATTGTCAATCTCAAACCGGATCTAAATTTGAACTTCATAGTATGCCGCCACTAATCACTGGTCGGAGCATACGGGGTCCCCGACAATATCGTCTCAAGCCATTTATAAACGGAAAAATTTTGATAAACCGTCAATGGATTCCCCACATAAGGTGCCTCAATAAAGTCTTTGTCGATAGTTTTTAAGCTTTCATCAAAGATTTGCACATTTGCTTTGTTAATAAACTCGTAGTCCAAAACCTTACTATTTGTTGTGAGAACCTTACGTCCCATTGACAACCCTTCGATGACACGGCCTGTCAGCCCTGTTTGTTTAGGATGTGTTACATCTACGATCACTCGAGTACGACGTAACGTCTTCAACATATCACTCGCAGAAACTTTTTCAAAATGAACCGTTCCTTTCGGTGACTTTCTAAAAGCCCGATCTTGGACGTACCGTATCACATAAATTAATTTGCTCTGAACATAACGAAAATCGTAAAACGAGAGATGGGCCTGTCGTGCCAGCGATTCAACCAAATTCAGCAGCTCACTTCGGGTAGAATGGACTGTACCAATGAAAGCAAGATCAATATCCCGCTGCTGATCGTGTACGGTTAATCGCGGATCAAACTGAGATCCGACAAAAAGCGGTAAAAACTTAATCTTAAAATGAGCCGCATCATTTGCATCAAATGTATACACATTGTCAAAGTCTGGGAAAAATGCTTTTGCGTGCTTGGAATTAGCCACAGAGTCCCACAAAAAAAGAACGGCTTTGGCATTCGGATTACCCTTTTTAAAGTCATCTAAAAGTTTTCTGCTCAATGATTCTCCTTTAATGACCAGTAAATAATCATAGGTATTTTTAGCTAGTAGCTCATTAACATTCTTGCGTACCTGACGTTCGTTAATTACTGGAAAATAACGGGCAATCACCTTGCCGGTAAAACCAGGTAATGGCCGCTCATCAAGAAAATCACATTGAATGCCTGCATCCTTCATAGCATCTAAAATCTCACCAATGTAGTGAAAAAAATTGGGAGCTAGGAGGAGGACTCGTTTACCTTTAAATGGTTTAAGCTGTTCTCGCATCATCATCACGATTTAATTCCTCCGTTTTTAAACAGTTGATCTTCTTTCGCAATTAATCAAGTCATTTTCTGGCAACTATTGTCCATCCTACTCGTATAGGATTTACTGAAAATCCTCAATGCTTTCCGGAAAAATGATCACCAGTCAGCAAGTCTTCAAACTTAATCGTCCAATCATAAAAAAGCAGCGCAAACTTACCCGCATGGAGGTATTGCGTTAGCAGATACCGTCTACTCTGTTGATAATAGCCCAACACTTCCCTTGAAGCTAATTGTGTTGATCCTTGTCCTTTATGTACGTAACTTGACGTCAGCAACAGATAATTTTGATAGCCTTGCGCTTGCAACTTAAATGTAAGCGCCTGTTCTTCGTAATAAAGGAAGGTTGCGGAATCGAAATAACCGACTTTTGAGAAAACCGTTTGGCGAATGGCAAAAAAAGCACCTGAATTGACATCCACTTTAATACTTTTAGCCTCCGACTGAGTCACATGGTACGGAGTTGCTTCTTCTTTTCCAAAATGATAGGCAAGTTTGGAAAAAATACGTGAATTGTACAAAAGTGCCTTTTTCTTCGTGAGGTTATGCCATGCCGTTTTCTGATTTTCTCTTTGGAGAACCGTCACCGTTCCAGCATCTTCATGACTCAAACAGAAGTTAGTTACCTGTTCGACATTTTCCGAGTCTAGTAAACTGTCGGGATTAACAACAAGCAGGACGTGGTCAGCAGCCAGCCCAAATTTGCTTTCAATTGCACGCAAGCCAACATTATTTCCCTGAGCGTATCCCAAATTGGACTTTGTCGTAAGGATACTTACCTGCCTACAAGGGTCAAAGGCGGCATGAAGTTGTTGCACAGAGTCGTTAGGCGAGGCATTGTCCACGATGGTAACCTGATCAACTCCAGCCTTAATTAGATTATGGCAACAAAGAATTGTCTGTTGGTAGTTACGATAATTCAGAATCAAACCTAATTTCAGCATTTAGCTTCCTCTACTCCTTTAATTAACCCATATCCTATATCCGATGGCGCAAATGATCCAAATAAGGCGCTATATACCCAAAAAGGATACGCGGGCGTAATATTAACAAGACGACAAAGTACACAATCATGCCAATCACGACTTCCAACATCAAGAAGGCTATGCTCGTCGGCCAAGTCATTTCCAACACTTTTACGGCAACAAACATGATAAAGGCACTCAAGCAATATTTCCATGATTCGCTAAACAGTTCGGCAAGAGAAAGCTGATCTTTAATCGCATAAATCTGGTACAGCGTGACCACTGATTCAGAAAGAATGGTGCCAATCACAGCTCCCATTGTTCCTAACCACAGAATTAGAGGTACATTGACAACGATATTAACGAGCGAGCCCAAGATGACCGATACCGTATATGGTTTAACTTGATCGGTCGGCAACAAATATTGGACCCCGATCGCACTCGCAATCGAAATCGGAATCACAACAATGGCCTCAACTGCCATCAATGGTGCCACAGGCATAAATTTGGCACTGAAAAAGAAATAAGTAAAGGATGTCGATACAGCAGCTATCCCAAACGCTAGAGGAAAGGCCAGTACAAGAATAACGTGCATTGAAGATGCCAGTGATCGCTTCACGGCTTCATGGTTACCACTAGCAAAATAATGGGCAACATGTGGTAAAAGCACCGTCCCGGTTGCTGTCACTAATGCTAGCAACATTTTTATAATTTTGTCAGAGTTCTCGTAAAAACCAGAAGCGGTAACTCCTTGAAGGATACCCAACATCGTTTTGTTCAGCTGTACATAAATCTGGATTGCCAGCTGCGGAATAAGTAGTAAGAACGCTGGTTTTATATGGTGCCAAACATGCAAAGTGGATATTTTAGGAAAAGAGGACAGGGTAGCCCGTAAAGACGGCCAAAACGTTAAATTCCCCAACATCTGTGAACCCGACAGTATTAGAATATACAGCGCTGTATCGCTTGCTTTATGCACCAATAAGAAAATCAAAATCAGTGATGCAATACGAACCAAAACATTTCGGATTACCGTAACACGGAAGTTCTCTAGTCCTTGGAAGAACCAGGAAATATCAAACGCTGCACCGACGAGCATAAAACCCTGGGCAAGATAAAATATCCGATATTTATCCACAGAGAATGTAAATATCAGATACGCAACAACCGCGATCCCCACCGAAATAAAACGAAGAAACGAAACTTCCCAAAAGTACCTTGTTAAAGCAACTTTATCGTCCCTTCTGTAAGCAGTCCCGCGATTACCATATAGGTTAATGCCTAAGCTACCAAAGAGAATAAAGTACTGAACAATTGAATTAGTAAAGGCATTAATACCAACCCCTGTAGGGCCTAAAACACGATTTATATAGGGGACTGTTACCAACGGAACGATGAGGACGAAAATCTGATATCCTGCGTTCCAAAAGAAGTTTTTGATGACTTTCATAAAAATTCTCCAATAGCTGCAATTTTACGCGAATTCAAAGTACGATACAAACATCGGCTGAAAACAACCAATGCCTTTCCATATTAACAGATCTCATCAGTACCGAAAAGTTAAGCATTTCTTTAATCTTTTTAAAAACTCAAGTAAGAAAATCTGATCAAAGAAAATATCGTGATCATTTCGACCACGATATCAACATTGCCCTAAAACAGACACTCTGCATCATTCGTATCTATTTGAGCAACTTTAATGTCAATTAGACACTTCGAATACCCGCTTTATCTAACCAGATAACCGCACCACTGTCTAATTGAATCTGAACATAAGTCGACCAGGTCGTCGTCACTTCTTGCTTAACGACGCCTTGTTGTCCATCATACTTTTTGCCATCTAGGTTGGCTGTATAAGTTTGATACGAGGTCCGGTATGGTCCATTTAAATAAATTCCATCTGTTCTCGTAGATTGGTCAATCACGGCACGGTAATTAACCGAGTGACTTTCAATGACCGTGTCCGTTGGCAATGGCTTAATGGCCCCCTTGTCAATCCAAAAGCTGCTGCCATCTGTTAATGTTACTTTTACGTAAGTGGACCACTGACTAGTTGCTTCGATAGAAACGTGAACCGGTTGGCCATTGTACTTGGGTCCATCACTGTTAGCTACAGATGTCGCTGCATTGGAGTTATACGGCCCGTCAACATAGACACCGTCAGTACGACCATTTTGATCGACTAACCCATCAAAGTTAACATTAGTCTGGGAAAGCGTTGGGAAATAAGACGACCGAATGCCCATTTTATCAATCCAGAACTGATCTCCTGAGGATGTTTTGACAAGAACATATGTGGACCAAGCAGTTGTTGCCCTTTTCAACACTTGCACAGTTTGCCCATTATATTTTTGCGCGTCACTGTTTACGGCGTATGAGCCTATGGTTGATGCATAGGGATCGCTGTATATGCCATCCGATCGTCCTGATTGATCAATGGTAGCCGTGTATGATTGATCAATGATCTTAAGAATCGGATAAAGTGTAATTGGCTTAATGGCGGCCTTATCAATCCAAAACTTTGTACCTTCTGCAGTTGTAACCTGAACATACGTAGACCAAGCATTTCGCGCTTCTACCGATACATGGACTGCCTTGCCATCGTACCGCTTCCCGTTAGTATTTGCATTAAGGGTCACACCGCTGCTGCCGTAAGGGCCACTTTCGTAAACCCCATCCACACGATTGGTTTGGTCAATAACCGCGTCATAATTGACGTCTTGTTGAGATAATGTTGGGTAAAGATCAACTCGCTTCAACGCACCCGTATCTATCCAGTATGTTGTCTCATCGTCAAACTGAATCTCTGCATACGTAGACCAACTAGTCCGTTCGGTTGCAATAACATGAACCAAAT
>NZ_MSSM01000018.1 GCF_004123795.1 Lacticaseibacillus chiayiensis | reverse complement strand
GACCAAGGTCCTTACATGCAGACTCCTGTCGTCCAGACGAAGCGTTATGGTGAGCGTGAACTGGCGCGGTTAGAAGCCGGAGTGTAAGTGGCCTTGGGCGTGATGGCGGTCTGCGCCATTGCGACCAAGGTCCTTACATGCAGACTCCTGCGCCAGCGAACGCGTTATGGTGAGCGTGAACTGGCGCGGTTAGAAGCCGGAGTGTAAGTGGCCTTGGGCGTGATAGCCCGGACTTTGGCCATTGCGATCAAGGTCCTTACACACAGGCTTCTGCGCCAGTGAACGCGTTATGATGGAGCGTGAACTAGCGCGATTAGAAGCCGGAGTGTAAGTGGCCTTGGGCGTGATAGCCCGGACTTTGGCCATTGCGATCAAGGTTCTTACACGCAGGCTTCTGCGTCAGTGAACGCGTTATCACAAGTAACAAAACAAATCAAAGTAAGCACCATGCACATGCTGGCAATGAACGAATCATTTGGAGGGGTAAAAATGACATATGATCTGGGCGTGCGTTTGGCCGCCGAATTTATTGGCACGGCCATTATGGTTTTGTTAGGAAATGGCTCCGTTGCCAACGTTGATTTGAAGGGTACCAAAGGAAATGGCTCGGACTGGCTGCTGATTGCGGTTGGTTACGGCGCCGGAGTCATGATTCCTGCCATGATGTTTGGCGCTATTTCCGGCAATCACATCAATCCCGCGTTTACGTTAGGTTTAGCTGCATCTGGCATGTTCCCTTGGTCGGAAGTGTTACCGTATATTGTGGTCCAGATGGCCGGTGCTATGGTCGGACAGCTATTTGTCGTTGCGGCTTACAAACCACATTATGATCTCACAACCAACACCCAGCACATTCTCGGAACGTTTAGTACGATCAGCGCAACGAAAAGCAAACTAAACGGTTTCGTCAACGAATTTATCGGTTCGTATATCCTTTTCATCGGTGCCCTTGGTATCACCAAAGCCCCGTTCTTTCAAGACAATCTGGGAACGGCACACATGGGCTTAGGCTTCCTTGTGGCAACATTAGTGGCATCACTGGGTGGTCCAACCGGTCCGGCATTGAACCCGGCCCGTGATCTTGGTCCGCGAATTCTGCACGCTCTTTTGCCATTAAAACACAAAGGCAGTTCCGATTGGGGCTACGCCTGGGTACCTGTGATTGCACCAATCGTTGCAGCCATTCTCGCGGTGTTCACGTACAAGCAACTCTTCATGTAATAAGGGTTTGACTCTCATGAAAAATCGGCTCTAGCAATTGCCGCTAGAACCGATTTTTAAATATCTCAAACATGCATATCATGCTTGCAAAAAGTCGCGACTTAATGGCACAACAATGCTGCCATCCCGCTTCAAAAAGTCAACGTGTACTTTGTCATCTGTCCAGGAAACCGTGGCGTAAGTACCACCTAGATTGGCAAACTGACCACGAGGCTGACTAATCGAGCCCGGATTCAAAATCACCATACCCGCTCGCTCTTCCACGCCAAGTTGATGGGTATGCCCGAAAATAATCAGCTGGGCGTGGGCAGCTTCGCCAGCCGCCATGAGCTTATCCAGCCCGAAATTCACCCCAAACCGATGGCCATGCGTCATGAAAATCGTGATGCCCTTAATCGTAGTTGTGATACTCATAGGAAAATTAGGATCAAAATCCATGTTTCCTTCAACCGCATGATACGTTTGAAAAAGGGAATCATCAGCAGGTAATTCCGAATCGCCAGCATAGAAATAACCATCAAGATCCGGCTGTTGTTTCAAAATTGTTGCAAGAATCGCGCGATCGCCGTGTGTATCGCTTACTACCAGAATTTTCATATCTTTGCCTCCAACCATGCCTGCCAAACTTTTTCCAGTGACCGCATAGCATTACCCCGATGACTAATTTGATTTTTTTCTTCAGCAGTCAGTTCAGCCAACGTTTTGCCTAGTGACGGTACCAAGAAAAACGGATCGTAACCGAAGCCATCAGTTCCGCGCGGAATAGCCGTGATTTGTCCAGAAAGATCACCGTGAACCACCAGATCAGCTTCCGGATGATTTGGTTTGGCTAGTACCAAAGTCGTATGGAACGTGGCGGTTCGTGCTGCGTCAGGAACATCGGCTAAGTTCGCCAAAAGTTTGGCATTATTTGCTGCATCGTTATGTCCATTGCCGGCGTATCGCGCTGAACGAATCCCCGGTTGACCATCCAACGCATCGACCATCAAACCAGAATCATCCGCAATCACCGGCAACTGAAGATCTTTTGCGTATTGATCGGCTTTTTGGCGCGCATTTTCTTCAAAAGTTGTGCCAGTCTCTTCGACAGTTGGGACGCTGGGAAAATCAGCTAGGCTTTTAACCGTGATGCCAGCGGGTTCAAACATTGCCTTAAATTCTTTCACTTTGCCGGGATTCTTGCTGGCTACCACGATGGTTTTGCCATTAGGCGTGTCTGTCGCGTCAACAAAGTGTGTTGGCTCTGACTCAATGTTAACATGCTGGGCATGCATGGGGGTCTTCAGCTCAAGCCAGGCTTCACCTAACTCGTCAAACATGGAAGGTGCCCCTGTCGTATAATAAGCGTGCGTCGGCGATTCATGGCTATCGTTGGCCAAATCAAAATAGTCCAGCAGCATCGAGACATCATTAACGGTTTCGGCACCTGAGTCGATTAAGGTGACGCTGTTGCCCATCACATTTTGAATAATCGGCCGTAAAATCGGGTAATGCGTGCACCCGAGAACTAATGTATCAATGTCGGTGTGCAACAGCGGCTGCAGGGTGTCTGCCACCACCCGCTTGGCAATTGGCGAATGAGCCTCGTTACTTTCTACCAATGATACAAACTTGGGTGCGGCCAGACTCGTTAGACGAATGTCAGGCGCCTTCACGCGTAAGGCTTGCTCATATGCCCCACTTTTAACCGTACCTTCTGTTGCAATAATACCGATGTGACCGGTACGTGTCGCTTCTAAGGCCGCTCGACTCCCCGGTTTAATGACCCCGACCACCGGAATCGATAACTTGGCTTTAATTAAAGGTAATGCCGCTGACGTTGCTGTATTGCAAGCAATGACCAACATTTTAATATGCTTGGTGAGTAGGAAGTTGACCATCTGCCAGGTAAAATCCTGAACCTGCTTTGCCGGTCGCGGCCCATATGGCAAACGCGCCTGATCACCTAAATAAACCGTATTTTCGGCCGGTAACTGATGCAACGCTTCTTTCACAACGGTCAAGCCGCCGACACCTGAGTCAATAAATCCGATTGGTTGCTTGTTCATCATGATGGATCTCCTTTTGAAACTTCAATTTAAGGTACAGCCGTTGGTCAACATCAATTGCCGCGCTAGCCTGTTAAATTGCAAAATCTAGCGCACCTCCGACTGACGACACGTGACGGCCCCTGATACTTGTTTGTCGCGATAAAACTCTGAAACTTTATTGTGAGTTTAAATCTTAAAAAAAGCAAGCGCTCAGAAAAGCATGTTTTTAAACCCATTTTTCGGCTATACTAGACGAATAGAAACAGGAGGCACAACATGGCAAAATCTGATTATATCACCCTGCTGAACCTTCCCGGCTCGGTCTCATTCTTTGCAGTAACGGCAATGCGCGATTTGATGCTGCCGAACATGCTTGGTGAAGAACAGCACCATATCCTATATTGGTCCGGACGCGATTTGGCAACCAAATTACCGGTCGATGAAACCGCCTTGCCGCAACTCTTCAACCAGGTTGGTTTTGGTACCCTAACACCGCTCAAACAGAAGCGTCAAGAGCGCCAATATTTGTTAGCAGGAGACGTCGTGGCAACGCGTATTCGTACATACGATGATCCAGACTTTCAGCTTGAAGCCGGGTTTTTAGCCCAGTCATTGCAACAAGTTTTGGGCTTTGCTGTTGAAGGCGGCAGTGCGATTCAACGTCGCGACCAAAATGTTATTCTAACCGTTGTGATGGACAACCAAGATTCGCAGCCCACTGCCGATCATCTTATTGATCTGGCAACCGATGATCAACAACTTCCTTAAAAGCGGACCATCGACTTATCGTTAGGCACAAGCAACTTAAAATAAACGCTGTCACGCAAAAGCGGCCCTGAAGACGTCATTTGTCTTCGGGGTCGCTTTTCGTTAGGCACAAGTATTAATAACCGCTATTTTCAGAGTTTCAGTCTAGGCCATTGGCTGACCGTTGTTGCCAACGCTTCGTGTAAAACTGATCGTTAAGTTTGTAATGGACTCCGGTTGCCTTATCCGTTTTAAGGAACGGGCGGACAGTCTGATCCATTTTAAGCCAACCACGCCAGCCAATATGAATCGTATCTTCCATGAAGTACGGTTGTGCACCATCCTGGCTTAAATCCAAGACATGGTTAAAGCCTTGCGTTTTCAGCTGATATTTCAACTTTGTCACGGTATCTTGAATCATGTTCAGATTCAGGCCGGTATATGCTGCCCACTTAGCATTGATTGGCGGAATGACAAACAAGACTTCCATGTGCTTCTTCGCAAATGTATTCAGTACCAGTTGCAGATCAGAATACTCCGGCGATTTCACGTAACTCCAGTGCGCCTGTGACCCCGCCAACCTAGGTAAATTCTTTTTGACTCTTTTCGAATAAAAATCATTTTTGAGCCCGAAAGGATTATTCGTTGTTTCCTTCATGCCTATCCGTGTGGCCACGCCGTCTAAGTCATCAACGTCATACTTGGCAGGCAGTTGTTTTGCCGCTTTGTCCAACTTCGGCTGATTATTATTTAAAAACAGTTGCGAGAACAAAGCATCCTGATGATCGACCATTGGACGTTTGACCTGCTTCAAATACCAATACTGGCCATCTGACAGTTTCTGTCCGGCGGCGATATTCTTTAGTGCACCATTGGATATCCGATCCGAATTAGTTGATGGAAACTGTAACAATCGGCGTGCCGCATAGCGATCTGCTTCTGAATTCGGATTAGCATGCAGCAGGAAAGTCGTCAATTGAGTCGGTGAAAAGAAGAAGTCAAACTGCGCCTTCCGTACGCCGCCAGGAACAAACCACTGTGGTGACAGCACCATCACCGCCTTTTTTCCATCCACATGTGCCAAAGCATTGACTGACAAGAAATGCGTCAACGATTGAGTACCAGCCATGCCCATCAGAAACGGACGATAGCTGCGATGATACTTTTGCGCCAACACAGAAGGATGAAAAGCATCCATCCGCGACAATTCGGATGACCCAATGAACGGGACATAGTTCTCGGCCATGGCTTCATTTTTAATGTTTTCGCCTTTAAGCACGTTGGCCGACATTGAGCTGGCTGCCTGCCTGATCGTCGCTTGGCTGCTGCTGCCAAACTTAAATGGCACGAGCATCAAGGCAACGACCAGGATCGCAGCGATCAGCAGCGGGCCAAGTCCGCGCCAAAGGATCTTCCTGATCGGTTTTTTCATTGTGCTTGTTCGACCTTTGCAATGATTTTATTAGGGGTATCCCATTCCTTACGATCAAATTCCGAAACCGGTGCATCCACACCATATTGACTTTGCAGTTCCAACAGCAGCTGTACGGTTCCCATTGAATCCAACAACCCAGTTTCAAACAAGTTCATATCCAAATCCTTTTTCACATCGTCAGAACCGGTTAAATCAGCCAAAATATCCAAAACACCATTTTTAATTGATTCGTCTGCCATTATCAACTACCTCTTTCTTTTCAACTCCAGTCGATCGCTGAACGACCGACCACTTACCACAACATTTTTAGTGGAACCACAATGTATTCAGGAACCCAGAAAAGATCAAAAACGAAAAGCAGACTGCATTTGCTGTCATAAAAATAGCAAAGTAGTGCGTCGCCTTATTGTGCGGGAAAAAGTCTTTGTGCTTCTTCTTAAAGCGCAGCCAAGCATCGGTCAAATTGATGAGCATGGCGTGGAACAACCCGTAAACGATGTAATACCATGTTTCGCCATGCCAGATACCCATAATCAGGAATAACACGAGATAACCGACAAATGCTGTCGAGACCCGCGATTTCATCCACTTATGTTTCATCACGAAGAACACAAACCGCATGTAGATGTAATCACGGAACCAGAAACTCAGGCTCATGTGCCAACGATTCCAGAAGTCCTTAATGTTATAAGACATCCATGGCTTGTTGAAGTTCATTGGCGTCTCGATGCCCATCAAATAAGAAATGGCCACCGCGAACAAACTGTAACCGGCAAAGTCGAAGAACAAATAGCCGGAATAAGCATACATGACCCCAACGACCGGCCAACTAAGTCCTAAGAATGCTCCGCCGCGACTTGCCATTGCCATATGCTCGACGGAAGGCAGCCACAAGGTTCCAAAAATGTAACCAAGGATGAACTTATAAAGGAACCCCAGCATCAGATAGTGCATCGCTTTTGTGACTAACTCGGCATAATGTTCAGGATCAGGGATACGATCATAGTCTTTGACGAAGCGCCGGTAACAGTCAATCGGTCCGCTTGAGATCGTTGGGAAGAACAATAGAAATTGGATAAATTTCCACATATTCAGGTCTTTGATCGAGCCATCCCGGATTTCCATGATTGTTCCGACGACACGGAAGGTTAGATAACTAATTCCCAGAAAGCCCAGAATCGAGTTATGATGTTGGAACAATGGCGTAAATTTAACAATCACCAACTGAGCAATGCCTAACGCAACACTAAGATAAAACACGGCCGTCGAGTTTTTCGACCCTTTTCGCGTGCGATATTTATAATAGGCATACACCAGCAATAGATTGAAGACGACATAGCCCAACAATGCCTTACCCTGTGGCCACTTATCAGCGTCAAAAATCAGAACCAGAAACACCAGTGAAAAGATACTTTCATACCAATGCATCCTGAAGCCCTTAAACATCCCGATGATGACCGGCAGCAAGGCGATGATCAAATAGAGAAAATACTGTGGGTTCTCATATGGTTGTAAATTCAGCATTAGTGATTTACCTCTGCAATCAGTGCTTTGCGATCAACCTTGCCATTCGCTGTCAATGGCAATTGATCCCGATAGATAATGCGTTGCGGAATCATATATTCCATCACCATCTTGCCCAACTCGGTTTTAACAGCCTGGGTCAACTTCATATCACTATCGAAATCGTTAGGCTTGGCCACCGCAAAAGCGATTAATTGTGCTACTTTATGATCCTTATCGTAGCGTGGCACCGTTGACGCTTGCTTGATGTAAGAAACCTGATTCAGGTTATGGTCAACATCTTCCAGCTCAATGCGGTACCCGTGCAACTTGACTTGAAAATCAGTACGACCACGATAAAAGATCATGCCATCAGTCGTCATCGTTGCCAAGTCACCGGAACGATAGCCCCGATGGTTGCCCACTTTAAAGAAGGCTTTCGCGGTTTTATCCGGATTATTCAGATAACCCTTGGAAACACTTGGCCCAACAATCATTAACTCGCCTTCTGTATCAGGTGACACTTGATTCCCTTGCTCATCAACGATGAAAATGTCAGTATCAGGCTTGGCATATCCAATTGGCAACCGCGGGTATTGATCAACAATTTCCTGCGTAATCGCCATACCAGTTACGGCAACCGTTGCTTCTGTCGGGCCATAAGTGTTATAGACTGTTGCTTTCGGAAAGCGCGTAATCAGCTCTTGTGCGGTTTTATTGACAAGTTCCTCACCGCAGAAGAGAAAATGAGTCAGGTTCGGATAATTTTCTTGTTTAAAGTTCGGATCCAGCAATGCGATTTCGACAAATGACGGGGTTGAAACCCATTCACTCAGGCCGAGTTTTGGCAACGTCGCAAATAAATCTTTAAAGTTGTCAGTCACTTCTTTTGGCAAAGCCTTTAACGTGCCGCCCAATACCAATGTTGGATACAGATCCATGACGCTTAAGTCAAACGAGTATGGCGGTTGGGACATCGAAACGACGCCTTCCTGAAGGCCAAAGTCGGAGATGTTCCAATTAACATAGCTCAACAGATTCTCATGGCTGATCTGAACGCCTTTTGGTTTGCCGGTTGTGCCGCTCGTGAATATGATGTAGTAGTTATCATCTCCGGCGACAGCATGTTGCAAGGAATGAATCGGCTCATGCGTCTGTTCCGCATCATGGAGTTCCGGTGCCTTAATAATCTGGACGTCTGGAACCGTAATCGGCAGCGGTGCGACTTCAATGACAGCCGGTGCATGGGCAACATCCTGGACCTGAGTGATCCGTTCATTCGGACTGTGCGTATCGATCGGAATGTAAGCATGCCCTGATTTTGAAAGTCCAAGGAAAACCTCGACCATATCAAAGGTTTGTCCGCCATACACAATGATCGGCTGACCATCTGGCAATGTTTCCGCAAAGAAACCGGCTAGGCGATCACTGCCGTCTTTTAACTGCGCGTACGTGTACTGTTTACCTTCATAATCATAAGCCACGCGCGTCGGATGCTCTGCGGCCACCCGATCAATCGCTGTGATGACATTATCGATCATCTCGGTTTTCCCCCTTTTTAGAACTCATTATAGATGAATTTACTGTTATTGATGCCACTGTATCCGTATAGATAAACCAGAACCAGCAGAATCACGAAATACGTGACGGTCCAAAAGATGAACCGAAATGTGGGATTTTCCCACACCGCTTTTAATTTTGCGAACATCTTGTCACCCCACGTTCTTAATTACAGGTCTATTATAGTTTTACAGAAAACGCCTCGCCAACGAAAAGCGTAACAATCACCTAACAGTTTCGTAATGTGAACCCGACAACTATCTGTCGGACTTCATCTCGGAAAATCATTTAACGTCGCAAAGATTCCACCATATCAACGTTGCTTACGTTTCTAAGTGTTCAATACAAGTCATTCCACAGGCTAAACCACCACGACGAAATAATTCTAATATAGCGATTACATCTGAAAAACCCCACTGATTTTCCTCGATTTAGATTAAGATTCGTTTTTTATCATGGCTTTTATATCCGCACTGAACGGAATTTGCTTTAACCCTCAAATTTTGGGTCTTGCCAATCTGGTTATAAAAAGAAAAGACGCGTAACGTTCGCACGGACTTGTTTGCGTGCTAAACAGTTACGCGTCTTATTTGACACTTTAAAAAAAGCCGCAGCCTTATTCAGACTGCAGCCTCTGATCAGAAAGTTGATCCTCTTGCTTCGATTAAGCGGTGTACTTGTTCAGCGTTGCGTCGAGCTGATCTTTGGTTTGATAGCCAACCAGCTTCTCGACAACCTTGCCATCTTTTTTGATGACAAGCGTTGGGATCGCCATAATGCCAAATGACTTTGGTGTCTCTGGGTTAGCATCGACATCCATCTTGACGAACTTAACGTCATCGCGACTCTCGGCTAACTTTTCGATGACTGGGCTCTGCATACGACAAGGGCCGCACCATGTCGCCCAAAAATCGGTTAGGGTGACGCCAGTGTCGGTCTCCGTCTTGTAGTTTGAATCTGTGACTGCTTGAACCATGAACGGATTCCTCCTCTTACTTTTTGTAACTAAATCATAGCACATTCACTGGTAAAATACTACTAGCTACTTGAAATTAACAATTGTTGCTCCGGATCCGCCAGCATTCTGCGGGGCAAATCCAAAGTTCTTCACTTGCCGATTACGCTTCAGATATTGGGTCACCCCATTGCGAATCGCGCCGGTGCCCAAACCGTGAATGATCGTAACGGATGGATAACCCGCCAACAAAGCCGCATCAATATATTGATCTAAATCAGCCATTGCCTGCTCATAGCGTTCGCCGCGCAAATCCAGCGTGGTGGACGGACCGCTCATGCCACCGCCGCTAACCTTAACTACTGGCCGCTGCGTGGAGGCTTGTTTGGACGGTTTGACTTTTTCCAGTTCTGAAGTTGGTACCTTCATTTTCAAAATGCCCATCTGAACCTGCCAATGATCCTTGTCGAACTGTTCTAATAAGGTGCCGGTCTGATCATAACTGGCAACCTTCACCTCATCACCAACATGCAATGCCTGCTTTTCCCGTTCACGTCGAAGCACCCGATTTTTTTGCAGCGGTTCGTCTTGGTGCAGACGCTTGAGGGCGGTTCTGGCCGCAATTAATTGATTTTCTTTGACGGATCCCGGATTGGTCAGCTGCATTTGCCGCAGCTGCTTAATAATTTTATCCGCTTTTGCCTGTGCCTTGTCAACCATTGCATTGGCTTTTTCCTTAGCCTGTTGCAACTGGGCATCCCGTTCAGTGGTAAATGCCTTATACGCGTCGGCCAATTCATCATGAAGCGATTGGGCATCCGCCAGTTGCCGTTGCGCGGCTACTCGCGCATTCTCTGCCGCCTTACGTTGTCTTTCCAAATCGCTAATCATGTTGTTCAGTTCGTGACTGTCGGAGCTAATCATCGACTTAGCCCGATCGACAATCGGCTGCGGTAAGCCTAATCGCATCGAAATATCAAAGGCGTTTGAGCGGCCGGGAACGCCAACCAGTAGGCGATAGGTTGGCTGTAGCGTTTTGCTGTCGAACTCCATCGATGCGTTGATGGTTTTGGGCGTATTGTAGCCGTACAATTTCAGTTCCGGATAATGGGTCGTGGCCACCACATACGCACCAATCTCCCCAACAGCATCCAAAATCGCAATCGCCAATGCCGCACCTTCTTGCGGATCCGTGCCCGCTCCCAATTCATCAAACAGCACCAGACTGTTGTGGGAGAGCTGTTTAAGAATGTGCACGATATTATCCATGTGGGCAGAAAAAGTAGATAGATTCTGCTCAATCGACTGTTCATCGCCAATGTCAGCAAAAACTTCATCAAAAATACCAATGCGGCTTTCATCGTCGGCTGGAATAAACAAACCCGATTGCCCCATGAGCTGCAATAAGCCTAACGTTTTTAAGGTGATCGTTTTCCCACCAGTGTTAGGTCCCGTAATGACCATTGCTTGGTAATCTGCGCCTAATGGAATGTCATTGCCGACAACCTGATGCCGATCGATTAACGGATGGCGCGCTTGCCGCAACAAGACATCATTATCGGATGAAACCAGCGGCTCGGTTGCTTTCTGGTTTTTAGCCAACTTTGCCTTGGCGTTAATAAAATCAAAATGGCCGAGAACCGCCGCATTGGCTTTGATCTGTCCTGTATATGGTGCCAACTCATTTGACAGCTCGGCCAACACTCGGTTCACTTCAGCCGTTTCTGCCATCTGCGCCTCACGGAGACGGTTATTCAGCGCAACAATGGCTTGTGGTTCAACAAAAAGGGTTTGCCCCGTAGCACTTTGATCGTGAACGACCCCGCCGAATTTACCGCGATAGGCCGCTTTAACCGGAATCACATAACGATCATCACGAATGGTGACAATGGGATCGCTTAAATATTTCGACTGGGCACCGCGCGTATATTCCGCCATTTTACTGCGAATATCGCTTTCAATCCGCTTGATTTGCTCACGAATGCCATGCAGCTCAGGGCTGGCCTCATCGGTCAAAGTACCTTCAGGATCAACGGCGGTCTTCAGACGGCGGGATAATTGCGGCAACGCCGTCAGCTCTTCTTGTAACGTATAGAGTTGACGAAAATCAATCTGATCCTGCAAGTCGGTCAAGAATTTATCGATGGCACTCACTGTTTGCAGTACCCGACTGATGCTGGCCAATTCCTGACCATTTAAAACGGCTCCGATATCGACTCGTTTTAATGCCGGATCAATATTTTCCAGCTGGGGAACTGGGATGCCACCCTTGAGCCGCAACGCCGAAGCCCCGTCAGCTGTTTCATCAAGTGCCCGTTGTACGGCCACCGGATCCGTTAACGGCACCATATTCTGGACCAGCTGCCGCCCTTTTGCCGTTACGACTTGACTCAATAATGCTTGCTGAATCTTGTCGTATTCAAGTGTTTTTAAAATCTTGTTATTCATGTTCTGCTCCTATAACCACGAAGCGCCCAAAGACATCAATTATCCATCCCTGAGCGTCACTGTGTTCACAACCAGAGCGCATTAATAAATTGCGTCAACCCTGGTGAATATTTAATCATAGCTTTGGCAACAATTGAATGATCGAGGCCCTGTTGAATGCCAGCAATCGGAATCAGCGCCAACAGCGCTAAAATGAGAAACAAAAAAATATATCCGATCACCAAATTAGCAATGCCGCCAATTAGAGCACTTTTGCGGTGACTCATTGCTTTATAAGTCAAATCATGGAACCACAACGAGATAGTCCTGGTTATTAACCAACCGATCGTCAGCACCAGCAAAAAAGCAAACCCACGATAAAAAGCGGTGTCTAGCGTCAAACCAATTTTGTCGGAATAAAACGCAAATTGACCAGCATTGGTCGCTGACGGATAAGGAATTAACAACGTGAAGTGTTCCCCTAATGGCTGTGCCAAGGCAGTTGCTGCCAGAAAACTCAGGGCATAACCACCCACGTGCAACCACTGCAACGCCGCCCCGCGACGCGCCCCACTGTAATAAAAATATGCCAACACTAAAATAATCGCAATCGAAATCAAGTCGTTCCCCCACTACGCTTTCTGATCCGGCTCGTTTTGTTGGGCCGCCAACAATTTAACCTGATCCGAAACAGCATTGAAGGCAACTAAAATCGCCTGCTCTTCAGCGGTCAGATCCGGTGCCAGCGTTTTAACCTGATCCAGCCGTTCATTTAACAGCTTTGTCACGGTCAAAAAGTGCTGCTCGGATCCCGGCCCGATAATCGTATACGTTTTATCACCAATAACGGCTTTAAAACGCCGCTTCTCTTCAGTCATGACGCGAATGCCTCCACTCTTTTAAAGAGTATTCTACCATAATTGCCAAATCGCGAGTGGGTGTTGCTAAAGCCGTTTGCCATAACGCGTGTCGGATCACGCTCACATAAAAGCAGACCACCAAAAATCTGGTGGCCTGCTGGGTTATGACTTAATTAATCCTGCAGATTTGAATCGTCATCAGCCAAGAAAGTATTTAATACCTCTTCGACCATATCCCATTCCTCATCGTCTTCGATAGGAAAAAGATCTCCCGAGCTGGCATCCCCATTTGCATCCGGCGTAAACGAGAAAGCTTGAATTTCAACTTCCTGATTATCGCTTTCGCTGGCCGGGTATAAAAGCACGTAGCTTTTGCCGTAATCTTCGGAATCAAACGTGAATAAAACCTGATAGAGTTCTTCATTGCCCTTTTCATCGATCAGCGTAATCTGCTGATTGTCATCACCGGGCGTTACATGTTCGTTATTCGCCATCTTGCGTCTCCTTAAAATACAGGCGGAACCTGTGTGGCCACCTGCCATGATTATTGCTTCGTCAAGGGACCTTTCGCATCCAGATAATTTTGTAGGATCATCTGGGCAGCCACTTTATCAATGACCTGCTTTTGCCGCTTGCGGCTGGCGTCTGCTTCTTCAATCAGCATCCGTGAAGCCTCAACAGTTGTGAGCCGTTCATCAATAAAGTCAACCGGCAAACCAAACGTCTCTTTAAGTAAATCACCATAAGCCTGTGACTTTTCTGCGCGTGGTCCAATTGAATTGTTCATATTTTTGGGTAAACCCAAAACAAAGGCGGTCACTTCATATTGCTTGACCAACTCTTTGAGACGTGTAATCCCAAACTGTTGTTTATCTTCATTGATCCGAATAATCTCCAGACCTTGTGCCGTCCAGCCTAAAGGATCACTGATCGCTACCCCGACAGTCCGAGAACCGACGTCCAACCCCATTAAGCGCATTAAGCTTGCTCCTTGCCAAGATAGTTTCGAACAAGCTCCTCAATGATCTCATCGCGCTCATGTTTCCGAATCAGGTTGCGCGCATCATTATACCGAGGAATATAGGCCGGATCGCCGGAAATCAAATACCCCACTATCTGGTTGATCGGGTTATAGCCTTTTTCCTCAAGCGCCTTATACACAGTTTCCAACGTCTCGTGAACATTTTTCGGATTGTTATCTCGAAAATCAAAATGAACGGTTTGATCTAATGTGCTCATTCTTACACCTCTATTCTATCCGCTTCAAAGACCATTTTACTTGAAAGCCAGCCAAATGTACAATTCCTGAGCAAAAGTAAGTAACAGTCAATGGAGGGTCAGCCATTACCAGTCATCATCGTCTTTATCATCCCCGTCAACTAAGCGAATCATCTGTTTACTCTTGTCAGGGGAACGGGAAAATGAATCGGTGACTCGACTTGCTCTTGGAATCGTTTTCTTCATTTTACCATGAATCATCGCGTCCACACCGCCAAAAAGCAAATACGCCAGAATTCGACCAACAAAATGACTGTTAGTGAATTCTGACGCACGGCAAAACTATTTAAATGGTCTTCAAAAGAATTAATTTAGGCGCTCAATCTGGCCATGGTCGCGTGAAAAACAGCTTCAGGGCACTAAGCCTGTTGGCCAATCACCTGCTTAGCTTCATTTAAAGCCGCCACAATACCGGCCGGATTCTTGCCACCTGCCTGGGCCATGTCCGGACGACCGCCACCGCCACCGCCAACTTTTGGCGCGATGGCTTTGATCAGGTCGCCTGCTTTGATGCCGGCTTTATTCGCGGTTGCATTGGCCGCTACCAATAAGTTTGCCTTACCATTGGCTTCCGTCCCCAATACAAGCACATCCGATGCGTTCTTGGTTTTCCATTCATCGGCCAATTGTCGCAACTCGTTCATCCCGGCAACTTGAACCTGTTTGGTAATGATCTTGAAGTCGCCAACCGTTTCGGCATGGTCAAAAATACCAGCTGCAGCTTGAGCAGCAAGTTTTGCCTGCAACCCGTCCACTGTTTTCTGCTCGGTTTTAAGATCCACCTGCAGTTGCGCCACCTTGCTTGGCACATTTTTCACCTGATCAATCTTCAGATGATCGGCAGTTTCTTTTAGCCAATCCTGTTGTTGCGTCAGATATTCATAAGCTTCTTTAGAAGTTACAGCTTCGACTCGGCGAATACCGGCACCGATACCGGATTCACTGGTGATCTTAAATAATCCTAACGCATTAGTATTAGTTGGGTGCGTGCCGCCGTCAAATTCCTTGTTGTAATCGCCAATCGACACAATTCGCACGACATCGCCGTATTTGTCCCCAAACATAGCGATTGCGCCAAGCTTCTTGGCCTCTTCGATCGGCATCTCTTTCCAGGTAATCGGCAAAGCATCCCAGATTTTCTGGTTAACAATTGTTTCGACTTCGCGGAGTTGCTTCGGCGTTACCTGCCCAAAGTTTGTAAAGTCAAACCGCAAGTAATCCGGTTCGACTAACGAGCCTGCCTGGTGAGTATGCTCGCCCAAAACATCGCGCAGTGCTTGATCAAGCAAATGGGTCGCCGTATGGTTAAGCGAAACTTTTTTCCGTCGCAGCCGATCAACACTCAGCCAGTAAGCTTGGCCTTTTTCCAACTTACCGTTAACGGTCACCGTATGCAGATTCTGGCCATTGGGTGCATGCTGCACATCAGTTACTTCTGCCAATACCGTGCCGTCTTGCGCCTTAATTTGCCCGTGATCGGCGACCTGGCCGCCCATTTCCGCATAAAACGGGGTCTCGTCAAAAATCAACTGCGCCGTGCCGTCACTGACATCATCCTGCAGCTGATCGTCGACAATAATGTCCTGCAGGGTCGCATGCTTATGATCCAATTCGGTCCAGCCGGTAAATTTACTTGGGGTTGTAATGTTCATTAAGACAGTATCCTGACTGCCCATCGACTGGCGATCGCCGCGTGCTTTACGGGCACGATCACGTTGCGCGGCCATGTTCTTTTTGAAGCCGGCCATATCGACTTGCAAGCCTTCATCCTGTGCATACTCGTTTGTCATTTCAACCGGGAAGCCATACGTGTCGAACAACTTAAAGGCATCAGCGCCGGAAATCTCTTTCTTGCCGGTTTTCTTTAATTCGGCAATGATCTGGTTCAACAGATTGACGCCAGCATCCAACGTCTGACGGAATCGCGTTTCCTCGGATTTAATCACCTTTTGGATAAATGGTTGGTTGGCCAGAATCTGTGGGTAATAGCTCTTCATGATTTCGCCGACAACCGGTACCAATTGATACAGGAAATCGTGATCGATGCCTAATTTTTTGCCATTCAGAACCGCCCGCCGGATCAGTCGCCGCAACACGTAACCGCGACCTTCGTTGCTTGGCAGGGCGCCATCGCCAATCGCAAATGTCACCGTCCGCGCGTGGTCCGCGATGATTTTGAATGAAACATCATCCTGCGCATTGGCACCGTACTTCTTACCGGCGCTCATCTTTTCGGTTGCCTTGATAATCGGCATAAACAGGTCAGTTTCAAAAATCGTTGGCGTCCCTTGAATCACGGCAACCAAACGTTCCAGCCCCATGCCGGTATCAATATTTTTATGTGGTTGCTCGACAAAGCGCCCGTCTGGTAAATGATTCAGTTCTGAAAAGACAATGTTCCAGATTTCAACATATCGCGAATTTTCACCACCGGGATAGTTCTCCGGATCATCTTCAGCGACATTGTTGAATGATTGCCCGCGGTCGTAAAAAATTTCGGAATCGGGACCGGATGGGCCTTCACCAATATCCCAGAAATTATCTTCTGCTTCAACGATATGATCGTCAGGAACCCCGACCTTGCGCCATAATTCCTTGGTTACTTTATCTTTCGGATAAACCGTAACATACAGACGCTTAGGATCGAATCCAAACCATTTAGGGCTCGTCATTAATTCCCACGCCCACGGAATCACTTCTTTTTTGAAATAATCACCAACTGAAAAATTACCTAGCATTTCGAAAAAGGTTAAGTGCCGCGCGGTTTTCCCGACATTCTCAATATCATTGGTGCGAATCGATTTTTGGGCATTGGTGATCCGTGGATTGTCCGGTATAACTGAGCCATCAAAATACTTCTTCAACGTTGCAACACCGGAATTAATCCATAACAAAGTCGGATCGTCGACCGGGATCAACGAGGCACTTGGTTCAACGGCATGGCCTTTACTCTTAAAAAAATCCAAAAACATTTGGCGAATTTCGCCACTTGACATTTTTTTCACGATAACTTTTCCTCCTCTTCGCTGACGAACGCGTTAACACAAAAAGCACCATTGCTGCCAAGGGCGCTTACACGCGGTACCACCTTGGTTGCAATGATGCGACTCATTACCACTTCATTAATATTCGTTCAACTGATATCAGGGAGCACATCTTAGCCTGGCGCAACCGCTCTCAGCCAATGCGGTTATTTCTGTCTCACACAGGGATCGACGCATGTCCTAACGATTGTTTATTATAGCTTTCTTGAAAAATGGGGTCAACTCACTTCGGTAAGAGGAGCTTGAACTTGCTGCGTTTTCGACTAGTAAAACCATCTGCATAGCATGATGATTGGGCGTTTAGTTCACCGTAATCGGTGCAACGCGACGATATACGGCCAATGCCATATCTGCCTCTCCTGAAACCTGATAAAACGGCGACAGTGCCAGCGCTTCTTTAGCAGTCGGCTGGGCCGGTAATGCCGTACTTTTTTGCAAGTCTTCGACAATCAGCTCACTACCGGTTCGTTTAACCGGTATGGTCAAGCCAAATCGGTTAGGCAAGTATCGCGGCATTTCCAGTGGCAACGTATTGCCGAATGGAAACAGGCTTAGGTTACCGCCACTTTGCAGATACTCATATTGATCCTGGGTAGGCAGGCGAAAGCCAAAATAGCTCAGTGACTTGCTCAAATCAGCCTTACGCCACGATTTGACGATGCTGACCTGATAATGATGCGCACTGGCCAATCGCAACTTGACGCTGCCGCTCGTCAGGGTAGCCGGCCATCCAGTTTGCGAAAACGGGTCAAGACTGCCGTGGCGATCCAGCAACGTCAATACCTGTGCCCGAATTGCCGCGTACGCCATATGATTGCCCTTGAAAATTCGGGTTGTCAAACTAACCCGGCCCAAGATTTCTTCATTGGCTGGTGTTGCTCTTGTTGCGACCAACATAGCAGGCATGTCGGTTTTTCTAATCGGTGAAAGCAGCTGTTGGATGTCAGCCAAAGTCAAACCACTTTGCGTCAAATAAGGGGCCAACTCTTCTTGATGATTCGTGACGAATCCCAGGCTGACATTTGCCATACCCGGAACCAGCCGCACCCATTCACCACCGATCATCGCTTCAAAAGTGTGAAGCGTCTGGCCATAAAACGTAGCCGTCACTGGGCGAATCGCATCGACTGTCAGCAAGGGGCTCAAGAAATAGCGGATCAGCTGTTGAAAAATAAAGCGTTGTCGTTTTTCATTCAGAGTATTCCATGTCGGCAGCGTCAACTCGTTTACGGCCATATTTTTATCCTCGTTTGCGGTTTTTACGTTTCTCGGCTAATAAGGCTTCGCGACGAGCAACTTTGGCATTCCGTTTGCGTTCCAGTAAAGCGGCGGTGCGAATTTTCTTACGATAGTTTGGCATATGCTTCTGCTTGGCTTTTTTGACTAAACCGCGCATGGCCAGACTCGTTTCCTCCTGCTTAGGCTTACGGTGAACTCGCCGATTCCGGTCATACGTGTCAACCAGTTCGCCTTTGTGTAGGGTCTTAGGCTCAAACTTGATGCCCATATGCTCTAACTCGGCGACCTGGTCTTCTTGACCCGGTTCATAAAGCGTGATCGCCGTACCGGCCATGCCGTTTCGTCCGGTCCGCCCCACGCGGTGAATAAAGAACTCCAAATCCCGCGGAATCTCGGCATTAATTACCATCGAAACCCCTTTGATATCAATCCCACGCGCAGCCAAATCAGTCGCAACCACATATTGATATTTAAGATCGGCCACCTCTTTCATGATGCGCCGGCGTTCACGCGGTTGGACGCCACCATGAATCTTGGCAACTTTCAACCCTTGATGTTTCAGGTAATCATGAATCGCATCAACGCTGGTTTTGGTATTGGCAAAAATCAACACCAGAAATGGATGGCCCATCGTGACAAGCTGGTAAATCAGTTCGTTTTTATCCTGCCCTTTAGCAGCAATCAGGATATTCTCAACAGTGTCGGCAATGACGGACTGTGGTTTGAGTTCAATCATCGTGGGGTGGTGCATGTATTTACGCAGGAACGGCTCGAGCTTTTGGGGAATGGTGGCGGAAAAAACGGCCATCTGCAAATTTTCCGGAAAACTGGACGCAATCGCATCGACAGTCTCAAGAAAACCCATGTCCAACGTCATATCTGCTTCATCAACGACAAAATGACGAACCGAAGCCGGCACTAGGTCATAACGTTTTATCATGTCTAGAATCCGCCCCGGTGTGCCAATGGCAACATGTGGCTGACGATGCTGCAGTTTGTCAATCTGCTTTTGCTTGTCCATCCCACCGACTAACCGACTAATCCGAATAGCCGGTTCCGTTTGGGTCAATTGTTGGGCAACCGCATAAATCTGATTGGCCAGCTCACGGGAAGGTGCCGTGATGACCACCTGGGTTGCATCTTGTTCAGGATCGACCATGCTAAGCAACGGTACCAAAAAGGCGTGGGTTTTCCCGCTGCCTGTCTGACTCTGACCCACAAGATTCTCCCCGCGCAACAGGGCCGGAATCACCTTTTTTTGAATCGGCGTCGGCTGCGTGATCCCCATAGCATCCAGGCCTGCGATCACGAACGGCTTGATTTGGTATTGTTTAAATTGATTCTCCATAATGCCTACTTTCCCGAAGTTGAATAGTCTTTGACCAATTGATCAAGTTGCGTTTCGATTTGAATCACCTCGTCAAAATTAGCGGCTTTGGCACCGCTGGCCAAGGGATGCCCCCCGCCATTGTGCGCTTTTGCCAATGCATTGATAATAGGTCCCTTAGAGCGCAAATGAACCCGGTAACCGCCTTCTGTCTGTTCGATAAATTCAGCCCAGGCGACAACAATGTCAAGCCGACCGGGGGTTCCGACCACGGCACTCACCTGATCGTCCGCTAATTTCCGATCTTCAATGGCAGTGCGTGGCACGATGACGCTCGCTGCCCCGGCAGGACTGATCTTCAAATGGTCAATCACGTACCCTTGCAGTCGGGCTTGCGCCAACGTGACCGTATTCATCCGATTGTTAATCGCGGTTGGGTCAAAATCTTTTTTAATAAGCTCAGCGGCTACTTGCAATGTATGCGGCGTCGTGTTGTTAAAAAGGAATCGGCCGGTATCACCGACAATGCCAGCATAAAGCATTCGTGCCGCTTGATCCGATAATTTTAACGTACCTTCGCTGACAGCGATAAGATCATAAATAAGCTCGGATGCCGAACTAGCATTGTTATCGACCCAGGTAAGATCACCGTATGCATCATCGTTAGGGTGATGGTCAATTTTAATCAGCATTTTTCCTTGATTAAAGCGCGTATCCGAAATCCGCGGTGTGTCAGCTGTATCGGTCACAATCACCAATGCATCCTTATAAACATCATCGCTGATGGTTTGTTCCTGCGCTAACCAGCTTAAATTTCCGGTATCGCTGCCGACTTGATAAACCTGCTTGTCCGGCAAACCCGCGCGAATAGCTTCTGCCAAACCAACCTGGGACCCCAACGCATCCGGATCAGGGTTAACGTGCCGGTGAATAATAATGGGATTATTGGCCTTAATGGCGTTGATAATATCGGTTTGAATCATGTTTGATCAATTCCTTTCTAATAGCTGACAGGTGACAACAGCTTTAGCTACCTGAACCCCATCACTGAGGACATCGACATCAACGGTGGCATCATGGCGTGTCAGTTCAAGTACCCGCAACAAAACGGTCACAATACTTTCCAGTTGTACAGGGCGGAAGGTGGTCAGATTCACACCTTCAACCAACACATTTCGCCGACCGCTGGCATGGAGATACCTTGTGGTGCAGCTATTAATGGCTTCGGCAAGAACTCCAAAACTCATCGTCCCCAACGCATTGGTCATCGCCGGCACCGTTTTGAGTTCAAACCCGCCACCGTACGGCTTTTGCGGCGTAATCGCCGTCAATTGGGCACTAACTTGGTCCGCAATGGTATTGGACAATTCTCGACTATGCGCAATCCCGGTCAAACTGGAAAAGACTGCATTGCGCGTCACAATTCCGAGTAGATTCCAACTGTCGTCGACCACTGGCATCGCATTCATACCGTTATCCTGCATCGTGTGCCCGACTGTGGTAACACTCAGATATGGCTTCACAGTTTGTGGGTCTTTTTGCATTAACCGCTCGATCGGCACAGTCGGCTTTTTACCAGCTACCAAAGCCGGGCGCATCAATCCGACCAGGCGACCGTTGCGGGTGATGACCGGTAACGGATAATGCGGATCCGTCATCGCCAGGTAATCGCCCACGGTAGCTTCGACGCCGATTGTTTCAATCTGGGAAAGTGGCGTATAAATCGCGGCAACTGTTAAAATGTCCTGTTTAATCGCCTGATCGGACAGCGCCCGATTGATCATTGTCGCCACCGTGAACGTATCATAGGCGGTCTGTAACACTGGCAACTGCTGATTATCGGCCAAGGCAATAATCGCCGGACTGGTTTCAAAACCACCAGTGATCAACACGGCAGCACCATCTTCGAGCGCTAACCGCTGAACATCTTCACGATTTCCGACAATCAGCAATGAATTACGCGTAATATATGGCCGCATGGCAGCTGGTGTCATCGCGCCAATCACGAATTTATCAAGCTTCTTATCCATGCCGGCATGACCGCCTAAAACATTAGCATCAATCAAATCAACTAGCGTCTTAAACGTGACGGATTCAATTGGATTTAACGGTTTTTGCTCGATTCGTATCGTTCCGACCCGGGCAATCGTGGAAACGAAACCGGTATTCTCAGCTTCCTTAATCGCCCGATAGGCAGTACCTTCGCTTACCTTCAAATGTTTAGCAATTGATCGAACCGAGATCTTCTTGCCGACCGCTAAATTCGCAATGTAATCCAGAATCTGTTCATGCTTTGTTGCCATACCATCACCCCATTGCAATCTATCGTTAGTATACCATAGCTTTAACTGTACTATGACAGTATGAAAACAGTAGCATTCGACCGCCAGCGGCATGGCAATGAACGCCACTCCAATCCTTATCCCAGTGGTAAATCAATATTTTCATACTGTTTTGGATCCAAGGCGGTTACGGTAATTCCCAGCAAGCGAATCGCTAACTTCGGCAGCTTAACGCTTTGCCAAAGTTGCCAAGCAGCCGCAAAAATATCCTGTTTATTTTCAAAATAATGATCTTGGGTTAAGCGTTTTGTCTGCGTGACAAAATCAACATCCCGAACTTTAAGGACAACAGTCTTGCCATGCATGCCTTTTTGATTCAATGAGGTGACAACGAGCCCCGCCAGTTTGTGAAGCTGGGCCTGAACACTTGTGTCGTCAGTCAGCGGTGTCCCATACGTTCGTTCCTTGCCAATCGATTTAGCGGTTCGCACTGCCACCGGGCGATTATCGACGCCACGGGCATGTTGGTATAAGACAAAACCCATCTTGCCAAACATGCCCAGTAGCTGATCTTGCGATAACGCACGTAACGTTTTGCCATCGGTCACGCCTAAATCCGTTAATTTCGGCAGCGTCTTTTTCCCGACACCGCGAAATTGCTTAATCGGCAAACGATCCAAAAACAGCAATGCCTGTTCCGGCAACACAACAGTCCGGCCGTTGGGCTTGTTATAGTCAGACGCCTGTTTGGCAATGAATTTATTGTAGGAAATACCAATGGAACTGGTTAGTTGTGTGACCTGACTGATTTGATCCTGCAACCATAAGGCCAGCGCAATAGTACTGGAAAAAGCATGATTGGCTGTCACATCCAGATATGCCTCGTCAAACGCAACTGGTTCAATCAAGTCAGTAACTTGATGAAACAAGGCATGAATTTGGGCTGAGACAGCTTTGTATTTAGGAAAGTCTGGTGTTTTAAACACCAGTTCCGATCGCGGCACCAGTTGCAGCGCCTCATTAGCCGGCATGGCCGAGTGCACACCATAGCGCCGAGCAACATAATTAGCTGTCGTCACGACGCCTTTTCCGCCGGTCGTGCGCGGATCGCGGGCAATCACCAAAGCTTTGCGTCGCAGTCGTGGATCATCGCGCATTTCAATCGAGGCGTAAAAAGCATCCATATCGAGATGGATAATTTTTCGAGACGTATCATTTTGTAAAGGCAATTCAAAGAGTGCCATATGCCCCTCCTTACCGTGATTGAAAAGCGCTTGTGCATACTTGGCTATGGTTGGTGTATGGGATGGGATGTTTTCTATGTTGGACGAATAAGCCCGGCTGAGTGTTGCTTTCTATAACGCGTTCGCTGGCGCAGAATCGCCCAAAGCCTCTTACACTCCGGTTTCTAACCAGGCTGGCTCACGCTCATCTATAACGCGCTCACCGGCGCAAAAGCCTGCACATAAGGACCTCTCGCCTAAATGGCTAAGGCCCAGCCATTTAGCGAGAGGCCACTTATGCTCCGGCTTCTGACCGCGCCGGTTCACGCTCAAAAAAGAGGCCATAGCCTTTCTTCGGCCACAGTCCCTTCTCACTGCAAATTAGTCTTAATCTGCCATTTGAACACGATGCGGCTGCCAGAACCATTCGCGGCCGTCACGTGCCAGTAAATCAAATGCTGCCTGTGGTCCCATGGTTGCGGCCGGATACGTCGGCATGTTCGGATCTTGCGACCACGCAGCCTGAATGGCATCAATGAAGTGCCACGAAGCCGACAATTCGGACCAATGGGTAAAGTTGGTCTGATCGCCTTCCAACACATTGTTAATCAACCGTTCATAGGCCTCCGGTGCTGCAGCTGCCGCCTCTGGATCGTGACGGTAACGTAATTCATCCGGCTCAATGGTAAGGCCAGTTCCCAACGCCTTGCCATTGAGCTGTAGTGAATAGCCTTCACTTGGCTCGATATAAATAGTCAAGGTGTCCGGCTTGCTTGTCGCGGATTGACCAAACAACGGCGCAGCGACTGGCTTGAAGGTCAGTGTCAGCTGCGTCGATTTGCGGGTCAGACGCTTACCGGTGCGAATATAAATCGGGACGCCTTGCCATTGCGGCATGTCCAACATAATTTTTCCGGCCACAAATGTCGCGGTTTGCGAATCATCTGCCACGCCTTCTTCCTCACGGTAGCCCCGAACGGTTTTTCCATCGACTTCAGCCCCCGTGTACTGAGCACGTACAAAGTTGGCTTTCGCCGTTGCTAGATCATACGGCTTCAATGCGGCAAACACCTTATCCTTTTCCGCCAAAATATCATTGGTCGTAAAGAATTTCGGCTTCCCCATGGTTAGATAAGACAGCACCTGCATCACGTGGTTTTGCACCATGTCTCGCAACGCACCGGCTTTTTCATAATAGCCGGCCCGTTCCTCAACACCGACCGCTTCCGCCAAAGTAATCTGAATGTTGTCAATATACTTCTTATTCCAGATACCTTCAAAAATCGTATTATCAAACCGAAACGCCAAAAGATTCTGAATCATTTCTTTGCCTAAGTAATGATCAATCCGGAAGATCTGATCATCAGCAAACGTTGCCGTCAGCGAATCATTCAGTGTCTTGGCGCTGGCGTAATCGTGGCCAAACGGTTTTTCGATAATGAGCCGATTAAAACCGGCATCCGTCAACAAATGCTCAGACTTGAGATGACTGGCAATGGTTTCAAAAAAGTCCGGCGCCATCGCCATGTAAAAGACCCGATTGCCACCTATTGCAAACTGATCGTCCAACTTAGCCGCCAGATTTTTCAGCGTGATGTAATGGCCCGCATCGGTGACATCATGGCTTTGATAAAAGAAGTGTTGGGCAAACGCATGTGCTTGCGCAGGATCCGGGTTAAGCCCGGCGATCGCTGTTTCAACCACCTCATGGTAATGCTCATCGCTCCATGGTCGTCGGGCAGTCCCGATCACGGCAAAATGTTCAGCCAACACGCCGCGGCGATAAAGATTAAACAATGCGGGATAAAGTTTACGCGAAGCTAAATCCCCTGACCCTCCAAAAATAATGATCACAGCGCGTGATTCTTCTGGCATGTATACGACCCTGCTTTCTCAAAACCTAATTACAATTCAACAAATATATGAGCAGCGCGATCGGCATCGACCGTCAATTCTTTTCCTGTTCGATCCAATTTAATGATCACCGTACCGGCATTTTTACCGGTCACGGTAAACGCATCGTCAAGTCTCAGATCAATTTTGACGGTATAATCTATTAACGAAACTTCATCGATGAGCCGTTCGATATGACCGCGTTGGCCGACCTCCATTGCACCCAAAGTGACCCGACTCTGCTGGATATAGTGGCCTTCCGCATCCGGAATCACCCCACCGTGGGGACAGTATTCAGGATTACCCAACATCGCGGACAGCCGCTTAGCCATCTCCGGTGTCAACGCATGCTCAAGTTTTTCCGCCTCTTGATGAACAGCATCCGGCGAATACTTCAGGCACTTAACTAAAAACACTTCCCAAAGACGATGATTGCGCACTAAAATAGCCGCTTTTTTCCGGCCTGCCGATGTCAACTGGATCCCCTGATAAGGTGTGTGCGCCACCAGTTTTTCTTCACCCAGTTTATTGATCATCTCACTGACCGAGGCAGCAGAAACATGCATTCCCGCAACTATTTGCTTATTAGAGACCAGTTCGGTGTCACCGCCGATCTCAAAAATTAACTTAAGATAATCTTCTTTATTCGGTGTCATTTTACGTCCTTACTTTTAATTTGCAATCGCTGTACTACATTATGCCATGAGTTGCACAAAAAAACACGTCAATTTCATGACGTGTTTTAGGTGATCGGCACAAAAGGTTAAACTAATGAACCATTGCCGACTATCGTGAAATGCTTAGCATATGCTCGCCTAGAAAGTCGATTCCGTGCCTTCGTATTCATCGAGAATGATGTGCTTCAAATCACTGATTAACGGTTCTTGCGGATTGGTGACCGTGCAGTTGTCTTCGTAAGCAAGTTCGGCAAGTCGATCAACTTGTTTATCTAGATCGGCTTTCTTGACGCCTTGATCCTTCAGACTCAACTTGATGTCGACACTGTGTGCTAGTTTAATAAAGGCCTGAACATAGCTTTCTACCAGTTCATCAGTGGTTTTACCTGGCAGACCAAGATAACGGGCGATTTCTGCATAATCTTCGTTAGCGCGGAAGTAACTGTACTTAGCCCAGATAGCGCGCTTCTTCGGCTGGCTGGCGTTGAAGCGGATCACGTGTGGCATGGTAATCGCGATGCAGCGTCCATGAGGCAGATGGAATGCCTGACCAATCTTGTGGGCAATACTGTGGTTAATTCCCAACAATGCATTGGCAAAGGCCATCCCTGCAATGGTTGAAGCATCATGCATCTTGGATTTCGCAGCGATGTCGCCGTGATAGCTCTTTTCAAGGTTTTCAAATACCAGCTTGATGGCTTCAAGACTCAGGCCCTTGGTATAGTGCGTTGCCATGGTGGAAACATAACTTTCGGTGGCGTGGCAGAGAACGTCAATACCCGAATCAGCCACAACCACTGGCGGGACGGATTCGATGAATTGACTGTCCACAATCGCGATATCTGGGGTCAGCGCATAATCGGCTAAGGGATACTTGATACCGGCTTTGGAATCCGTGATAACCGCAAATGGGGTCACCTCAGAACCGGTACCGGAAGTTGTCGGGATGCAAACCAGTTTGGTCTTATTCAGTTTCGGGAAAGTGTAAGTCCGCTTACGAATATCCAGAAACTTTTGCTTGGCGCCAAAGAAGTCGGCATCTCCAGCATCATTGAATAAGCACATACCCTTGGCAGCATCCATAACCGAGCCGCCGCCGATCGCAATCACAGTATCTGGACCGAATGAACGCATGATATCGGTCCCCTTGAAAACGGTATCGGTTGATGGATCAGGTTCAACATCAACGAACGTTTGCACCTGAACCGGGTTTTCCCGGCGTGCGAGCACATCTTCAATAATCTTCACGAAACCCAGCTTTTCCATGCTGCGGTCAGCAACGATGAACGCCCGCTTAATGCCCTCCATGTGTTCCAGATAGCGAACTGAGTTTTTTTCAAAATAAATCTTTGGCGGTAACTTCATCCATTGCATGTTGTTGCGCCGCTTTGCCATGGTCTTGATATTCAGCAAGTCAACCGTCCCCACATTGTGCGAAATCGAGTTGCCGCCGTAAGAACCGCAGCCCAGTGTCAGACTAGGAATCATTTCGTTATAAAGATCCCCGATCCCGCCGACAGAAGATGGTGTGTTGATCAAGATCCGGCAAGCCTGCATGGTATCGGCAAACTTCAAAGCTAGGTCTTCATCGGCCGTATGAATAACCGCCGTGTGCCCTAACCCGCCAATGTCCAACATGGTTTCGCATTTCTTGAAGGCATCTTCATGCCCATCAGCTTTGACCATAGCCAACACCGGACTCAGTTTTTCACGGGAAAGTGGATACTTCGCCCCAACGCCTTTGAGCTCAGCAATCAGAATCGTGGTACCTTCTGGAATTTGAATACCGGCCCACTCAGCAATTTGCTTAGGACTTTGACCGACAATGCGCGGGTTGACGCTTTGCTTTTCAAGGTTGATCACGGTGCTTTCAAACTTCTTCATGTCCTTAGGTTGGACAAAATAGGCGCCTTGGGCTTTGAATTCTTTCTTCACGGCATCGTAAATGCTGGAATCAACAATCGCGCCTTGTTCGGATGCACAGATCATCCCATTGTCAAAGCTCTTGGAAAGTACCAAGTCATTGACTGCTTGTTTGATATTGGCGCTGGCTTCGATATAAGCTGGAGCATTCCCTGGGCCAACCCCTAAAGCAGGCTTGCCAGAAGAATAAGCGGACTTAACCATGCCTGGGCCGCCTGTTGCCAAGATCGTTGCCACGCCAGGATGATCCATCAGTGTCTTAGTCGCTTCCATGCTTGGTACCGGAATATACTGTAAAGCACCTTTTGGCAAGCCGGCTTTCTCAGCTTCTTCACGGATGACTTCCAGCGCACGCGCTGAAGACTTTTGGGCACCCGGGTGGAAGGCGAAAATAATCGGATTACGGGTTTTGATTGAGATTTCGGATTTGAAGATTGTGGTAGAAGTCGGATTCGTCACTGGTGTTACCCCGGCAATAACCCCGATTGGTTCGGCAATTGATACCAAACCGCGTTGCTTATCTTCATTGATCACGCCAACCGTCTTATTGTTCTTAATTGAATGCCAGATTTCTTCGGTGGCAAACATATTCTTGATGGCTTTATCTTCCCAAACCCCACGGCCGGTTTCATCAACGGCGAGTTTTGCCAATTCCATATGATGATCCAACCCGGCAATCGCCATCCGATGAACGATGTGATCGATCTTTTCTTGATCAAAGGTTTTCATAATCTTCAAAGCTGAGTGCGCATTGGCAACCAGTTCGTCGATCATTTGCTTCACATCAACTTCAGTAGCAGTTTTCGCGGTATTCTTAAGCATGAGCTTACCTCCAAGCATTTCGCAGAATTTTTGTTAACCATTTCACAAGAAGATCATAACCGATTCATGTGAATTTGTAAACAATTTTGGTGAACTTTTTCACGAAAAATTTGCTTGCTCACTGACATTGGCGAAATGATAAGGATTAAAAGCTCTTTTCATTTTGTATTTTTTTGAACTTGGCGCTTTTAAATCACTGGTAATCGTTAAATTGAGCACGAAAAAAAGGCTGGCAAACGCCACCCTTTATTTGATTCAACAATGAATTGCTGACTAATTCTGTTTATTGTCTGCTTCCGAAGCCGTGTCGTCGGCTGCAGTTGCTTGGCTATCAGCTTCTGATGTCGTGGCATTAGCGTCGTCTTTGGCTGCCCGCTGTTCGTCGGTATTGACAGTTTCTTCCGTCTTGGCTGCCGGCGCCGGTGTTGCAGGACGAGAAGCTACACCGCGAACCGCGCTTAAATTGAATGTCAGATAAATACCATCAGAATCAATCACAACTGTCCCTGCTTGCTGGTCAATCGAATCAATTACGCCGTGCAAGCCGCCAATCGTCACGATCGGATCGCCTTTTTTCAACTGGTTCAGCATTTCCTGACGCTTTTGCTGTTGCTTTTTTTGCGGTCGGATCATGAAGAAATACATGAACGCGATGAAGAAAACGATCAGAATGATCATTGAAAAATTACCATTTCCCAAATTAGGCACCTCTTATTTTTAGTTTGTCAACCAATAGTGTAACAGAATTTCGCGTTGTGCTCCAATAAACTAGAAATTCTTTGCCTTGGCCTTGTTATAGCCATAAGCCTCAAAAAAGTCTTCGCGGAAAGCTAAGAGGTCATCATTCGCAATGGCCTCGCGAACCTGCTGCATCAAGTGTAACAGGAAGTACAGGTTGTGATAAGTCGTCAATCGAATGCCAAACGCTTCGCCAACGTGAATCAGATGGCGGATATAGGCGCGACTGTAATTGCGGCATGCATAGCAATCACAATTAGGGTCGAGCGGGCCAAAATCATGGGCATACTTCGCGTTTTTGATAACAAGGCGACCGCGACTGGTCATGCAGGTGCCGTTGCGAGCGATCCGCGTTGGCAAAACGCAGTCAAACATATCAATGCCGCGCAATGCGCCGTCAATGAGCGCATCCGCCGAACCCACACCCATCAGGTAACGTGGTTTATCCTGTGGCAGCAATGGCGTTGTGAAGTCTAAAACGTGATTCATTTCCTCTTTGGATTCGCCGACTGACAATCCGCCAATTGAATAGCCGGGAAAATCCATGCTGACCAAATCCTTAGCACTTTGTTCGCGCAGATCGCGGAAACCTGCCCCTTGAACAATACCAAACAACGCCTGCCAATCCGGATTCTTATGGGCTTTTAGCCCTCGCTCAGCCCAACGACTGGTTCGCGCCACACTTTTTTTGACGTAATCGTAACTTTCAAAAAATGGCGGACACTCATCCAAGCTCATCATGATATCAGGACCCAGCGCATTTTCAATGGCGATGGCTTTTTCCGGTGACAAAAACATTTTCGCCCCGTTAAGATGGTTCTTGAACGTAACGCCGTCTTCCGTGATATGCCGAGTGTCGGCGAGTGAAAAGACCTGAAAACCGCCTGAGTCAGTCAAAATACCTTTTTGCCAGTTCATAAACCGGTGCAACCCACCGGCTTCTTCAATTAGCTCTGGTCCCGGACGCAACCACAGATGGTACGTGTTGGCTAAAATAACGGTGGCACCCATCGTATCTAGTTCCTCCGGTGCCATCGTTTTAACGCTTGCCTGCGTCCCTACCGGCATAAACATGGGCGTCGGGAAAGTCCCGTGTGGCGTGATTAATTCACCCAAACGGGCACCGCTATGCTTATCTTGATGGATGAGACGATATTTAACAGCTGGTTCCATGAACGCTCCTTATTCATCGCAATGCCCTCGCAGCACTGCTATTCCATTTTCTCGTTATGCCAGTTTAACAGAGTTACTTGTATTTTAAAAGCAGAGCTTGTTTTCAATCAAGCGGCTATACTGACATAAAATTTACCTAATCTGAATCCGTTTGCTTTTTTCGGCTTGCGATTCCTGTTAAAATAAACCTAAGGACGGGATCACCGTTACCGTAGTTTTCGCACTTCCCGGGTTTTGACCCGGCCATTGTGATCGTCTATGAATACGTTGTTCCACGCAGCGATGCGTTAAAAGAAAAATCGAGACATGTCTGTAGGTGTGTGTTGATGTGATCCCGTCCGTTATAAAGCCGACTTGCACTGGGCAAGCCGGCTTTTTGCGTGGAGAAAATTACGGGAAGATAAGAAGCAAAAACATACTTCGCCACATTGAAAAATTGTCATGGACATCAAAACTCTAGTGCCAAAGCGGAGCAATCGGAGGCGGGAACGGGCTCAGTGGTGAGATTATACTAGCCGGGCGATATTCCCGGCGTAGTACAAGGCCGAGCTTTGAGCCTCAGCGATCTTTGCTGAGGCTCAAAGTCGTGCCCACCACTCTAGCTTCGCGGTCGCCAGCCCCTGGCCCGCCGGAGATTGCGGAGTTAGGCACGGCGCGAAACACCATTGCTTAAATCTTAGTCATCAGGCGTTTAAGGCAGCTTCTAAATCGGCTTATACTTTCGCCGTAACACGCTCGCAGTCGCAGAAATCTACGTGTAAGGGCCCCAAACCTAAATGGCCAAAGACCAGCCATTTAGGTTTGGGGCCACTTACACTCCGATTTCTAAGCGCTCCTGCTCGCGCTCATCAATAAATAAACATCGCATCCCCAAAACTAAAGAACCGATATTCTTCCTTAATCGCATGCTTATAGGCATTCAGGATGGTGTCCCGCCCCGTAAAGGCAGCAACGAGCATGACTAAAGTCGACTTTGGTAGATGGAAGTTGGTGATGAAGGCGTCGACGACTTTCCACTGGTAGCCTGGCTTGATGAAGATGTCGGTCCAGCCGGAATCTGGTTTGATTTCACCGTCGAACTTGGTGCCGATGGCTTCGAGTGTCCGAATCGAGGTTGTCCCGGTTGCGATGATGCGGCCGCCACTGTCGCGGACCTCATTTAGAGTTGCTGCGGCTTCTGGGGTTAGCCGGTAAAATTCGCTGTGCATTTTGTGGGCTTCAATATTTTCTTCAACTACTGGCCGGAACGTGCCGAGGCCGACATGAAGCGTCAGATAAACCAATTTGACGCCTTTATCCTGCACTTTTTTCAGTAATTCTTTGGTCCAGTGCAACCCGGCCGTCGGTGCCGCTGCGGATCCTAATTCCTTTGAATAAACCGTTTGATACATCTCAGGATCGTCAAGTTTTTCTTTGATATACGGCGGCAGTGGCGTTTCACCAAGCTTGTCCAGAATTTCCATGAAGATGCCATCGTAATCAAAATGAATCATGCGGCCGCCGTGCTCCAGTTCTTTGGTGACTGTCGCTTTCAACAAGCCGTCGCCGAAGTCAATCACAGTGCCAACCGGTGCCTTACGCGCTGGCTTCATCAAAGTTTCCCAGTCGTCGCCGGACGTGTTGTTAAGTAACAAGACTTCCATATGCGCGCCGGTTTCCGGCTTAACACCATAAAGGCGCGCTGGCATCACCCGGGTGTCATTCATGACCAGTGCATCCCCTGGTTTGAAATAATCCAAAATATCATAAAAATGCCGATCCTGCATGGCACCAGTGTCAGCGTTCAATACCAATAACCGACTGGCATCGCGTTCCTTCAGCGGTGTCTGCGCAATTAATTCATGTGGCAGATCATAATCGAAATCCGAAAGTTGATAATTTTTATTTTCTACTTGACGATAACGTTTTTTGTCTTGCACCTTGTTCGCTTCCATTCATTTTAATCGTTTTGACTTACTGCGCCCGGTTATCAGGCTCCGGCGCTGTCATCCCCATATGTGCAAATCCTGCCGGCGTTACCATGCGGCCGCGTGGTGTCCGTTTTAAATAGCCAATCTGCAACAAATAGGGTTCGTACATTTCTTCAATGGTGGCCATTTCTTCGCCGATGTTTGCAGCGATCGTGGATAAGCCGACCGGACCGCCTTGGTAGTCGCGTATCATGAACATCAACAGTTTTCGGTCAATTTGATCGAGTCCCTGTGCATCAACCTGTAACTGATCCAAGGCATGATCGACCATTTGCAAGTCAACCGGACTTTTACCGGCAACTTCCGCAAAATCGCGCACCCGTTTCAGCAGGCGATTGGCAACGCGCGGTGTGCCCCGCGACCGCCGCGCAATTTCATGAGCACCTTCAGCATCAATGGCCATGTCAAACACCTTTGCCGAGCGCTTGATGATTTCACTTAAGTCGTCAGGCGAATAATACGCCATATGTTCGCTAATCCCAAACCGATCACGCAATGGTGCTGACAACATCCCCGCACGCGTCGTGGCACCGATTAGCGTAAACGGCGGCAAAGGAAAATGAACCGGATGCGCGGTTGGTCCCTGACCCACCACGATATCAATATAAAAATCTTCCATCGCTGAATAAAGCATTTCTTCAACGATTTTGGGTAAGCGGTGAATTTCATCGACAAACAGCACATCACCAGGGCGCAATTCGTTCAACAACGCTACTAAGTCGCCCGGCTTTTCGATGGCCGGTCCGGAAGTCGTGCGAATGTTCACGCCCAGCTCATTGGCAATGACTAATGCCAACGTGGTCTTCCCCAGTCCCGGTGGCCCATAGAGCAATACGTGATCAAGGGATTCTTCACGCTGTTTAGCCGCGGTAATATAAACCTGCAATTGGTGTTTGACCCGATCCTGGCCAATGTATTGCGCCAGCATCCGCGGACGTAAGCTCTTTTCAATTTGTGCTTCATTCAAATCGTCAATGTCGCCTGAAACCAACCGATCCTTGTTTGCGTCTGCCAAAAAGGTTCACCCCCTATTCTTAACCCATTCATAAGTTTCTTCATGTTGTCGGCATTGAATGGCTCCAGTATAATCAATGCTACGCACGTCCGCTTAACAAGCGCAATCCTTCGCGCAAATACGCATCGGTTGTTGTGGCATCAAATGCTTTTAAAGCATCTGTGATGCCGTCAACGGCTCGTTGGGTGTATCCTAAGGCAACCAACGCCGCCAACGCATCGGCCAGCGCCGGTGCCACGCCGCTAGCTGTTGGCGTAACGGTAGCTGGTGATGGCTTAGCATCTGCTGAAATTTTTCCTTTTAGGTCGAGAATGATCTGAGCCGCGGTTTTCTTACCGATACCCGGAAACTTGGTCAGAAATTTAACGTCATCCTGGGCAATGGCCGTTGCCAGGCCGCCACTTGATACATTTGCCAAGATGGCCAATGCGGATTTCGGGCCAATCCCCGTGACTGTCAACAACTGGTTAAATGTTCGCTTATCTGCGGAAGATTCAAAACCATATAAGGCTTGATCATTGTCACGGATAATCAGCTGCACATAAATCCGCATCTGCTTGCCGGCTTCAAAATCATACGGATTGGCAACCAGCAGGCGAAACCCGATGCCGTTGACATCAATCACGATATATGCCGGGGTAATTGCCTGAATCGTGCCTTCAAAGTATTCGTACATAAGCTCTCCATTCAGTACATATGTTTGGTACGCTTGATTCATTGTAGCATAGATGTTTTCTTGATGATAAATCGTTTTGAGGCTTAATGATGACTCCCAAAAATATTCGCCATTTGATTAACTTAGCAACCGTAGCCGTTGTCATTGCTTTAATTGCTGTGACAATCTATTGGTATGATCTTGGCATTCTTTCCGACGTCAAGGTCTTGCAAGCTTATATTGCCCAACTCGGTCTGATTGGTGTTCTGTTTTTTGTCATCATTCAGATTATTCAAGTCGTCATCCCAATCATTCCCGGCGGTATTAGCACAGCAGCTGGCGTCATTCTTTTTGGCCCGTGGTTTGGTTTCCTTTACAACTATGTCGGCATTGCGGTTGGCTCGTTCATCAACTTTTTTCTCGCCCGGCGTTATGGCAAACCGCTGCTGACTTATTTGATTTCGGAAAAAACTTACGACAAGTATATTGGTTATACAAAAAATCAAACGCGGTTCGACCGGTTATTTACGCTGGCAATTGTGTTACCGGTCGCACCTGATGATGTGTTGTGTTTGCTGGCCGGCCTCACGAAAATGACCTTCACGAAGTTCTTCTGGATTATCGTGCTGGGAAAACCCCTTACGATTTTTGCCTACAGCATGAGCCTTCTCTATGGCGGCCGCTGGTTGATTGATTTATTCAGTTAAAATAATTGCCATAAAAATGGCGCTGCCAAGTTCGCTCACAAACTTGGACAGCGCCTTTTTTGCGCACACGAACGCGCAATCAGTCATCGATCATTTTGACAAACTCAGACAACCTGACGCACATATGGGTCATCGGAAATGCCGCGGCTCAGAATCAGCTTTGCCCATTCCTTTGCTGAAAATAGACTGTGATCTTTGTAATTGCCGCAGCTCTTGATATCGACACCAGGCACATCATCCCAGGTAATGTCATTAGCAATCGCTTCAAGGCTGGACTTTAGCGCCTTGGCTACTTCAGTTGTGCTGTGCGTGCCCCAGGTAATCAAATGGAACCCGGTCCGGCAGCCAAATGGTGAACAATCGATGACACCATCCATCCGGTCGCGCAGCAATGAAGCTAACAAGTGCTCGATCGTATGCAAACCTGCCGTATCAATTGCTGCGGTGTTCGGCTGAACTAACCGCAGATCGTAATTAGAAATTTCATCGCCTTTGGTACCTTTTTCCGTTGTAATCAAGCGAACATAAGGTGCTTTGACTGCAGTGTGATCCAATGTAAAACTTTCGACTTTTGCCATAAAATCAAAATCTCCTTCTCAATCGTTTACATATTCATCATATAACACAATGACTAAGGGTGCTTAAAAAATCTGCCATTATTCAGCCTCATGGTCTAACTGATTCGACGCTTAAGCATCGGCCCAAACACGATGGGCAATGCGCTGGACCAACGCCAGTTTCGCCCACTGATCATCTTCTGTCAGCTTATTACCTTCTTCTGTTGACGCAAAGCCGCATTGAGTGGATAAAGCCAGATTGTCTAACGGCACGTAAGCAGTTGCCGCATTGATCCGCTCGATCACCGCTTCTTCATCTTCCAGTTCTGGAAATTTCGAGGTAATCAAACCTAATACAATTCGTTTGTTGGCATCGCCATTCCACAATTGCGGCAGCGGTTCAAACGACCCTGCCCGCTGACTATCGTATTCAAGAAACAGCCCATCGTATGGCAAATCACCGATATCATCAGCCACATACTGATAGCCGCCGGAGAACAAAAACGTTGATTGGAAGTTACCTCGACAGATATGCGAGGTAACCGTCAAATCTTCCGGTAGTTTCACCAAAACTGCTTTAATCACGCGGTGCGCCAGCTTGGCCAGTGCCACAAAATGTTCATGCTTCTTCGGATCATTTTCAGTATCCTTCAAGTTTTGAATCAGATATGCCCAGTTTGTATCATCAATTTGAAGGTAACGGTCGCCTAAATCATAAAAGTGCCGGATCGTATCGACATAAGCCTGGACAATATCGGCTAAATAGTCGTCAAAAGTGTCATAGTACTTTGGCCAGTTGTCACTACGATGATCCCGAAACAGCAAAGCTGGACTGGGAATCGTCTGTTTAGGCAGTACCCCGTCAGGCACGATACTTTTAAGATACTTAAATGCCGCAAAAAATGGATGCTGCGGGTTAAAACTGACTTTTCCCGCCAAATGAACGTTCGCAGCTGCGTTGATGCCGCCCTTAAAATCATGCTCATACTTCCAGGAGTCATCTTTTTCATAGCCATTTAAGCCCCAGAAGAAATCCAAATGCCAGTACCGACGGGAGAATTCCCCATCCGTGACCGCATTGAAGCCTAATTCGACCTGTTTTTTCACAATATGATCAATCGCTTCATGCTGAATCGCCAACTCCTGATTCTGTTGAATCTCACCAATATCTAACTGCTGATGCGCCACTTTCAATCGTTCCGGACGCAATAAACTGCCAACTAAATCGGCGCGAAATGGTGCTTTGATTTTAACTTCTTCTGTCATGAAAATTCCTCCTGAGCGTGAGCAGGGGCGCTTAGAAATCAGAGTGTAGGTGGCCTCAAACCTAAATGGCCAAAACCCCCAGCCATTTAGGTTTGAGGTCCTTACACGGAGATTTCTGCGACTGCGAACGTATTAAATGTAAATAAAAATGACAATCCTCAAACAACAAAGACCCTACGTCGCGTCCACGAAAATAGGCGCCCCTTGATCTTTTCGATCAAGGGGCGCCTTGCGCGCGTTACCACCCTTATTCGTGTCAGCATAGCGCCAACACCTCACCAGTACCCAATTCGATACCTGGCATGGTAACGGATGCACCCGTTTTAATGGCGTGAACCACTGAAAAGCTATTTGGAGCTCATCTTCTCCGATTAGCCGATCGCCCGCTCCCACTATCCAGGCTCGCTTGGGATCCGCGCTTCAGATACTCTTCTCCGCAAAGCAATGTTGTCTGTTGAGTTGCGATTATCATAACACCGTCATGTTTCGTGTCAAGAGTAACTTTAGCCACGTGATCAATCTGTTATGATTTAACCAGATCGTTATTTTGGGAGGTGTCTCTTGGGAATGACTTTTTTTGCGTATTCAGTGCTGACTCATCAAGACAATTGGCAAAACATCTTGCGTTACAGCATCATCATGATCGGAGCTCTAGCTATCGTTGCCTACCTGCTTTATTTTCTACGGCACAAGCGTAGCAATAAATACCGTGATCTTTTAATCCTAGTGGCCCTAATCGAGTTGTTGACCATCGGCATTCAGATTCGAGATCTTCAGGCAAGCCGCACTGCCACTGCTGATTCGCAGGCAGTCGCGACTTTATTGCGCAGTGTCGCCACGCAGAAACGGGTGTCTGTTAACCAACTGTATGCAAACAGTAACACAGTCCACACAGGGAGGCTGGTTGTGATTGGCAAGTCCACGAAAAAAATGTACACCGTCACCCTTAACGCCGATAACAATAGTTACCAGCTCACCAAGACGACTTTAATTGTCCCGCAAGTGCAATTTGTCACCAAGTAGGAGGCACGCATGCAACTTTTTCAAGACTTATATTTCGTAACACCAATGAAGCTGCTTTTAGGCTTTATCGTGTTTGTTGTCAAAATTAAAAGCCCACCTCGCAGAACAAGGCTATAAGCCAGAAGACGTGTATATGGCAAGTTTTCTGGGTGGAAAAGTCGTCATCGCGCCTTATGATCATGATGAATCGCGTTTTACCAGATGAACGAATCAACCGCTTTAGCCACCTGCGGATTTTCATGTAGCGCGCTATGCTGAGCATCGCGGCCGAAGTATTCCTTTTCCCGATAAGAAGCTGCTCGCGTGCTGACAAGATAGCGTAAGGATCGCGAAGAATTATTGGACACGCGGCCATCCGAATCGCTGCCGTCATCAAGATCGCCGTAAATATTCAACACCTTAACGCCTTTGGGAAAACGATTCCGTAAGCGCGCCAATTCGGCATAGTTTTCATCCATGGGCGTTGGATAGCCATTATTTGCCAGCTTGATCTGATGAGGTTCATCACCCATACCAATAATGCCGTCAAAATGTCCGGCAATGGCAACATAGTGTTTCATTTTGGGCAACTTGCCTTGATCCTGATTGCGAACCGCGTAAAACATCACCGCCATGTTGCCCATTGAATGTGCCACAAAGTTAACATTGCGCACGCCATAGCGCTGGTAAAGCTGGCGATTGATTGTCGCCAACCAATCAGCTTGTTTCACAGCGTCTGGATTTTTGTTGTCTTGAAAAATCACTTGAACGATGGGCTTACTGACGTGATGCGCGTCACCAGTCCAGTGCACTTTACCGTTTTTGGCAACCGTTGCGGTGAGCACTTTGGTCGCGCCAATCTGCTCGGCCCGCCGAATCAGGGTATTTGTTGAACCGGCACCACCAGAATAACCATGCAAATAAAGTGTCGCAGTTCGTCCAATTGTGGTTTCTTCTTTGGTTGGCGGCGTATCGGCCTGGTTGTTATACCAATACCAACCGGCACCGGCAACAAGCACCACGACCAATAACGCCATCCAAAGCCACTTATCTCTTTTCATGAAACTTCCCTTTCTAGTGAGCGCGAGCCGGCGCGGTTAGGAGCCGGGGGAGTGCGTTATGGGCACTAAGTCTGATCCTCATGATCTTCATCAACCACTGTTTCCCGCGGCAGAAAATGACTCAGCGCCGCAATGACCAACCCAATCACAATGGTCCAGCCAGCCACCCGCTGCCACAAAGGGGAATACGCAAGAAGCAAATCGCGCGCCAGTTCAGTATTAATCGGCATGCGCGTGCTGATGGCGCCGAAAAATGGGCTCGCGGTTGGTAAAATTGCCAAGAATCCGCCCATATACCCCATGATGTAAGTGGAGCGCCCCGTGACCACCAAAAATCGTCGCCAAGAGTGAGCAGTTTTTAGCATAATCAGTAAGACAATTACCATCAAGATCGCCGCCACAATGACAGCGGTTTGGGTCATGAGAACCAGTAACGGATAAACCAGTCCCCAACCTTCTGACATGAGCAGTTGGTTGATTTCACGATTAAGCAGCGTTTTGAGACTCGTCAACACCTTCTTCTGATCAAAATTTTGCCGCTGATCAGTAGCGGCGGTTTTTAAACGGTCAGCCACGCTTTCGTTAATGGTCGCTAAAGATACATGCGTTTGATTCGCCGTACTTGCCGAAATCATTTTTTTCGTCAACCTGCGCGTGTCATCAATGGTGACCAATGTGGATTCCGGACTCAAAGTAGCGCCATTCTTATTGGCAGTTGCGACTAATTCTCGATTTAAGGATTGGGTAATCTGCGTCAGCCCTTTACTGTTAACGATAACCTGTTCAGTCCGTGCCGGTGTCCCTACCGTTAACATCATCCCTGTACTGACGGCTTCAACAAAAAGAAGCACCCAAAAGATCATGGTGAAAAATGCAAACCAGCTTCGGGAGACGGCTCGCCATTGTTGTGTTTTCGTTTGGATCTCCTCCCTTATAAGGCAATATTATACACGAAGCACGATCATGACTTGTACGGATCTTGATATTTGGACTACACTAAATGAAACGGCAATGGCATCACCTGTTATTGCAAAAACACACCACTACGGATATCAGACCGCATAAGGAGGTTGTTTGAATGCATTACACGTTAAACGACGGTAACGTTTTGCCAGCGATTGGATTTGGAACATACAAGTTGAACGGCACGAACGGTGTCAGGGCCATGGTCGGTGCCCTCAACTTAGGCTATCGACTGCTTGATGCGGCATTTAACTATGAAAATGAAGGCGCTGTGGGTGAAGCGGTTCGTCAAAGCGGGATTCCGCGCAGCCAGTTGATCATTGCGTCCAAGCTGCCTGGTCGTCATCACAGGTATCAAGAAGCAATTGATACGATCGAGGAAGGTCTGTACCGAGCCGGCTTGGATTACTATGATTTGTACCTGATCCATTGGCCGAATCCTAAGGAAAATCTCTACGTCGAAGCTTGGCAGGCTCTGATCCAGGCGCAACGATTCGGCTTGATTCGCTCAATCGGCGTATCTAATTTTTTGCCCGAACACATTGATCGGTTAATCAAAGAAACCGGCGTCACACCTGTCGTCAACCAAGTAGAACTGCATCCTTACTTTAATCAGCAGGCTCAACGCGAATACGACGAAGCTCACAACATTCAAACCGTTGCATGGAGCCCCTTGGGTCGCGGTGCCGTCTTGAAAGAACCTGTCATCAAGCAAATTGCCGCGAAATACGGTAAAAATGTCGGCCAGGTCATTCTTCGTTGGGATCTTCAACATCGGGTTTTACCAATTCCAAAGTCGGCGCATTTATCACGACAGCGCACTAACCTTGATATTTTTGATTTTAGCCTGACGCCAGAAGAAATGGCAGCCATTGATCGGTTAAGTAAGCCAAATGGCCGTTTAAGAGATCAGGATCCAGCTGTTTATCAAGAGTTTTAAATTGTTGCTTTTAACGCGTTCGCCGGCGCAGGAGCCTGCGTAAAAGGGCCTTGGACGCGATGGCCTAAGCCCGGGCCATCACCCCCAAGGTCATTTATACTCCGACTCCTAAACGCGCCAGCTCACGCTCACTCAAAAGAAGTCGCGGCGCATCTGAATGACGACACCACGACTCTTTTTTCCGGCCATTTACTGAACCATCAGCGATCATTTCATTTTTAACGCACTCATTATAACGAAAGAGGCTATCATCATGACTGAACCAATTCGCGTTTTATTCATTTCAATCTCCGGCAATACCCGTGCCTTTGCCCATCGCTTAGCCGACTATGCACAGACGCTGCACCAGCAAGATCCTAATAATCCGCCGATTGAGCTAAAAGAGATTTCCGAAGCCACCCAAAGCGACGGGGAAACCAAGCCTTTTTTTGTCATGGTACCGACTTATCTTGATGGTGGTAACGGCATCGACAACGGTGTTAAGGAACTGATGACCAATGCCATGGGTGATTACCTGGCAGAAGGTGAAAATGCCGATCTTTGTCTTGGCATCATCGGTTCTGGCAACCGCAATTTCAATGAACAGTATTGTCTCACGGCCAAACGCTATGCCGAAGAATTCGATGCGCCGTTTCTTGCCGATTATGAACTACGCGGTACACCCAGTGACGCTGAAAAAATTTACACAATTTTAAAGCAAGCTGTCGCTAGTGACGCAAAACACTGAACACGGAAATGCAAGCGATCACCAGTTGGCGTTAAACCAGCCAACCACCTTTTTTGCGTAAACTTGCGGGTGATCCGGAAAACTGCGGGCGTGGGCAGCGCCTTTGACCACCCATAATGCTTTCTTAGCCTTGGTCGCCGCGCGATAGTTTTGGTAAACCATCTTCGTCGGCACGAAGGTATCCTTGCTGCCATGAATAAACAAAATCGGCCGCGTATTTTTGTGTAAAGCATCAATGGCGCTGGCATCAAACACGTTGTAACCGGTTTTAAGCGTTGCTGTCAGCGCAACTGCTGGCACCAGCGGCCATTTAGGCAAATTAAACATGGCCTTGGCTTGATAAGCAAGTTCGTCAATAATGCTGGTGTAGCCGCAATCTTCGACAATACTTTTGACTTGTGGCGGCAGCTTTTCACCACTGATATACATCACCGTCGCGCCACCCATTGAGACCCCATACAAGGCAATCTGACTTTGTTTGCCTTGTTTTTTGATAATTTGATTGATCCATTTCAAGTAATCAAGCCGATCCGGCCAGCCGTAACCGATATAGTTGCCTTGTGACTGGCCTTGGCCGCGATCATCCGGCGCCAGAACATTGAAGCCGGCATCATGGAACATTTTGATTTGCGGCGCCATGTATTCTTTGTTCGTCATGTAGCCATGCGCCACCACAACGGTTTTAGTCGTTGGTTTGGCCGCCGGAACATAATCCGCCACCAACTTAAGCTTGGCGCCCACCGCCTCTTGCGTCCAGGTTTCTTTATGTACGGATTTAAGCCATGCCTTCCCGTCCGTAATGATGCGACTCTCTTTGCCACTCAAAAAAGACTTCTTTGAGGGCACGAATGCATATTGGTAAAAATAAAGACTGGCACCAATTAAGCCCACCACAATTATCCCAATGACTGACAGTATCCCTATCAGCCATGCTTTTTTATGTTTTCGCACTTTTTATAGCCTCCATAAGTAGTTCAAGCCCTTTACATAACTAAAAAGTGTACCGCAACTTTTAAGAATTTCAAGTTACATATAGCCTATGTTTTGTTAAGATAATGTCTGGAGGAAGAAAAATGACTGATAAACCCTTACTAGAGGCATATGTGGATGCCTATTTTTCAACATTTAAAAATATCAACGAACTGATCTCAGAACCCATGGCCCAATACCATTTGAGTTTCGAGCAATATCGGATTTTGTCAGACATTGCCAATGATCCCACCATCAGCCTAACCGCCATTGTCGCTAAGCGCGGCGTGACCAAACCGGCTGTTGCACGGCAACTACGCGTGTTGCGCAACTTGGATTACGTGACGCAATCCAAGTTCGAAGCTGATCGGCGACGCAATACGCTACAGCTGACACCACTTGGACAACAGGTCGAAGCCGCGATTACCAAAGAAGCCAGTGAGCGCTTCAACGAATGGGTGTCCACTTTAGGGGAACGGAAAGCCAAGCAATTTGTGAAGCTTCTAAATGAGATCGGCACAAAAGTCATCCAGCCGCAGCAAGCTGCAAGAAAAAAGCAATAGACTGCAGCATCTGGATATAAAAACGACGTCAAAGCCGGGAGATTCAGGCTCTGGCGTTTTTTTGTTGCTTGCGAATACCAATGCGCTCAGGACTTGGCATTTAACTTGGCAACCTTCGCTAAGCCTTCCGGAATTGCTTCCGGCTTGTCGGCCAAGACTTTGGCGCCGGCATCTTGCAACTCCTTGGCCGAACCGAAGCCATAAGTGACGCCCAACAGCTGAACGTGATTATCCAAACCACCGGTCATGTCGTTTGCCCGATCACCAATCATGACGCTGGTAGCCGGATCTGTCTGCGTCGCCTTCAGCGCATAAGCCAAAACATCTGTCTTCGTCACTCGCGTCTGCTCATCATCGCTGGCACCGTAAGCACCGGCAAAATATTGATCCAATGAAAAATATTTAACCAAACGATGCAACATGGTCTCAGGCTTTGCCGAGGCAATATAAAGCTGGTCACCTTGGTGCTTCAAAGCGGTCATAGTATCTAAAAACTTAGGATAGAGTTTCACCTGATACAGACCCTCTTCCTCGTAGTAATGATGGAAAGCGTCAATTGCTCGTTTAACCTCGACATCATCCAATTCCGGCCAGACTTTCGGCAACATGTCCACTAGTGCCGGGCCGATAAACTGCACATAAGCCGAATTATCCAAAGGCCGCAAGCCACGATCCTGAACCATGTATTTTAATCCCGCAACAATGCCTTCTTCTGAATTTGCTACGGTACCATCAAAATCAAAAAATAAAGTTGCCATTGAGATCCTCCTTATTTTAACCGCCCATAAACGCCTCAAACCGTCACGATCACTTATGTCGTGGTGAGCTTACGACTTACATTATACAAGTTCCTGTTCCCGATGGAGGGCGTCCTTTAGAATTACCGGGGCAATTAAGGTTGTGAGGACGATAACCACAATGACTGCCGAATAATACTCGGCATCCATCAACTTAGCCTCAAAACCGATTTGGGCCACGATCAAGGCCATCTCGCCGCGGGACACCATGCCGGCGCCGACGACGTTACTTTGCAACCAGGTCGCACCGGCCAGGCGATCGCCGAGGCCGCAACCGACCCACTTGGTCACCAAAGCCAACAAGGTCAAAATGGCGATAAACCCGATGTCGCGGCCAAACGTATCAAAGCGCATGTTCAAGCCGACACTGACAAAGAAAACCGGAATGAACACCGCATAGCCAATCGCACTCAGACTGCCGTCAACTTCCTGGCGATAATGGGTCTGCCCAACTGCGACCCCGGCAAAAAAGGCACCGATAACTGCTGACATGCCGACAAGATCCGCTACATAGGCCATCCCCAGGCAAATCAGCAACGACATAATGGTGACAGCCGAAGCCGGAAACAGCTTTTCCGCCAGCCCCATCAAATATGGTGCCGCCCAGCGGACTACTAGATAAATCCCAACGAAATAAAGCAACTGTTCAACAATTTGCAGCCAGAACGGCACGCTGGCTGTCTTTTGTTCCCCTAAAACCGCAACCGTGAAACTCAAAATCAAAACGGTCAAAATATCGTCGACCACCGCGGCACCCAAAATGGTCGCTCCGTTGCGGCCGTCCAGTGCATGCAGCTCTTTTAAAACCTCTACGGAAATCGAGACAGATGTTGCCGCAAAGGTGATGCCGAGAAAAAGGCTGCTGGTCAAATTGAATCCCCAGACGTGGGCAAAGCCGAACACGACGACCACAGGCACGATCACCCCGATTACCGCTACCAGCATGCCGGGTTTGAAGTATTTTTTCAGTAAATCCAAATCACTTTCGAGCCCTGCTAAAAACATCAAAATAATCACGCCAATTTCTGCAAATAATGAAACCGTATGGCTAGGCGTCAACCAGCCCAATAATGCCGGTCCAATTAAAATTCCTGCTAACAACTCACCAATCACGGCAGGCATTTTCAGCAAGCGGCTGATATGCGCAAGTATCAATGTTGTTACCAAGATGAGTGCTAAGTTGCCAATATCCTGCATATTTTTCCTCCATTTCGAAAATCGTCACCCCGTTGTCAGCTGCACCTCGTAGGCATTTCGTTCTGGCACCGGCTCATCCATGTACACAATCCCCCGAAAGACGAAACCCATCCCCGTAATTGCATGTTGCATAATCACATTTTGTGCATGGGTATCGACCCGTAAATCTGTAAAACCGCGGCGATAAGCTTCACTCATGATGTTGCTGAAGAAAATCCGGCTCAGATGTTTGCCGCGGATGCTGCCATCAAGCGCAAACCGATGGACGGCCAGGTACGGCACATCGGCCAGCCAGCCTTCCCCATCGATCCGGAGATAATGCGGATCCGGGCCCACGACCAACGCCGCAAGTCCGGCCACTTTCCCGTCAACCACAAGCACCCGACCGATCCCGGTGGCAATGTCCCGCTCAATGGCTGCCTGATCCGGATAAGTACCTTGCCATTGAGGAATGCCCTGATCGCCTAAAAACTTGCGAGCAGAGGCAATCACTCGCATCATATCAGGAATATCGTTTGTCGTTGCCGCGCGCATGAAAATGGTTGCCATCAGCTTCATCTCCAAAAAATAATTGTATTGCCCTATTTTCCCGCATCTGGTCGTGAGTTTCAATCTGTGCGTTAAAAGTTAAGGTCTCGGCTCAAATTTAGTGACAAAAAGGCCCTCGCAAAATGAACTGCGAGGGTTATTCCGATTCTACCCAGCCTAATGCCGGTGATGCATGTGATGTTTCTTGTTCAAAGGCACCTCTTCATACTCCGGTGCAAAGACGTCATGGGCGCCGCGATGTTCTGGCGCCAACCGCCAGTTGTGACGACCGTGATGATGCTTGTGCATTTGCAACTTAAGGCTTAACTGCTTAGTTCGCTCTTTTTCGATGCGCAGCTTCTGATGGCCGTGAATGATCATAATACCGCCACCGAGTGCCAACGCAATTGGAATTAAATGCACGACGGCCATCGGGATCATTAATTCCGGTTGTTCCTCAATCGCCTTATCAAACGCGTGAACTGGTTCAAATAGATCATCTTTTAATTCATCAATGCTAGCCATGAAAGCACCTCCATTACCTGAGCAATTTTAAATTACCAACCTTATTATAACGTTAATTGTCGCTTAAAGGGGGTTTTGCATCGGTTTGCGCGAGCCACTGGCCTAAATGGCTGAAATAATCGGTAGGATTGTCCAGCATCTGCCCATGCCCGGCGTTTGGGGTAACATGCAATGTGGCATTCGGCATCGTTTTGGCCATCCGTTCAGCAGCGGTCAACGGCATGGTTTCATGGCCGCCAAACGTTAAATAAGTCGGCACCGTGATTCGATGAATATCGGCCCGGCGATCCCAATTTTTAAGTGCCCCGACCATCACAAATTCATTGTCGCCTTGAAAATAGTGATATACCGGCGTTGCCAGTGTTGAAATTAAGTGTCGTGGCTGGGGATCGGCTGCGTGGTGCAGGTAATGCTCACCTAATTCCCTCACCAACGCCTGGTATTTAGCATCGTCAAAAGTGTGGCGAGCCTCGACTTGTTGCATGTACGCAACATCTTCAGGTGAAAACATCTTTTCGCGAATCTGGTTGATGTTCACCAGATATTCATCCAGATTATCAATCATCGAGCTTAGAATTAGCCCTTTAAGGTGTTCGCCATATTTCAACGCATACTCGATTGCCAGCACCCCGCCCCAAGATTAGCCAAGTAGGTAAAAATGATCAATTCCCAACTGCTGCCGAACATTTTCCACCTCATCGACATAATAATCGATGTTGAGGAACCGCTTTTGATTGGTCGGGTCCGCAAAGTCGGGTTGATCGGAAAAGAAGGAACCCAGTTGGTCGTAACGGGTGACGCGGATCCCATAAGGCGCTAGTTTTGGGGCAAAGTTTTCAAACACTTCGTTGGTGCCGCCGGGTCCACCGTGCAGCGTCATCAGGTGAATATGGCCTTGACCTTGCGTCTGGGTCCATAAATGATAACCATTCGGCAATGTCACAAAACGGGTTCCGTTCGGGTTTAGTTTTACCATGCAATCGCTTCTTTCCTGTCATTTAGCCCTTATTATGACGGTTACCGCGGGGTCAGACAATAGCGTGCAGGCAGCATAACTTCAAAGATTCGTAAAAATAAGTGCCATATTCGGCATCTCGTTGTATAGATTGGTAAAATAAATAAAAAGTATTGGAGGGCATGCGATGGCAGCACACAAGATTTCACCAGATCAAGGTTTGTCGACAAAGCAGGTTCAGGAACGGTTTGAGAACGGGCAACACAATCTGCCGCTGAAACCGTTGACCCGTTCTATTGGCCAAATTATCCAAGTCAACACGTTCACTTTATTTAACTTGGTCAACGTTGTCCTTGGTGCGCTGATTATCACCACCGGCAGTTATAAAAACCTGTTATTCCTTGGCGTTGCCATCATCAACACTGCCATCGGTACCATTCAGGAAATTCAGGCGAAGCGGCAAATCGATAAAATGTCGATTCTCGCCGCCGCCCATGCCACCGTGATTCGTGATGGACACCAGCAAAAAATCGATCTTGAACAACTGGTCATGGACGATATGGTGATTCTCAAACGCGGTGATCAGATCCCAGTCGACGGTACCGTTGTTGCCACCAACGGCCTTGAGAGTGATGAAAGCCCACTGACCGGTGAATCGCGGCCAATCACCAAAAAGGTAGGTGACCCATTGCTTTCTGGTGCTTTTGTGGTTTCCGGACAAGCGACTATGCAAGTTACCGCTGTCGGTAAAGATACCTTTGCCGCTAAACTTTCATTGGAAGCAAAGGCAGAAAAAACGCGCCAAAGTCAATTGTTGGCGACGATTAACCGCATCATTCGGGTTTTGACCTATGTGCTCATTCCGATCGGTGTCATTCTTTTTTCCGTTTCCATGATTCGCCGTGGCAACTATAATCGGGCCATTTTAACCACCAGTGCGGCCATGATCGGGATGATCCCAGAAGGTCTGGTGTTACTGACCAACGTGGCGCTGGCTGTTTCTGCCCGCAACTTGGCTGTCAAACGCGTGCTCGTTCGGGCCTTACCCGCCATCGAAGCCTTGGCGCGTGTCGATACGATTTGCCTCGATAAAACCGGCACCATCACCAGTGGCAAACTTAAAGTCGCCAACACATTGCCAGCAACTGGCCACACAGCCGAAGAGGTTACGAGTGCTGCTGCAGCCATCGTTTATGCACTCAATGATGATAACGAAACCGCCTTAGCCATCAAAGCCGCAACCGACGCTGACGCTAACCAACAAATCACGCAAACCATGCCGTTTTCATCTGCGCGTAAATGGTCAGGTGCCGTGGTTGACGGACGCGCCTTGTTTATGGGTGCCCCGCAATTTACTTTTGGTGAACAGCTGCCTGCCGACATTGCGACCCAAATCAAACAAGCCGCTTCAAACGGCTATCGCGTGCTGGCGGTGGGAACCGCCAAAACGCTCGCCCAGCCGCTTGTGAACCCGGAACTGCTTGGCCTTATTTTGATCACCGATGAATTACGCCCGACTGCCATTAACACCTTTGATTTCTTCAAGAGTCAAGGCGTGGCATTAAAGGTGATATCCGGTGATGACCCGATCACGGTTGCCAATATTGCGAAACAAGCACGCCTTGAAGGAGCGGATCGCAGTGTCGACATGAGTAAGGTCGCTGCCGATGCTACTGATGCTGATTTTCAGGCTTTGGTCAAGCAGTACAACGTTTTTGGCCGCGTCACCCCAGATCAAAAGAAACAGCTCATTATGGCTTATCAGGCGCTAGGTCATACCGTTGCGATGACTGGCGATGGGGTCAACGATGTGCTGGCTTTGCGCCAAAGTGACTGCAGCATTGCCATGGCCTCTGGGGCCGATGCTGCCAGTTCAATTGCGGATTTCGTTTTACTGGATTCTAATTTTGATGCTATGACCGGTGTGCTCAACGAAGGACGCCGCGTCATCAATAACATTGAAAGTGTCGCTTCAATGTACCTAGTCAAAACTATTTACTCAGTTATTTTAGCAACCATTTTCGTCTTTCTGCCACTTGATTATCCCATCGTACCGATTAACATCACACCGGTGTCAGCCATTGGCGTTGCCATCCCATCCTTCTTCCTGACACTGGAGCCTAATTTCGAACGTGTTACTGGGCAGTTCATGCAGAAAGTCATGACCGTCGCCGCTCCGGCCGCCATCAGCGTGGTCATCTATACCTTACTGCTGACTTGGCTGGAGTCTTTCCTAAATCTCAGTTTCGACACCACTTCAACAATGGTCGCCATGTTGATCGGCACGATTTCCCTTAATGTGTTGCTGGTCGTCGCCCGCCCCTTCAACCGGCTCAAGGTCGGATTACTGGCTAGCCTTAGTGTCGCCTTGTTCCTGGTATTCTTTGTTTTCAATCATGTCTTTTCACTCGCAAATCTATGGCATTGGCAATTGGCATTAATCTATCTACCACTGATGGCCTCCACTGTACCGTTTTATCTTTTCATCCAGGAATTCCTTGGCCGACGGGTGTTATCGAAAATCAATTGGCACTAAACAAAAATTCCAGCCGCCATTTGGTGTGACTCGTGTATACTGAATTTGGATGAACTTTCTGAAAACATTTAGGAATCGAGGCATACGCATGGCAGAGGAACAATCTTTAGTCTTAGTCAAACCCGATGGCGTCGCTAACGGCCACATCGGTGAGGTGATTACCCGCATTGAGCGGCGCGGCTTTACCATTGAAGCCTTAAAGGTCACCCAGGCAACAACTGCTCAATTGCACCAGCATTACGCCGCGCTTGTCGGCAAACCCTTCTTTCCAAAAATCGAACGCTTTATGACCAGCGGCCCGCTTGTGGCGATGATTGTCAGCGGCTTTAATGTGATTGAAGCTATTCGAAAAATGACTGGCGCGACCAATCCAGGAGAAGCAGCACCAGGTACCATCCGCGGCGATTTTGGCCGGGAATGGGCCGACCAGACCATCCGCAACGTCATTCATAGCTCAGATAGCGAGGAAAGCGCACGACGGGAGATTCCGATTTGGTTTGCGGACAAGCAATACGCACCTAAGTCATCATGACTACAACAGGCGACTATATACTGATAGCCGCGAAAAAACGCTGTACGAACTTTGTCACAATCGCACAGCGTTTTTTTATGTCATCCTGTTGACGGGAAGTACACTTAGTAATACGTGCGCCGATTGCCAAAGTTCAGCTTGGCAATAATCGTATTCGGCTCCGTCTGATCCGGTGACTGGATCCACAAGCCGCGCGAAGCCAGTTCTTTAAACAAATAATTCGCGGCAGCAATTTCTTCAGCGGCAGGATCATCAATCGTTGCCCCAGCTTGATGCGCTTGGGCAATAGCGTTGTCAACGGACAGGACCACCGTGTCAGCAAAGGTCGTTTCCAAAGTCGCATACAATTGTCCCAGTTTATCGTCGAGATAGGTTTCTAAAGCTTTGAAAAATTCCGCATGATCGGCTTTTCGATCAAAGTAGCGCGCCACTAACTGATTGTTGTCGATACCCATTCATAACACATCCTTTTTATATAATTCTACCATGAGCAGTTTGCCGAAAGAAATAATCGGTTCAACAAGCTACTAACCCGTACCTTAAGCGCGAACAATGCTATACTTTAGCCACCATGTGAAGGAGGTTTTTATATGAGCGAAACTGAGTTACCTAAACGCCAGGCAGTTGATCCGAAGCTGACTTGGGATCTAACCCCGATCTTTCATGACGACTTTGCTTACGCTGAAGCGATCAAACAGGTCCGCGCCTTAACCAAGGATTTTGTCCGCATGTATCAGGGAAAATTGACAGAGCCGGCCATTATTGTCGATGCATTGGCCGACTACGGTACGATTGTAGCCCTTGATAGCAAAATTGCCCACTGGGGGTTCATGCCGTATTCAACCGATACCACCGATCCGAAATTGCGGGAACGACAGGCACAGGTCACCGCATTGGGTGGCGAAATCGGCGGGCAACTGAGCTTCTTCCAAGCCGAACTCACTCAGTTGTCTGAAACCGTACTTGACGCCGTTGTCGAGAAGGCACCCGATTACGCCGGCTTCATTCGCCAAATCAAAGTGGCCAAGAAAGGCGCCTTGCCACCTGTTGCTGAAAAGGTATTGGCAGAATTGTCCCCGGTTTTTCAGGCCCCCAGCAACATTCGCGATCAAACGATCTTTGGCGACATGGACTTTGGCACGTTTACGGCCCATGGCAAAACTTATCCCCTTTCGTTCGTGATGTACGAAGAAAATTACCAGAAACATCCTGACACCGAAATCCGCCGTGCCGCGTATGCCCAATTCAACAAGACCTTGCGTCGCTATGAAAACACCATGGCTACCGGCTACCTAGCACAAGTCACGCGTGAAAAAATTACAGCAACCATGCGCGGTTACGATTCCGTCATTGATTACCTTCTCGCTGACCAAGAAATCAACCGAGAAATGTTCAACCGCCAAATTGATGTCATCATGCGCGATTTAGCTCCGATTATGCGCAAATATGTGATCCACGTTAAAACGCTTTGGAGACTGGATCACATCGGCTATACCGACCTGCAAATCGACATTGACCCAAGCTATGCTCCGAAAATCACCTTGGATCAGGCTCAGGACATGATCAAAAATGCCACGGCCTTGATGGGCAAGGATTATCAGGACCAGATGATCCAAGCGTTCACGGATCGCTGGATTGATTTTCCTGCCAATCAAGGTAAAGATTCCGGTGCGTACACAGCCGGGCCTTACGGTGTTCATCCCTACGTTGAAATGACCTGGAGCAATACCTTGCCCGCCGTGTACACCCTAATTCATGAATTGGGACATACAGCGCAGATGGTTCGTTCAGAAAAAGCCCATAACGTGCTTGATTCGGAATTCAATGATTACTTAGTCGAAAGCCCTTCAACGTTTAACGAGCTGCTGTTAACCCACTACCTTGAAGAAACCGCTAAAGATCCGCGCATGAAACGATTTGCCTTGTCACGTCTTTTAAATGACACCTATTTCCACAACTTTGTCACACACTTGCTAGAAGCCGCCTTTCAACGCGAGGTTTACACGTTAATCGATAAAGGCGAGAGCTTCGATGCTGCACGCCTTGATGCGATTACGCGTAAGGTTTTGACGGACTTCTGGGGACCGGCTGTCGAACTTGAGGAAGGTGCCGACTTGACGTGGATGCGGCAAAGCCATTATTACATGGGGCTGTACTCCTATTCCTACTCTGCCGGCTTGACCGTAGCCACTCAAGCGTTTCAAGCCATTGAGCAACAAGGCAAGCCCGCCGTGGATCGCTGGCTGCGTTATCTAGGTCTCGGCGATTCACTCGACCCTGTTGCCGCGGCGCGTGTTGCTGGTGTTGATGTCACAACGGATGTCGCGTTGAAACATGCGATTAGTTTCTTGGGTGATACGGTGGATGAGGTTATCGCGTTAAGTAAGGAAATCGATCAAGGGTAGCATGAGTTTACGCAAAAACCGATGTCAACAAGGCATCGGTTTTTTGATGGTAACAGATAATCTGCCTATGCATCCTCATCAAACCGAATCACCTGATCGTATTTTTGCTGCCACGATTTGCTGATATGATGGGCGACTTCGATTAACGTTGCTGATCCCTGCAGCAAGCGCGCATGCAGTTGATCGCTTAACGTTTTGTCTAGCGCAGATGTCACTTCATCAGCTAGCAAAATGGGGCGTTTTCGCAATAATGCCCGGGCAATTTCAAGGCGCTGGATTTGGCCACCTGACAGATTGTGTCCGCCATCGCCAACCTGATAGTCCCACCCTTTTTGAGCGATTAGGGCTGTGAGCCCGGCATCGGCTACGGCTTTGTTCAAGTCTGCCTGCGAAAAGTGGCCGCCTAACGTCAGGTTAAAACGGACCGTGTCATCAAACATAAATGGTGTCTGCTTGATCAAACCGAACAAGCGGCTTAATTGCCCACGGGTTGCTTCCGTGATTTGCATATCACCGAGCCAATACTGCCCGGCAGACAAAGGTAACTCGCCAGCCAGGAGTCTCAACAGTGTCGATTTACCATAACCGGACGGTGCCATGATTAAAACTTTTTGTCCTGGTGCAATCGTCAGGTTACGGGCATCAAGAATTTTCTGGTTACCGATCACCACCGAGGCATCTTTTAAGCGAATCGTCCCGTTTGATGCCTCATTGTCGGACAAAGCTTGCATTTTAGGCACCGCTTGCTGGATTTTGGCGACTGATGGTTTTGTCGTTTGCCACTTGTTTAATGACTCAATCATCATAATCAAGGGATTGCGCATATCATTGGAGAGCTGAACGATCCCCATAAATAAAGCCAAAGTTGAGGCGTCTACCATCACGCGGTAAATGCCAACGCCAAATGGCAGAAGAACTCCAAACCAAAGAGCCAGCAACATCCCTAAAACATTCATGTTCCCCGTCAGGATCGTTAATCTTTTCAACCGGTCTTCCAAGCCGCGAGCAAGCCCGCCGATTCTTGATTTAACAACTGCTTGTGCCTGATAAATTCTGATCGTATCTCTGCCTGCTAAGTAATTCTTAATGCCGGTTGTCCAACGGCTATTGGCATCCGACCAATCTGCTGACGCCTTATGCAATGGTCCCTGAACGACATGCGCTACCGTCAGCGGTACCAAATTGCCCACGAAAAATGCCAAAGCGGTCAACCAATCAAATGCAAAAGCGCCAATCATCGCGCCCACAAAAACAATGATCTGGTTAATGATGGTCAGTTCGCTTGTGATCCCGTTTGTTTCAATCATTTTTAAATCGTTCGTCATAAAAGATAGCGCAGATGTTTGGGTGCTGGCTAAATCGGCCTCATCTACCAGATAATTCGCCATTGCCGCCTTAATTTTCAAGTTGACTTGTCGGGTGATCACCGCCTGTAAGTACATCACCAACCAAGCAGCTAACGACGCACCAAAAAAATCACCAAACTCGGGACAACCGCCTGCCAGAATTGCGCCATGGATCGTGCCGATGCAGTCTGAATGAGCATTGTCAAACAAAATGCCACCCCGACATTCATCAAACTATAAAATAAAGCAGCACCGGTATAGATCACTAATTGCCATTTATGGCCATATTTCCAAGTTAACATCTTAACCACTCCCATTTGCTTCAACTAACCCAATCTGATCAGATGGCTTGTTGTTTAATATACGTAGGTATATGCTGAGAGACATGATAAATGTCATATATGAAAGGCGATCATCATGGAAATCGGCTCGCTTCTGCGCCAAATCCGCACGAATAAAGCTTTGACACTTGCTGATGTGGCTGATGAGGCTATTAGCAGTTCTTATCTGTCAAAAGTTGAACGCGGGCAAAACGACATCACGGTTACTAAATTGATTCATTTGCTTCGCCGGTTGGAAACCACCCCGGAGGAATTTTTATATCTTGTCGCTAACGGCTTGCGCCTTGGTTATGGCGATCGTGATCGACTTCTGGAAACGTATTTTGGTAAAACCACGGCGATGTCAATTGATCCCAAAAAGATCCCTCAAATCATTCAAGCTTTACAACTTGAGGAAGAAAAGGCCCAAATCGTTTTTGAAAAAGCACCCTCGCTAAAACATAAATTAGCCGTTAACGGACGGGCGATTTTAGCAGCTTTATTCCAATCACTGTTTGTTGAGGATCGCCACGAGTTACCGGTACGTCCCGATCTGACCCATGTTGCGGAACAATATCTACAACGATTAGATAATTGGGGTGAGTTAGATCTGTATTTTTACATACTCTTTAGCATTGCCATGCCGGCCGCCACGCAACGCCGATTATCAACCATTGCCATCAAGCGCAGCCATTACTATCGTCACTTCACAAACACACCGTTGCTTTTGCTCAATTTGCTGGAAAATCAGGTCATGTTGGAAATGACGAGGCAAGATAACCAAGCTGCAGCGCATTATTTAGCTCAATTAGAAAAAGCGCTCGACAAACAGCCAAGCGCTGAGTTCGCTTTGTGGGCTCGCTTTCACAAAGCAGAATTATATGTCAGAAACGGTCATCACAAGCAGGCCGCAACCTTGCTTGAACAAAATATCCAAATGGCCACCACGTTAAAATTACGCGATCTGGCTGACATGTTTTCATATGCCTGTCCGATTATTCTGACCGAGCCACCAACATCGGTGTATAAGTACTTTCACATTATGATTGGCACCCTTGAGGAAACTGCTTAAGCCGTCAGCCCGCTCACTCGTATTTAACACAAATTAAGTCTGAACTGCATCGTGCGTAAAAGGAGCGTTCAATAAACTGGTCACTTCGGCAACTAGTGGCCCAATCGCCTCTTGAACGGCAGGATATGACTTGCTTCCCCCGTGCTTTAATGCTCGGATCGCTCGCAGTCGCCGGAAAAAGTTCATTTGGCTGAGTTTGGGATAACCCTGCACATAGTAAAAATTGGTTAATGGACAATCACGCATGAGCTGATATTGTTTAATTTGCTGGCAATTCACAGTGTCACGGCGAACCACGCCGCTGCCAAACACAATAACGATATCAGGCAGCACGGGTTTGAATTGGCGGAAAAATGATTTCAAGCCAAGCACCTTATTCCCAACAAGGTGCCCGCCGTAAATAATCAAGGTGCGGTTTTCCAAGTCCGAAGCTGTTAAAAACTGCACATCAATCACTTCGCAATGTAAGGTTTGCGCAATACTCAACGCAAACCGCTGGGTAAAACCGGTTTCGGAAGTATAAACGACTAATGTTTGCTGCATTTGGCTGCACCCCCTATTGACTGTGAATCTAGCACGCGATGTGTCACAAACCGTTTGATGACTTTTTATGGTCTGCCCAAGACAGGTGCTATAACATCTTTCTTAATTTAACCTTACATAAATATTTATATTCACGTCAATGTATATGCTGGTAAATTTATAACAATTAAGTTGCATACGTGTCAGACAGCGGACAATCATGATACACTAACTGTGTTGTCTTTAATCTCACCTGTCTCGACCACTTAAAGGAGTGTTTTTTCAATGGAAATAACCAGACACGGCACCGTCATCACGACCAACGGCACCCCAACAGCATTAGGCCATCAACTGCCAACTTTTACCGTCACCGATGCAAAAGGTCAGCCAATCAAGACTGACGACCTTACCCACCGGCTAACCCTAATCAGTGTTGTTCCCGACATCAACACACGGGTCTGCAGCATCTCAACTAAACATTTTAACCAGGATATGGATGAGTTTGACAATGTTGATTTTTATACGATTTCGACCAACACCCCGCAAGAACAACAATCTTGGTGCGCAACGGAAAATGTAACGAAAATGCAGCTACTTTCCGACCAGAATGCTGATTTCGGCAAGGCCATGGGACTGTTCGTTGCCGACAACCACACTGATGCCCGCAGCGTTTGGATCGTTGACGGCACCGGAATGGTTAAATATCGGGAACTGATCACGGAACAAACAAATGAGCCTGATTACGTCAGCGCATTGGCTTACTTAGAGGCGCATCAAGATTAATTTTGGGCGAAAAAAAAGGGCCACGAATGGCTCTTTTTTCATGATTAAATATTAGGCCAGTCCCTGAACCAGCATCATCAAAATCGGAACGACCACTACGAATAACACAGTCGAGGTCGTGACAACATTGGTGGCGTACTTCACGTCGGCGTGGGCTTCCGTTGCCAAAATCGGCAGTACAGCAAGACCCGGTGCGCCCGCCTGAATAATCAGTGTTTGCGCTTCGAGACTTGGCACATTGAAACCTGCCTTCATGCCCAGTAAAATCAAACCCGTAATTAACGCCGGCGCGATGACGAACCGGCCAATCAAGGCCACGATGGTATCACGGTCAAACCGAATCGCTTTTAGTCCAGCATCAGCCAAAATAATCCCAATATAAATTAGCGACAGAGGGGTAACTAGGCTGCCAACGTAATTCAACGTATTAACTGCAAAACTTAACCAGCCAACGTGAATAAATGGTATCTTCAGGAGAAGGAAAACCAAGGCAACCAAGAAACCAACCAGTGGTGCCGGCAATAGCTTCTTCCAGTTAAAACCAGCGCCACTTTTTTCTGTCTTTTCCTGCGTCGGATCATCCCATGCCATGATGAAGGCCCCGAGTGTCCATGTTGAGACCGTGTTCACCACGTAATACATCAGGAAATACGGCACCGCTTTCTGACCGAACAAGGCAAGGTTCAACGGTAACCCGATAAAAATGGTATTGGCATTCACAAACATATTGATAAACGTCCCACGCCGTCCCGGGCGTACTTTAAGAAGCCAAACTAGTAAAAAGGCAATCAGATAGCCTAGAATGACAGCGCCGAAACCGTAAACCAACCCTGACGACAAGCTTACCAGTTTATCAAAGGTCAATCGTTGTAGCACAGAGATAAAGATTGACGCAGGCAAAGCAATTTTCATCAACAAATCAGAAATAGTTTTCCCGAACTGATCATCAAACCGCCCTTGTCGCCGCAAAACATAACCCAAGGCGATTAGTAAAACGAGGGTCAGCACACTTTGAATTGATGTACTTAATGCAGCCACTTTTTTATTCCCCCAAGTCTAATTCGATTGAACTCGGCAGAGGCCGATATTCTGGTTTCCATGTCATATCAGCAACAGCCTGCTTAGCATCGCTGATTGGTTGTTGATTCAAGCCATGCTTGATAGCATCTTCTGCAACTGCAACTGCGACTGTTTGGCTAAATTGATCCAATTTAGAGACCGGTGGTAATACCGCTGCCCCTGGCTGATCAGGATCAACAATGCCACCCAAACTATGTGCCGCTGCAGAAATCATCGAATCGGTTAGTAACTTCGCGGTGGAAGCAATTGTGCCCAACCCTAAACCTGGATAAACCAAAGCGTTATTTGCCTGACCAATTGCATAACTAACGCCTTTATAAGAAACATTCGCAGCTGGAACGCCGGTAGCAATCAATCCGCGCCCATCGGTCCATTTAATTAGATCTTCTGCTTTGGCTTCTGCCAGCTTGGTTGGATTCGATAGTGGAAAAATAATTGGTCGATCAGTGTGAGCCGCCATTTCTTTTACAATGTTTTCGGTAAACGTGCCAGGAACTGTTGAAGTTCCGACCATGACTGTTGGATGTACCGCTTTAACAACCTCTTCAAGTGTCGTAAGCTTATCCGCGTTGGCAAATTCGCTACGGGAACGCGCAAATGGCTTTTGCTCTGGTGTCAGGTCGGTCATATCGTCAAACAACAAACCCTGTTTATCGACCAAATAAAAATGCTTCTTTGCTTCTTCAGGACTCAGCCCTTCTTCAATAAACGCTTCATACACGCGTGCTGTAATCCCTGCACCCGCTGTCCCAGCACCAAAGCTCAAATAAACTTGATCGGTGAGCTTCTGTTTAGAAATGTTCATAGCGCCTAACAGTCCGGCCAGCACAATGATACCGGTTCCTTGAATATCGTCATTGAATGTCGTGATTTTGTTTTTGTATTGATTCAGGATATCAGCAGCATTACTACGTCCAAAATCTTCAAAATGCAAATATAGATTTGGAAATAACTTTTCGGCCGTTGCGACAAATTTATCAACGAACTGATGATACTTTTGCCCATAAACTCGCTTGTGTCGATTTCCAAGATAAAGTTCGTCATTTAGTAAGGCTTCATTATTTGTCCCAACATCCAAAACAACTGGCAAAACCTGACTCGGATCAATGCCAGCCGCAGCAGTATAGACCATCAACTTACCTACTGATATATCAACACCTTGGGTTCCCCAGTCACCGATACCAAGAATACCCTCAGCATCGCTCACTACCAATAGGCGAATGTCGCGCCCATCAGCACTGTGCTTTAACGCACTTTCAATATGATCAGGATCGTCGATGGAAAGATAAGTGGCATTTTGGGGATTCACAAACAACGCACTGTAATTTTCGATTGTCTCAGCAATGGTAGGGTCATAGACAATCGGCATAAATTCATTGATGTGCTCAGAGAACAGCTTATAGAACAGAACGTGGTTTTCGTTAAACAACGTCATTAAGAACTGTCGTTTAGCTAAATCAGTTGGCTTTGTTTGAAACTGATCATAAGCCTGTCTGACTTGCTGGTCCAAAGTTTGCACTGCCGGTGGTAACAGACCGTTCAATCCGTACCGATTCCGCTCTTCTTGAGTGAAAGCAGTTCCCTTGTTTAAAAATGGATTATTCAAAATTTGCTCTGGTGTATATTTCATTTTTAACACTCCTCTTTTCACATGTCGACACACTACGCCTCATCTAAACTTATAGTCAAACTTTATAACAGTGATAAAATATCTTTATATGCTGACAAAATATTTTTTTCGTCACATAAACGCGCTAGACCGTGCATAAAATTGGGTGTAAGGAACTCTGTTAGATCGGTTAAACCCTCGACCCTTCAAATACAAGTTTGCTTAAACGCCGATTGAAGCCTGCACATGCTTGCGCTTCTTAGGAGGTTCTTACTTGAATACTCGTGATTTTGAATATTTTCTTGGACTAACTGCAACACGGAACTTCTCGCAAACTGCTGAAGACTTTGCCGTCAGCCAGCCGACTATTACTGCGGCTATCAAAAGGCTGGAAGACTATTTTCAAGCGCAATTAGTCATTCGTGATCGTCGTCATCACGATGTCAGCGTGACGCCAGCAGGTGAACAATTGGCCAGTCATGCCACGATTCTCTTGCATCAGTTATCCCTAGCAAAACAGGACATTGCTTGGGACCAAAAAAGTAAGATCCGTCTTGGACTGCCACCGATTATCGGTAGTTACCTATTTCCAAAAATTGCTACAGCACTAAGCGCGGCTGGATTGATGCCCCAGCTAGAAACATTTGAGGGCGGCTCAGCTGCACTTCTCAATCAAATCAAAGATGGTCACCTTGACTTTGCGTTGTTAGGAGGAAGTGGTCCATTAGTCGAGCCTGACTTTCATATCATTCCAATCGATACGGCACCGTTTGTCATCATCACCGCCGAAAATGACCCATTAGTGCAACAAACGCATGTCTCGCTGGCGTCACTGAAAAATCGGCAGTTCATCACTTTAAGCGATGACTTTGTTCATGCGCGTGCATTTTCATGGTTTCAACAGCAACACAGCTTCAGGCCAAATATCATTTACCGGACCACCGATGTTCAGTTGTTAAAACGTCTTGTCGCGCAGAATATCGGTATTGGCTTCTTAACTAAGCTTGCCATATATGCCGAAGATCATCTCGGTACGCTAAAAATTGACGATCCCAACCAACCTGATTTCACCATCTCCTTTGTTTATCGTCAAGATCGCGTCTTGACTTCCAATATGACCCGATTTATGCAAATTCTAAGTGCTGTGAAATTGGATTAGCACCCGACTTCGCAAAGTCTCTGCTTTTTCACTTGACTAAAAATAATCTTTTCGCCACAACCACCATGCAGTGAGACCACATAGAACAGCTGTGCTTCCGATTAGCCACCAGAAAATCCAGTACGCTTTAGCAAACGGTAACCGTACGTTCATGCCATAAATGCCCCCAACGATTGTCGGAATCGTTAGAATAATGGTCAGACTCGTCAAAACCTTCATGATAAGGTTTAAGTTATTGGAAACAATCGAGCTCACCGTTGTTGAATATTGGTCCAGCAGCTTATTGGTAACGCGCACCATTGTTTGGGCTTCAATAACTTCAACTTCCACATCATGTAGTCGGCGAAGATAACCACCGGTATTGAAATAGCGTTCATCTTCCCGTATTGTTTTCACCAAATATCCTGAATGATCGAGTGCCGCATCAAAGAAGACTAGGCTTTTTTGCATCGCCATAAGTTGATAAAGTTGCGTATTTTTCGTAGCTTTACCTAAACTGCCTTCAACTTGTTTTGTTTCATCATTCAGCTTACCCATATCGACCACAAATTGGTGCAAAACTCGCCATAGCACCTCTAATGCGAACTCTTCCGGTTTAGGTGAAAGCGCGTGCTGGGCTAAGTCATTGAATGCCTCCAACGGGTAATCCGTAATGGTCATCACTTTATCAGCTAATAAGATCATTGTTAAAGGCACTGTATTGAACTGTCGAAATCCCATCTCACTTGTCATTTCAATCGGATAGCGCAACACGATCAGCTTCGGCATTTTATCAGCGGAGTTGAGTCCTTCCACCCGAGCATTTTCGTGTTGATCAAGCGCCGCGTCCACATAAGTTTGCGGCAAGCCATACTTGGTCGCTAGCGTTTGCAGTTCTTGAGACGATGGTGACTGCACACGAATCCAGTTAGCCCGATCATCTGTTGCCACCTGCACATTGCGTTGCTTTTGAAATTGATAGAACGTAATCATATCAACACCTCTTTAAATCAGTATATCGTATCGATAACAAAACATTCATCTCTTTCAACTCGTCTAGCGTATCGCACTTAGGCATCCACCTCTTGCCAAAACTGGTATGATAATCGTAGAGGTGATGATTTTGAAAGTAACACTCGAACGTATCTATCAAAAACCCCAGGCAAGCGGTTTTCGCGTCCTCGTTGATCGTATTTGGCCGCGTGGCATCAGTAAAGTCAATGCCGCCTTAGACTTGTGGGCCAAAACTATAGCACCATCTGCTGAACTGCGTAAGTGGTTTGGCCACGATCCGTCCAAATATGCCGAATTTAAAAAGCGTTACTCAGCAGAATTAGCCGCCAACCCAGATTTACCAGACTTCGTCAAAACGCTTAAGGCGCATGAGCAGGATCCGATCATCATGTTATACGGTGCCAAAGACGAAACTCATAACCAAGCCGTTGTTTTAAGCGAATTTCTAAAAAATAAGTGAGGTTTCCATGTCCACAAAAGCCGAATTCCGCACCCACCAGCTTAAACGCCTTCAGGCTGCTGCCGATGAAACTCAAGCTGCCAGCGAGTCGTTAATGGCTACCTTATTTAAAACGTCCTTCTGGCAACAGGCTAAAAGTATCGGTATCACGGTCAGCAGCCCTTTTGAAGTAGCTACGGCACCGATTATTGCCGCGGCACACGCTGCTAATAAAGCGGTTTTCTTACCGCGGGTTATGCCAAAACGTCAGATGGTTTTTCTACCAGATCCCGGTCATAAGCAACTCGTAAAGAGTGCATTTGGTATCCCTGAGCCTGCCTATCAAGCCAATTTGGTTGAACCGGCGCCAGATCTTTTGATTGTACCTGGGATCGGCTTTTCACTGGCAGATAAATACCGTATCGGTTTTGGTGGTGGCTACTATGATCGCTTCTTGGCAAAATATCCAGGCCACACACTAACCCTTGTCCCGCCAGTTATGGCCTTTCCTCAACCCGATTGGCCAGTCGAACGTTTCGATGTACCTATCGAAACGTTGATTCTAGCCAACGGCGACATTATATAAAGACATTTAAAGATATCGTCTTCGCACTGCTTATTTTGAACCGTCTGTCATTAAGCAGAAAAAAGGCGCCAATCAATTGCTTTTGGCAGCCTTTTTGGTTTTGCTTGTGTTTCAAACCTGCATACCCTAATATTGGATAATAGCTTTCACTATATTTCAGGAGGCAATTCATGCGACGTGAACGTATTCGAAGAAATCGGAGGAGGCTTTACCTCACATTAGCGGGTATTGGCGCGGTCATTGTTTTCATCGCCGTTTTCGTTTGGCTGGTATTGCGCGGTGCAAAGGTTCAAGGACCAGTAGCTTCGTCTTCCGTCATTAGCATTTCCAGTTCATCATCGACGGTCACCCGCTCATTTAAAAGCGGTACTTATACAGCTTCCGGGGACGTCGCTGACATCAACGGGGACCACCACGATCTGACGGTTTATGTGAAGTTAACATCATCCAAAACATATACCAGGTTAATCATTCTTGACGCGGGAAGTCAGCCGCGCATTATTAACGATACTGGCGATATTAAACAAAAAAAAGGCAAGTTAACGCTCAGTTCGACACAAGCCAATGTTTATACGTATGCCAATTCGAAAACTTATAAGCACAATCAACCGGCAACAACGGTTGAATATGCTGCAAGAGGGGCAACCGGCACGGTTCGTGATTACACAAAGGTCTTAAAAAAAGAGCTCAATAACACCATCACTTTAAAAGGCAAAACCCCTCACAACTATCGTTACCTAACTACCAACCTGCCTTTGCAACGATCTAAGAAGAAGCTTCTCAGCCTTGATGATTTCAAGGCAAAGCAGACTGCTTCAAGTGCTGAATCAAGTTCAGTAACAAGTGAGCCATCGATTTATGAGCAACCGCAATCCAGCAGCAAATCTCTTTCTTCGCAAGTTTCGGTAACACCAACGCCTTCTACTGCGCCAAGTGTGGAAAGTGAACACAGCCAGAGCAATCAAGCCGGGCAATCCGGTGGTACTACAGGTAATCATTCGAACGAAAGCCCTGATACATCAACCAACAACGGCGTTAATAATGGCCAGTCAACTCAGAACAAGGTACCAGATAACAGCAAAGCACCTTCTTCTACGCCGCCGTCTAGTGCTCCTTCGACTAATAGCAATTCCTAACAAAGGCACCTTTCCTTCAGCCGATCAATGAGCAGTGTTTGAGATAATTTTCTCTAACATTGCTTTTTTATTGAACTTTTAACCGTGAATCACCGAGTATACACACTATCAGAGCACTCAAATAGTTATTAACCGAAACAAAAGTTACATCGCTTTGACGACAACTCGCACCTGCGCTAAACTTGCAGTCATGACGTGGTTTTTGAGCGCAATTCCCCATTCACCAGCCACCGGAGGCTACTATGATTAACTTACCTGCCAACAAGCTATCCCCCCGCGAGCAATACAAACTGCTGTCTGGAAGCATCATTCCCCGCCCCATTGCGTGGATCACGACGCAGAGCACGACCGGTGTCATCAACCTGGCGCCATTTTCTTTTACAACCGGGATTTCCAATCAGTTGCCATTATTATCTGTGTCCATCTTGCGGGAAGGCCAGCAGCCAAAAGACACCGCGGCGAATCTGCTGGCGCGCCGTGAAGCGGTCGTGCACATGGTCAGCATTGATCTCGCCAAGGCGATGAACCAAACAGCCGCTAGTTTACCACCGGATCTAAGTGAATTGAACTTGATTGATCTGCCGCTGGTGGCCAGTACCGAAATTCAGGTGCCCGGTCTGCAAGCCACGCTTGTTCGTTTTGAAACTCAGCTTTATCAATATGTGCCGATTCGTGATCGCACCGGAGTGATCATCACCGATCTATTTATTCTGGAAATTCGACAATTCCACTTTGCCGATACGGTACTTGATTTACCAAGCTTACACGTTAACTCTGCCGCTTTGGAACCAGTGGCACGGCTTGCCGGCCCTACCTATGCCAAACTTGGTCAAACTTTTACCTTACGACGGCCAAAATAATTTATAAGGAAGTGTTGGTATTTGACCGCATTTATCTCAAGCGTCTTTGGTGTTTTAGAAATTCTCATTTTGATCATTCTCGGCTATTTTCTTACCGCGCGCGGCTGGTTTAATAACCATTCAAGCAAGGTCATTGCTAAGGTTGTCACCCAAGTCGCACTGCCGGCTTATATGATTGTCACCATTGCTTCAAAGTTCACGGCCGGCATGCTGCTGCGATTATTGCCGGATTTATTATTTCCGGTGTTATCTATGATGATTCTTTTCGCGCTGTCCTTTTTGGTGTGTTACCTGTTAAAAGTTCCAAAATCGCGAAAAGGCACTTTTAAATCGATGTTTTTCAACTCCAACACGGTTTTCATCGGGCTGCCTGTCAACTTAGCATTATTTGGTCTCCGCAGCTTGCCTTATGTGCTCGTTTATTACATGGCCAATACAACCATTTTTTGGACGATTGGTGTCTACCTGATTCAGGGGGATGGCCCGAAACCGGCCCGATTTAATTTAAAAAAAGCACTTGGGAAAGTTTTCTCGCCACCATTACTGGGTTTCATGTTAGGCATTGTCTTAGTGTTGCTGGACATCAAGCTCCCATCTTTTTTGATGTCAGATCTCACTTACATAGGCGCTTTGACGGTTCCCGGTTCCATGTTTTTCATTGGAATTGCCTTATACGAAGCCGGCTGGAGTAAACTGCGTCTCAGCAAAGAAGCATGGGGCATTTTCAGCGGCCGGTTTCTGTTTGCTCCGCTGCTCATGACGGCGCTCGTCGCCTTTGCTCCGGTACCGACCTTGATGAAGCAAATCTTCATCCTGCAATCTTGCATGCCAGTCATGACCAATGCACCGGTTGTCGCCAAACTTTACGATGCGGATGCTGATTACGCCGCGATCATGGTCACGGAAACCACCCTTTTGTCCATGATCGTCATCCCCATCGTCATGACCTGTATTCAATTCATTCATTAGGGGAGATGTGGATGTGAAAAAAATAGTTGGGCTCATGATATTGCTTCTACTAAGCGGTTGTTCTCAGACGACTGCGAATGACAAATCGTCACCGTCGCGTACAACCGCCAGCACACGGGCATCCGAACATATCAAGGCCGGGAAGAAAACCAAAAATGCCGCGCCAAAAGCAAGCCTTGCTACCTTGGTCGGTCACGCGTTCGTGCAACAAAATGATCCTACCAAAGCAATTCGCGTGACATCTTCAACCAGTGGCTATTACCTTGAAACACTATCCAATCAAGATGGCGATTTTGAAAGCACTGATCAAGGCATTTTTGCAGCTCAGCTGACGGTCAACCACCACTGACTAAAGTCAGTGGCTTGTGAGCAAACACCCTTCTTACGAGCGCTTGAATCACAATTTGCACAGATACACCACTGCAGGCAGTTCGTAGAACTGCTTTGTCTTACACGGCAATTACCAGTGCCTTTAGCGTCCCCAGGTTGCCATAGGGACGAGCCTAATCAGGCTAATTTAGCAAGCCCTTTGATCAGTACGTTCTGCGCGGCATTGTGATCGCGAACGTGATGGGTATGGCATTTAGGACACGTCCATTCTCGATCAGCAAGCCTAAGCTTATCAGTGCCTTCAGTCCCCATGACGAAGCTGCAACTATGGCAGGTTTGAGTGGTATTCCTAGGATTGACCGTTACAAACTGGCGACCATAAAGGTCAGCCTTGTAAGTTAGCATGCCTAAGAAGGTACACCAGCCTACGTCTGCGATACTCATTGCCAAAGCATGATTTTTTAGTAAGTTCTTACTTCGCAATTCCTCTGCAACCACTAAATCGTGGTTCTTGATGAGTGTGGTTGAGACGTTGTGCAAGAAGTTCTTACGCCG
>NZ_MSSM01000017.1 GCF_004123795.1 Lacticaseibacillus chiayiensis | reverse complement strand
GTCGTTGTCTGTAACGCAATCGTGAAGTTTAGTTTACTGTCATTGAGCTCATAACCAGCTGGCGCTGCTGTTTCAATAAAGTAGTAGTCACCTGGCTTCAAATCTTTAACTTGGATCTGACCTTTTGCGTCTGTCGTCAAGCCGCTGGCAACTTTGGTCCCATCTGCTTTATACAGATCAAACACCGCTCCAGGTAAGGCTTTGCCAGTATCACCATCTGTCTTGTTCAAAACAACGGTTCCAGTCTTTTCTGCATTCGTTGCCGAAACAGTCGCCACTTTAGTCGTTGTCTGTAACGCAATCGTGAAGTTCAGTTTACTGTCATTGAGCTCATAACCAGCTGGCGCTGCTGTTTCAATAAAGTAGTAGTCACCGGGCTTCAAATCTTTAACTTGGATCTGACCCTTTGCGTCTGTCGTTAGGCCGCTGGCAACTTTGGTCCCATCTGCTTTATACAGATCAAACACTGCACCAGGAAGGGCTTTACCCGTATCACTATCTGTTTTTGTTAAAAGAACGCTTCCAGAGGACTTTTCATCCCTAACTGGAATCTTTAATTGAATATTGTTTCCGTCAATAGAAAAAGCATGATGAGTTGCATCTAGCTTATATCCATCAGGTGCTTTTGTTTCAACAATATAGTAGTCTCCAGCACCTATCCCCGCATAACTTACAGTCCCATCAGATCCTGTCTTAAGATCTGAAGCAATCTTAGTCCCATCTTTCTTATAAAGCTCAAATATCGCCCCAGCTAAAGGTTTTGAGCTATCAGCGTCAAACTTTTCAATCGTTACTTTACCTTGCTGGTTAGTAATCGGAACAAAGACTTTGTTATCTGCATTTGCATCACTATACTGAAGGCTGATTTCCTTCCCATTAGCTAAACTGGTAGGAATGACATAGCCGACCGGCGCCTTTGTTTCAACTAAAATATACTTCCCAGATTTAAGATTATTCCATGTGATATTACCAGCAGAATCCGTTGTCCCTGTACGAAGTTTCTGGCCCTTTTGTCCGGAAACATCCGACCAAAGTTCAAAAGAAGCCCCAGCAATTAACTTTGAGGTGTCAGCATCACGCTTGGTAAGAACCAGATTGGTATTCTCACCAGTTGCTGATCCGTTGTTGTTAACGACTTGAGTCCATCCGCTGGTATTGTCATCAACATCCTTTTCACCTTTGCCTGATATCGAAGCTGTATTTGTTAGCGTATCATTGATCTTTGAAGAATTGATCAATGAGCGATAGTGAATCGAATAAGCCGAATTGATCTCCTTTTCAAAGGAAATCTTCAAGGTTTGCTGACCTGTTGCATTATCAGTCTGCAATTCCACAGCATAATCTTTACCAAGTACTAGAGGATTAGTCTTATCTTCAGTAAAGGTTCCATTAGGTGCTACCTTGCCTGGATAAATGACAATGGAGTTTTGATCAATAATCTGATTTTCGGAAGGTTTATCGGTAACAACTGTATCATCGATAGTTGACTGTGCTTTATTGACCCATATTGTCCATAACGCATAAGAAGAATCGGTTGGATCTTGCTGGCCGCTCTTATCCAAAACGTTGCCGCTATTCGGCACCCACACCTGTGCCGTTAAATTACTGGATCTTTTGTTGTTAGTATAGGTAGCTGTATTGTCATACGACTTCTGATCAATCACCTTCCCCGAAAGGCTAGTCTGGTAAATCAATACATAGGTCTTAGAACTATTATCCGGTAATTTAACAGCGAGCTGTTTCTTAGTACTGTCAAAGAGAATATTAGCGGCCGCAACTTGCGTACCTAAAACATATGAGCCATCTGCATTAATAGAGGCCTCATATAGCTTAGCACTATCAGCTACATAGTCTTGGTCACCGATGATTGAATCAGTGATAGAGGCGTTGCTGAGTTGACGTTGATTATAGTTAGCAACCACAGTCCAAGTAATCTGCTTTGTAACGGCATTATAGCTTCCTGACTTGCTGCCATCATTTCTAAACTCAGTCTTAGGTGTGAACCCTGCCTGTCCCTCATTTGTATGGTTGTCACCGTTTTTATCAGTCCAAGTTGCCGTAGCAGTGTTCGTCCACTTGCCTCCAGCTGGAAGATCATTCGTGTCAAAGCTAGTTTTATAACTTAACGTATACCAACTTGCTGCATGTTCTTTTAAAGCATTAACAAAGGATATGGTAAAACCGTTTTCCTGCTTGTTAATGACATAATCTGTTCCTTCTTTAAGGGTTATATTGTGGTCTTTATCCTTTAAAACAAAGGAACCATAGTCTACGGTCAGCCCATCCGGAACTGGATCAGTCATTGACCAATTGCTCATGTCTTGACGGGCCATATTGATATCAAAGTTCCAAGAAACGGTCTTGGCGTTGTAATCAACAGCTCCTAGATACTTAGTTAGCCCCTGCTGGCCAACTAAATGATCTCCAGAATTCGATGTTTGTCCGTTGCTGGTTACCGAATTGCTAATCTTTTCACCCTTATCGGTTATGGCACTGGTGACTTGTGACTGATATGAAATTTTCACCCCCTTATTCAGTCCATTTGGGAAAGTAATCGTCATTTCGGTTCTATCTGCGTTGTAAGTCACTTCGTATTGATCGGCGTTGATAGGTGCACCTGCCTCATCAACTAATTTAAGCTGATCGTCAGCAGGAAAAATCTGTCCTTTTGATAACGTGTCTACCAACTTGGTGTTAGCAGGAAGCGCCTTTTCACCATAATTGTAATCAATGTGCCAATTGTACTTTTGACCCCCATTACTATCCTGACCATCAAAACTCTTGTTCAGAAGTTTTCCATAGTTGGCGTAGACGGTCGCATCAGCTTTGTCATTGTTACCATTGTTAGTTAAAGTTGCTTCGTTTTTAAAAGTTAATCCTCCACCATTGTCCGGCAGCTTACTAGTATCAATGCCGCTCGTGTATTCAATCTTGAACGCTTGATAAGTATCTGCATATGCACCAATAAACGTGATTTTCCCATTTTCGACGCGATAATCCGTCCCCTCTTTAAGCGGCTCACCGACTTTTGTAACGTTGCCATTCAAGTCAACTATCAAGGGGTACACAGCAACTGACTTCAGCATTGTTGGTACAGTATTGCTCGTATCACTCGGCATCGAATCGGAAACCGTCGCGTTCTTTAGTTCTTGACCATTCGTGTTGATCGTAACATCCCACGTAATACCGGTTGGATTATTACCAGATGTGTTAGCTCCGGTCAATCGTCCAGTTTTAGCAATATTGTTGCCGCCTGACGGATGAGCAACGATCGGTATCGTTACCGGACCCACAGTCGTTTCAATGACAATATTTTCTTTGCCTGACAACAAATTGTTACTAATGGTTGAGCTATATCCAAAAGTCCCTTTAACATGGTTCACATTCTCGATATTGCGATTAAAAGTGAACTTAACTGTGCCATCAGCAGCTATGCTATAAGTGCCATAGCCACCGAGATCGCCTGTGCCCGGTTTATAGGTAATTCCTTCAGGCAGCTTGAATGAAAAATAGTCGCCCTCTTTAACCTGATAACCGTTTTTCAGCTCATCGGGAATTGCCCACGTATATTGAAAATTAAGGTTGGTATCTTTAGTCACCTGTGTAGGGGCAACAGTATTACCGTTAGCATCTGTAAACACAATCTGTGCTCCGGTAATGATTGTCCCACGTGAGTTATCTGGTAAATACTGCGAAATATCATTGCCATCAGTGATCTCCGAAACTGATGTTGTCTTTTGAGTTGTCGCTGCAACATTAGATACCATCTTGCTGCTAACATTGGCTAAAGGCTTACTAACCTTTGTTGCTGATGCAGTATCAGATAGCTTTGCAGCAACTTTTTGACCATCCACTGAGAAGTTGACGAATCCCGCTAAAGATGAAACATTCGTGAGACTCAATTGAATGGTCACTGTTTCGGAAACATGACCTAAAAATTCTAACTGTAAATTTTTGCCCGAATAGGTATACTTTCCGATGATTTTTTGATTTTCATCAAGAATGTTAGCATCATGCGTCTCTTTCAGTTCCTGATTATTAGAAAAAGACACGGAAACTTCCCTGTGAATACTATCATTCACTGGATTGCTTACTGATAGCTTCAAGTCAATGTCTCGTGATCCAGCAGCTGTTTGGTTTGCCCCTAGAAGTTGAATCTTTGTAGAATCATTGCCCGCGCCGGAACCAGACGTAACAGCTCCCACAGTTTGAGCTGATGACTGTAAGAACAGCAAGAATATCATTATCAAGGAATATGCTCGCTGCGCTAGTTTCCTTTTGTTCATAGCTTACCTCCATTTCGAAATTAGCAATTTTTTGGAACCAGCTTTATGGATAGAGCCTTGCCACTCACCTCACTAAAAAAGATGTATATGTATTCTGTAAGTCCTAAAACGCTCATAACTTGAGAGATTTGATCTAAAAATATCTCTAAATCTTTTAATTTAAATAACAAAAATAGAAAATATGACTTGTCATAAAAATATACTGCTAGCTATCAATATCAACATAAATGTTGTACAATAACGACATGTAGTCTGTGGTTCGGATCTTTCGAGTTGTGGTCACTCATCAGATTATTTTTTTGTCTATGATTTCCCTGAAAATCCAGGTTTTATATGATCATTAATTGAATTTGGAAATGCTGATCGATTTTTTAATTTTTCCAAGTGCAGCGAAACTAACATGCCATTGTTCTGTTATCATTGGCATCGTTACCTGAAAAAAGCGCTCTCAGGCGACCAAATATATGTTTAGTAGATCTCAACGACAATGAGGTTAACTAACGAAAAAGTTCACAAACATGCTCAAAATTAGAAAATAACCGACCTCTGGCAATTCCTAGACGGTCAATCTGAAAAAACCTTGGGGATTCGAAAAAAACGAATCTCCAAGGTTTTAGTTAATGTCACTTACTGCTGTTGGACAGCCTTTATTGGCATGCAGAACGGATTGAGTTGACGCCTATTCGACTGAACGTCAAACGAATTAGATCCTTGTACAAACGGCAGCCACCATCAAAAGAAAAACTTATCAAGCACTGAAAAATGCGAGTCACGATACATTCATTTTGCAGAAATAGATCATGCTACCGAAGATATGTTCGCCACTTGGTAAACTATCTTTGATGGCTTGAGCTTTTTTTTAATTCTTAACTCATGTGTTTGTTCGGATAGCTTCCTGTTTAATAACGTTATTTTCTATCATAACGCCCGTTACGAATGATGGAGATATGTTTTTAAGGTGACAAGTCAACACTACTTGACGTCAATAATAATATTGAGCTTAAATTAGCATAACTACAATCAAGTAGTTTGCTATTATGCATCTAAAAGAATGGTTCTCGCTATTCTTACCCACTGGCCTAATGGTCAAATGTACAAAGTTCTTTAACCAATGAAGAACAGCGATCTCTGCATGACGTGAAGCGTACTTTGACATTGAGATCTTGATTTGATAGTCACGCTGCGGTTATCGTGCTAGAATGATGCATATGGTTTCCAGTCATTACCGCATATACGTAACACTTTGGCAGCATGCATGGAAAGAAAGTCTCAACACCGCTTATGTGAATTAGTTCAAACGAAAACGGTTGCGCTTAACATTTCGCCTGTTTTACGGATTAAAATTAACTATCTGCAAGATGAGCAAGTGCTTAATGCCGCTTGGAACAAACTTAACATGAACTTTAATTGCCCGTTAAACGATGCAATAGAACCCGCATGACCACACGAATGGTAGTGAAGAAAAGCTAGCAATGCCCTCACGACGATCGCAATTACACATCCCCATGGAGATAAAATTGGCTTGAGCACAGCTTCCAATAAATCTTGTGCAAATAGCGTTGGTTACCGTTACAGACATATATTGGTTGATTGGCAAATGTAAAACGACCGCCTATCGCCTTTGCAAAAATGCAAGATCAGGATACAAATAACGCAGTATTGTCACGAAACGCAAACTTATTTCAAGCTTGGTATGGACTAACTGATCACAAAATATAGCGGAAACTGCGGCTGAGATGATTAACACAGACATTGCCATGGCAAATCAAACTAATTTCCTAGTACTGTCAGACTTATCTTTGCTCAGACAAGAAATTCGACGAATTAAGTTAGTTATAAAGGTGTCGAGAATCAAATGATTTTGGCCTTCGTAAAGTTTCATCCACCAATTAACAAGAGATATATGCTTCGCCTTTCAATCACGAAGTTAAAGGAGTCAAACATGGGTGATACGCTGTTCTCGATTCTAGAGAAAACGTAACCTACTCTTTGGCTATTGATATGACTAGGTCTTCACGCTCTATTCAGCATTGTATCTTAATATTTAAAAACTTTATGAGGAGCAATCGCTAATGAAATATGGATATGCACGCGTCAGTACAGAAGGACAAATGCTTGAAAGCCAAGTACAAGAGTTGCTTAATGCGGGTGTTGATAAAATCTATAAAGAAAAGTATACCGGCACGACAATATATAGACCTGTATTTGAAAAATTATTAAAAAAACTAAAGCCTCGAGATGTACTGGTTGTGACAAAGCTTGATAGATTTGCCCGAAACACGCATGAAGCACTTGAAGTGATGCAATCACTATTTGATCGACAGGTTGCTGTATACATACTCAATGTTGGACTAATAGATGAAACCCCTACAGGTAAATTAATCTTCACTGTATTTTCTGCCTTTGCACAATTCGAACGCGATATGATTCTCACAAGAACACAAGAAGGCAAAAAATACGCACGGGAGCATAATCCCAACTACAAAGAGGGACGCAAGCGTACATATAGTGATGCGCAAATTGAAAATGCTTACAAATGGAAAACTTGCGGTAACACATTTCGTGAAGTTTCAAAAAGATCAGGTATTAGTGTGTCCACATTGAAAAGAAGATTTGCCATGTTACATCCAAACAACCATCATTCGAAAATGTAGAATTCTCCAAGCATCTCAATCTATTCTTTCATCTGCATGGGCGCGGTACCAAAACTAGTGACCTCTCTGCCACTCCTAGTTGATCACGCAAAAGTACAGTTTGGCTAATCGCCCCATTCAAGTCATTAGCGATGCAGTGACAAGAAAGTTTTTTTCATCACGCCATCAACCGCGCCACCCGCTGTTGCAATGCCGGCACAACCTCATCCATAAACCACGGATTGCGATTCACCCAGCCATAGTTCAGCGGTGAAGGATGGACAATGGGAAAGTATGTCGGCAGGTACGCCCTAAAGTTTTTGACCGTTGCCGTCAGCGTCTTTTCCCGGCGTTTACCAAGATAATACTTCTGCGCGTATGCACCGATTACGATGGTTAATTGAATGTGTGGCATCAGCGCCAACAACGGCGGATGCCACTTGGCTGCAAAGCCTTTCCGCGGCGGCAAATCCCCTGACTTGCCTTTTCCCGGATAATAAAAATCCAACGGCAGGACGGCGATTTTGCCGCTGTGATAAAACTGGTCATGTGTCACGCCCATCCATGTGCGCAAGCGGTTGCCACTTGGGTCGTTCCAATAAGTTTTCGTGGTCTGTGCTTTACGCCCCGGCGCCTGGCTCGCAATCAAGATGGTTGCGTCTGATTCAATGTGATAAAGCGGATCCCATCCCTGCGCGGTAAATGCCACATTTGCCGGATCACGCCGGATTGCTTCAAAAATCTGATCGGCGGTTGTCACGCCTTAATGCCTCCTTCTCGATACCTCGGCCATGCTTTGGTTCGTTCAAAATCAGCCGCTAGTGTGCGGGCATCTTTGATTAACGTTTCCGGATACGCCATCGTTGCCAATAACGTAATCGCATTGTGTGACGTTGCGGGCCCTTGATGCAACAAATAATCAAAGACAACGCCATCTTTTTTAGTAACCTTTTCTTGAAAATGCCAATTGACACATTGTTCGCCCATGATATCGGTCAGTTCATTGTCGTGCGTTGCAACCACTACCAGACTAGGATAATGGCTTAACCAGTTGATGACACTGGCCGAAGCGGCAATCCGTTCCACGGTATTGGTACCCTTCAAAATTTCGTCAATGAAACCGTAAATCCGCTGCTTGCCGGCGACTGCCTTTAAGAGCCGATGAATCGCCTTGATTTCGGCCACAAAATAACTGTCGCCTTCGCTTAAATCATCACGGATTGCCATGGCCGTGATCACCAGCCCCGGCTGCATCGTCATGTCTTTCGCCAACACCGTATTGATTGTTTGCGCCAAAATCGCATTGACGGCGATACTTTTGACATACGTGGATTTACCAGATGCGTTCGCGCCAGTGATCAAGGCGTTCTTTTGCCAATCGACCGGATTAGTCACAGGATGTGTGAGCAAAGGATGAGCAAGCTGGATTGCTGTCATCCCGCCACTGGCAAAAGTCGGCTGGCTGCTATCAGCATGGGCCTCGCGAAAATTGGCAATCGCAATCGCCAACTCCAAGTCGCCTAATGCCTGCCACAACGCTAACGCCTGTTCATGGCGATTGTGCAGGCGCGTCAACACATTATTGTAGGCAATAAAGCCAAGCATAAACATACTGCTAAAATATTCGGTCATGATATCGGCGGTGCTGTTATCCCGCGTGCGGAAAACAAAGGCAAGGCGGGTGATTCCACGCATCGGTTTCAAGGCGGTACGCAAGACAGTTTGGGTTGGCTGGTCAATTTTAACCAGATGTTCCGCCGTGACAATCGTGCGCACCAGATAGCCCATCGCCGTCACTTCAGCGTCCAGCGCTTCTTTTTTCACAACGTAATAAAAAACGTTCACCATGAGACTCAAAGCCGTTACCACCACACCAAGCGCCGGCAAAAGCGGGATTAAGATGAGTCCCACCAGTGGCAGAACGCCCAGTGCTTTAAAACGCCAGGCATGCGGCAATGCTTCCTGTGTCGTGGTGCGCAGGTAATGCTGACTATTATTTGCCGTTTCCACGCCCAGCCCGGCAAAAATCATCTGAACCTTCAGCCTTTCCTCGGCATGCGTTCGGAAAAAATCAATCAGATCTTCATTGACATCAGGCTTGCCCAGATCGTAAGCACGCAACTGCGCATAAACCCGCTCGGCACCGACACTGCTCTGGGTAGCATTAAGCTGCTTAAACACCTCGAACATGTCCAAATCCCGCCACGTCAAGTCATCAATGAGACAATCATGCTTAACCTGTGCCTCATGATCAAGATACGCCGCCTTCAAAAAGCGCTCACTACCACCACGCTTAATCGGCAACGTGCCCCAGTCAGCAAGCAGCTTCTGCTTCAACTTCTCCTGTCGCCGCCACACCAGCAGGAGATTAAGTACCACAAATGCAACTGCAATACCGCCAACACTCAGCAAAGCGATCACAGGTTGGGTCATGTCGATCATCCCTTCTTACGCACTGTGCCAGATTTTCATACCGTTTATTCATCACAAGAATCTAATGGTATTATCCCTCGTGCGCAGGTGAAAAAGCAAAAAACAGACGAATTATCTCCCACAATTTTGTGCGGAAAACCAATTCATCTGTTTCTGAAGAATATTCTGTTAGGCTCTTAAAATAGTTAGTGCCAAAGCGGAGCAATCGGAGGCGGTTTGGGGCTCAGCCGTGGAATTGTTGTTGGTGGGGCGCCTTTTGCCCCGCCTACAACAAGGCCGATCTTTGAAACCGCGCACTTTGCGGGTTCAAAGTCGTGCCCACCGCTCTAGCTTCGCGTCGCCAGCCCCAAACCGCCGGAGATTGCGGAGTTTGGCAAGACCCGGAACTAACTGTCTAAGCCTGCCGCAACGATTCCGGATAAATGCCTTCCACCTGCTTCTGCGCAGTTTCATGCTGCATAAACTCATCATAACTCGTGTCAGCCCGATCAACCACACCCAGCGGCCCGACCTCAATGATATGATCGGCAATGGTCTGGATGAACTGATGATCATGACTGGTAAAAATCACGGAGCCCATAAAATCAATCAACGCATCATTCAAGCTAGTAATACTTTCCAAATCAAGATGGTTAGTTGGATCGTCCATGATCAACACATTGGCCTTGCTCAGCATCATCTTAGCCAGATACGACCGCACCTTTTCGCCACCGGACAGGACATTTAACTGCTTCAGCACCTCATCACCGGAGAAAAGCATCCGTCCGAGGAACCCACGCAAGAAAGTATTATCCTGCTCATCTTGTGGGGCGAATTGACGCAACCAATCCAGAATGTTGAGGTCAGCGTGATCAAATTCGGGATTTAAATCCTTAGGCATTGCGGCTCGACTGGTCGTGACACCCCAGCTGATGGTGCCGCTATCCGGCTCCAATTCACCTGCCAGCAACTGCATCAAGACCGTGGCAGTGACGTCACTACGGCTGATAATCCCGGTTTTATCGCCTGGACGCAAAATGAAACTGACATCCTTCAGCACCAGCTGGCCATCAATCGTCTTGGAAACATTTTCGACCCGCAACAAATCGTTCCCGATCGTCCGCTCAGGTTCAAACTTGATATATGGGTATTTCCGCGAACTCGGCCGAATATCATCCAATGTAATCTTTTCAAGTTGCTTTTTGCGCGAAGTCGCCTGCTTGGACTTTGACGCATTGGCCGAAAAACGAGCCACGAATTCCTGCAGCTGCTTGATCTGCTCTTCTTTTTTGGCATTAGCCTGACTCTGCAGCTGCAATGCTAGCTCGGAACTCTGCTTCCAGAAATCATAATTGCCGACGTAAAGCTCGATCTTACCAAAATCAACGTCGCACATCATGGTACAAACCGCATTCAGAAAATGTCGGTCATGGGAAACAACTAACACGGTATGCTCATAGTCTGCCAAAAAGTCTTCCAGCCAGCTAATCGCCTGAGGGTCAAGCCCGTTCGTCGGCTCGTCCAGCAACAACACGTCCGGCTTGCCAAAAAGCGCCTGTGCCAACAGTACCTTAACCTTTTCACCTTCAGGCAGATCGGCCATGAGTTTTTGGTGTTTGCTTTCTTTAATGCCTAGCGATTGCAACAATTGCGATGCATCGCTTTCCGCATTCCAGCCATCCATTTCCGCAAACTCGCCTTCGAGTTCGGCAGCTTTATTGCCATCCGCCTCGGTAAAATCTGCCTTGGCGTAAAGTGCATCTTTTTCCGTCATCACCCGATACAGCCGTTCCCACCCCTGCAAAACAGTGTTCATGACGGTTTGATCGTCGAACGCAAAGTGATCCTGTTTTAAGCTGCTCATGCGCTCGTTTGGTGATAGACTGACGGTCCCAGTCGTCGGCGTCAGTTCGCCTTCAAGAATTTTTAGAAAAGTTGATTTCCCCGCTCCGTTAGCACCGATAATGCCATAACAATTGCCGGGCGTGAATTTCAGGTTGACGTCTTCGTACAGCTTCCGATCCGAGAACGTCATCGAAACATTGTTTACTGTGAGCAATTTCATACCTCGCTTAAAAGATTTCTACATATATTATCAGATTATCGCAGGTTTCACAAATAACACCGTCTCGCTGAACATTTTCAGACCGGCTGCCAGGCTAAAACTCGATCGAAATGATGTTGGGGTTATCTGCATAAAACATCAGCAAACGGCGCATATCTTCGTTAGCCTCGGTTTCGACATGCAAACTCATTTTCACTTCATCACCTTCACGTTTGATGGAAACATTCAAAACCTTGATATGATACTTGCCAAGCGTTTGCCGCATGTGCTCCATGTCGAAACCTTCATTGCGAATCCGAATCGTCAAAATGCCGTTATCTCCACTCGGCAACCAACGATAATGATGATGCAGCAGAACCTGAATGCACAAAACCAAAGCCGTGGCTGATAATCCGAGGATATACAGCTTGGCCCCAATCGCCATCCCGACAGCCGCAGTCGTCCACACCCCCGCAGCCGTTGTTAGACCATTAACGTTATTGTGCCGCACCAAAATCGCACCGGCACCAAGAAAACTGACACCGCTGACAATCTGAGCCGCGATACGGGAAGGATCTAACGCCATATTTTTTAAATACAAAATATCGAAAAAGCCATATTTGGAAACAATCATAATCAGCGCTGAACCGAGCGCAACAATCATGTGTGTTCGAATACCAGCGTTTTTAAAGCGATTTTTGCGTTCAAAGCCAATGGCAAATCCGCAAAACGCTGCGACCAACAGTCGAATGACCAATTCAACTTGGTTCATTATTGTCATTGTCAAAACATCACAACCTTTGTCCTTACTTTACCACCCTAGGCAATGGTTTAAAATGCGCTCATTGCTATACTGATCCAACGCGAATTTTCAATGCGAAAAAGCCCAAGATGTTGCTCTGTCAGTGCTTTTTATACCTGTCATGGAGGCTTTGAAACAAATGATTGTGTGCAAGTGAAAATCATTGCATTCCCAAATTGCTATGCTAAACTGAACTTAGGTTAGAATGATTCTAGTTGGGAGGAGAAAGTATGGCAATTGATTTACGGGATGTGCAGGATGTGTATAAAGACGCAGGATCAGATATTATTTTCGCAACGTTTGATCTCAAGCGCGAGGACGTCGCAAGCGACAAGGAAATGATTGCCGATTTGGCGGATCATCTGCCGGCATTCATTAATAGCCTGAATATTCGTTATCCTGATGCGAAGTTAGCCTCCGCATTCGGTTTATCGCGGAAGGCGTGGGATTATCTTTTTCCTGACGCTGAACGACCAAAGGAGTTAGAAGAGTTCCAACCGATTGTGGGCCCAAAATACACCGCTGTGGCGACACCGGCTGATTTATTTTTCCACATCCGGTCGCAAAATTCCGCTGTCCCGTTTGAGCTAATGTCGGAAATTATGGAAATTATCGGCGACAACACGATAACGATTGACGAGACCCATGGCTTCCGCTATTTTGAAGGCCGCGCCATTATCGGTTTTGTCGATGGCACCGAAAACCCGAGTGCACTGGACACGCCGGAATACGCGGTGATTGGCGATGAAGATCCTGCATTTGAAAATGGTTCTTATGCCTTCGCCCAGAAATACAAACATAACCTCGATGCTTGGAACAAACTGAAAACCGAGGATCAGGAAAAGGCAATTGGCCGCAAAAAGTTCAATGATTTCGAGCTGGCCGATGAAGAGAAACTCGTCAACTCACACAACGTGGTCTCACAGGATAATGAAGGCGGCGTGGAACATAAGATCGTGCGGATGAATGTTCCGTTCAGCAGTCCAGCCGAAAAGCTTAACGGCACTTATTTCATCGGCTATGCCCGCCACTGGTCCGTCACCAAGCGAATGTTGCAAGGCATGTTTGACAACTCTGACCGTTTGCTTGATTTCTCTACCCCGCTGACTGGTGAACTGTTCTTTATTCCGTCTAAGTCGGTGCTTGGGCAAATTGCGGATGGGGAACTTTAAGGGACCGTACGTAAATTACTTCCAAGTCGTGCCAATCTCCGGCCGAATTGGGTGGCGACGCGAAGCTAGAGCGGAGACGGTCTGAGCCCCATCTAACCTACGATTGCTCCGCATTGGCACTAAGCATTTAAAATTTTTGACAAATTAACCATGACGTAACAGAAGGTGGACGCAATTTTCCAAAACATTGGCGATTGCGTCCGTTTTTGTACGATGTCAGTGAATTATGAAGCAGCAAACTAGATTTTTGAATGATCACTTTTGGATTTTGATGACAACAACAGCATGGACCAATCCAATACAAATCGATTTTTCTGACAACCGTCAAGTTCTTGTGTCACATAACCTGACGCAGGAAATAATTTTTTGCAACTTGTATAAGCCTTTCATAGAAGCATTCTTGCACCGTATCTACATACTGATCTAGATAGGTTTTACATTGAACCACCTCGTTTTGCCAAAAAGCCATGCTACAATACCACCAATCAAGATGAATGAGGTGGCATCGATGAATTTAGCCGATACGGGGTTTGTGATCATTGCAAGTGTTTTGGTTTGGTTTATGACGCCGGGGCTTGCTTTCTTTTATGGTGGACTGGTTTCAAAACGTAACGTGATTAATACCATGTTGTCGGTTTTTTATATCACCGGCATTGCCATTTTGTTGTGGGTTGCCGTTGGTTACGAATTGAGTTTTAATGGCGATCTGTTCGGCATCATCGGACAGGTACATCACCTTTTCCTAAGTGGCTTATCGCTTAGTGCCGTGACGACCGCCAGAATTCCGACTGGGGTTTATGTCCTTTTTCAAATGATGTTTGCGATCATTACGCCGGCTTTATTTGTTGGCGCAGTTGTGGGTCGGATGCATTTTAAGTTTTTGACGTGGTTCATTGTTTTGTGGTCGTTACTAGTTTATTACCCGCTAGTGCATTTGATCTGGAGTCCTCATGGTTTGTTGGCCGGTCTCGGCGTGCTCGATTTTGCCGGCGGAACGGTCATTCATATTAATGCGGGGGTCACAGCACTGACACTATCGGCGTTTCTCGGACGCCGAACCGATGAGCATACCATTCCGTATAATCGGCCGTGGGTGCTGTTGGGAACTGCCATTTTATGGATCGGATGGTACGGCTTCAATGCTGGATCTGCACTAGGGGTAAATCAAGCCGCCATGACCGCTGCTTTGACCACTTCAGTTGGCGCGGCTGCAGCATTGGTGACTTGGATGTGCCTCGACATCTGGCAAACCGGCCATCCTACCTTGATCGGCACATGCACCGGCGCCTTGTGCGGATTGGTCGGCATCACCCCGGCAACTGGTTATGTCACGAGTTTTGGCGCGGCCTGCATCGGCGTTTTGTCAACGTTGGCCAGCTACTGGTTTATCAGCAAAATCAAGCCGCGTCTCGGTATTGATGACACGTTAGATGCTTTTGGCTGTCACGGCGTCTCCGGGATTGTCGGCAGCATCTTAACCGGCGTTTTCGCCAGCAAGCAAGTTGCCCCAGCCATTGCCCACGCCGGTTTGGCTTACGGCGGCGGTTGGCATCTTTTATTGATCCAACTGGCTGGCACCTTGATTGTCATCATGCTGGTCGGCGCAATGGTTACCATCATCACCGTTGTGCTATCCCACTTCGTCAGCATCCGTGTCTCCCCTGCCGCCGAAAAACTAGGCTTAGATTACAGTGAACACAATGAACCGGTTGACGATGAAGTGGCAGCCAGCTGGGAACACCACACACCCGTCAGCTCATTCCCAGATGAATTTAAAGGCCAGCTCCACGGCTTCGATCCCCGTCCGCATCAAGACGATCGGTGAGTGAAGTCTTTTCAAGTCACTTTGATTGTCTTTTCCTCAAATCATGGTTACAATGCCGCTAGTTCAAGTTGGCTATAACGCGCTCCCCAGCGCAGTAGCCTGCGTGTAAGGACCTTGGTCGCAATGGCCTAAGCCCGGCCATTACGCCCAAGGCCACTTACACTCCGGCTTCTAACCGCGCTGGCTCGCGCTCACCATAACGCGCTCCCCAGCGCAGTAGCCTGCATGTAAGGACCTTGGTCGCAATGGCCTAAGCCCGGCCATTACGCCCAAGGCCACTTACACTCCGGCTTCTAACCGCGCTGGCTCGCGCTCACTTTGCCATAATGGAGGGAAAGAACATGATCGGATATGGTTTTAGCTTTGCAGGCGGGCCGGAAGTGATTGATGCGATCGAGTTACCGACACCGCAGCCGGGACCGCGGGAAATTCAGATCAAAACCGAAGCGATCGGCCTTAATAACCGTGATCGGATCGCGCGGCAAATGGGTGGCAGCGGCTTGACGGTGCCGGGATATGATGTTGCTGGCGTTGTGAGTGCGGTTGGCAGTCGCGTCACGCAATTTCATGTAGGTGATCGCGTTATTGCTCGTACCACCAGCGCTTACGCTGAAATTGCAACGGCTGCAGCGGACATGAGTGTCTTATTGCCATCGACCATCACGCCGGAAACCGGGGTGGCATTGATTACTCCAGGCGTCACCGGTTATCGAATGGTCGAACTCGGTAAAATCAAAGTCGGCGATACAGTGATTGTGAAAGGCGCTTCCGGTGGTGTCGGTTCGGCAGCGATTCAGTTGGCAGTGGCACGCGGAGCATCCGTGATTGGCATCGCCGCAAGTCGCCATGAAACGGATGTCACTCGACTCGGTGTCGAACATTTCGTTGCTTATGATCACGGTAATCCTGTCACTGAATTGCGACAAACCGCCGATGTCGTTATCAATGCCGCCATGAATGGTCTCGGCGGGGATGACGATGTGGCGATGACCAAAGATGGTGGCCTGATCGTTTCGGTTAGCCATACTGAACCGCTACTGAGCCGCGGCATCCGATTCATCCACACTCGTCCACTTGGCGGCTCCGAAGTTGGTCAAGCTTTGAAGACGCTTGTTGATTTAATGGCACAAGGCGAGGTCACCGTCAAAGTCGGTTACGTGCTCCCTTTTACCCGCGAAGGTTTCATCAAAGGCCATCAATTACTCGATGATCCTCGCCACGAAGGCCGCATTGTCATTAAAGTTTCCCAATGAACAAAGCGACTTCATACCCTTCAACCAAGAAGCGTTGCCCTTAGGAATCCGTCAACGCGAACACCAAAAGCCATGGTCACCGTGAATCATGGCTTTTTAGTGTTCTGGCTGCTCAGAAAAAATTCAGTTGACAACATCCACCGGTCCATGACCATCAACATGGACGCCGTGAACATGCTGTAACCGGCTGTTTACTAAATAATCAATGTGATCGCCACGTGGAACTTGCTCATGGCCACAACGCTCATCCTGCAGATCACCTTCAACAACCGGGCTTTCACCATCAGAGTTGGCGCCAGTTTGAGTTACATAAAACATGTCAAATTGTTCTATCATTTCGAATGATAGAATGTGGTTCTTTTTTGGAGCAGTGGTTTTACTTGTGATCTAGATATGCCGGTGGTAATCTGGTGCTGGTCGCAGGCACTTTTGATATTACTGCTTGTGTACATAACTAGTTTTAGTGTGATTGACTGCAACAAGTTGTTCAACGTTACTTCGGTTAAGAAAGCGGGTTTTATCATGGCACAGGACATTCTGATTACAACAACCGAGAATATCCCCGGGAAGCATTACGAAATTATTGGCGAAGTTTTTGGCTTGACCACGCAATCAAAGAACGTGATCAGCAACATCGGCGCAGGCTTGAAAAATATTGTCGGCGGTGAAATCAAAGCTTACAGTAATATGCTGCATGAATCGCGGGAAAAGGCAATCGACCGGCTGCGTGACGAAGCCCGTAAAGCTGGTGGCGATGCGGTCGTCATGATGCGGTTTGATTCCGGTTCAATTGGCGGCGATATGCAAAGCGTTGTTGCGTACGGCACGGCAGTCAAACTGCTCGATTAGCAGGAAGCAGCAGATCAATCACTTATGAATAACTTTCCTGCCTCTCGAACGACGGAAACCAGGTTTTGCTTTGGCAAGGCCTATTTTTAGACCAATCCATTCATTTAATATGTGACGAAAGGAACTCTCAAAAAATGCCCCCATTAGATTATCGTCATCAAGACGCCTGGCCAAATGGTTTTGGTCAACAACAATCCCCGCTTGATCTGCGCGAGGCAACCGCTGTAGATCCGTCAGCTTTAACGATCGAGACGCCATGGTTAGTCGATCAGGAAGTTGACGATCAGGTGACCATCCGAATGACTGGAAAAGGCCGCACGCGGATTGATGAAACGCAGTGGTTTTTCGTTCAGGCACATCTTCATGTTCCGGCAGAACACCAAACCGCCAATCGGCATGCTGCAGAATGGCATTTTGTTCATCGGTCGGCTATTGGCGCGCTTTGTGTGGTGGCGGTTTTGGTACCATTAGGCGCTGGCACGCCGTTGATGGACAGCGTGCTTGATCATTTTGTGGCAGGGAGTTCTCAGCCGGTAGCGTTGCAATTCAACAGTTTGCTTCCGGCAAAAGGAACGGTGTATCGCTACCTTGGCTCGTTGACCACACCGCCGCTAACAGAAGGTGTGACCTGGTATGTGATTGACCAAGCGGAAATCACCATCAGCACGCATCAGTTGCACCGTTTCCAACGACTTTTCCCGGACAATAACCGGAAACTGCAGGCACGCAACAATCGGCCGATTCTGTGCGGGTCATTTTTCCAAAAGTCAAAATAGATTGACTTCAAAACACGTACGCAAAAGTTCCGACCACATTTTTAACGCCGTCTACTCACCTACTTTCGAGGAGGCTGTACATGAGGCACAAACAGCGGAAACGTCATCATTGGCTATGGAAAACCCTCCTCGGCTTATTCTTGCTGGCCGGCGGAGGCTATTGGCTTTGGTGGCAAATTGGCAGCCGACCGATCCACGCGCGTACTTATCGCAACACGCACGTTGTCACGGTTTTCGTCCCAGGCTATGCAAGTAACAGTCTCACGTTTGGGCCCATGGTCAGCCGTTTTCAAAAGGATCGCGCCACGAATCAAGTTACAACCATCAATGTGAGTGCCACTGGAAAACGCACGGTAACAGGTGCTAAGCGCTACGATGGAAAAAATCCGTTGATCAATGTCGTTTTTGCGGATGCCAAGTCACCAATTAAGGAAACACAGCAGCTCACGGCTTTGTTGCATTGGCTGCGTACCGAACACCGAGTGACTAAAATTAATCTCGTCGGCCACTCCATGGGCAGCAATCTCAGCTTTCGTTATTTGACGACCAAACACACCGACGCGCAGCCGCAAGTGATTAAATATGTGTTACTCGCCAGCGAATTTTATCGCGACCCCGCAACGCAACTGGCGCAATTTCCTAAATCTGTTAAAACGCTAATCATCGGTGGCCAGATTTTCGGGGCAAAAGGTGACTGGGCTGTCAGTCTGGCCGGTGTCAAGCGTTACGAACAAGCACTCAAGACGGCCGGAATTTCCACTTCGCTTTACATCTACCGCGGCACGCCGATTGGAGCGTATCACAGCAGCTTGCACCAAAATCCTTACGTTGATGCCAAGATACTGCAGTTTTTGTTTGCTTGATCGTTTGCCGTTACAAATGCATGCTAAAGCCTAAATACTCACCAAGATACCGATGACAGACATGCAGATTGCTTGCAGTTCTGGCATCGGATTTTTTTACTGCGTCATGATGATCAATAAATCGTCAAGTTCCTACCAGTATCCGTCAACGAGCTAGCAACCAGTGTTTTTATAAATTTGGTGTTAAAATTGGGGCATCGAATTAGGTCGACTAAAGGGGGTGAATTCTTTGGGTCAGGTTGTTATTTTCGGCATTATGTTGGCCGCCGTGATTGCCGGCAATTTGCTTGCCCGCCATATTCCTAAAATCCCCTTACCGTTTTTCCTGATTGGCCTTGGTGCGGTGTTGGCTGTGATGCCCTCGTTTCGAAATTTCGCGATTGATCCATCGGTTTTTTCCTTCGCCATCATTGCACCACTACTGTTCAATGAAGGCCAAAATGCGTCGCGACTTCAAATCGGCCGTTCCTTGACGAATATTGTGTCGCTGGCAGTGGGCTTGGTAATCTTTTCGGTGATCATTTTAGGGTTTAGCGTGCATGCGCTTTTCCCGGTTATTCCGCTCAGTCTGGCGTTCGCGTTGATTGCGATTGTCACGCCGACTGATGCTTCGGCGGTCAGTGCAGTGGCGCAGACGAATCCTTTGAGCAACAGCCAGATGCAACTTTTAAATAATGAAAGCCTGTTTAACGACGCAGCGGGCATTGTGGCGTTTGACTTGGCGCTTTCTGCTTACGTTTCCGGCCGGTTTTCGGCAACGGATGCGTTATTGGATTTCCTGATTGTCTTTTTTGGTGGTATTTTAGTTGGAGCAATTGTCGGTACCTTGATCGTCAATTTGCGAGCATGGCTCATTCGCATCGGTGATGACGAGCCGCTGATCATGGTTGGCATACAATTGCTGACGCCCTTGCTGGTTTACTTTTTGGCTGAAGAGCTGGCTCTGTCGGGGATTTTGGCGGTGGTAGCCGCCGGGATTGCGCAAGGCGTGGAGCGCGATCGACTGCGGTTGACCAGTGCGCGCATGCAGATTATCAGTGCTAATATCTGGGAAATGATCGCAGCTGTTTTGTCCGGGTTGGTGTTCGTTTTGCTAGGGCTATCTCTGCCGAATGTCGTCATCGAAGCCTTGCGTGGACAAGCCGGCTTGTTCGGCTTGCTAGTGGGCATCGGTGTCCTTATTTATGCGGCAAAATCACTAGTCCGCTTCTTCTGGAGCCGCACCTTACTCCGCATCGGCAAGAAAAATCGCTGGCGAAATGCCTTGATTATGATGCTGGGCGGCGCTAATGGAACCATCACGTTGTCCTTGGCCTTCTCAATGCCGCGCACCATTGATGGTCATGCATTTGCGCTGCGTCAAGGTTTGATTCTGATTGCAGCGGTGGTCATTCTGCTTAGCCTGATTGTGCCAGTGGTCGTATTACCATTTTGCGTACCGAAACAGCCGAAACGCAATCGCCAATACATTTGGTTGCGGCGGATGCTATCAGCGGGCATTGATGCGATGCGCGATGAAACCGAGCACCACAGCGAAGCGCAGATCGTTGCCGACGCTTTGGCTCAGGAAATGATTCTCAACGACAACCCATCACGGCGGCTGCGGCGAAGCATTTTTGAAGGCACGATCACCGCGGAGAAAACTGCCATCGAAGCATTACGCGCCAATGGAACTATTACCCAAGATGAGGCGCATTACTATAACCGCTTCATTGATCTAAACGATTTCACGGCGGATCAGCGGCTATGGAAAAATCTGTTCCTGCGAATTCGTTTCAGCTTCAACATGGGCCGCATGTACAAGGCATTTAACGAAGCCCAAAATGCCTTTTTAACCACGCCGCTTAATCTTGAGCCGATCTTTTGGAAGCGGCAGTTTACCGCGCATGGCGAAGATCTGCTGCCGATTGAACAGGCTGGGTACAATGCCGTCATGAAATATCTGAACCACGTTGAAAATATGCAAAATCGTAGCGCCGTCAACACCATCCGCCGCTTCTACCGCGACCGCCACCGCCGTGTCCACTCCGACTCCTTCGACGGCGACATCCTCTACGCCATGTTCCTCAAAGCCTTCCACGCAGAGTACGAATTCATCCAACAAGCCTTCACAGATGGCAAACTAAATCGCGACATCATGCAGCGCCTGCAAACGCGGATTACGTTCGACGAAATCACCTATCTGAAGAATCAGGAAAGTTTTATTGTTTGACGATGCGTGATACGAATGTTTCATAAGTTGGTCAGGATCGGCTAAACGCATTCCAACCATAACAATGCAAAAAAAACGGTTCTGGGAAGATGAAATCATCTCTCCAGAACCGTTTTACTTTTAAGCTTTCATAACTGAAACAGCACTCAATTTTTGTTTCTTCTGTTCTTCATGGGAATCCGTTATGCACGTTAAATTCCAGTGCCAAAGCGTAGCGATCGGAGGCCAGAGGGGGGCTCAGTCGTGCCCACCACTCTAGCTTCGCGGTCGCCAGCCCCTATCTGGCCGGAGATTGCGAAGTTTGGCACGACATGGAACAAATACCCTAAACTCTTTTCATCCGCGAAAACAACCTTAGCGTTTGGTTTTCGAATCCGAATCCAACGCCATTTCAAGCTCATCGGCCGCCGTCTTAGTAACGCTCTCGATTTTCGCCAAAACTTTTCCATACGGCTTCGGATCCTTATTGATATACCGAAGCAGCCCAGCCATGCGCGCCGTCATGTCGTACCAACTCTGGTTCGGCATCACGGAAATCTGGCCAACCCGCGCATTCGGCAGCACATCAATTAGCTGCTCCAACGCGCTTTTAACCACCGGCAAAGCGCCACGTACGCGATCCGAGTCGGTATATGTCGCATCGAAAATCAACTGCATGAATCGATCCGGCTGCGAATGCTTGGATGGTGTTGCGGCTCGTTCTGCGCGCACGCCCATGACAACTTGCTGCAAGCCAAGCAGCGTGAGGCGAACAAGCTGATCGTGCTGGGAAACCCCCAGTTCCGGCATCGGGTTAATCCCGATTAGGCTGAGCTCATCATGACTTAACCGCAACGCCGCATTGGCAACGAAATCAGATAACTGCAAGCCAAGATGCTCACGTGAATCGGCAAACTCAAAGCGCACTTTAATCGGCCGCTCCAGTGACAAGGTCAGATACCGGCTGACAATATCGGCGCCCATGACTAACTGATTACCTTCCAACTCATTCCGGTGGTCAATCATGATCACAATGCTATCAAAACTCGTGTCCACATCGCGTAACACATGCAGCGTCGCGCCAATATACGGATAGAGATATTCCATTGATGGCGCAAAATCAGGATACGTCGTTTTACGGGAAAAGACAGTGTACATCCCCATATGCTCGTGCTTGGCGGCTTTGATCAATTGTGTCAACGCATTGACTTGTTTACCACGCGCCTTGACTTCATCGCCTGGTTCCCAGCCATATGGATAAAGCGCATTGCGGAATCCGGCAAGACTTTCATCGTCACCTTCCGGGAAAATGGCCGCGATCCCCATATGCATCATGCGCGGATCCGGACGCCGCTCTTCAAAACTTTCGTCAATAAACAGTTGCAATTGCTTCCCAGTGACTAACGGTGCTTCGGTATGCACACCATAACTGGCCCGCTGATTGCCCGAACTGTTGTAGTTGGCGGAAGTGTTATTGCTGGTACTGCTTGCGGTCGCACCATAATGATCATTGCTACTTGAACGGATCACGCTCGGTGTGTGGGTTTCGGCCTTATTCAACACGGCTGGTACATGGCGCTTACCGGCTTCTTGACTGGTTGTTGACTGCGAGGCGCTAGTCGAAGTCGGCTGCGTCATCGGTTGCCAGTTTTGCGGATCGGCGTTAGCAGCAAAACGATTCTGCCTAGGGCGTCCCGGACGCCGGGTACTGTTTGATTTGTTGCGATCAATTCGCACGTTACGTCGTTCGCGCCGCACCGGTTCGTGTTCGTTTTTGCTATTGCGGTGGATCGTCTCGGTTTTACCGACCGGCGTATGCTGCTTAGTATGCCGGGCAGTGGTTTCGTTTCGCTCTTCGGTTTCTGCCGGTTTCGTCGAAGCTTTAGCTTGGCTATTGATTTGCGCCTGCCGCTTCTTTTCTTCAGCCTGTGCCGCTTGAGTTGCAACATCCGGCTGCTGACGAATCGTAAAGCGATGGTTACGGTTCGTTGGCCGTTTGCTTGTCGTTGGTTGCTCAGTCGGCGCTTCAGAGCTTGGTGCTTGACTCTGATGCTGATTATTCGTCCGGCTAGCTTGATGCGTCGTTGCGGTTGCCCGGTTAACCCGCGTCGTTGTCCGACGTTTTGCCTGCGTACTTGCAACATTTTCCTGAGCGTTAGTTGCCGCTTGGCTGTGGCTGGTTGACGCTGTACTGGTCGGCTGGGCGTGGTTTTGCGCCTGCCGCCCGATTGCGCCTGTTGCAGTTCGCTTAGCCGCGGTTTTTGACGTTGATGTTGTCTTTGTCGCAGCCTTGCGCGTTGTCGCCTTGGCTGCCGGTTTTTTAGCTGCAGTCGTCTTCGTTGTTTTTGTCGTTTTTGCACCAGTCGGCACTTTACCTGAAGCAATGATGCTCTCAATCTTGGCCGTTGTCTTGCGGCTGACTTTTTCACCGCGCAGCGCCTTGCGTAACGTTGGCACGGACACGCCGATTGCAACAGAGGTAGCATTGGTGTTTAGTTGGTGCTTGGCCATATAGGCATTTAATGATGCTTTTAACTTATTATCTTTATCCAAAATATTTCCTCATATCCTACTTAAATTTAAATGATTCGGTACTAGTTTAACGCAAATGAGGACGCACGAACATGTTTGGGAACAACCAGCGTTATACTTGTAAACGAAGTGCATGTCAGTCCCGAAATTGTCTGTGCTTTATGTCCACCTGTTTGCGAAAACTAGACTTTTCTTGTATAGTCTTCTCCTGTATGTCACTAGATGAAAGAAGTGGGTTATTCACATGCAACGAAAACTTAGCGGACGCCATATGCAAATGATTGCGCTTGGCGGAACCATCGGCGTTGGCCTGTTCATGGGGGCAGGCGCAACCATCAAATGGACCGGACCTTCAGTTTTGATTGCGTATATCGTCGCCGGTCTTTTTCTCTATCTCATTATGCGGGCATTGGGTGAAATGCTGTATATTGACCCGGCGACTGGTTCTTTTGCCAAATTCGCCAGCGAATATATGCACCCGCTTTTTGGTTATCTAACCGCGTGGAGTAATGTTTTCCAGTTCGTGGTCGTGGGCATGTCAGAAATGATTGCCATTGGTGAATATTTCAAATTCTGGTGGCCCGGACTGCCGGGATGGCTTCCTGGGCTCGTAGCGATCACCTTCCTTGTTTTAGCCAATTTGACTTCAGTGCGAATGTTTGGCGAATTGGAGTTCTGGTTTGCGTTCATCAAAGTTATCACGATTATTTTGATGATCGTTGCCGGATTCGGGGTCATTTTATTCGGGCTTGGTAATGGCGGCCATCCAGTGGGCATCAGTAATTTATGGACCCACGGCGGTTTCTTCACCGGTGGCTTTAAAGGCTTTTGCTTCGCCTTATCGATCGTGCTCGGTTCTTACCAAGGCGTGGAACTTATCGGGATCACAGCAGGCGAAGCGGCTAATCCCAAGCCAACGATTGTCAAAGCGGTCAAAGATACGATCGGCCGAATCCTGATCTTCTACGTGGGCGCGATTTTTGTCATCGTGGCCATTTACCCGTGGAATCAGCTCAATACGCTAGGATCACCGTTTGTTCAGACCTTTGCCAAAATCGGCATTACGTTTGCCGCATCCCTCATTAACTTTGTCGTGATTACGGCTGCCTTGTCCGGTTCAAATTCAGGCATCTATTCCGCTAGCCGGATGCTGTACACCTTAGCCAATGCTAAACAATTGCCGCGAATTTTTACCAAACTGAATCGTCACGGCGTTCCTTTTTACCCGGTTGTATCCGTTGGGGCCGGCATTTTACTCGGCGTCATCTTAAACGCCTTACTGCCTTATGTGACTCCTGACGCCAAGAATATTTTTGTGCTGGTTTACAGCTCCAGCGTTTTACCCGGCATGATCCCGTGGGTCGTCATTCTCGTCAGTGAGACACGTTTCCGCAAGGTTCACGCCGATAAAATGCCTGACCATCCGTTCAAAATGCCATTCGCACCTTACAGTAATTATCTCACACTTATTTTCCTTGCGTTCACTTTATTTTTCATGTTCCTCAATCCCGAAACCAGCATTTCGTTGTTAGTCGGCGTGATCTTCTTGGCGCTCGTCTGTCTGCACTACTATTTCCACTACCGTACCGGATCGAAAAAACATCCGGCAGCCGGCTCTGACGATGACCTGCGTTAAAACTTGTTCTGCCCTTGGCAATGTAAAATTTGCATCTTCTCACTTTTAAGCGAAGTGACATTCTCATCTTTCGTTGCATTTTTTTGATCATGTTTTTTATTTCTTCGCTAGTTTGTATAATGATCCCGTAAGAAGAAAGGAAGTCTGCTTTTATGAAAACGATCAAAATCGGCGACGTGACGTTACCAAATGTGGGCATGGGCACGTGGTATCTTGGCGAAGGCAATGCTGCGCAGAGTAAGCGTGAAACCGAAGCCTTAAAATACGGGCTGGATCATGGTCTGACCGTCATTGATACCGCGGAAATGTACGGCAATGGCGCGGCGGAATCGCTGATCGGCAATTTTCTGGGCGATTATCACCGCAGCAACATCTACCTGATTTCCAAGTTTTACCCCTCTCACGCGGATAAAAAGCAAATGCGGACGGCTCTAACCAATAGCCTGAGCCGCCTCAAAACCGATTACCTTGATCTCTACTTGTTGCATTGGCGCGGAGCAACACCATTAGCAGAAACCCTCGAAGGTCTTCAGGAACTGAAAAAAGAAGGCTTGATTCGCCAATATGGTGTTTCTAATTTTGACGTAGACGACATGGATCAGCTCACACTGGAACCAGGTGGCGATCATGTGGTTGCTAACGAAGTGTTATACAACTTGCAATCACGTGGCATTGAGTACGACCTCCTGCCGCGTCAAAAGCAAGCCGGCATCACCACCATTGGCTACTCGCCTTATGGTTCCGGCAGCGGGAAGTCGATTAAGTTAACTCCGGAGCTCGTGAATCTGGCCAAAACTAAGGGTATTTCAACCCATCAGCTCATGCTGGCATGGGTGCTCCGCAACGGTGATGTTTTATCCATCCCCCGCACCGGCGAAGCTAGCCACATGGCCGAAAATATTAAAGCTGCTGAGGTCACTTTCACCTCGGACGAATTGGCGCTGTTCGATCAAGCGTTCCCGGCACCGCGGCACCATATTCCGCTTGAGATGATCTAGTTTTTGCAGACTGACAATTCCGGTACAGCTCATGCGGGAAAAAGTGGCGAGCGCTTTCATGATTCCATAAAAAACGTTATACTAATAACAACGATTTTTCAGGAAAGGATCATGATTGTGAAAACTTTTGTTGTCGGTGCACACGGCCAGATTGGTCAGCTATTAGTGCATAAACTGTTAGACCGTGGTGATACCGTCACAGGCGGCTATCGCGATCCACTCACCCAAACGCCTGATCCGGAGAAAAATTTCCGGGCAGTTGAGCTCAATCTTGCTTGGCCTGTGTCACGCTTGACGGAACTTTTTACCGGTCACGATGCGGTTATTTTTGCTGCCGGTTCACGTGGCAAGGATTTGCTCGGTGTTGATCTTGACGGTGCAATCAAAACCATGAAAGCAGCCGAAGCCGATGATGTCGGTCGCTTCATCATGCTGAGCGCGTTAGATGCCGAAGATCCTGCAAGATGGCCGGATGAGCTGCATGATTATTACATTGCCAAGTACTACGCCGATGAGTGGCTGATCCATAACACCGATCTGGACTATGTCATTGTCCAGCCGACTGCGCTCACCAATGACCCGGCGCAAGGTACCATTACCTTGAAGCCGCAACGACCATCGACCATTCCGCGGGCCGATGTTGCCGACGTACTCATCGCCGCTTTAGACAGCAACCGCCATCGCGAAACGATCAAAATCGCCAGTGGCAAAATGCCGATCTCTGAAGCCGTTAAAAGTTGACGAATTGATTAAGCCGTGCTAATTTGAAAGCAACGTTAAAACGAAAGTGAGGTCTGTCCATTGAAGTAAGCCAATTGTTGAAAATGTCTAAGTCCTGTTCTCAGCAACGGGATCAGTGCGGACTTTTTGACAATTGGGCTTGATCAAGGACGGTGGCTCCGTTTATTTTGGTTAGCCCTAAATTCTTTTAGGGCTTTTTTCATGGGCATGAATTGCCAAGCGTTGTCAGTGACGATGTCGCTTACCGCCGCAGCAGCTCCGAAGTTCAAAAAGTCAGCTGATCTTTCTTCTGATAGCACAGGCATATCCGCGAAAGGACGTGGCTGTATGTCAACGATTCAAATCAAACACCTTTATTTTGCCTATGACGGCCAGGTGCCGCTGTTTACCGATGCCGGGTTTAACCTTGATACGGGCTGGCACCTTGGTTTGGTTGGCCGCAATGGACGCGGTAAAACCACGCTGCTGCGGCTATTGCAGCATCAACTGGATTATCGCGGAACGATCACCGTTCCCGTTTCCTTGCGCTATTTTCCGCAAACGCTGGATGAAAACCAACTGACACTTCACGCAGCGCAAGCCTCCCAAGACGTGGCACAGTGGCAACTTGAGCGGGAACTCAATTTACTGCACGCTGACCCTGATATCCTGTGGCGGCCATTTCGGGATCTATCCGGCGGCGAACAAACCAAGGTCCGCCTCGCCTTGCTTTTCATCCAAGACGATGGTTTTGCGCTGATTGACGAACCAACGAATCACCTCGATTTGCGCAGCCGCCGCCAAGTCGCTGCCTATCTAAAACAAAAGCCCGGCTTCATTGTGGTCAGCCACGACCGCGATTTTCTCGATGCCGTCACCGACCACACGCTGGCCATCGAACGGCAAAAGATCACACTTTACCAAGGCAATTACAGCACCTTCTCCACGGAAAAGCAGCGGCAGGATCAAACCGAACTCGCGCAAAATGCCCAGTTAAAAACTGAAATCAGTCGCTTGAAACAAACTGCCCAAGCCAAAAAAACATGGGCAGAAAGTAGAGAACGCAGCGCTTACGGCAATCGGCACGTTAAAGACAGCGGCCATAACAACACCCGCGGCTTCATCAGCGCTCGGGCGGCAAGAACCATGAAAAAAAGTAAAAACCTCGAACACCGCATGGATAAAGAAATCGTAGCAAAAGAAAAGTTGCTTAAGAATCTGGAGAAAGTTGATCCGCTCACGATGGCGCCGCAACCAACGCACCATCACCATTTTATTGTGGCGGAAAACGTTCAGATAGGCTATGATCAGCCGCTTTTTCAACCGATTTCATTGACGTTGCAACCCGGCGATCGAGTGGCAATCGTTGGTGAAAATGGCAGCGGTAAATCAACATTGATCCATGCTTTGCTAGGCCATTTTACTGGCACACAAACCGGCCTCCTGACCTTGGCACCAGTTGCCTTAAGCCTGGTGCGTCAACAATACCCGGACAATCGCGGGTTACTACCGGATTTTGCCGAAAAGCGGCACCTCAGTCTCGAAGCGTTGCTTAACAACTTGCGTAAGCTCGGGATGCCGCGTGCCGATTTTGCCACGCCGATCGAACACCTTAGCATGGGGCAGCAGAAGAAAGTCGAAATTGCGCGTTCGCTGGCCACGCCGGCTTCTCTGTATATATGGGATGAACCGCTCAACTATCTGGACACTTACAATCAAGACCAGATAGTGACCGCCATCACCCGTTATCAGCCGACGATGCTTTTCGTAGAACACGACGAGCATTTTATCCATGAAATCGCCACGAAAGTTATCCGCCTGACGCCGCTGACGTAAATCAGAAACAGACCCGCCCAGCGTTATGTCCGAGACACATCGCCCGCATATTAAGCGGTTCCATGGTATACTCACGGTGAAAGCTTCAAAACAAGAAAGGATGGATAGCATGGCAGAACGATCTTTGTATCACACCTATGTCCGCAACGAAAATGGTTTAGTCGGTGAAAGTTATGTCGAAGGCAATCAAGGGCTAGCCCTTGGTGTTTCCAGCTCGCTTATTGATGCACCCGGCACCAATCCAGAGCAATTTATTGCATTTGCCCTGTCCACTTGTTTCAATGCAACGATTCGCATTGTCCAACACCGCGAAGGCACTGCGGAAGATTCGCAACTGCGCACTCGGGTGGATATCGAGCACGACAAAATCGGTTATAAATTCATTGTCGATGCGCAAATTCTCATGCCAAGTCACACACGCGAAGAAGCACAAAAAATTATGACCCAGGCACTAGATGAATGCCCAGTTGCTAAACTGTTAAAAGAAAACGAAAATGTCAGCTTCCGAATTGTTGACGAGTTTACCGATGAGCCGACATTAGGCGAATAATGATCGGTGATGCCTGTTCGTCGTCTGGGTTCGCCTAAAGCAAAAAAGTACGTCAGAAATCTTCCGAGACTTCTGGCGTACTTTTTTAATTTTTCCGTCAAGATTCCCGTATCTCAATAAGTTAAGCTACCTTGTGCGTTACACTTAACTTTAAGTGGAGGTAGCAAAGATGATCAAGCAAAGTAACGGACGAACAACGCATCATCCAGGATTGACATTTTGTATGTGGCTAGGCAGCATGGCTTTTTTGGCCACTGGCATCTGGGCCACCATTTTATTAGTGCTCACGTCCCGAATCACGGCTGCACTCATTATCACCTTGATCGGCGGTTGGGTGACGCTCACCGGCATCGTCGCCTGTGCCGTCACGCTATGGCAATTAGTCCGGGCGCGGCAATCGACCCGTCATTTGGTCCGGCGGTTGCAATGGCTTCTTGGCGGGATCACACTCATTGTGGCCATCATTAGTTTGCCACTCTCCTATGCGTGGGCCAAAAGTGGTGATGCACCAGGTATTATTTTCATCGGCCTGTTTCTTGCTGCGATGCCATTTGCTTGCTGGGTTTTGACGAGTGTCTGGCGGTTGACGTTGGAGCGGTGAAGAAAGGATGTTCTAAAAGACTGTTCTATCAGTGGCAATTAAGTAGGAAACTTTCATGTTCTATAACGCGCTCACCGGCGCAGAAGCCTGCGTGTAAGGACCTTGGTCGCGATGGCCTAAACCCGGGCCATCACGCCCAAGGCCACTTACACTCCGGCTCCTGAGCGCGCCGGTTCACGCTCAACAAAAAAGACCCATCCAGTCTCCCGGATAGATCTCTTTATTTAACGAACCAAGAATTAAAGCTTGGTAACGTTAGCAGCCTGAGGGCCACGATCAGATTGTTCTACATCGTAAGAAACAGCCTGACCTTCGTCAAGACTCTTGTAGCCTTCGCCGTTGATGGCGCTGAAGTGCACAAATACGTCTTGGCCGTCTTCACCAGTGATGAAGCCATAACCCTTATCAGCGTTGAACCATTTAACTGTACCTTTTTGCATGAAAGTGAATCTCCTTTTCAAAACTAACAACAACAGACAACCGTAATCCTAAAAAGGAAATTCATGTTACATGATGTTTCCCGTTCAAGTATTACCATGAATAGAGTGTAACACGTTTGGCAAAAAAAAACTAATTATTTTGAAAATTAATCACATTTTCTTGTGAGAACAACCTGTTTTTGCCAAATTCTTGCAACCGATAGTTATTTATGCAGCACCAGTGATCCCGAGGAAGGTTAAGATAAAGCCAAGGGCAACAACGCAAAGTAATACTTTGACGGGACTCGTATTTTTTCTCAGGAAGTAAAAGCATCCGAGAGCTAAAAGTAGCGGTAACATTGTTGGCAAGATCTGGTCGAAGATTTTTTGCAAGTTTAAGGTATTGCCGTTAATTTTAGCTTTGAAGACAAGTGGAACCTTGACTAAAGTTGAGATCATACCGCCGACAACTGTCACACCCACAATGGAAGTCGCCTTTGTGAACATTTCCATGACGCCACTTTTAACGGCTTTTGAAATATACTGGCTACCAAGTTTGTAACTGTACTTTTGACCATACCAACGAACCAAAATATTGGGAATTAGGGCAATTAGCGGTAGGACGGCTACAACTAAATTACCTTCACGGGCAAAACTAATCGCAATACCCATAATGATTAAAGCCCAAACACCGGAAAAGAAAGTATCCCCAATCCCTGCAAGTGGCCCCATTAAACCAATCTTCATACCACTGATACCAGCAGTATCAAATGTACCCTTTGGAGCCCTCGCATTTTCCTCTTCCATTGATACAGCTAGTCCAGAAGCAATACCGTTCATATTCGGTGTCGTGTTGTAGAACTCCATATTACGCTTCATTGCTTCCCAGAACTGATCATCATCTTTATAGATTTCTCGATAGATTGGTGCGTGAATCCAGTCCCATGCTACCCCTTGCTGGCGGGTATAGCTCATGTTAAAGCCAAGAAACATGTTTCGCCAAAAAAGACGTTTTGTTCTTTTTTTCTCTGCGGGCGTTAGCTTTAAATTACTCATTGAAAAAGTCCTCCTCATCGTTTCCAGTCGAGCTCGTTTGCTGCATGCCGCTCTTCTTTGCATCATTAATTTGACGGTCAATGAAGAATCCGATTAAACCAAAGACGACCCCAAAAATACTTATCGCCATAATTGGAAGTTTCAAATAAGCAGCCAACGCAAAGCCCGCGATAAAGTAAGGTAAGAATTGAATGTTCCAAACATATTTGAGTAACATGGCCATCCCAACAGCCGGTAACATGCCAGCTGCGACAGTTAAGCCACTTAAAAGCACCTTGGGAATGCTATTGATGAATATCCTGATACCCGAGGTGCCGACGAGAACAGCGAAAAATGCAAGTGCAAAATATACCAGTTCGTAAACAACGATCTGAATCCACCACAGCCGATTAAACTTGCTCAAATTGCGCTCATCAATGTACTTATCGAAGATTTCGACGTTAGCCGTGAACCAGAATTTCAATAAGTTCCAAACAATAACGGCCAACATTGATATTGGAACGGCTAACGCGACGGCTACTGCGGGTTTTGCGTTAAGTATTAAAGCAAAGCCAACACCCAGGATACCTCCAACCGCGGTATCCTGAGGCAAGACCGCACCAATTTGCATAACGCCATAAAAAGCGAGTTCTACTGCCGCCCCAGCGATAAGTGCTTGCGAAACACTTTTCCCAAGCAAAAGAGCCATTAACATATAAGTAATAAAAGGCATTAACTGAAGAAAAGAACCGTATGCAGAAATCCATTTAGCGAAGGCACAGGCAAGGCCGACAATTAAAGCTTGATATAATAGCATTATTAATTATCCCCCTCCAACAGTTTCAAAAAAGGTGTTGCCGTATCGCTTGGCAATGGCTGGTAAACCAAATTATCTGTCTGGGCAGCAATTTGCTTAACTTTGTCAATGTCAGCGTCAGAAAGGTAGACGGTATCTGATAATTTTCTTTTATCTTTTAGTCCTCCCTGTACACGTCCAACATTTGCAATATCGACTTTCCCAGGTTCGGCTATTCCCGTTGTCAACGTCAACAAATCAGATACGTTATTTACGACAATCAATATTTTTAAAGCTTTTGCTCTGGGATCATTAGCCATCTTTACAGCATGAGAAACCGGCACAACAGCAACTTTCACACCAGTAGGCGCTGCAAGATGCAATGCGTTTTTTTGAATATCGTTTTTTGCTGCTAGATCATTAGCAACAATAATACGGTCAATCTGCAGTTCTTTCGTCCAGAGCAACGCTACTTGTCCATGAATTAATCTGTCATCCACCCTTATCATTTGAATCAAATATACCACCCCATTAATTTCTTTTTTGGAAACACCGTTCCTACATAAATAATTATACGCAACCGCTTTCAGAATTCAAGCGTTTTATAGAATTAATTATGTAGAATACAATTAATACGAATAAAAATGACTAAATCCGTTTATCACGCGTCATTTCTTACCGGCTATGGTTTTTCCTGCGATGCACTGAGTCTTTGCCCAGATCATGGCAGTATCGTCGCAAACAATTCAAGCTAGGAAAACCGACCGAAGCAAATCAAACGGTCCGGCGCAGCGCCTCATACACCTGTTTGAGCTTGACTCAGCTAGGGTGACGCTTTGTGTTGCGAAGACGCGCCTGTCAAAAAGCAATTGCTGTTATGACATCATCCAACTGTTAGAATATTTTGGATGAGTGTACAACAAACAGCGATCGGGTATCAGTTTTGATCCGATCGCTGTTTGTTGATATCCAACCCAAGACTGTAAGCATGGAAACAAGCGCAAGGTGAGCGTTTCACCGGTTCTTTTTCAACTCGTGTGATTGCGCATCTTTTTACTTACATCCCCTGCGCGTACATGGCATCGGCCACTTTTAGAAAGCCGGCGATGTTCGCTCCCGCTTCGTAGTTACCAGTCACCCCATATTCGTCAGCAGCATCGGCACTCGCTTTAAAGATGTGTTGCATGATTTCATGCAGTTGGCTGTCGACTTTTTTAAAACTATCACTTTCGCGGCGAGAGTTCTGACCCATTTCCAGTGCTGACACGGCGACACCTCCTGCATTCGCGGCTTTTGCCGGTCCGTATAAAATTCCGGCGTCCGCATAAGCAGCGATGGCATCCGGATCACTTGGCATATTGGCACCTTCAGCAACCGCGATCACGCCAGCCGCCTTCAACCTTGCCGCCTGTTCACCGTCAATTTCGTTTTGCGTGGCGCAAGGCAATGCCAAATCAAATTTAAGATCCGCGTCCCAAACGGAGCCTTTGTGATATTTAGCACCGGCCACACGCTCAGCATAGGTTTTAATGCGGCCACGTTCCACTTCTTTGATCTGCTTGACTGCCGCAACATCAACCCCGTTTTCATCAACCACGTAGCCATTCGAATCCGAAACAGTAAGTACCTTGACGCCCAGTGCTTCAGCTTTCTCGGCGGCATGAATCGCAACGTTGCCAGCACCGGAAATAACCGCACGTTTCCCGGCCAGCGTTTCCTCATTGGCTTTCAATAACTCATCGGTGTAGTAAATCAAACCATAACCGGTGGCTTCTGTCCGCGCTAACGAACCACCATAGCTGAGCCCTTTCCCAGTCAAAACACCACGTTGCGCACCTTTCAACCGTTTGTATTGACCGTATAGATACCCAATTTCGCGGGCGCCCACACCAATGTCACCCGCCGGCACATCCAAATCCGGCCCGATATACTTGCTTAGTTCAGTCATGAAGCTTTGGCAAAAACGCATCACTTCAGCATCTGACTTCCCTTTTGGATTAAAATCGGCACCACCTTTTGCCCCGCCAATTGGCAGTGTGGTCAGACTATTTTTGAAAATCTGCTCAAAGCCTAAAAATTTTACAATGCTGAGATTGACGGAAGGATGTAGTCGCAGGCCGCCTTTGTAAGGACCAATCGCCGAGTTGAACTGAACGCGGAATCCGCGATTGATTTGAATATTTCCTTGGTCATCTTGCCACGGAACGGCAAATTGAATCACCCGCTCAGGTTCAACCAAGCGCCCAAGAATATTGGCCTTCACATACTCAGGGTGCTTCTCAAACACCGGCGTAATCGTGTTCAAAAGCGTTGACGCCGCCTCAAAAAATTCCGGTTGATTTGGATCGCGCTGTTTAAGCGTTGCAAGCACTGACTGCACATAAGAAGCTGCTGACATGGGAAACCACCTTTCTCGAAAAACGTAACGGACGTTGTTTTAAGGTTAACAGAAAAATGGCATTTTGATAAGAATTTTTTGAGCGCGAACCACCGCGGGTAGAAGTCGGAGTGTAAGTGGCCTTGGGCGTGATGGCCCGGGCTTAGGCCATTGCGACCAAGGTCCTTACACGCAGACTCCTGCGCCGGCGAACGCGTTATGGTGTGAGCGTGAGCCGGCGCGTTCAGGAGTCGGAGTGTAAGCGGCGTTGGGCGTGATGGTCGGGCTTTGACCACTGCGACCAAGGTCCTTACACGCAGACTCCTGCGCCGGCGAACGCGTTATGGCAAATCATGAGCCAATCTTCAACTCATCAATCACGTTTATCAAGTTATCGTACCTGTCATCTGTTACAATGAAATCGGATACATGAAAACAGCTGACAATGGCCATTGTTTGGCGACTGCCATTGTTCAGCTTCGGATAGCTACGTCAGTGTCAATATCGTTTTGAGGAGGAATTTTGGCATGCAAAATCACGGGAATATCATTTTAATTGGTGACGGTGCTATTGGGTCAAGCTATGCGTTTAACTGTCTTACAACCGGCGTTGGCCAGAGTCTGGGCATCATTGACGTTAATGAAAAACGGGTACAAGGCGACGTTGAGGATCTTTCTGATGCACTGCCTTACACGTCACAAAAGAATATTTATGCGGCTAGTTATGAAGACTGCAAATATGCCGACATTATTGTCATCACTGCGGGAATCGCGCAGAAGCCGGGGCAGACACGGCTTGAGTTACTAGCGATTAACGCCAAGATTATGAAGGAAATCACCCGCAATATTATGGCGAGTGGCTTTAATGGTTTTATTTTGGTGGCTTCCAACCCGGTTGATGTGCTGGCAGAACTGGTTTTGCAGGAATCGGGCTTACCACGCAATCAAGTATTAGGTTCTGGCACCGCGTTAGATTCGGCTCGACTGCGCTCGGAAATCGGCTTACGTTACAATGTTGATGCCCGCATCGTTCACGGCTATATCATGGGTGAACATGGTGATTCCGAATTTCCGGTTTGGGATTATACCAATATCGGTGGCAAGCCAATTCTTGACTGGATTCCGAAAAATCGTCAGGAAAGCGATCTTGCTGAAATCAGCGAACGCGTGAAAACAGCGGCTTACGGGATCATTGAAAAGAAGGGTGCCACTTTCTACGGCATTGCTGCTTCGCTGACACGATTAACCAGCGCTTTCTTAAATGATGACCGCGCTGCCTTTGCTATGTCCGTTCATCTTGAAGGTGAATATGGCTTAAGCGGCGTTTCCATTGGGGTTCCTGTTATTCTCGGTGCCAACGGGTTGGAACGTATTATCGAACTTAATTTGAATGCCAAAGATCATAAGCGTCTGTCAGATTCTGCGGCGATTTTGAAAGAAAATCTCTTGAAGGCTCAGGAAGCTTAGTCAGTATCCATCAATCTAAGCAAGTTAAAAACGCCCACAAAGACAAAATCTTTACAGGCGTTTTTAATTTCGAACGTATTTTTTAAGCTGCTCAGTCTTCTTTGGACTGCTTCGCTGCTTTGGTTTTCTGCTCAACAACCGAACCTATTGTTAATGCCGAGTGTCTCATGCCATACAGGAAATAGATGGCGCACCCGATTAGGAACCAGATGCCAGAGTACATTTTAGCTTGGATATCCAATCCCATGAAAACGACAAGTGAACCGAGAAAAGCAACAGCAGGCAGTACCGGATATAGCGGCATTTGAAAACGTGGCTTGGCGATGTCTTTACCTTCGCGGGGACGCAGCCGATAAATGCCAAGTGTCACAAACATGAAGGCAATCAGTGTTCCAGCTGAAATTAATTGGGCCAGGAAGGCAAACGGGAAGAAAGCACCGATTATCACGCCGATTGCAATTAAAACTGCCAACGCAATATTCGGCAGTTTGCGGCTGTTCAACTTGCCCAAACCGCGCGGCAACATGCCGTCGCGGCCAAAGCTATAAAGCAACCGGGATCCTGCCATGGCCATGCCGATCAAGGCCGTGAACATCCCCAGAACCGCGATACTTTCGACCACGGTTGCGACCACTGCATGTCCGGAATGGCGTAGTGCCCAGCCAACCGGTTCGGCGTTGTTGGCATAATCCTGGTACGGGAACATGCCCAACAGCACGAGGCCGACTGAAACAAACAGGAAAACCGCAATTAATAACGAGCCAAGAATCCCCCGCGGCATCGTTTTCTCTGGATTGATCGCTTCAGCCGAATTTGCAGCAATCGAATCAAATCCGATATAAGCCAGAAAAATCATTGATACACCGGCGTAAATCCCCTGCCATCCGCCAAACGGAGTACCATCAGCATTTAAATGATATTTTGGGAAAAACGGATGGAAATTTTCCGGATGAATGGCCGTCAAGCCAACCACAAGGAAAAGCAGAATTGCCAAAACCTTCATGACCACCAAAATGTTTTCGACCCGCGCGGCACTTGAGACCCCTCGTGACAGCAACACGCCGACCATCAACATTACCACCACGGCGACGAGATCAACGACCCCACCGTCAGTGCCAAACGGATTGGCCAATGCCGCCGGAAAATTCAAGCCAATCGTCGCTAGCAAGCCGCGGAAGTTTGCCGATAACCCGGAGGCAACAAACGCAACCGCAATAAAATACTCGGCTAACAAAGCCCAGCCAGCAATCCAGCCGAAGAACTCTCCAAACACCACATTAATCCACGAATACGCGGAGCCGGCAAATGGCATTGCAGCCGACATTTCCGCGTACGCAAAAGCTACCAACCCAGCCACAATTGCAGCGACTAAAAAAGAAATCGAGACTGCGGGACCGGCGTGTTTAGCCGCAACCACCCCTGGCAACGTGAAAATAGACGCCGACACAATGGTCCCGACCCCTAAAGCGAGAAAGTCACGTACCCGCAACACCCGTGGTAGATGCGAATCTTTATCTTCGTAAACACTTGGATCCTCTTTTCGAAACAGTCGTTGCCACACTTTACCCATCAAAACCTCCATTAAATCGTTAATGCTGTCTTTTCAATGTGTTAATAAAAAATCCATGAAAACTAGGTTAGCACATTTTAGCAAAACTGGAAAGCGCTGTATTTTTAATGACATTAGTTATCATTTAAAAAATAACCTTCACAGTCGACTTAGACAACCACAATCACTGTTAAATCAACATTTTACAGCCAAAAAAATTGCTGAAGTTGATACACAAAACTGCCCAAGCAACGCCACTTGTCGCCTGGGCAGTTTTCATTAGTTTATTAATCACCCTGGTATTCGCTCACTTAATACGCCGCACCGTGAACAGGCAAACTTACTTAAATCCGTTCGCCTTCTTCTTCAATTGGTTTAGCAACTTTAGTCTTCACTTTATTCGCCGCTTTAACCGCCGCTCGCATATCAATAGGATGACCATCGCGACGATCATCGGCATATTCGGCGGTGGCGGTGAAAAGCAGATCCGAAGCCGAATTAACCGCTGTTTCCACAGAGTCCTGAACCACCCCGATGATGAAACCGATGCCGACCACCTGCATTGCGATGTCATTGGAGATCCCAAACAGCGATGCTGCCATCGGAATTAATAACAGCGAACCACCGGCAATTCCCGAAACCCCGGTGGCCGAAATGGCTGACAGGAAGCACAGCAGCAACGCTAGAAAAATGCTGACGTGCACACCCATGGTATTAGCAGTTGCCAGTGTCATAATCGACACTGTGATGGCAGCACCACCAGAGTTTGCCGAACCGCCCAGTGGAATCGAAATCGCATAACTTTCTTTGTTCAAACCTAGGTCTTCGCAAGCTTTTAAATTGATTGGAATATTCACGGCGCCACTACGAGTGAAGAAAGCCGGAATGCCGCTGACCTTTAACGTCCAAAACGTCAACGGATAAGGATTCTGGTGCGTTAACAGCCACACCATAAATGGATACACGATCAGATAGACAAATACCATCGTCGCGACCAACAAGATGAGCAACTGACCATATGCCATGACGCCCTTAACGCCCGTTTTACTTAGTGATTCATGCAGCAAACCAACAATCCCGAACGGTGCAAACTGGATCACCGTTTGTGCCACGCTGCTGACGGTTTCCGCGAACTCGGTCACCACTTTTTTGGTCGTACCGCTCGCCAAACGCAACCCCGCACCAATCAGCAACGACCAGAATAGAATTGCCAGGTAATTACCTTCAACCAGCGCGGAAATCGGATTTGCCACTGCATTCGTCAGCAAATCGGAGACAACCGTGCCTAAATCCTTCGGCGCACTTTCGGCAATTTTCATCGCACCCGGCAACACCAGCTTGATCGGAAACAGATAAGAAACCGCAACCGCCGCAACGGACGAAAGCAATGTGGCACTTAAATAAAGCACGATTACGGTGCCGAAATGGTTCTTCGAGCCGGACCGATATTTGGAAATTGCCGACATAATCAGCAAAAATACCAGCAACGGCGCGATCGCTTTCAATGCCCCAACAAATAGCTTCCCTAAAATATCGATAAAGGACCAGGAGGGCACCAATACCCCTAACACTGCCCCAACAACGATTCCGATAACGATTTTCAGAATCAACGACACATCTTTGTACCGTCTATACATAAACTGGCCCCTCCTCCATGTAAAAATTAATGTTTAATGAGAACACTTTTAAGTTTGCCTGAATTTGGTCACAACTTCAAGTTATTTTTATCGAAATCATGAATTTTCGTCAAGAACCATTTTCGTTAAGCTTTTGTACATTTACCAGTTCACTACCTTCTCCTTCAGACAAAAACACCGATGCCTCAGCGACATCGGTGTTTCAGCTAATTAATTTTTAATCGCCGGTCAGACATAACGCGTCTGTCAGTCAACTCATGACAACCTTACTCAACCGTCTTACCTAACCGCTTCTTCTTAGGCGCTGCTTTAGCCGCATTGGCATCGGCGTCTTTGTAGCCGAAGAAGTATACCAAAAGGAAAGCGGCGACTAAAGTGACAATTGAGGCAATCCAGAATCCAGCAAAGTTGCCTGGATTGTGAGCCCAACCTGGAGCAGCAAATGACGGGAAGCCGATAAAGCTGCCAGTGAATCCGTACATCGAAACACCTAACAGGCCATTGACAACACCGCCGATTGCGGCACCGATACTAGCGAAGATGAAGACACGGCCATACTTCAAGTTAACACCATACATAGCAGGTTCGGTAATGCCACAGCATGCGCTGATGAACGCAGAAAGAGACAAGCCTTTTAGTGCTGGGTTGTGCTTGGTTTTAACCCAGACAGCCAACGCACCAGCACCTTGGGCGATCATGGAAATGGAAACGATGCCGTTAAGCACGGACTCTGGGTGCGCGGAGGACAGTTGTGCGGTAATAACCGGAATAACCGCCCAATGCAAGCCGAAGATAACCAGCACTTGATACAAACCGGCAATAATGGCATCGGAAATCATTGGCGTCAAGCTGAGCAATGCCTGAATCCCGGATGTGATCGCGCTAGACAACACCGTGATCAGTGGTCCAACAATCAAGACTACTGTCATACCGACTAAGAAGATTTCAACCAAAGGCGTGAAAATCATCCGCAAAACCAGCGGCATCCAGCTCTTGATCCACGGTTCAAGTTTGGATGCCATCCACGCTGCAAAAATCATCGGGAAAATTGAATACGTGTAATTCGCAATGTGCACAGGTAAGCCGAAGAAACTAGCATTGATGCCCATACCCAGCAACGTGCCACTGACTTTACCGGCCGTTGCAATCTTAGCAATTGATGGGTAAATCAGGAACGCACCGATGATGCCAACGATAACCGGATCCGAGCCAAGTTTTTGAGCGGCCGTAAAGCCAACGATCACAGGCAGGAAGTAAAAAGCCGCATCGCCCATTGCACTAATAATCACATAAGTCGGATCGGTCGTTGAGAGATGGAACCAGGTGGTCATAATGTTGAGCACACCTTTGAGCATCCCACTGGCGGCCAAGAGTCCGATAACCGGAATCATGGAACCAGTAATTGTTCCGATTAATGCTTGGGCCCAACGCTTAAGTGTACCCAAAAAGCTGGTATCTTTAACCTCTGCCTGGGTTTCCTTAATGGCCTCCGCAGTACCTTCAGCATTTGAGTAACCGGGACCTAACTGTTTAATAACCTCATCATAAACATCCGTGACGGCTTGCCCAATGACGACCTGATACTGACCGTTTGCCCGAGCGACATCAATGACACCTGGAATGTTGCGCACTGTGTCATCGTCTGGCTTTTGTTCATCTTTCAGATAAAATCGCAACCGGGTGATACAGTGAATCAAGCTGTTGACGTTCTGCGCCCCGCCGACATCAGCAATAATCTGACGTGCAGTCGCCGCATACTTGCTTTCTTTCTTATTCGACGTCGCCGCGGTTGCTTGTGCGGCTACCGCTGCTTTGGGTGTCATCACGGCAACTTCTTCACCGCGTTTCACTTCACCCGGGGTCACATCAAGGTGATCAACCACGTCTTTGGTATTGGTAATCGCCACGATAACTGTCGTCTTCTTACCGGCTTTCTTGATCGCGTCCAAATCCATGGAACCAATCACATCGCCGGCTTTGACTTTGGCGTCCATCGCAGTGTCGATTTCAAACGGCGCGCCTTTCAATTCAACCGTATCGATTCCTAAGTGAATCAATAACTCGGCGCCGTCATTTGCTTTGATCCCAATGGCATGCTTGGTATCGGCAATCATCATGATCCGCCCATCAACTGGCGCCGCAATCTGGCCATCTGACGGTTCAATGCCGAAGCCATCGCCCATCATTTTCTGTGAAAAAACCGGATCGGAAACATCTGTAATCGCCATGGCTAGACCTGAAACAGGTGCTACGAGGTGCAATTTCTTTTCGTCAGCCATTTTCTATTCCCCCTTATTTTCTACCGTTGCTAACAATGCAATCGTCGCGTAAGGCGGCAATGTCATGGTTGCAGTTGGTATTAATCCTGATTCATTGGTAATAAGCACTTTTGCGGATTGGAATCGACTAGGTAGCGGTACTGTGATCGCCTTGTCACTGAAATTATTCAACACAAGTAAGTGATCCGCACCACCAACCCGTTCATACGCATACAGGCGATCAATGTCGGTCCCAAACGGTTCATAACTGCCGTCACTGATCACGTCATATTGTTTCCGTAACGCAATCAGCTTTTGATAGAACTGGAAAATTTCACCGTGCGCCAACTCATCTTTGACATTGATTTCCTTTTGATTCGTCGGCCGCAGCCAAGGCGTGCCGGTGGTAAAGCCGGCATTAGCGGAATCATCCCATTGCATCGGCGTCCGACTGTTGTCGCGGGCCTTTGCCAAAATGATCGCAAATGCCTCTTTTTCGGACTTGCCTTCACTTAGCAATGCCTTGAAAGCATTTTTGGCTTCGATATCCACGTAATCAGCCATTGAATGGTAGTGCGGATCGGTCATGCCGATTTCTTCACCCATATAGATATACGGAGTGCCGCGACTGAGATGAATCGCCGCAGCAAGCATTTCGGCACTTTTAACGCGATACTTTCCCACGTTGCCAAACCGATTAAGCGCCCGTGGCTGATCGTGGTTATTCCAGAACAGCGCCTGCCAGCCGCCACCTTGATCTAACTGTTGCCCCCACGTATGCAAGATGTCGCGTAAGGCATTGAAATCGTATGGTTCCTTGGTCCACTTCTCGCCATCTTTATAATCGGTCTTCAAGTGGTGGAACTGAAAAACCATGGACAATTCATGATTTTCCGGCTTCGTGTAGGCGATTGAGTTTTTAACCGTTGTTGAACTCATTTCACCGACTGTTACACTACTTTGATCTTGCCCGAAGCTGTTAGCAGCCAATTCCTTCAGATAGTCCTGAACAATCGGCGTATCTGTGTACAGGGTTTTGCTGGCAACTTCTGGCGGTGCATCAACCAGCTTTTCCGCCTTGCCAATCACATTCAACACATCGAACCGGAACCCGTGGACTCCCTTGGCCCGCCAAAAATTAATAATTGCTGCTGCTTCTTGGCGAACCGCTGGATTGTGCCAATCCAAATCAGCTTGGCGACGTTCGTATAAATGCAGATAATAATTGCCGGTATCGCCAAACGGTGCCCACGCTGGCCCACCGAATTTGCTTTCCCAGTTCGTCGGCAAGCTGCCATCCGGCTTTGGCGGACGAATATAATAATAAGCTTGATAATGCTTGTCGCCAGCCAATGCCTTCTGAAACCATTCGTGTTCTGTGCTCGTATGATTCAACACCATGTCCAACATGATATCGATGCCCGCTTCTTTGAGTTTCTGAGCCAATTCGTCAAAATCCGCCATTGTACCGAACCGCGGATCAATGTTGCGATAATCGGCAACATCATAGCCGTTATCGTATTGTGGTGACACGAAGAATGGATTGAACCAGATCATGTCAACATGCAATGACTTAAGATAATCAATCTTTTCAATAATGCCACGCAAATCGCCGATCCCATCGCCATTGCTGTCATAAAATGACTTAGGATACAGCTGATAAATGACTTTCTTATGAAATCCCATCGCGCACCTCGTTACTTTTCATCCTTAACTGAAGCTCGGCCTGCCACCATTCACGGCCGCATCCGCCGAGCAAAATCATGAAACTTAAACCGATCCGCCCGATGCCGCGACTCCGTGTATTGAAACTTTGTCGTGTCAACCAGACTGCTACAACTGCGAACCACCACGACCACCGCGGCTTGAGGTAACTTCAGGTACCGGCGATCTTCTTCGGTAGCTGTTTCCACCGTGATTTCCTTGGTCGCATAGGCAATGGTCAACCCCACTTGACCTTCAAGATAGGCATACAACGAATCTTTGGCTGCCGACTCCGGAATCGGCGGCACCACCTTAGGATCAAGATAATCAATATCGATGATGTCCGGCTCGCCTTTTAAATACCGCACCCGCTTCAAAAACCGCATCTGCTTAGTCGTGACATGCGGATCCACGTCCTTAAACGACTTGGCTGGTAATGTTGCAAAATGATTGGCCAAAATGACGGTTCTTGTCTGTAAGTGAAATTCTTTGGCCAATTCGGCATAACTTACAACTCCTGAAACGGGGAAAACGTATTCCTGCCGATTAATCACCGTTGAACCTTTACCTTTTTGCGACTGGATAAATCCATCGTCTTTGAGTAACTGCAATGCTTTTCTAACCGTATCGCGCGACGCTTGGTACATCTCCTGCAACGTCCGTTCACTCGGTAGCAAAGATCCCGTTACATAAATCTCTGCTTCGATCTTATCTTTTAGATCCTGATAAATGACGTCGTACTTGCGCATTTCTTCCCCCTCCAGAAAGGGATTTCACTTACAGAGCTTATTTTACCTGTACGTACAGGTATGTCAACAAAAAGCACTTCGATTTAGCTAATTATTTGTGGCATTAACTAAAAACGTTGTTGCATCAACGATTTTACCCAGCAAAAAAGATCCGCACCTAGGCACGGATCTCTAATATATTAATATCTACATTAGTAGCGGTTTATATCAATAACAGCAGTGCAAGGTCGACTTGATCTTCCAACCCATTGATATTTTCGGTATTTCAGTCCGTCGTTAACCCTTTTAATCGATCACGCGCTCCGCTTTTTCCGAAGCCGTGAATTGGCGCCGGATACGAATCGACAGTCCAAAAGCCAGTAATTCGAGAAGGACGAAGAGAACCAGGCTAACGGTATAATTGTGAAAATATTCCTCGCTAAAGCTTAGCAACGTTGGGCCAGCAATACCGGCCGCAGCCCACGCGGTAAGCACATAACCATGAATCGCTCCAAGTTGCTTGGTGCCAAACACATCGCCAAGATAGGCGGGAATTACCGAAAAACCCGCGCCATAGCAAGACATGATCAGGCATAACGCGATCCCGAAAAGCAGCGGCGAGCCGACCGTTAAAATGCCGACAAGCATGATCACGTCAACCACAAAAATCAACGTGTACGTCAACGGTCGGCCAATCAAATCTGACAAAGTTGCCCAAGCTAACCGTCCAAAGCCGTTAAACAAACCCACAACGCCGACCATCATGGCAGCGGTGGCGGCGGACATACCGGTTTGCTGCTGGGCCATTGGTGAGGCAACGGCCACTAAGCCGATGCCACAAGTGATGTTGATAAAGAACATCAGCCATAAGTAGCGGAATGACCGAGTCTTAACTGCTTCATTGGCTGTCATCGCTGCACCGGTGAGGCTCACACTTTTGGCCAAATCAGCTTCCGGCACCTCATTCGGCCGCGGTTTGCGAATCACCTGCGCCGCGCCTAGCATGATCACCATATAAACCGCACCCAAAACATACATGGTGGCAACCACGCCAATGCCGGCAATCAGTTGCTGGGCAATCGGACCGGTCAGCATGGCCGCAAAACCAAAACCCATGATCGCCATCCCCGTCGCCAATCCACGATTATCAGGGAACCACGCAATAATCGTTGAAACCGGGGTCACGTAGCCAGCACCCAATCCTAATCCGCCGATCACGCCGTAACCCAGATACAGCAGTGGCAATGAATCGATTTGAATCGCCAAGCCGGTTAGCAAAACACCCGAACCGTATAAGATCGCGGCAACCGTCCCAGTCAGCCTTGGGCCAAACCGCTCAACCACGCGTCCCATGAAGGCAGCACTCATGCCTAAGAAGAAAATGGCAATACTAAATGCAACCGTAACCGAAGACAACGCCCATCCCGTCTGTTTGGCAATCGGACCGGTAAATACGCTCCATGCATAAACCGAACCAATCATCAAATGAAGCAAAATACCGCCTAAAGCGACTAAATACCTACGTTTGCTCATAGCGACCTCCATGATGTGTTTATTAATCAGCTCAATAACGTCATTGTTCTGATATAGAAAGACTATCATAAGGTTTAAGCTTTAGGAAGGCTTCTAAACCGATTTATATACGAATTATATTAAAAAATATAATTGAATAGTCCGGAATTTGGAACGATCGTTATTCAAACACCATTTGGTTATGATACAGCTCGGCGTAAAAGCCATTTTGCGCCAATAACTGTTCATGATTACCTTCTTCAATAATCTTGCCATCACGGAGGACAACAATCTTATCGGCATTCAAAATCGTCTTCAGCCGATGGGCAATAACAAAGCTCGTCCGCCCTTGAATCACGTTGTCCATCGCCGCTTGAATCTTGGCCTCGGTGACCGTATCCACGTTACTGGTCGCTTCATCCAGAATTAGCAAGCGCGGATCGGTCAAAATGGTTCGGGCAATCGACATCAGCTGCTTTTGGCCGGCCGAGAACACGCTTTGTTCATCCGAAACAAAGGTATCGTAACCATCTGGTAAGCTCATAATGAAATCATGAATATTGGCCTGCTTGGCAGCGGCCTCAACGCGGTTTTGATCGGCCTCAGGATCACCGAAACGAATGTTATCGCGAATGGTGCCGGAAAATAGTTGCGGATCCTGCAGAACAATACCGACATTTTGCCGCAGCGATGCAAGTTTAAAGTCGCGCACATCAACACCGTCAAACGTAATTGAACCGGAATCGACATCGTAAAAACGATTCATCAGGTTCATAACCGTGGTCTTGCCGCTGCCAGTCGGGCCAACCAGTGCCACCATCTCGCCTTTTTCAACATGAATTGTGACGCCGTGCAGAATCTCCTTACCCGGAACGTAGCTGAAATGCACGTTATCAATCACCAGCTCGTGTTTCAAGCCATCGAGGGTGCGGCCATTTTTCGGATCGACTTCATCCGGTTGTTCCCGCACCTCGGTAATCCGGCGGGCACCAGTAATGGCTAACTGAATCATGTTAAACAGACTGGTCAGCTGCACAATTGGCTGATAGTACTGCTGCGCATAGTTAACGAACACAACCACCAAGGCCAACGCCGCGCCTTGACTCAACGAACCGTTTAATGCCAACCATGAGCCGGCAAAAATCACAATCGCCGTGTTCAACAACGATAAGCCCATGAGTAAGGGATTTAAAATGCCGCTCCAAATCTGCCCGCGCAAATTAGACTTGCGCACTGCGGCATTATAAGTCTGAAAACCGGCAACACTTTCCTGCTGCAGACCATTAGTGATTAACATCTTCTGGCCGGTAATTTGCTCGTTAATGTAGCCATTAAGCCGCCCTATGTCATCTTGTTGGCGATCAACCGACACACTCGCCTGATGCATCACAAAAGCCGCCAAGCCAATCGCCACTGGTGTCGAGGCCATGGTAATCCACGCTAAAGTTGCATTTTGGGTGAACATCATCCAGATAATCCCAATAAACTGCGCGCCGCTTAAGAATATTTCGATCAGTGCCTGATTCATGGCATTGAAAATGTTATCCAAGTCGCTGGTAAACCGCGACAGAATATCGCCGTCACTATGACTATCAAAATACTGTACTTTCATGCGCTGCATTTTCCGAAACAAACCTACCCGCATGGTGCCGGTCGAATAACCGCTGACTTTTGACAGTAATAGGCTCGAGATCAAAATGCTGGATGCGTCAATCAAATACAGCAAGACAAAAATGGCCAGAGTGTGGTTAAACGCCGTAAAAGAGGCTTGTGCGCGTGTCGCCGGATTGGCCCATTGCTGCACATAGACTGTCAATTCTTCAATAGCACGCCCCATATACGTCGGTGCAACGGCAATCGCCCACGTGGAAATCGCGATTAAAATCGTCGTGATCAAAAATTCTAGCCAATAAGGCCGTAAATAATGCGCGTAAAATTTACCGGCATTTTTCAGGTCTTTCATGCGTTACACCCCCTCTTCCAGTGCCTTTTGCGTTGCATAAATTTCACGATAAACATCATTATGCCGAACCAGTTCAAGATGCGTCCCGCTGCCAACCAAGCGACCGTCATCAAGTACCAAAATGCGATCAGCCTTGATAATCGAACTGATTTTTTCGGCAATAATAATGGTCGTCGTGTTTTTCAACTCATGTGCCAACGCCTCTTGAACCAACTTCTCCGAACGGGCATCTAGCGCCGAGGTGGCATCATCGAGAATCAGAATCTTTGGCTGCCCAATCACCCCGCGTGTAATCGAAAGTCGCTGCTTTTGGCCGCCAGAAAAGTTTGACGAGCGTTCTTCAACTTCCGCGTGGTAAGTGTGCGGCAGCCGTTCAATAAATTCGGCCGACTGAGCGATCTGGGCTGCCCACTTCATAGACGCTAAATCAGCATTCGGATGACCTTGCTGCAGATTCTCGGCAATGGTGCCGGAAAAAAGCGTGGAGCGCTGCAAGACAAAACCAACTGTCTGCCGCAAATCAGCTTCGGTGACGGCGCGAACATCGTGCCCCCCAACCTTGACAATCCCGGTGTCTGGGTCAAATAGTCGCGGAATTAACTGTGCCAACGTGGTCTTGCCGCTACCGGTTGCGCCGACAATGCCAATCATTTCACCTGGCTTAACCGCAAAACCGATATCGCGGATAGTCGGCTTGTCATCCCCCGGGTAGGTGAATGTCACGTCATCGAATTCAACGGCACCATCCAGATCCCGATGTGGCCCACTCACAAAAGTCATACTCGGCTTGGTAGCCATCACTTCATGGATTCGCCGTAAAGAAACCAGTGCCCGTGATGCGAATGTCAGCATAAAGCTCTCATTAATGATCGCAAACAGAATCTGCATCAAATAGTTGATAAAACTGGTAATTGCCGCCAAGTTACTCGGATGGCTCGTGATATTCTGACCGATTAACCAAATACTTAAAGCAATCGCTAAGTTGGCAATCAGGAAAAACGCCGGCATCAACAAAGCAAACAAATTGCCGATTTTAACACTGACATCGCGCATCTCGTCGCTTGATTCCGCAAAGTTTTTTGTCTGATTTGCGCCTTGAACAAACGACTTCACCACCCGCATGCCCATTAAATTTTCACGCGCCAAGGTGTTCACTTTTTCAATTAATTGTTGCATCCGGCCAAAATACTTGCCCATACGACTGAACGAAAAAAGACTGACCCCCAGCAGCAACGCCATCATGACGGCTATGACCCACCACAACTCAGGCAGGGTGACAATTGCCAAAATGACTGCACCGATAAAAAGAATAGGGATACGTGTGACTTGCTGAAAAAAGCCCATGACAATTTGCTGCACCTGATTAATATCATTCGTCATGCGCACAACCAGATTCGATGACGAAAATTTTTCGATATCAGCATAAGCCAAACTTTGGATTTTGGCATATTCATCCGCCCGCAAATCAGTAGCCACGCCTAATGCCACCCGCGCCGAATAGATAGTATTGATAATCCCCCCGACAATCCCGATGATCGCCAGTCCAATCAAATATAGTCCATTGGTCCAGACGGTCTGCTTGTCATTTTTCATGATGGCATTCATGATCACCTGAAGCAGATGCGGCTGCCAAAGTGTAGCGAACGCTACCACAAAAATAGCCAGGATTGACCAAATCACGTCCCAGCGATATTTCTTAATGTATGGAACCAAAACTTTCATAGCATTCTTCCTCCGATGACTTGTGCTAATAGCTTACCCTAAAAGTTGAAACAAGTCAGCGTTAACGCTCTTGGGTTTTTCTTGTTCATGTTGCGGCTGGACAATCACAAGGGTAAACATGACACAGGTATTGTCATCTTAACAAAACTACGCCATTATTTACGAAATAATGAGAATGAAACAGTCGTTTTCGTAACAAACCATTATTTAACAGTTGTGGGAGGCTTCACTCTAATTTAATAAATATCTTGACAGCTGCCATAATTGTCAGTATGCTAGTCGCAACATTGAAATGCGGAAAGATGAGTAGTTGTTGGTTTCCTGTCTAGAGAGTGTCCATTTTGGTGCAAGGACATCTGGAAATGACAACGAATATGGTCTTGGTGATGCAGGTGTGTTGAGCGTAAACAAAACACACATGGGGACGCCCATTATTGCGTTAAGTCTCACAGTATTGGTTGTCGGACTGATTGAGGAAAGTCGTGTGAGCGACTTTCAAACCAAGGTGGTACCACGGTAAGCCGTCCTTGGCCTAGACATTTTTAGTCTGGGTCAAGGACGGCTTTTTTATTTTTCGATCTTGCGTGCTAACACAAGCCACGTCTTTCAAAAGTTCATTTCAATCATCAGCAAGTGTTCTTCAATCCATCATTGGACTGACTGATGTCACACTTCATCATGCGTTCTCTTTAACGCGTTCACTGGCGCAGGAGCCTGCGTATAAGGACCTTGGTCGCAATGGCCTAAGTTCGGGCCATCACGCCCAAGGCCGCTTATACTCTGGCTCCTAAGCGCGCCAGTTCACGCTCACTTCATAACGCGTTCACTGGCGCAGGAGCCTGCGTATAAGGACCTTGGTCGCAATGGCCTAAGTTCGGGCCATCACGCCCAAGGCCGCTTATACTCCGGCTCCTAAGCGCGCCAGTTCACGCTCACTTCAAAATAGGAGGTTTTTCTTATGACAACAACCATCATCGGCTACCCGCGAATTGGTGAACATCGCGAATTGAAGTTTGCCACCCAGAAATATTTCAAGCACCAGATTACGGCACAGGAACTGCAGGAAAAAGCCCAAGCATTGCGGCAGCAGCATTGGGAAACGATTCAAGCGGCGGGCATTGATCAAATTCCCACTGGTGATTTTTCTTTCTTCGACAACACCCTGGATGTCGCCAACCTTTTGAATATTGTGCCAAAGCGGTACTTGGACTTGAATCTGTCGCCACTCGATACCTACTTTGCCCAAGCGCGCGGCTATCAAGGCGATGCCGGTGATGTCAAGGCACTCGCTATGAAGAAATGGTTCAATACCAACTACCACTATCTGGTGCCCGAATTTGATCACGACACGCACATCCAAGTCACAGACTGGCAACTTTTCGAACAGTATCAAGAGGCCAAAGACCTAGGCATCGCGGCGCGCCCGACTTTAATCGGTCCTTACACCCTGCTCAAACTGTCACGCTTCATTGATGTCGCTCCGGATGATTTTGTGGGCGACTTAATCGCCGCTTATCGCACGATCATTCAGCGGCTACATGCAGCCGGTGCTGAGTGGATACAACTTGATGAACCAGCGCTGGTTTATGACCAAACCGATGCGGACTTAGCGCTGTTTGAACGGCTTTATACGCCTATTCTGGCGCAAAAGAACGCCGCCAAAATTCTGGTTCAGACTTATTTCGGCGACTTAACCGACTCGTTTGGACGGATTTCCAAACTGCCTTTTGATGGCTTCGGTCTGGACTTTGTGGAAGGGTATGCGAACCTCGATCTGCTGAAGAAGCACGGCTTCCCGGCGCATGCCACCTTGTTTGCCGGTATTGTCAACGGCAAGAATATCTGGCGCACCCACTATGCCGATGCTTTGGCGACGATTAAGCAGCTGGCCGCCATCACGGACAAGCTTGTGTTGAGTACCTCCACATCGCTGCTGCACGTTCCTTATACCCTACGCAATGAAACACATCTCAAGCCGGAAGAAAAGCAATATCTGGCTTTTGCTGAAGAAAAGCTAAACGAATTGCACGAACTGGACGCTATTTTCCACAGCGATGCCGATCACGAAGCCTACCAGGCCAACGTCGCCTTGTTCAGCAAACCGCGTTACGAGGAAAATAAAGCCTTAAACGCCAAAATTGCCGCCTTAACTCCGGAAGACTATAAGCGGACGCCTGATCGCCAAACCCGGCTTGCCATTCAGGCTAAGGAATTCAACCTGCCGCTACTACCGACGACCACAATCGGTTCCTTCCCGCAAACCGCTGAAGTCCGGCGCAATCGGGCTAAATTCCGCCGCCATGAGATCACAGAAGCCGAATATACGGCATTCAATCATCAAGAAGAAGTCGACTGGATCAGATTCCAGGAAAAAATCGGCCTGGACGTGCTGGTTCACGGCGAGTTTGAACGTAACGACATGGTTGAATATTTTGGTGAAAACTTCGGCGGTTTCCGCTTCACCGACAACGGCTGGGTACAAAGCTACGGAACCCGCGGTGTGAAACCCCCGATTATTTGGGGCGATGTGGTGCGCACCAAGCCGATTACAGTTGCGGAAACGGTTTTTGCCCAAAGTCAAACTGACCACCTCGTCAAAGGCATGCTCACTGGACCGGTTACCATTTACAACTGGTCCTTCCCACGTGAAGATTTGAGCCAAAAAACCAGCGTGGAACAGATTGCGTTGGCCTTGGAAGATGAAGTGTTGGATCTTGAAAAACACGGCATCAAAATTATTCAAATCGATGAACCGGCCTTACGGGAAAATCTGCCGCTGCGTAAAAAAGATTGGTATCCCAAGTATTTGGACTGGGCAGTGCCAGCTTTCCGCCTCGTCGCCAGCAAAGTGAAACCGGAGACCCAGATTCACACGCATATGTGTTATTCGCAGTTTGGCGACATCATTAAGGCCATCGATAATCTCGATGCCGATGTGATTTCATTTGAAGCTGCACGGTCTGATTTCAGCCTCTTAGACATTCTCAAAGCCACCCATTTCCAGACTCATGTTGGCCCCGGTGTTTACGATATCCACTCGCCGCGTATCCCTTCGAAAGACGAAATTGTCCACATCATCCACGAAATTTTGAAACGACTGCCGGCTGATCATGTTTGGATCAACCCTGACTGCGGTCTTAAAACCCGTGACGTACCGGAAACCAAAGCCAGTCTGATTAACATGGTAGCAGCAGCCAAACAAGTACGTAAGGAACTCACTCATGAAAATCAACCAGTGCTTTAAAGATCATCAAGTCATTTCATTTGAAGTCTTTCCCCCGCGTAAAAACGCCAGCAATGTTGCGCTGACACCGATTCTCAACACCCTTGATGCGGTCAAAGAAGCCGATCCCGATTTTGTTTCCGTTACATTCGGCGCAAATGGCAATAAGCCGCATATGGGCACGCTGGAGGTCGCTAAGCTGATCAAAGACGAATTTGATCTAGAACCAGTGGCACACTTGCCCGCTGCGCAGCTCACCCGCGCACAAGTTGACGCAGAGTTACGCGGTTTTCAAGAGACCGGTATTGACAATATTTTGGCGTTACGCGGTGACATTCCCAAAAGCGGCCGCGTCAGCAATGATTTTCCTTACGCCTGCGACCTGATCGAGCATATTCACCAGCGCGGCGATTTCAATGTCGTAGCGGCTTGTTACCCGGAAAAACATCCCGAATCACCGGATGTGGTTAGTGATATCCAGCATCTAAAGGAAAAAGTCGATGCCGGAGCCAGCCAACTGATTAGCCAACTTTTCTTTGACAATCAGGTTTTCTACCGCTTCCGGGAACGGACCGAGCTTGCAGGGATTCACGTGCCCATTGAAGCTGGGATCATGCCAGTGATCAACGAGCATCAAATCGAACGCATGGCCACCATGGCGGGCGTCAATCTGCCGCCAAAATTTGTCGCCATGATGCAACATTTTTCTGACAACAAAGAAGCCATGCGCGATGCCGGGATTGCGTATGCCATTGATCAAATTATTGATCTATTGGTGCACGGTGTCGATGGCATCCACATTTACACCATGGACAATCCCACCGTCGTCAAACGCATCGCCACAGCGACAAAAACGATTCGGAATGCTTAGTTGAGTTTGATGCCTTCAATATGAATGGTCCCGGCGCGGTGCTAAGACCATTTTAGTTTGCACAGAAGGCAGTTTGTGCCAATATATAAAAAAGCTCATTGACAGTTCGTTAAAAATTGCGCATGCTCTTTGTTAAGCACCTATACTTTTAGAAAGGATTCATACTTTGAACACGAAAAGTCTGATCATTAGTCAGGATTTATGCGGTGTCGGCCAAGTTTCCATGGGCGTGGCGCTACCATTAGCGGCTGGTTTGGGGTTGACGCCATATGTGCTGCCGACTGCGTTATTGTCAAGCCACACAGGCGGACTGGGCGCGAATACTTATCTTGACCTAAGTTCCGAGATGCCAGGCATTCTAACCCATTGGCAACAATTGCAACTGCAGCCTGATGGGATTTATCTCGGTTATCTTGGCCAAAATGCCGCGCTTCAATGGCAACGTTGGCTGCCAAAATTTTCGGCGCCGCTTGTGTTGATTGACCCGGTTATGGCAGATGACGGCAAACTTTATAAAGGGTTTGATGCCGCGTACGTTGAAGTGTTGCAACAATTAGCCTACCGCGCCACCGTCTTGACGCCGAATGTCACCGAAGCGCAACTGCTCTTAGACGAACCACTGGTGGCCTTAACGGAGCCGTCAGCCGTGATGGCGTTGGCAAAACGGCTGCATGCCCAATTTCATAATGCCGTCTTGATTACCGGCGTCCCTTTTCACAAGCAGATTGCCGTTGTCGGGGTTGATGCCTCTGGCGCGACGCTTGCGCTGGCACAGCCAAAAGAACCCGGTCATTATTTTGGTACCGGTGATCTTTTCGCGGCGGCTTGGCAACCGGTCTGCTGAAAGGCCAACGTTTGCGGCAAGCAGCAGCAACTGCTATGGTGGCCGCACGCTTGGCGATCAAAGCCACGTTGACTGCTGATGCCGACCCAAAATACGGGTTAAATCTCGCTGGGGTCATCCCGGCGTTGGGTAAGCAACTGCCTTAGATTATACAAATACGCTAGCGGGCTGCCAGCTTCTAACCACGCGGGCTCACGCTCATCTTAACGCGTTTCCCCGCGCAGATGCCTGCGTGTAAGGACCTTGGTCGCAATGGCCTAAGCCCGGGCCATCTCGTCCAAGCCCACTTACACTCCGGCTTCTAACCGCGCGGGCTCGCGCTCATCTTTGGAGGATTTATAGATCATGACAACTTCTCACAACACCTTAAAAAACATCATCTTTACTGGCTTGTTCGCGGCGATCATCTACATTGGCATTTCACTGTTGCGGATTCCAATTCCCGCCATGGTCGGGCGACCGTTCATCCACTTTGGCAATCCTTTAATGGTGCTGGCCATTCTCTTTTTAGGCGGTCGGCTAGGCGGTTTAGCCGCAGCGATCGGCTTGGGTGGTTTCGACTTGCTGAACGGCTACGCTGCCACCTCTTGGCTAACAGTCTTGGAAGCGATTGTGATGGCAATCGTTGTTAGCACACTATTCAAGGCCTTCAAGCATAACGACGAACCTCGCAATATCATTATCATTGGAATTATTGCCGGGTTAACAAAAATCGTCACCTCCTTTCTCACAGGCATTGTTGAGGCGTTAATGGTTGGCACCGTCTTTAAAGCTGCAGTTGTCGGTTCCTTTTTAAGTTTGCCAGCAACAGTCATTAACTCAGTTGCCACTGCTTTTATCGTACCAATTTTGTACTTTATGCTTCGACCTCTCTTCAGACGGTTCACTGCCTAAATTGTTTTGTAAATTAGCCTTGACTAGCGAATCGCAAATCAACCTTACACCAAGCACAACGCTTGGTGTTTTTTCGTGGCATCTTTGTGGCGTTATTCAACAAGCACTTTCCTATACAACAATAATCATTTCTGTCATAATCGGCGAAAAGAAGCATGTACATCTTGCTATTCGCGCACGAGGCTACATGTCAGCTAACTCGGTCAGGAGGCCATTTTTATGACAGATTCCATCGTGACCCTCAGTCACATTCAAAAAAGTTTCGGATCCAAAAAGGTTCTAAAAGACCTTAACTTCACGATTGCTCCCGGCAACATCGTGGGTTACATCGGTCCCAACGGCGCTGGCAAAAGTACCACCGTTAAAATGATGCTCGGCTTGCTTGAGCCAGATGACGGCACACTCGAACTGTTTGGTCAGCCAATTAGCCCAAAAGATCCTAGCTATAAACGGCGGATCGGCTATGTGCCGGAAAGCGCCGATGTTTTTGATGCGTTAACGGCGCGCGAATATTTGAGTCTCATTGGCCAGCTTTATGGCTTGAGCGCTGCCGATGCCGAGCAAAAAGCCTTGGCACTGGCCGAGCTTGTCAACTTGCGCGATGCTTTTGACCGCCGTATTTCGTCCTATTCAAAAGGGATGCGGCAACTGATTTTGATTATTGCCAGTTTGCTGCACAATCCGGACATTTTATTCTGGGATCAACCATTGAACGGGCTTGATGCGAACACCGTGTTAGTTATTGAAGAAGTGTTGCAGGACTTGCGTGATCAAGGCAAAACGATTTTCTATTCCAGCCATATTCTTGATGTTGTCCAGAAGCTTTCAGACCGGATTATTGTTTTGAATGCCGGGACAGTGGTGGCGGATGGACCGTTCAAAGCCATTGCCAAGGAAGCCGATACCAATTTACAACAACTCTTCAATGATCTGACCGGTTTTGCGGAACACGGTCAAAAAGCGCAGAGCTTCGTCGATATCGTGACTGAAGGTGAATCCCATGAAGATGCTTAAAAAAACAGAGCCGGTACCAAATGACCCAGCGGCATTGCCTTTGCCGAAAGCTTTTTCATGGTTAGTACGACTTCGCCCGACATTTGAAAAACGCGGGATTCAATTTGATCAGTTGCGATTGATCCTTGCAACTAAGAGTCTATTAGCCTCCCGTGAATCGAGTGGCTTAGGCAGTATGTTTAATAACAATAAGCGTGGTAAGCGCTCACGTCTTAGAATAACCTTTTTATGGAATACCGTATTCGGAGCAGTTTTAGGTTTGTTACTGCTTATTCCCGCATCAATCGTGACCACCTTCACCATGTTCATGACTGTCCAACTGTTGACGAGTTTTCTGGCGATTTTAACCAGTTACTCCAGTTTGATTCTTGATCCGCGTGATCGCACGGTTTTTGCCGCTCGTGGTGTCAATGACCGAACGTTGAGTTTTGCCCGACTTCTCAATATTTGTTTCTACTTAGGGATGACGCTGCTGGCCATGGGCGGTCCCGGAATTGTTATCAGTAGCTTTCATTATGGACCGATTGTTGCGATTGGCGGTTTCATTGCACTGCTATTCAGCGGCATCTTAAGTCTGATGCTGGCGCTTTTCGTCTACTTGCTGATTTTGAGGTTTTTCGATGGTGAGCGCTTACGGAACATGTTGAATCTGGTGCAAATTTTACTGATGATCGGTATCTATGCTGGCGGCCAGTTGCCTAATTTATTGCCACAGTCCATGTCAATTTTCGGCGCGTCCATTAGTGACCAATTTAGCTGGCTCTTCATACCAGCCTTCCCTGCTTGGTTCGCCGGTTTGCCTATGTTATTTGCCGGCCAGGTAACGGCTTTAAGTCTCTTGCTAGCTGGTTTAAGTGTCGTGATTCCAGTTGCCATGACCCTTATTTTCTTTCACTTCTCTGGTGTATTTGAAGTTTACTTGGAAAAACTGAATCAAGGTAACGCCCGTCCACGCAAACTCGGCTGGTGGTTCCGCGGTATCAGTGCTTTAATGACGCGTCCTGGCGAAGAACGCACTTATTTCACCTTGGGTTGGCGGGTATTAGGCAGTGAACGTGACTACAAATTACGAGTTTATCCGCAACTGGCATATGGGCTGATTCTACCATTAATCTTCATCGGCAATGAATTACGGGAAATGAGTTTCAAGTCAGCAAGCCACTTTATTGCTTACGCAGGCATTGGTATCATCGTGGCGCTGGCACCGGCTTTGGTGAATCTCCGGTTTTCGAGTCAGCCTCAAGCCATGGCGATTTTCCAATATGTACCATTTAAAACGCACGGATTATTATTGCGCGGCGTGGTTAAGGCCATGTTTGCCCGCCTGTTCTTACTACCGCTAGTCTTGATGACGGCAATCACCACAGCCATTGGCGGTCTTGACGCGTTGGTGGCCGGTATTGCGGTCATCATTTTAACTTACGGCATCACGCTGATCATGGGCTGGCCACTGGTTGGCAGTCAATTTCCGTTTGCAAGTGTCTATTCAGCCAACGCCAACTTCCGCGGAGGATCTATCGGCGTTATCAGCATCATTTTAGGCATGATCGCGGCAGTCATCATCATTTTTGTTGGCGGCTTCCTTGGCGGCTGGATTTTCCCATTGGTTCTGACACTCTTAGGTTTGACGTTTGGCTTGCTACTAGGGCACTTTTATCGCACCAATCTGCGGTATGAATTAAGAATTAATACCGAGCCAGAATAATCACGCAAGTCTCCTAAAACGAACATCAATCTGGAATCGCTCCTTTAGACGAAGTTTGTCTTTAGGGGCGATTTTAGTTTGTCGATCAAAATGTGCGCGGATACACAACGCGTACTCATCGAGTTTGATCAAATTAACACGAACTAGCCAACCAGGTTCTTTTTGCGTAGAATGGTTTGGATGTCTTAATTTGAAAGGAATACCGCCATGCCGCGCACTGAAGCTCATCTTACGAACGATTCAAATCGAAAAATAAAAGGTGTTACATTTGCCGTTGTTGGCGCGATTTTTTGGGGTGCGAGTGGTATTTTCACGCAAACCCTTTTTACCAATGCCGGCGTTAAACCACTTTGGCTTGTGGGCATTCGGCTCTTTTTTGCCGGATTGTTACTGGTTGTGGAGTGCTCTGCGAGATCCGCGATCGGTTTTAGCACTTTGGAAAAATCGCCGGGATGCGGGCCTTATGATTTTGTTTGCCTTTTTTGGCATGGTACCGTCGCAGCTGACCTATTTTCTTGCCATCAACGCAGGTAATGCCGCGACTGCTACCATTTTGCAGTTTTTAGGGCCAGTGTTTATTTTACTTTACATGGCGTTGGCAACTCGACAAATGCCGCGGCGGATTGATTTTATCAGCATCACATTAGCTTTGATTGGTACCTATCTGTTGGTCACGCGCGGTCATCTTACCAGTTTACGGATCGCACCTGCTGCTGTGTTCTGGGGCATTATGGCAGGCGTCAGTCAGGCGCTTTATACGTTGCTGCCGCGAACCTTGCTGGCCAAATATGATGCGCGGGCAGTCACTGGCTGGTCCATGTTGCTTGGTAGCCTGCCGTTCTTGCCTCAGTACGCGCTTCACCCCAACCCGATGCTCACGCTACCAGATCTCGGAGCAATTGGATTTGTCGTCATCTTCGGCACGATGCTTGCCTACCTGCTAGTGCTGGGCAGCCTCAATTACATCTCACCCGTGGCAACCGGTATGTTAAGCGCGTTCGAACCGCTAACTGCCACCACACTGGCCGTCACTCGCCTGCATATCGCCTTTGGTCCGGCAGAATGGCTAGGTGGTATCCTCATCGTCTTGAACACTTTGCTGCAGGCGCTGCCGTTCAAGAAAATTCAGGGTATTCAAAAACGGCTGATCCGTCAATTGTTGCAAAAATCTAAAATGCAGTAGAAAAAGAGAAGCCTAAGTTTTGAGAAAACTGCAAACTTAGGCTTCTCTTTTTGATCTTCCGAGCTTGGTTCTAACTTCGATGATTTATATGAAGCCGCTAACACCAGCAACCAAAACATGAAAAGGCAACTGAAGCAGAAGCTCTAAGGAACTTAAGACGACACGCATTATTGAAAGTGAATATTTAACATATTTTTATCTATGATCCCTTATATCTTCAATACTGACAATCCGATTTTCCAAAATAAGAACCATTCATATCGCCTCATTTTCAAGATCATCAACATATTCATACAGATACTAGACTTCACATGTTCTCCAATCTTTACTCAGGGACATCGGCAAGTGTCCAGGTTGCTGTTGCATGGTATTGTCCGGCGCGGACAGACGGTGTTTTTTCAATCGCCATCAAGGCTTGGGTGTGTTGGGCAGAATCGCCAAGCTGCCAATTGTCACCACCCGAAGCCATATTCTTAATAGTCACGGTATTGTTATTGTCTTTCACCCTCGCTACCTCAGTAACAGTCGAAGGGTCTGGTGCATCAACCAATACCATTTCAGCCTTACCGCCAGCGGTACTGCCATTATCACCAAGCACATAGCTATGATCGGTTAATTCGAATGGCGAAAGGGACATCTGTAAACGCCATCCTGGTTTAGTTGGTCGTGAGTCGATAACCTGCAAATATTTGCCGGAAACTTCAGGCGTTTCCTCACCAGTCGCGATTACCCATTTTCCAAAATCAACATCAGATGGATCTGTTGGCAACGGTTTTTGTCCTGGAAAACCGCGGATGATATCGGCAACCGTCGGATTAACAAACCCACCTGCCATTTTTTTAAACATAAAACTTGGAACGCTTTCCAAAGACAAGCTTCCTTGGTGTGAAGCAATGACATATTTGATTTGATTCGACCGGTCGGCAGTATTAACAAACGGATAACTGACATTTTCTGGGCCACCAACAAGCTTACCGGCATCATCACTAAAAGCCTGATTAGTCGGTAAATCATACAGCTTGACCTCAGCAGGGAGGCTGAATGAAAAAGTCGTCTCCTTGTTCTTCGGCAACGCTGGCATTTCGGAAATGATTGCGGAACGTTCATCGGCCTGGACGACTGCTTTAACGGTCGGTCCCGGTTGCCCGTTCACTTTCAATTCAACATCCACTTCATCACCTGCTCGAGCCGGTGTGCCATCCGGTTTGAGATAATCAAAATACTCGCCTTTGGGTAGGACAATTTCGTGCACTGGCCAATTCGTGCCATCGAGATTATCCACGTCAACGTTGTAGTTATAGGTTAATTGATCACCAGGATTTAACAACGTATCTTCGTGGACGACTTCATCGCCACGTTTTAACGTTACTTCGGTTTTGTTGACAGTCACGAAGTCAGCGAGACTTTTAATGGCAACGACATGGGGTTCAAATGCGTCACCTGTGGCACTCGTGAAACCTAGGAAAAGTTTGCGCTTATAGCCAAAAATGTCGTTGATTTGTTGATCAGTCCATGTGAGTGCGCGCGTGACAGTGTCGATACCTGAACCACTTAATGTATAAGACAGCTCCCCGCCAGTATCAGACTTGTTCCACTCTACGCTTAAATTGTGCCATGAGCCGTTGTTAATTTTGCTACTTAAAACTTTGGCATTATTTGGAAATTCCGAGTTGTTGAATATGAGCTCGGTTTTGTAATTTGGAAAACCGATTGCATACATACTTGACTGGCCAGGATAACCAGAACCAATATACTGGTTTGACGAACCAAGTACGGGATAGCCAACCCTTTGATCCATCCCTGTTGTAGCAATTAGGCCATCAATACTTCTCTTGGTGTCAACCGCGATTGCAAAACTGTTGGGCAAACCAGTTGTGGCAATGTCAATTGGCTTTCCACCGCTCTTACCAGTAATCCCCCAGATGCCAAGTGACGCGCCACCTGACATCGGCTTGGTTGGCCTGTCCCCTGCCAGAGCAAAAGCAAGTCCATCAGCCCCACTGCTGCTATTACCTAAATAAATTTGCATGTCTAACTTAAAAGAACTTTTGTCTAAATCAACAAACGGCTTATTACTCCAAACACTACCTGTCTGCCCCGCCTTATTAACGTTCAACTCAAGGCCAACTTCATCCGTGCCATTAGAAATCATTTGAGACTGTGTGCTCACTGGTGAAAAAACACCATTCAAGCTCGTAAACGTACCCGCGCCCGGTGCCGGGTATGGGCTGCCAGCTGGCCAAGTCGCCGCCGCTGCCACAGCTTGCAGTGGTCCGAGCAAAATGCTAAACACCGCGGCAAGGCAGATCATCATTAAAGTTTTTCTCTTCATTTTTTACCTCCTTGCCGCGAACGTCCATGTATCAGTAAAGCGCCTAGGCCAACAATGACCAGAATTTCGAGTCCGATCACAATGAACCATGGCTGAACGGCATCTCCGGTCTGCGGCAGTCGGCTATAGTCAAGAATCGATTGACGTTGGCCCTGTCCGTGTGAGTCATCATGTGAAGCACCTGTTCCGGATGAATCAGACGAACGAGAAGGGGCACTTGGATCGCTCGGATCGTCGGTTCCCGGTTTTGTACTTGGGTCTGTGCCGGGATCGGGTTTTGGGTCAGGTTTTGGATCAGGCTTCGAAGTCGGTGGTGGCGTTGGATCCGGCCCCGTTGACGGTAATTCGCCGACGAGTTCGACTTGTGCCACTGATGTTTCGGCGTATACCTTATGGGCTGCGGCTCCGCCTGCCGTGAGACCGACCATCATGAGCATCATAAACCAAAAGTTACGCTTTCTTTTCGCCATCAGTCTCCCTTCCTCTCTTCTGTCGTTGCCGCCAAATAAGCCAAAGCAGGATCAGAATCACCACGGCAAGGATGATCGCAATGATGATCCACATCCAAGGTGTTTGTTGCGGTGTCCGGCCTAATTTTTCTTCAATGGCGTCTGACTGTTGTCGGGTAATTGTAAAGTTGCGGCGCCAATGCCACGTTTTTCCGACTGCCTTGGCCGTTAAATCCAAGGTGTAGGTTCCGGGAGCAAGCGCCTCCTTGGTGAAAATGGCATAGTCAAAATGTGAGTTAGGGGCAAACGACCAGCCTTTTTCATGTCGGGTTAAATACGGTTCGTTTGAGCCTTGGCGATACACTTTGCCGTCCAGCGTCATGTCACCAAACAGACGCGGCTTGAAATTCTGGATGGTCGCCAAAACCCCTGCTTGATTGTCCTGCAAGCCCGGTTTGACCTGTAAAAGTTTCAAGTCAGGTGCCACTTCGGTTTCTGACGTCTGCAACACCACGCCGACCAGCATGGCAAATTTGTTATTAATCGCCATCCCACTGCCGCTGCTTTTACGCACATTCGGGTCTTCGACATACAGGCTGCCGAGGATCTGGCCTTTGAAACCTTGCTCGGGAATTTTGACATCAAACGTCACCGGTACTTGACCATTGGCAGGTACGTCAATAGTTTGCGGGTCACTGGCCAGTTGCGCAAAGGTGTATTCGGCCGAGTTATCTTTCTTGTTATTTGGATAATATCCTAATGTTCCGTTATTTTGCGTGAACGCACTGACGGGGCTGACTTTTAGCTTCTTGGCCTCATTGCTCGTGTTCTTGACATAAATGAGCAACCGCTGCGTATCACCGGGCTTGACCAGCAAATTAAAGTACGTCGACTTGTCGATCTGATTTTGCGGCAGAGCGGGGCTAATCGTGAAACCTGCACCTTCAGCCGCCTGAACCTGCTGCGAATTGCCCAGCCAAAAGAGACCCAGCAACGCGATCAGGCCAAATAAAATTTTCCGTTTCATGCTTACCCCTCTCTGAGCGTGAACCAGTCCGGGTAGAAACCGGAAAACGCGTTAATCTGCCAAAAAAGGACAGCGGATGCCCCGCCGCCCTTTAGCTTGAACACTAAATTACAAAGGTGCATCAGCCAGCGTCCAAGTAATCGCTGCTTGGTATCGGCCGGCGCTTGCTGTTGGATCTTTGAGAAGATGAAGAACCGTTTCGCTGCCTTTCTTTAATAAGGCCGTGTTCTTACCTTGCCCTTGCCCATTTGTGCCTGTTTCCAAAGCGTCAGCCTTCCAGATTGGAACTGAACCACCGCCGATATCAAGTGTTTTTCCTACAGTTGGATTAACTGCATTGAGGGTCGGGTTATCTGTCACGACGTCACCGGTTTTGAGTGTCAGTGACCCTTTCAAGGTTTTACCGCCAGATTCTTTCATATTGCCTAATTGAGCGGTCAGGGCCCAACCTGCGCTGGTACCACGATTGTCAGCCACAGTTAGTTCACCATTATCGTTACCGTCCATGGCATTGGTGCCGTCTTTAACCGGACCCGATGTGTCAATCGAATTGTTGTCAAGGTTTAGGTCAACGTTAGCTGCCGTGATCTGACCAATGTCAATGGAGCCAAAGTGAAGATCAGGCACCTTATCCAGGGTAATATTACCAGGAATAATATTAACTTCTGCCACAGAAGTCTTTGTGTCATTTGCAGCAAACACACTGCCTGCTGGTACCAGACAACCTGCTAATGTCAACGCCGAAATACCAGTTACAATATAATGAATTTTCTTCATAGATTTTACCTCCATGGATGTTATGAAAAGTTTCTTTACCTGTGTTACTAATATCAATATAGCATCATGCTGAATCGGTAATCAAACAATACGATCAGCTATTCAGCCCCGTCAGACGGGCAATATTACGGAATTTTTGAAATTTTGTTTTTTATAAAATTAGGCCACTTACATTAATGTATATTTATAAGCAGCATTAGCAATTTACTTTTAACCAGTTCATCAAATAAGCGTTATTGAACCCATTAAAAAATTTATTTTTGTGATTGTCATTTTGTGTGTTGGTTAACCAAGATAAGCTGTGCACTAATGAACTTTTGTCAAAGATATCTATTGATTTCATTATATAAATATTATAATTTTTCCTCTCACGAGTTTTGCCAGACACTATTTTAAATGCCGCTGAGTTTTTCTTTGACCTTACGAACAACATTAAATTTAGATTAGTTGTTGACAAGGAAGCAAAGCGTGTTAAACTCATAATCAAATACAAATGCAACGCGAAAGACAAGTAGTCATGTTCATGGATTCAGCGAGCTTCGGTTGGTGTGAGGAAGCATTCAGGGCATGATGAAGATCCCTTTCAAGCAGGACACCGAACCTTCAGTAACGTGTCATGGGAGCACCCATTACAGTGCTAGCATATCGTCAATGGACCGTATGCGATGAAGGCCAAGGCTTTATGCTTTGGCGAATTAAGGTGGTACCGCGCAAAGTCGCCCTTAGATTAAATCTAAGGGCGACTTTTTTTGAGCGTGAACCAGTCTTGTTAGAAAACGGAGTGTAAGTGGCCTTGGTCGCAGGTTTCTGAAATGGTGAACGCGTTATGGTGAGCTTAAGCTGCCATAACTCTCGATCTTGTCCACAACTTGTCCGCATTTCCGCGTAGCAACTAGATCATCAAACCAATTAAGGAAGTGATGCAATTGGAATCTGACATTACCCACATTAGTCGCTTCATGAATGAATTAACATCTGACTTAAACCTATTGGAGGAACTCAAATGGAATTGTCTGAAAAGAAACTTTCAACCCGTGATTATGTCGTCATTGCATCACTTTTGTTCGGCCTTTTCTTTGGCGCCGGCAATTTAATTTTCCCACTGCACCTCGGTCAGCTTGCCGGAGCTAACTGGTTCCCGGCTATGCTCGGTTTCCTGGTCACAGCGGTTGCACTGCCGCTGTTAGGCGTTTTAGCAATCGCCGCCACGCATGCGGAAGGCGTTTATGATATTGGCCGGCCGCTTGGTAGCGTATTCGCCCTCGTCTTCATGGTGCTGATTCACGCAACGATCGGTCCTATGTTCGGCACCCCGCGGACTGCAACGGTCTCATTTACCACCGGTGTTCTGCCAATGTTGCCAAAAGACTGGCAGCAAGGCGGCCTCCTTGTTTTCTCCGCTTTGTTCTTCGGCGCAGCGTTCTTCCTGTCATATAAGGAACGGAAGATCACCACTGCTATCGGTAAAGTTTTGAACCCGATTTTTCTAGTGCTCTTATTCTTCGTATTCTTTGTCGGCTATCTGCATCCAATGGGCAATCCGGCTGCCCAAACCGTCACCGCCGCATACAAAAACGGCAGCTTCATGAATGGCTTCTTGCAAGGATATAACACAATGGATGCCCTTGCTGCATTAGCATTTGGGGTCACCGTTGTAACAGCAGTTCGTGGCTTGGGATTGAAAAATGATGACCATGTCGCCAAAGCAACCGCTAAGGCCGGCGTCATGGCAACCAGTTTTATCGGTTTGATCTATGTTGCATTAATCGTGCTTGGCAGCATGTCACTGGCACATTTCAAACTAAGTCCTGAAGGTGGCACTGCCTTTAATCAGGTGGTCACTTATTACTTCGGTACCGCTGGCCACGCTGTTTTAGCCACCTTGCTAACGCTGACCTGTTTGACAACCGCTGTGGGCTTGGTCGCCGCATTCGCGCAAGACTTCCACCGGCATTTTCCCAAGGTGAGCTACCGGGCATGGCTGGCACTGACGAGTTTTCTGTCCTTTCTGACTGCTAACTTCGGCCTTGAACAAATCATCGCTTGGTCCGTGCCAATGTTGATGTTTCTATATCCATTCTCAATGGTACTCATCCTTATGTCTGTTTTCGGTAAAGCATTCCATCACGATCCGGTCGTTTACCGCGTCGTCGTTGCCTTCACCGCAGTACCGGCTGTTTTGGACATGTTTGCCGCATTCCCAGCAGTTGTGAGCCAAAGCGCAGTTGGCCTGGCTTTACACAGTTTCCAATTACATTATCTGCCATTTGCTGCCATGGGCTTAGGCTGGCTGGTTCCAGCTGCTGTCGGTCTGGTTATCGGCTTGGTCGCCCACACCGTTAAAACACGGCGAGCAACGGCCTTAGCCAAGGTTTAAGCTGAACAAAATTAAGCGGCCACGTTCTTGCTGATCATCCCAAAAGCCAGCTACTCAAAGGCTGCTTGATCAGACATTTCGCCGCAATCGAAAAGGTAGCGATCACGTTCTGCGCGATCGCTACCTTTATTTTTATACGGTCTCTTCTATTGTCGCTTAAAAAATTCACCGATAATCGATATTGATCAAGTGCTTCAGCAGCGCTTGATTAAGTAGCCCGACGACATCGTTAATCGTTCGACGAGTCGGTTTCAACATGTCTTTTTGAAAAGTCTGCGCAAATTCATTATCAAAAAACGTCTGGTGGGGCGCTTTAGTCATCAATGTCCAAGACGTTTTAAGAATACCACGATGCATGCTCGGTACATTGACAATCAACCGATCATTTAAATCAAGTGGGCATTGCTGCCGTTGCAAAACCGTATCCAGCAACGCCTGCCAAATGAGTTCAATAGCGTTTCGCTCGTGTTGCTGCTTTTTGGTAGTAAAGTAATTAATACCACTTGAAACGACTGGCAATGACTGACCGCCTTTGTCAGGATCGTGAGTTGCTGCTTGCGCTGCCGCAACCACGGCCTGTTCTTTTTGCTCCTCTGCTGTCGGCTTTGTCACTGACGGACTAACCAGCGAATTAACTTCCTGCTCGGTTTTGATGGTCGGCGTGGAACTAATCGTTTTTTCGGAAGTTTTACTTGGTTTGTTTACCGAGGTTTCTGATGCTTTGCTACTTGGTACTGGAACACTGCTGATTGCCTCAGTGCTTGTGGATGACTTTTTGTCATTCTGACTGTCTAAAGTCACCACGGAACTTTTCAAGTTTTCCTTACTATCAGTCGGTTCATCCGTATCAGCCACTGTGATGACCGGTGGATGATCATCAGTCGGCTTTTCGGTGACAACATTCTGCTCATCGCTATGTCCATCTTTTGCTTGTGCGTCACTGCAGCTTGGAACGGAAGCCTGGATCGCAGTCGGCGGCGCTGTTGCTGCAAACGTCGACGATTGATTCGCGATCACCGTTGATACACCCAAACCAAGCATGGCAGCTAAGCCGTAAAACCATGCCTTTTTCATCTTATCCTCCACTAAAACATTAACATCTTACATACCTTCTCCGCATTTAATATACCGCATTCATGAAATAAAGTCACTGGACTTTGGGACTAGAGAGTGTAAGCTGAGCTTCCCAAGATCGCTATCGGACTGCTCAATTTCGAGACGAAAAACAGACTGTCAAGTTAACACACCGCGTGCAAAACTGTTTGGCTAAGTTGTCAAGTACCATGCAGAATGAGAGAATTTAACGGGTCGAATAAACCAACCTAGAGGGGAAGCTTTAAAGAATGACGAAGAAAACTATTGCCAATCCAGCAATTCTAATTCTCATTATTGCCTGGTTAGTGTTTGGTCTCACTACCCGTTTTAACGATTTTAACGCTTTCAGCATCGCAAACTTTACCAACGTTCCAAACATCACGATGTCCTCGCCCATGCAATGGTACCGTGCTTTAACGTGTTTATTCTTAAGTAACTATGGCTTTTCAGAACTAATCTCTAACAGTATCATGCTTGTAGCACTCAGTTTTGTTGTCCAAAAAATAACCACCTACAGTGAGTCTCTGATTATCTTCATTATCAGCGGTATGGGTGGTAACTTATTAGCAAACACCTTCATCATCTACTTAGCTAACAGCCAAATAACGATTCCAAGTTATTTGAATATCGACGGAGCGAATGGCTATGTAGTGGGCATGTCCACTGCTTTATTCGGGCTTCTATTTTATACACTAGTGCGGTATATCATTACCCAAAAAAATCGAGCTAAAAGTAAGGTTGATCTTTTCAACCTTACGTTTTGGGTGTTTGTCTGCTCAATACCGTGGACCTATCCTTTCTTAGGAAGAGGTTCGTTCACAATGAGCGATTACATTCACATAGCAGGTAGTTTGGTTGGTCTGCTACTAGGATTGGTGGTCACACTAGCGGTACGTCGACACGGTTCTGCGGCATCAAGAGAAAGTAGCCTAGACGCTCATGGTGCTTCCTAACGACATTACGAGTATCAAAGAGGTCAGAACCTTCGTTTAACGGTTGCGCGGCGTATTTCGATGGTCCTCGTTCTTAATGGCAAAGTTCATCTATTGACAGTGAAAAGATAAGAGTGTATTACGTGGTTGGGATGACTAACAAGCGCTTACATTTTCGTCACTAATGTTCCCGCGCACTTTGCGTTCCCTCTCCCGTCTCAGTCATTCTTTTAAATACTTTTTTACAACGCTACGAGGAGATGAAACTCACTAACACCTGCTGATTCAATACCGACATCAGGTAAAATCTCTTCTTTTCTTGTTCCTGTAGTACCTGTTTTTAAGCAACCATATTACCAAAGGGAGCTTTCTTCTGTTGTTCTTGTTTCTATGTCATGACACAATCCTTGTCGGAAGAAGATTTCGCCTCAATTGATATCTAAGTTTTACTGCAAAATGTAGGCTTGTCCAAACCTGATTTGTTCGCCAAAGAGTTTCCCCGGATTGGTAAAGACACTGCAGTATAACTACAACGGATAACCGAATTAGTATTACCTAAGACAGTTGGGTAATGAGAGGAGTGATATCTCATGATGATGTATCCTTACATTAATCTAGGTCCTAGAGATGGCGTTTTGTTAATCGCAGCCATCATATTGTTAGTTTTAACCTTGGTTTTTAAGTGGTCAATATTGGAATTTGTACTTTCTGCTATTGCAATCATCATTGCGTTCTTGGCGGGAAGTATGAAACCAAGTAAGAAGAACGTGCTTTCGTTCATAAAAAAATAATCTAAGAGGATTATTCACGGAGAAATAAAGACGGACGCAATTTCGACATTCAAATTGCGTTTGTTTTTGTGTTGGAAGTGGCGAATTGCTCCAGCTCTTGCAGGCAACATAATGTCCTTCTTACAAGCTACTTGCCAGACGATTAGAGAGCATGCGTGTTACCTAATTGCCCAATCTGTTCGCGCGCTCCTATTGACAACGCCCGTTTTTTATCCTAATGTTATGTCAATATCTTAGCAGTAAAGAGATGAGTAACCAGGCAAAGATCTGCAGCGAGCTGTCATTTGGTGAAAGACAACGGTCGGGTTCTGGCGAAGATGGTCTTTTTATGCATTCAGTTGTGAACGATCACCGCAAGCAACTGACGGGTGCTCCCGTTATTGAGTTAGGGTATCCACACAATGAGGTGTGTTGTACCTAAAGGGAGCCGAATCAGTTCGGTTAATCAAGGTGGTAACGCGGAACATTTTCGTCCTTGTCTATGCAAAATGGGCAAGAACGGAAATGCTTTTTTATTTGCCCGTTCGTTTGCAGCATGTTGCTAAGAAAAGTGGCTTGAGAGCGTGCAGTCTGCTTGACATTTAGCGGAAAGTACCGGCATGTATCTTAAGAGGAGGAAAAATATGTGGAAAATCATTGTTGACGCTGTACCGCAAATGGTGGCCGCCGGAATCAAATACACCATTCCGATTGCGATCGTTTCCTTTGCGATTGGCCTCATCATCGCTTTAATCACTGCCTTGACGCGCATTTCGGCACGGAAAGGCATCTTCATCACCATCGCAAAAGGTATTGCCGCTTTTTACGTTTGGCTTTTTCGCTCAACGCCTTTGCTGGTTCAATTGTTTATTGTTTTCTTCGGCTTACCAAGCCTAGTTATTCCGGGCATTTTCCCGCATGGTATTAAGCTCGATCCGGTTGTGGCGGGGATCATCACCTTTTCGCTGAATACTGGCGCTTACTGTGCGGAAACGATTCGGGCGGCGCTTTTGTCCATCGATTCCGGTCAGTGGGAAGCCGCGTATGCTGTGGGGTTGCCGCGACGACTGGTTTTGCGAGAAATCATCATCCCTCAGGCGCTGCGAACCGCGGTTCCGCCGCTGTCAAATAGTTTCATCAGCCTTGTAAAGGACACTTCTTTGGCGGCATCGATCACCATCGTCGAAATGTTTCAGGTCAGTCAACAAATCGCGGCCGAAAACTACCAGCCGTTGTTGATGTACTCATTAGTCGCACTTCTTTATGCGATTGTCTGCACCTTTTTGTCCTGGGGTCAGCGCTACCTCGAAAAAGTCACCTCGCGCTATACGGCAAATACGCAACCAACGCAATTGTAAGATGGCTGTTGTTGCGCGCGTGGTGCAGAAATTGCACCTGTTCAAGTTCAAGTTATTATGGAAGGAAGAATTTTCATGTCAAAGAAAAAGTTGTGGTTGTTATTGCCTATCATGGCACTTGCCGCCTTCACACTCACGGCTTGCGGTAGTAGTTCGTCCACGTCTAAAAGCAGCGACGTCAAGAGCGAACTGATCAACAAAAATGAACTCACGATTGGCCTTGAAGGAACCTACGCACCGTTCTCCTATCGCAAAGACGGTAAGCTGCAAGGATTCGAAGTTGAACTCGGCAAGGCCTTAGCCAAAAAGGTAGGCGTTAAGGCCAAGTTTGTCCCGACTCAATGGGATTCTTTGATTGCCGGTCTTGGCAGTCAAAAGTTCGATCTGGTGCTCAACAATATTGCCGAAACGCCACAGCGTAAGAAAGTTTATGCCTTCACAACGCCATATATGTACTCACGTTATGCGTTGATCACTCGCAGCGATGATACTTCGATTAAGCAGCTGAGTGACATCAAAGGTAAGAAATTCGTTGAAGGTACCGGCACCCCTAATGCTGCCTTAGCGAAAAAGTACGGCGCCACCATCACCCCGTCCGGCGACTTTACGGTTTCGTTAAACCTTGTCAAAGAAAAACGCGCTGATGGCACCATTAACTCAAGCGCTGCTTGGTATGCTTACGCCAAGAGTAATTCAACGGCAGGTCTGAAGAGTCAAACGCTTAAAACCAGTGCAGCAAAACCCGACGAAATCGCGGGAATGGTCAGCAAGAAATCACCGAAGCTCCAAGCTGCTCTTTCTAAAGGCATCAAGGAGCTTCGCAAAGACGGCACGTTGAAGAAGTTATCACAAAAATACTTTGGTGCCGACTTGACGACAAAATAACTTGTCACATTGCTTTTAAACTTTCAAGCCGCGAATGTGCGAAATTCGCGGTAATACATAGTCAACATGTTCATCAAAGGGAGGGCGGGTTTTAATGACTCAATTCAACACGAAATTAGTTCATGGACCGCAACTACAGACTGATCAGGCTGGTGCTATCGTGCCGCCAATTTATCAAAGCGCCATGTTTCGGTTTGCCCCTGATGGACAGGAAACTCGCTGGGATTACGCGCGTAGTGGCAACCCGACTCGCGAATACTTGGAACGACAGATTGCAACGCTGGAAAATGGCGACGCTGGCTTTGCCTTTTCCAGCGGTGTGGCCGCCATTGCCACCGTTTTAGCCATTTTCCCCAATGGCAGTCACTTCATTATCGGCGACTCGCTGTACAGTGGCACCGATCGGCTGATCAATCAGTATTTTGCCCAGCATGGCTTAAGTTTTACCGCTGTTGACACGCGTGATTTGAAGGCGGTAGCGGCGGCAATTCGCCCTGAAACCAAGGCGATCTTCTTTGAGACGTTTTCCAATCCCTTGCTTAAAGTCAGCAGCGTGAAGGCAATTAGCGCGCTGGCCAAAACCCACCATCTCCTCACGATTGTGGACAACACGTTCCTGACGCCTTATTACCAGCGGCCGCTTGAGCTCGGTGCTGACATTGTGTTACATAGTGCGACCAAGTACCTCGGCGGCCACGGCGACCTCATTGCCGGACTTGTCGTATCCGCGCACCCCGACCTCAGCAAAAAGCTGGCCTTCCTGCAAAATACGATTGGTGCCATCTTAAGTCCCCTCGACTGTAGCTTAGTAACACGCGGCATCGCCACCCTCGCCGTTCGTCTCGATCGCGAAACAGCCAATGCCCAGGCCGTCGCCGAATTTTTAGACCAGCACCCTGATGTTGCCCATGTTTACTATCCGGGACTAAAAAGCGATCCGGGGTATAAGCTGGCACAAAAAGAAACCACCGGCGCCAGCGGACTGCTATCTATCAAACTCGCCGATAACATCGATCCGCTGAAATTTGTGAACAGCACCAAGGTCTTTGACTTTGCCGATTCGCTTGGCACCGTTTCCAGTTTGGTCAAACTCCCGTGGTTCAAGCTGCCAGAAGAAAAACGGACAGGTTCCGGTTTGACACCGCAGCATGTCCGCATTGCGATCGGGCTGGAAGATCAACAGGATTTGATTGATGATTTAGCGCAGGCATTGAAGGCGGCGGAGAAGAGATAGGTGTACGAAAAAACATCCCTTTGAGTGTAAAACTCAAAGAATGTTTTTTTGCTCACCAACCAAAAATAGGAAACTGTCACAATCTCAGTGACCATTATATGGCCAGCCGACCCTAACTTGCTTGAGCGGATCGGTCCGGTTCAGGCTATCCGCACCTTGCTCCAATGACCGCAGTGCTTGATAAGCAAGCCTTAGCCGTGATGCATAGCCACGCCAATTTTCATCGTCGCGTCCGGCATTGACCACTGGATCATAAGGCAGAAAGCTAACTTTTATTGCCGCGATTGGTACTTTCGCTGCTTTGCAAATCGTCGGCCATTCCGTATCTGTCAGCAAACCTTCTGAGTTAGCTAAAATATACCTAGCCGCTTCTTGGCTAAAAGCACAGCATCCTGCCGTTATATCCAAATCAGACAATCCAAACACTGCAGAAGCCGCTTTATTGGTAATAGCCTCGGTTTCGCGCCAAGTTGCCGGATAGCTGCGCATCACTACTGAATCGCGGCCAACTATCTGATACCCATCAACCACTTGAAGATGGTTCACAAATGTTTCTAACGCAGACTCCGCCCGTTCCACCGCTACCACGACTTTATCAAAATCGCAGTAAAAAAATGGCGCCGCATACTGGACATCCCGCAAACCAAACTCAAGTACTTTTCGGCGGGCATCGGCAGCACCATGCGGCTCAATAATGCGGCAATGAAATTTTGGCGCTTTGTCTAGCAAATGCGTGATATCAGTAGTAGTGACAGAACTGATTGTGACGTAAATGGACGAAAATATTTTGCTGACACTCGCCACAACCTGTTGTAGCTGAGGTAAAGAGACATTTGGGTGATGGACAGTGGCTAGCAGCACAGGTTGCATATCAAAGACCTCTTATGCGATTTTGTCAGCGTTCGCCAGCTAACAGAGATGCCTCCACCGGGCATAACTGATAGCTATGTATCAACATTTGAGGTATCCTTGTCCCCTTTTTGTCCCCTTTGGCTCGCAAATCTAGAAGCATCCAGAAGCAAGTTATTAAATCGTGTTTCAACGGCTTCGCTGTGGCTGATGATTTATGCACAAAAATAAGCCTCCCACCCAATCGGGCAGAAGGCTTATTTTTGAAAGCACTCGCACTTTTCTGCACACCATGTTTGGACCGCAAGTGCCGGATTTGTACCACAAAGTAATGAAAATGGCGTTTTCAACTCAAAACCGTAAATCTCAAGATATACTCGAAAGCTTTACTTGAATTTTTTGTGCTGGGGATCTATGCGATGAATAACAAAATAGTCTTCATCATTATAGTAACCGTGCACTCTAAATTTAGTTCTGTCTTGTCCGAAATGGTACATCTCTTTCTTCTCGCCATCGACTTGTTCGATGTTCTTCGCGCCATGTGGTCCATCAGTTCTCAACAGAGAACTCTCCACTTGAGTAATCGTCAACCCTCGCCCAACTGTGGATGTTATAAACTTACTAAAGTTTTTTATATCCTCAACTCTCATATCTTTGAACTGGTAATTATTTTCTAAAACATGTTCAATTGAGAGCTTAAAACGGGCAGTTGTCCGAGAATCCGATGCCAACTGTATGCCTTGCGGTTTATCTGAGGCAAAATTCCTATTCGTCAATATCCTACCGAAGGAGGACTTACTTTGCTCTGTGCTTGTGTGCTTGGTCAACTGGTTCTTCTTTGACTTTCCCACGGTCAGTCACCTGAGTAAATGGACTGATAAAACTCTTTCATATCTTCATCAGCAATGCGCTTATTACTGTGTTCCCCTGGGCCTAACTCTGCTCTGGCTTTTTTCCAAGGCATTTCTTTATGGGTCAAAGCCTCAAGCTCGTTAGCCGATTTATCGCCATACGTGACCCAAACAGATTCTAAAAGATTATCCAGGTTCTCAGAATTAATCTCAATGGGCTTGCCTTTCTCAATATCAGTCCAGCCATATTTTTTATAGTCCTGATACAAATCCATCGAAACCGGGCCATGTGGCCAAGCTTCAAAATACGTATCATCGATGACTGGATAGTGTAGGAGTGCATTGCCCCAAGCCTGAAAATAGTAAACAAGTTTCTGAAGCTTTTTAGGCGACATCGCAGACTTTGATAAGAACCATGCGGCGACGTCCTTATACGACATATGCTGTTCCATCTGTTATGCCCCTCCTTTGATTTTGGTGATTTCTTTAACCACAACTCAATCGTATCATATCCAGTGTCAAGTCTGTTGATAAACCCTGTGTATAACTCTTGCAAAGCCTATAATAAAGGCATTTCAGACATAATATATAAAATATACAAACTCGCTCTAATCCCTGATGCTATGCGATTCTTAAAATTCCTTCATAAAAGGAAAAATTAGAATATTTTCATTTTAAATTCAAAATCGGGCTAAAAATAAGCCTTCCACCGCGGTTAAACGGCAGAAGGCTCTTTTTGTGGTGTTACCGAATCAGCAATCGCTGTCCAGGATGAATCACGCTGTTGATTGACAGACCGTTGTTGGCCGCCAAGGTATACATGTTGACACCGTATCGTTGGCCAATGCTCCAGAAGCCGTCACCCGACTGTACCGTGTAGTACGTGTGGCTTGAATAACTTGTGCCAGATACTAGGATAACATCGCCTGGGTGAATCACACTGTAGATTGACTTGCCGTTGTTAGAAGCCAAAGTATACATGCTCATGCCATACTTGTAAGCAATCGACCACCAACTGTCACCAGACTGAACCGTGTAGGTCGATCCTGAGCTTACTGATGGCACACTGGT
>NZ_MSSM01000016.1 GCF_004123795.1 Lacticaseibacillus chiayiensis | reverse complement strand
TGACATTGATGCAGCAAAGAAATACCAAGATCATATCGAACCTCTCAGGACGGTATTGCACAAGGCAACTTCGCCTGTATCACTTAAGACGGCGCTTAATATTGCGGGGATTACGGTTGGTCCGACTAGACTACCTGCTAAGATGCCGACCAAAGAGGACTCTCTGTATCGGGAGACGCAAAATGTCATTAGTGCTTATCAGCAGCAGGGCATTGTTTAGAAAAGGAGAACAACATTGAAAAAATTTGATTTGATGAAGAAAATTCTTGATAGTGGTGCACTTGCAGTCGTTCGAGCCAAACCGGAGAGAGTGCTCGAAATTGCTGAAGGTATTGTCAAAGGTGGTATTCCAGTTATGGAAATCAGTTATACGAATGCAGATGCTCCCGAAGCAATCGACCTTGTCCATAAACAGTTTGGTTCAAGCATTTTAGTGGGCGCAGGCACTGTCAACAATGGCGCAACGGCAAAAGACGCTATTGCTCATGGCGCAGGCTTTCTATATTCACCAATGTTTGATCGAGAGGTTATGAGTCTGGCCAATGAATATCAGATTCCTTATGCTCCTGGCTGTTCAACCGTGACAGAAGCAGTTGAGGCGATGAGGGCAGGGGCAACCTTTATTAAGTACTTTCCTTACGGTGGCTTACTAGGCCCTGATGTCATTAAAACAATTAAAACGCCAATTCCAGAAATGCCTTTGTTAGAATCAGGTGGTGTTGATGCAAGTAATGTTAAGCAGTGGTTTGAGGCTGGCGTTGAAGTTGTTGGCATTGGGAGTGCTTTATCCAAAGGGAGTCAGGACACGATTGAGGTAAGCGCTCGTTCTATTAGAGAAGAAATTGATGCATTTCGATCCACAAAAAAATAACACGGCCGGGGCTAAGCAAATAGCTTGGCTCTCTTGGCGTCTGAATTACGTTTCTATTAAAGACGAAAGGAGGGCAAATCATGCTGGACACCAATCAGTTGCAGGTCATTGACACAATGATTCAAAACCCCATTTTAACCAAGACACGGCTTAGCGAACAACTAAAGCTGACCAATCGGCAAATCGATTACGCAATAGAAAAGATCAATCAACAACTAAAAGATCATGCTGTGCCACGTATAGATGTGGATGGGGCCTACATTAATGTCCCGAGTAAAGCTTATCAGTACTTGTTAAGGCTACGGGCGTCGGAAAATTTGACGGCGCCTTCCAATTATGTCTTGAGTAGTAAAGAACGGCAACTGTTTCTGGCTTTACTATTAGCTTGTCACAATGGCTACTTATCATTAGTGCATCTGCAAGATTATTTAAAGGTTAGTCAATCCACAATTTCTAAAGATCTTAGGACTTTGGAAAGAAGACTTTTAAGCTATCAGCTTCGGATCCATTACGACCGTCGCGCAGGTTATCGACTTGAAGGTTCAGAGAACAAAATACGCGGATTTGTGATTAGGCTTGTCTCTAAGGAACTTTTTAAAAACCATGCTGACTTGTTGACGACCTGCGCTAAAATTATTCAGCACGTCAATGTTAGTGAGAAGTTAGACAAGATTTCACAAGAAGCACGGTCAAATAAAATAGATTTTGTTGAAAATCGGTTCCTTGAATTTGGCTATATCTTTATATTTATAATCGCGCGACTCCGAATTAAGAACGATTACCTGCCAGCTCGTGCGCGAAAATTCAATATACAGGGCACACAGGAATTCTTGCTTTCGGAAACGTTGTTGAGTGAGGAAGGCGTTCACAGTATCACGGCATCAGAATATCTAACAACCATTATCTTATGCTTGAGTGTTGGCGGATTAGAAAATATGCGTGCTGATCGGAATATCTTTTCGGTGACCAGTGAATTTGTCCAAAAGTTTTCAGACATTTCTGGCATTGTTTTCTCAGACCAGCATAAGGTGATTCGCCAGATGTTCACACATTTTCGTTCAATGTACTATCGGTTAGAGTTTAACTATCCCATTACAAATCCGTTGACTGAGCAAGTTATCAACAACTATCAAGAAGTTTTCAGCTTGGTCGCTCGGGCCATTCATTCATTTCGCGATATTCTTGGTGAAGTCCCAGATGATGAGATTGCGTTCTTAACGATCCATTTAATTAGTTTTATTTACACTGGTGATAGCTCGAAGAATGATTCAATCACAGCAGCCATTGTGTGCCCCAACGGTATTGGTAATTCCGCTCTGGCTTATTTACAGTTAACAAGTTTGTTCCCAAATATAAAGTTCCTAAAGCCCTTCCGTTATGCCGATTTGGATCGTTATTTAGACAGTGTCGACATGATCTTTTCAACGTTTTATCGAAGTGATCTTTTTACGAAAGGCAAACCGTGCTTCATCATTAAACCGATTATGTCCACGGAGGGAAAATATAATCTCATACAAGAAGTCAACACGCGCATGTCGTCAAGTACATTAACAATTCCGACGTTGAATTCTGTGATGAAGATTGTGGCTAAGACGATTAAAAATGACAAGCAGTTAGCTCAGATTCGAAGAGAGTTAGATGCCAATTTGTTTAAGCCAAAAGTTCGCCAGAGGACACATAAGCTTGCACTTGTCGATGTTTTGAGAGAGGACGATATTAAATTAGGCGTTGAGGCTGATTCTGCAAAAGAGGCCATCCGAATTGCAGCAAAACCACTAGTGGATCAGGGCGCTATTAATCAGAATTATGTCGAAAAAATGGTTTCGCCAGATGCACATGCCTTGTCTGCATATATTATTTCACCTGGTGTTGCACTACCACATTCTAATCCTGAAAACGGCGCCAAAAGGGTTGCTATTGGGATGACCGTTTTAAAAACTCCAATCGCTTTTGGCAAAATGGAAGACGGAAAAGTTAGATTCATTTTTGTGTTAAGCGCTGTTAATCCGACTGATCATTTGATGGTTTTGCAAGATCTGATGGACTTACTGGCTGATAGTCGTTTCATGGACTTATTAATTAGCCAAAAGACCGATGCACAAGATGTTCTGCGGTATTTACGCGAAAAGAGCAAGTTAAAGATGAAAAGTTGAGCTAGTCAGCGAAAGTTTATATGCCAACACATACACTACAACGGAAATCAGCTTGTCGGACTAATCCAGAATGGTTGTCTAATGGATTTGTACCCAGGCGGTCTTTCAATTATGAAATAGTTTGATTAATCTTGTTGTGTCGTGTTGGCATATTTGTGTGCTTGTCAAACATTTTAAATTTGACTAGACCGTTTCTGGGGTGTTCGCTTGTTAAAAACTTTAACCCGTTTAAGTAATTTGAATATGATCAGCAGAAGAATTATGTTTTTATGTTGCGTGAATTAACTTTTAGTGTCTCGAACGTTTATAGGTTCTTTTAGGGGCTTTTCAGAAGGGGGCAGGCTAAACTTAGAGAGCTTTTCCCCAAAAATTGAAGCCAATAAAAACAACATAACGACATTTTTTAACAACAAATTTAGCTCTTTTGCAGGCTAATGTTTCTTATTATGTAAGCGCAAACAAAATTATGTGCTTACAATACCGTTTGAATCATACCATTCACACGGTTATGAAGCGCATCAGCCAAAAACATCTTGATCTGTAAGCAACATATCAACAAGGAGGAGCAACATGACAACAGCAAAACTATGGGAGAAACCTGAATTGACCGATATCAATCGGATGGCGCCACGGAGCCACTTTGAGACTTTCTTTCCGGGTGAGAGCAGACAACCACGGAATTACCAGTTATTGAATGGTACGTGGCAATTTAAGTTCTTGGATGCACCAGAGTATGCGCCTGCTGATTTTATGGCAGTTGACTTTGATGATCACGATTGGGACCAGATTCCTGTGCCGAGTAACTGGCAATTGCAGGGCTATGGGAAAATGCATTATTCGGATCTGTGGTATAACTTTCCGATTAATCCGCCATTTGTGCCACGGGAGAATCCAACTGGGCTGTATCGCCGAACCTTTACGGTAGATGAGGTAGACGCTAATGAACAATACATTATTGGGTTTAATGGTGTTGATTCGGCCTTTAAGCTTTATCTCAATGGTGACTTTATTGGGTATAGCAAAGGAGCACGGTTGCCAAGCGAGTTTGATGTCACGAAGGCACTGAAGGCAGGAAGCAACACGATTGCGATTGAAGTCGTTCAGTGGTCAGATGGCACATATCTTGAAGATCAAGATATGTGGTGGTTAAGTGGCCTTTTCCGCGATGTGAGTCTATACTCGCGACCGCAAAATGGCCTTTATGACGTCCGCATCCGTACCTACCTCTCGCACGCTTATCGTATGGGTGAGCTGGTTGTTAAACCCACTTTATCGGGCGATGTGGCGTCAAAAATTCACTATGAATTAGCTAAGGATGGCGTCAAGCTGGTTGATCAAACATTACCAGCTGATGAAACTTTAGATGCCACTATTGATAATGTCCTAGCATGGTCTGCTGAGACTCCTCATCTGTACGATTTGACGATGACGGTCTTACAAAATGATCAGCCGCTTGAAGTCGTTCGGCAACGAGTTGGTTTTCGCCAGATTGAGTTGAATGGCAAAACATTTTTAGTCAATGGGAGAGCCATCAAATTCAAAGGTGTCAACATGCATGACTACAGCGCCACCAAAGGACGGGTCATGTCGGAAGCTGATTTTAAGAAGAACATTATTTTGATGAAACGGCATAACATTAACGCTATTCGTACGTCACATTATCCCAAAGCACCGTACTTTTATGATCTCTGTGACGAATTAGGGATGTACGTCATTGATGAAACTGACCTGGAATGTCATGGGTTTGAATTGACCGAACGTTATGACTGGATTACTGACGATCCTCGCTGGAAGACAGCCTATGTCGATCGAATGCGTCGTACGTTGCAACGGGATAAAAATCATCCCTCGATCATCATGTGGTCACTTGGCAATGAATCCGCTTTTGGTGATAACTTCCGAGCGATGGCTGCATATTGCAAAGCCGAAGATCCAACCCGTCTTGTTCACTATGAAGGCGATTTTGAAGCTGAAGTCAGTGATGTTTATTCAACCATGTACACCTGGCTTGAGCACGATACCAAGATGACCATGGCGGACGTCCTCCAGAAGACCCAAAAGCCGCACATTTTATGTGAATACGCCCATTCAATGGGTAACGGACCGGGTAATCTGAAAGAATATCAGGATCTGTTTTACGGTCATAAGCAGCTGCAAGGTGGCTTTATCTGGGAATGGTTTGATCAAGGTGTCGCGACTAAAGAAGGCGACCAGACGTATTACCGATATGGCGGTGATTTTGGTGACCAACCCAATAACGGAAACTTCTGTATTGACGGCTTGATTCGCCCAGATGGCAACCCTTCGACAGCACTGACAGAGGTGAAAAAGACGTTTGAGCCTTTCCAGATGACAGTTCACGACCTAGCCACAGAGACAGTGACAGTGACAAATCGACTTGATTTTCTAAACTCCGATGATTTCAGCTTTGAATATGAGCTGGAGTCTGATGGCCAGACAGTTGCAAAAGGCAAACTCACTTTGCCGACCATTCAGCCAGGAACAACCAAGACAGTTAAGCTAGGCATTCATTTACCAAAGCTTGATGCTGAAACCATTTATAATCTGCACTTGCTTACTGAGGTCAAAGCGTCAACAACTTGGGCCGATGCTGGAACAGTATTGTCACAATCAGTCATTAACCTACAAAGGCCAAAATATCAACTAGCTCATCAGAAGACGTTCGCGTTACAAGCAAATGAGAATGCCACGATGATCACAGTGACAGGCGGGGATTATGAATATCGTTTCGATAAGATCAAGGGTACTTTCAGTTTACGGCATGCTAGTCACGACTTAATTCGCGATGGTATCAAAATGAACTTCTGGCGTGCACCGATCGACAACGATATGTACTTACTCGATGATTACCACAATAAATATTTCCTGAATCTGTGGCATGAGAGCACCCGGGAGGTTCAGTTACAACCGCAAACCAATGGCGATTATGTTGTTAACTTAACCAAACAAGTGGGCACGACCAATAGCGGTTGGTATTACATGATCCGACAACAATATACCATTCACCAAGATGGCAGCTTTGATCTTGATGTCATAGGCAAAGCCAGTGGCAAGCGCGATATGGCACCGGAGATGTTGCCGCGGATCGGGGTCAAAATGACGTTGCCGAAAGCTTATCAGCAAGTGTCCTATGATGGCCTTGGCCCGACAGAGAACTACCTTGACTCGCACCAAGCGGCCTATTATAGCCACTTCACAAGCAGCGTTGACGATTTATTTATGAATTATGTGAAACCACAGGAAAATGGTAATCATATGGATACTGATCGGCTTGCGTTGGCAGATGGACAACATCAATTGACGTTAACGATGATGAAACCGCTGAATTTCAGCGTTTCTAACTATGCCGATGAAACGCTCGAAGCTGCTAAACACACGATAGATCTGAAGCAGTCAGATAGACTGAATCTGTATTTGGACTTCCGTCAGAACGGTTTGGGGACGAACTCGTGTGGGCAAAACCAGCTTAAACGCTATCGTTGCAAGTTTGATGACTTTGAACTCGGCTTTAACTTCAAAATGAATTAATGAAGGTGCCAAAAAGAAAGGAAGTGTTTCACGGTGTCAGAAGATAAATCACGGCAGCGGTTAGGCTCGGCAGCCTTAATGCTGATGACTTTCTCGGCGGTGTTTGCTTTCCCAAGCATCGTTAATAACAGCATTCAAATTGGTCTCGCGACGATTCCCGGTTACATTTTTGGCAGTCTCTTTTACTTTTTGCCGTTTATTTTGATGATTGCTGAATTCGCCTCGGCAAACTCTGACAAGGAGTCAGGCGTGCATAGCTGGCTGGAAAGCGTGCTGGGTAGTAAGTTTGCTTTCTTGGGAGCCTGGTCATATTTCTTCGTCAATCTGTTCTTCTTTGTTTCGTTGTTGCCGAACACTTTGATTTATGGGTCGTATGCGTTGCTAGGACATAACGTTTTTGGCGGGGCAATGGGAACAAAAATTATCTCGATCCTGTCGATTGTTCTTTTTTGGTTAGCAACCTGGGTTTGTATCAAAGGGGTTTCGTGGATTTCGACAGTTACCAATTTTGCTGGGACTGCACGATTGTTGATGGGCGTTATCTTCGTTGTTCTTGCCTTTGTGGTGGTCATGGGGATGGGGGAAAAGCCTGCCCAAGACTTCAGCATGAAGGCAATTACGCCGACGTTTAATTGGACATTCTTCATGACGATGGCGTGGATTTTGCAAGCTGTCGGCGGTGGTGAAAGCATTGGTGTTTATATCAAAGATACGAAAGGCGGCAACAAGACTTTTGTTCGCACCATGATTATTTCAACGCTTATTGTTGGTTTAATGTACGTTCTCGGCGCGATCGCTGTCGGCTTTGTGGTACCAAAGTCAGTTTTGGCCGGCAACTTCTCCAATGGGATCTTTGATATTTTTAAGATTTTAGGCACGCATTTCAACATCCCTGGCAATGTGATGGTCCGGCTCGTTGGTTTAATCCTCTTTATTGGGAGTCTGGGTTCATTGGCACTTTGGACAGCAGCGCCAGTTAAAGTCTTTTTCTCCGAAATTCCTGAAGGCGTCTTTGGTAAATGGCTGGTTAAAACCAATCAGGAAGGTAATCCAACAAATGCGCTGATCGTGCAAGGCTTTGTCGTGACCTTACTAATGATCGTTCCGGCACTTGGCATTGGTAATCTTGATAGCTTTTTGGAAACCCTGATTAACATGACGGCGGCGACATCTTTACTGCCGGTCTTGTTCCTGCTAATTGCTTATATCGTGTTGCGCTGGAAGAAAGACGATATGCCACGTGATTTTCGCTTTGGCAATCGAACAGTTGGGTTAATTGCCGGTATTTTCCTGCTATGCGTTTTTCTATTCGTCTTCTTCATGTCCACTGTTCCGGATCCGCATTTAATTACCGAGGAACTGGCAGGACATCTGCCAAAAGGAACCGCAAGCCCAATTGGCACTTTACTTTACAATGTGCTAGGCGTTGTCATCTTCATGGGTGTCGCTTGGATTTACTGGGATCGCTATGAAAAACGGGAGCGACTGACAAAAATCGAACCTGCATCCAGGTAAGATTGGGCATTCATTTTAAAAGCGCTATCTCATGGTCGCGGCAGATGCTGAGGCCATGTTGGTGCATTTAGCCGTTTTTGAAGGATAAAAAGGGGTCGAACATTGGCACAGATGATCGCATCAACACAAGTCAAACGTGTTTTAAAGACACGTCATCTTTCCATGATTGCACTAGGCGGCAGCATTGGTACTGGCTTGTTTGTTGCCAGTGGCAGTGCGATTGCAACAGCGGGTCCGGGCGGGGCAATCGTGGCCTATATTGCGATTGGGTTAATGGTCTTTTTCTTGATGACCAGTCTAGGCGAGATGGCAACTTATTCGCCGGTTTCGGGATCCTTTTCCGAGTATGCAAGTCGATTTGTGGATCCTGCTTTAGGGTTTGCGCTCGGATGGAACTATTGGCTAAACTGGGCAATTACTTTAGCAGTAGACGTGTTAACAACGGCGATTGTGATGCACTTTTGGTTGCCCAATTTACCGGGATGGGGCATCTCCGTTGGCTTTCTTGCACTGATTTTTGTCATTAACTTTGTTTCTGCGAAGTCGTTTGCCGAGACAGAGTATTGGCTGTCTCTAGTCAAAGTTGTGACAGTGATCGTTTTTCTGGGTGTTGGTGTTCTGACCATAGTCGGCATCATGGGGAGTGACAGTTCGGTTGGTTTGAAGAATTACACGACTGGGGCAGCGCCGTTCGTCGGCGGCTTGCCAGCAACACTTTCGGTATTTGTGGTGGCAGGCTTTTCGTTTCAGGGAACAGAACTGATTGGTATTACGGCAGGGGAAAGCGAGACGCCAGAGACCAGTATCCCCAAAGCGATCAAACAGGTTTTCTGGCGGATCTTATTGTTCTACATTCTGTCGATCGCCATTATCGCTGCAATCATTCCATATACTAGCCCTAACTTGCTGGGGTCATCGGTCAACGATGTGGCGACTTCGCCGTTTACGTTGGTTTTTAGTCGAATCGGCATGGCAGGCGCAGCAAGTATCATGAATGCCGTGATTCTTACCTCTGTGTTGTCCTCGGCTAACTCGGGAATGTATGCTTCGACTCGTATGCTGTGGGCAATGGCAGGATCGGGATTTGCTCCGCGGCTTTTTCAAAAGACGAATCGTCGTGGTGTTCCGATCGCTGCATTACTATTAACAACGCTGGTTGGCGGGATGACTTTTTTGACTAGCATCATGAGCCCAAGCGTCTATCAATTATTAGTGGCAGCATCAGGGTTAACCGGTTTTCTGGCATGGTTGGGCATCGCCATTTCACATCTGCGTTTCCGGAGAGCATTCATCAAGCAGGGTCATTCGCTGGATAAGTTAACGTATCACGCCAAATGGTTTCCCGTCGGCCCAATACTTGCAATGGTGATGAGTTTAATTGTGATCGTTGGACAGGACATTGGCTCATTATCCAATTTTGCTTGGCGGCGCCTCTTAATCTCCTATATGTCGATACCGCTATTCATTGGCTTATTTGTTTATTACAAAGTTAAAAACAAGACCAAACTAATTCCGCTTGATCAAATTGATTTAACAGATCATCGGGATCGATGTTCATAGATGAGGGTTATTTTGGAAACTCGGTAAAAATCGATTTCAGAAAAGGGTTAAGTTTTATTGATTAGGTGAAGGGTTTCGTTCAAGGGACGACCACTGGAGGAAAAATGAAGAAGATGATTAAGCGTCTCGGTGTTGTTAGTGTGAGCCTCATTTTATGTTTGTGTGGCTTCGTGTTAACCCATGAGACAATTGTACATGCGGACACCATCAACGACTATCCGAATGTGTTAGATGTCGGCGGGAATCCGACAAAGGCTATTATTCGTCAAATAAAGAAGTTTCAACTAACAAGTATTCCCATTTTTCAGACTTAGGAGCTTGGCATGGTTATTATCAGCCGATCAAGCGGATTACCTCAACTTTAGGCGGGTTCCCTGGTCCGATGATCATTGCTGAAGAATATCCCGTCAATCTTTCGCATCAACTTTCTCAACTTAATTTGGTTAACCAGAAAACCGGTAAAACGTACAATTTCAAAAATGCCAAGGCAACATTCACCTCGTATCCTGGACGGCTAAATCAAATTTACACGTTTAAGGATCTTGAAGTGACTTTAAATTTGATCTTCACTTCCAATCGGACGGCACTCATCCAAACAACTTTAAAGAATAGAACCGAGCAACCGTTAGAGCTTAAGTGTGCATGGGCAGGGGATATTATCAATAAATTGCGTGCTGGGGAAAAGGGCATTTCCCTAAAACAGCATTTGGTAGCGATGAATGACGGTGTACAAGTTGCGTTTCAGAAAGTCCGTAACGACAATTACTACATGACGACAAAGCAAAATAAGGTGATCGTGGCATACAGTCAGCCAGTCACAACGACCATTACCGGCAACAAGTACAAAAGTAGCATGAAAGACTTGATCAGTCTGGCAGCGAATGGCACAACCGATTTATATACGGCTGAGTCCTACGTCTTTAATGCAGCTGAACAAGCAAGAGAAACGGCGAGCTATCAAGATTACTTTGCCAATGCAAAAAAGTATTTCGAAAAGAATGAAGTTCGTTGGAACAACTATGTCAACAAAGCGGTCTTTTCCGACCAAAAGCAAGTGAAGAACAAAGAAAAGCGCGATCGGGTCGCCATTAAAAGCGTCGAGACGCTTATCAATAACTGGATGAGTCCTGCAGGAGCCCTGAAGCATGATGGCATTGTTCCGTCAATGTCTGATCAATGGTTTGTGGGTCTTTGGGCTTGGGACTCGTGGAAAGAAGCGTCTGCCGTGGCGGAGATTGATCCAACCTTGGCAGAAAATACGATTCGTGCCTTGTTTGATTATCAGATTCAGGCTGATGACAAAGTGAGATCGCAAGACACAGGGATGATCCCAGACGCTATCTTTTATAACAAGAACAAAGAGCGCGGTGGCGATGGGATTAACTGGAATGAACGCAACTCTAAGCCGCCTTTAGCTGCATGGGCAGTGTGGCAGGTTTATCAACAAAACCATGACAAACAGTTTCTTGCGGAAATGTATCCCAAACTTGTTGCCTATCACAACTGGTGGTACACGAATCGTGATTTTAATAAGAATGGGTTAGCCGAATACGGTGCAACAGTTGATCCATTGCATTTTAAAAAGGTGAAGGGCAAGAAGGTGCCTGATGCGAAAGCCATTATTCTTGCTTCAGCATGGGAATCTGGCATGGACAATGCTGTTCGCTTTGATGCCAAAGGTGTTGGCAAGGCAGACAAAGGCGTTCAGATTCGTGAAGATAAGAATAGCGCTGGCAAAGTGGTCGGATTTTCCATTAATCAGGAATCGGTTGATCTTAACGCCTATCTATATGCAGAAAAGGGTTACCTAACGTTGATGGCAGGCGTCTTAAGTAAGCAAGACGATGTGGCCAAATACACTGATGAAGCAGCTAAGTTGAAAAAGACCATCAACCGAGACTTTTACGATCAGAAAACCGGATTTTATTATGATCGCCAGGTAAACGGCAAGCAGATGTTGTTGTTGAGCAATCGTGGTAAAGGAACAGAAGGCTGGACTCCGTTATGGGCTAACTTGGCAACAGCGAAGCAAGCAAAAGGTGTCGAAAAAATCATGATGAACAAAAAGATGTTCAATACTTACATGCCTTTGCCAACGACTTCGCGAGACAGCAAGAAGTTCACAGCAACAAAATATTGGCGGGGTCCAGTCTGGTTGGATCAAGCGATGTTTGGGGTGGAAGGATTACAAAACTACGGGTATGACAAAGACGCTTTAGTGCTAACAGACAAGCTTTTTGATCATGCACAAGGACTGAATGGCAGTGGTCCTATTCGTGAGAATTATAATCCGTTAAACGGTCATGGACTTAATTCAATGAACTTCAGCTGGTCCTCAAGCGTTTATTACATGCTGCATCACAATGTCTATGGAACAGGAGAAACCTCGTCGCAGACTGCTTTCACGGAACATTCTTAACAATAAAAGACCATTGTGAGCCGTAAAAAGGTCACAATGGTTATTTTTTCACCTTAAAAAAGGATCCGGAACAGAGCGCGCAGACCGGCCTCAAGTGTTAAGCTGTAGTCATGTAAGCGCTGTAGAAAGAAATGGGTTCAACTTATGTTTAAAGAAAACAAATGGCTGCGAACGGATCAACTTGTCTGTCCTGAACTGTCGGTATTTGAAGTGGGCTATGAGGATGTCCATCCGCGCGCACCTTATCAATATGAACAGCTTGATTACTATTTGCTGCACTTCATTCTTCAGGGTGAAGGCTTGTTCTTTATTAACAACGAAATTCACCAGTTGTCACGGGGACAAGGATTTTTAATTCCGCCTTATACGGACAACAACTATTATCCCTTGATTGGCAATCCGTGGAGTTATCGGTGGATCGGCGTTCGCGGCACAGGAGCCGAGGCGGTTTTCAAAGCGGCAGGACTTGGCAAGACGAATTTTGTCTACAAGCATTCGGACGTTCATCAAATGGATCGCTTGTTTGGCGAGGCTTATGACTATTTTAGCCGCGATCATTTGTATGGTGCTTTGGGCAAGTTCTACGAGATCGTGAGTGCCCTAGTTGATGATTATCAGCAGGAAACGCGGTTGGGAGTGCTGCCTAATCAGCAATATGTGTTGCAAGCAGTTGAAATTCTTAAAAACGAATATGCCGACAACACACTGAGAATTGACGATGTAGCCGCGCGGGTCAAAGTAGAGCGAACCTACCTTTACCGCATTTTCATGAGCAATCTTGGCGTGTCTCCGAAAAGCTATTTGATGCAGTTGCGGATTAATCAGGCGATCGAGTTGTTGCGCAATACCAACGATGCGATCGGCGATATTGCGATTAAAGTCGGCTTTACCAGCTATCCGCAATTTGCGAAAGCATTTATGAAGGCACGAAGGATGTCACCATCGGCTTTTAGGAAGGCCATTGCAAGTGGTGAGTTGAGTCCGCGAAAGATTGATTGAATTAGGAGAACTTGGTGATGGTGTGGGAGGCGCCGATACTTAAAATGCCTAAACAACAAGACATTACTCATCCACCCCATCCTGAAGCAGCAAAAACTCTCGCGCCAACTCATCGTCCTCATCAACAAATTCACCAGGTTGCACATTCTCAAAGAAATCAGTAAGCTTAGGCATTAACGTCAAAGTACCCCCTGAATCGCGCATAACATAAAATTCCTGTCCCGCTTGAACGTTGAATTTACTTGGCAATGGAATGACGAGTTCAGAGCCTTGTTGACGTGCTTTAACTTTATCCATTTGGTCACCGTGCCTTTCTGAGATGATTATATCGTGGATACACAACAATTACCTCATACACATGTTCAAAAAAGTCATTCAGTTAATGCAATGGCGTGTCTGAAATCAAGTTTCCGGACACGCTTTTTCGCGTCCAAAATTCTACCGCGGCGTATTTCTCAAAAAATAAGGTAAAAATTTCCTGCGCAATCTCCGCCACCAAAATGCTGTTACAACGAGTCTTTTCAAATGACGGCCTCCACCTTACAGATTGGAACCCTTGCCAAACCAGTCTCCACACCCCCTTATTGCGACCAGACAGCCCACTCCGTCATCCACTAAACTACACCTATCGATATCGAAAGACATGAGGCGCCGGATTGGATGATTGATGACAACAGAACAGGCAGGATTCACATTGTTTCTTGAGCACCAAGCTGTGGTTTACGGGGCACTGGCGAAGTTGGGCGTTCGGCCGCATCACAGTGATTTTCAGGATTGGCGGGATGAGGGGATGTTGGTGTATCTCAACTACTTCAAGCGTTACCGTGATCCGTTATGTGATGAGGCGGCGATTACCAAGTTTAATAAGCTCGCTTGGCGATTTGTTTTTCTCACGTTGATGCAGCGGATGCAAAAAGTTCGGCATCGGCGGGAGCTGGAGGAGGTGCCGGCTAATGCAGTGGTATTGCAGACGACCACAGTTGCGGCAGCCCACGCCAGCATGGAGCAGGCCGTGGAGTTGAAGTTGCAGGTGCGGCAATTAGAAGCCATTTTAACGCCGATGGAGCGGAAAGTTTTACGCTTGCGGCTGGCGGGCTTGGTGGATGCCGGCATTGCAGGCGAGTTGCAGGTGAGTCGGCAGCGGGTTTTAAAAGTCCGCAAGCAGATCCAGGCAAAATATCGGCAAATTGATTGGAGGAATTTTTAAATGGATAAAGAATTATTAACGTATGTGTTGGATCAGGCAGTTGGCGTTGTGATTGCGGTGATTTTATTGACGCGAATTGAACGACGACTCGATACGCTCATCACGAGTATGGGTACGTTCATGGTCAAGCTTGAAGGCAAGCGCGAAGGATAGGAGGAAAAAGATGGCGATTTTAATGGCAGATGTGAGTAGCTGGCAACCAGACTCGGAAAACTGGTTCCGCAAGTTAGCCGATCTGGGCGTCAAGGCAGTGGTGGTCAAGTTAACGGAAGGGACTGGCTACCAAAATCCCAAAGCAGCCGCACAATTAGCGGCGGGGCGCAAGGTGGGGATGCACGTCCATGCCTATCATTATGCGCATTATCGCAATAGTGCCGAGGCAGTTGCGGAAGGTCGGTTTTTCGCATTGACGGCGCGGGCGTTGGGCGTGCCGCCGCAGAGTGTGATGGCGGCGGATGTGGAGGCGCCGGAACTGACAGGAGATTTGACAGGCTTAACGAATGTGTTCATTCAAACGGTGAAGTCGCTGGGTTACCCGCACACGGATCTGTATACCATGGCCAACTGGATGAAAACGGGTCGCTTCGATCGGGTGGCTTTGATTCCCAAGAACTTGTGGATCGCCAGTTACGGTGTGAACCAGCCGGGCATCGACAATGTGGGCACATGGCAGTTCACCAATAATTTTCACGGGCTCGGCGTTGACATGAGCTATGACTTTTTTGGCCATTATACGACTCGGCTTTCGGGCCAACTCAACGGCGCCGTGGCTCGCGTTCCCACCGTCCATTACCACACCGTGCAGGCAGGCGAAAGCTGGTGGGCAATCGCGCATCGCTTTGGCATGAACATGGACAAGCTGGCGGCGCTGAATGGCAAAACGATTCATAGTGTGATTCACCCCGGCGATCAGTTGCGGTTGAATTAAGGAAAAGCAAAAAGGCCTTTAGCGCTTATCGGCACCCAGGTATATGGATGTGTTAGCGGCCTCGATCATGAATGGCTAAGCTTTATAGCCCGTCATTCATGATCGAGGCCTTTTTGTGGGCTAATACGCAGCTAAAACCAGCTGATGAAAATAGCTATGAAAAAACTTTTTTCAAAGTGTTGACACGGTGTCACTATCCGCGTAGACTACAGGATGATAAGAAGTGACACGGCGTCACCAAGGAGGAGAACGATGGTTTCAACAACATTCGAACATTTAGATGCAAACAAACAGCAGCGCGTGTTAGCTGCGCTGGTGACTGAATTTTCCCAGTATCCGCTGGCGCAGGCGCAAGTCGCGCGGATCGTCAAGCAGGCAGACATTGCCCGTGGTGCTTTCTATAAATATTTCAGCGATTTGAAAGATGCGTATCAATACGCTTTTAAAGAAGTGATCGGCCGCCTGCACACCGGGATTGCCGGGCCGGAAATGCGGCGCGATCCATATGCGGCAACAGCTGCTTTTCTTCATGAAGCCGATGAAAGCAAAGATCGGGATTTTATCCGGCTGCATTTTACCAAAAACAGCGGGCTGGTGAGCGTTGGCGAAGCGCCGATTTCAGAAAACGCCATCGAGTGGGCCGTCACAACCCTGTGCCACAGCGCAATTTCGCAAGCGCTGGCGAATCCGGATCAGGCGGATTTGATTTTGAAACATTTGAAGGCAGCGTTGAAGCAGCTGCACGTGAAGGAGTCGTGAATCTATGTACCTATCGTTAAAAGAAATCTGGCATGAAAAATTACGCTACGGCTTGATCGTTGCGATGATGCTGTTGGTCACGTACCTTGTGTTCATTTTAAGCGCGCTGGCAAATGGGTTGTCGCAACAGAATACGCAGGCGATTGACTCGTGGGACACATCGCGGGTGGTGCTGGCAAAAGATTCCGATACGAATCTTAGCCAGTCACTGCTGACGAACCAGCAAACAAAAAATATTAATTTAGGCAAGTCGCAAGCCTACGTCGGAACGATCGGCGTGGTGGCGACCAGCAGCAAGCATGACGAGATTCGCTCAACGATGATCGGCCTCGATTGGAATCAATACATTGGCAAGGACATGAAACTGGTCAGCGGCCATCGCGTTGACGGCGATCATCAAATTGTGGCGGATACACAGTTCAAAGATGAAGGCTATGCGCTTGGCGACAAAGTTAAGCTGAGCACGAAAGGCGACCGCTACACAATTGTCGGCTTTACCAAGAATGCCAAAATGAGTGTTGCCCCTGTCGTATATGGCACGATGAACGCTTGGCGCACCTTGCATAATTTGCCGAGCACCTTCACGGCAAGCGGGATTATTTCCAAGTCGAACAATTTCAAAGTCAACACCAGCGATCTGAAGACTTATTCAGCAGGCACGTTTATTCAGAAACTGCCTGGCTATTCAGCGCAAAATAACACCTTCACCTTCATGATCGGCTTCCTGTTCGTAATCTCGCTCATTGTCATTGCCGTGTTCCTGTATATTTTGACGATGCAAAAAATTCCAAACTACGCGGTATTGCGAGCGCAAGGCGTACCATCCCGCACCTTAGTCACCACGACGATCTCACAAGCCTTGATCTTAGTCACGTTAGGCCTGGCGTTAGGTGGTGCATTAACGGCCGTGACGGAGAAGTTCATGCCGCTGGGTGTACCGATGATCTTCTCGCCACAATTGAACGTGGCCATCATCTTAGGCATTCTGCTCACAGGTTTCTTGGGTTCGATCATTCCGATTCGCACCATCTTAAAAGTCGATCCTGTTACCGCTATTGGAGGTTGATTTTATGACAGCAATCGAATTAAAACACATTATTAAAAGTTTCAAGACCCCGACCAGCAATGTTGAGGTGCTCAAAGATGTCAACTTCAGCGCCGATTCCGGCAGCCTGTCACTGGTCTTAGGCCCGTCCGGTTCTGGGAAGAGTACCTTTTTAACCATCGCTGGCGGTATACAAACCCCGACTGATGGCGTGGTCCAAACTGCCGGTAAGAATCTGGAGCAGTTGTCCGGTAAAGCGCGCGATGCCTTGCGTTTGGACAACATCGGCTTTGTGCTTCAGTCCTACAACTTGGTGCCATATCTGACGGTCGGCGAACAGTTTAAGTTAGTCGACAAAATCAAACCTAAAGGCAATCTTAGCCATGAAGCGCTTGAAGGTATTTTGGAAGACCTAGGCATTGCCAACTTGGTCAACCAATACCCGGCATCCTTGTCAGGCGGGCAAACCCAACGTGTCGCGATTGCCCGGGCACTTTATCCGGATCCAGCCATCGTGCTCGCCGACGAACCCACCGCGGCGTTAGACAGTCCGCGGGTTGCCATTGTCGGCCAGTTGTTAGCCGATCTTGCCCACAAACACAATAAAGCCATCGTCGTTGTGACCCACGATCTTCGGCTGGAAAAATTTGCCGATCGCAAGTTTACGTTGCTCGATGGCAGGTTAAAAGAAGGTGCACCTGAGTATGCTGCGTAAGTCGTAGCGACAAGGTGTTGCGTCATATAAAAAAGGACCAAGCACGCATTTATGTGCTTGGCCCTTTTTGCATGGCTGATGAAAGGTGAATGACGCAGATGTTATTTTTTGAAAAGCGGCTTAAAACTTTGGCTCGCCCAGTGCGTGTTGCGCAGCTAGGTTCAGCAGGCTCCATTGCCGATCGAAGCCTGGCTGGAAGAAGAAGTCGGCTTCGGCTAGGTCTTCCAAACTGAGGCCATGTTGAACCGCAAGTGCGATGACATTGCCTTGCGCGGTGATGTCATACGTTGATAACACCGCGCCGCCGAGCAGTCGATGCGTTTGCGGATCGAAAACAAGGTTGACGCAAACTGGTGGGTTGCCATTGCCTTCTGGAACATAGGCCGGGCGCAAGGTGTCCGTGTAGAACGAGGTTGCAACCTTCACGCCGGAGCGGCCAGCGGTGAAGGTGTTCAGGCCGCTCGCCGCGAAGTGGTAATCGAACACGCTCAATGCGCTGGAACCCACCACTCCGCCGAATGGACGCGCTGGATGTTCCGTGAAAATGTTAGCTGCCAGATAGCGGGCTTCACGCCGGGCAACGGTTGCCAGCGCGATCGGAACCTTTTGCTGGGCTGCCACGCCGTAAACCAAGGTGGCATCACCAATCGCATAAACATCAGGCAAATTGGTGCGCAGGTACGGGTCGGTGTTGATGAAGCCGCGATCGTCAAGGTCAACGGTGCCTTTGAGCCATTCGGTTGCTGGTTGAACACCAGCGGCTTGAATGACAAGGTCCGTGGCAACGTCGCCAGCATCGGTTTTCACAGCGCTGACCGCATCGTCACCAGCGAAGCCTTCAATTTTGACACCTAACTTGAGCTCAACGCCTTTGTCTGTCAGCTCTTTGGCTAGGATCGTGGTCATGTCAGGATCGAGGTAAGTACCCAATGGCCGATCGATGATATCCAACAAAGTAACTTCTTTACCGGCTTTGCGACTGGCTTCGGCTGCTTCAATGCCAATGTAACCGGCGCCGATGATCGTAATATGTTTAACGGTCGGATCTTCCAACTTAGCTTTAATCTGAGTTGCCCAGTCGTAACCGCGCATCAGGAAAATATTTTTCAGGTCGTTACCAGGCACCGGCAAGGCATTCGGCCGCACCCCGGAACTGAGAATCAATTTATCGTAAGGATAGTCTTGCGCCGTCCCATTCTTGGTGTCACGAACGGTCACCGTTTTGACATCTGCGTTGATCGCCGTCACTTGATGATTGTTCAGCACATGGGCGCCGAGCTTGATTAAATCATCTGGCCGGAAGTTCCGCACGTCATTCACGTCCGTCACTTGATCTTCCAGATAAAGCTCCATCCCACATGACATAAAGGAAACAAAATCGCCTGCTTCAAACATGGTCACATCGGCATTTGGATAACGGTGCAACAGCTCCAAAACGCTTTGATGACCGCCATGTGATGCTCCAACAACAACAATCTTTGGTTTGTCCACAATGATCCCTCCTAGGATATGTAGTAACCGCATTCAGTTTCCAACGGCTCCAGTCCTATATTAGAATAATTACAATCTGGCGTCAATGGCTGAATGCAATTAATTGCCGTACAATTTTATTTTAGCTCTGCCTAATCCAAGTGTAACAAAAAAGCGATGCGAAAGGCACTGATCTGCTCGGTCGCATCGCTTAAGGTTGAAAACGCGGTTAATGAAGCTAATTTTAGATAATTTTAAAATGTTGCAGCGCCTTGACGACGCCATCTTCGTCATTGCTGGCAGTGACATAATCGGCGTGGGCTTTGACAACTTCTTGACCATTCGCCACGGCAACGCTGGTACCAGCAAAGTTAAACATGTCCAAATCGTTATGTTCATCCCCAAACGCAATCACGTCTGCCGACTGCAAGTCAAGGTATTGCGTTAGTTGTTCGAGTCCCCATCCTTTATTGACGCCGCGGGGCATAATTTCCAGCATAAACGGCATGCTGCGAATGACGGTAAAACGGTTGCCAAACTCGGCTTCAGCTTCCGGTTGAATTTTGGCAAGTGCCTCAGGTTCACCCAACAGCAAGCCCTTAGCAATCGTAAAATCATTCGGCATTTCCTGAGGCTCGCGCACCTTAATGCCAGCATGGTTCTCCCAAGCTTGCAAAACCGTATACTTGCTGATGTTACGATCTGCCGTATACACATCGCCAGCAGGAGTGATCACGTTACTATCGATCCCGGCTGCCGAAACATGCGTCGCAAAAGTTGAAAAGTCCTGATAATCTTGATGATTCAGAAACTTCTGAGCAATGATTTTACCGTTGGAGCTCTGTACCACCCCGCCGCCTTGAACAATAACATACTGATCGTCTCCATGCAGCCCCAAAGCATCCAACGTGGTTCGAACGCCCGGCAACGGTCGACCAGTGCACGGAACGATTTTAATGTCCTTAGCCTGCGCCGCCTTCAAACCACGGATGGTGGCCGACGACAACTGCTTATGCGAGTCGAGTAGTGTGTCATCCAAATCGACTGCGATCAAGCGATACATGGCAGTCACATCCCTTCTTGAAGTTAGCTTAGCATGGAAAAGAGGTGGCAACAATGCGGAAAATGGGCATGATCGTGAAATAACAAAAACATGCTAAGGAGGGTGCGATAACCTAGCACCATTTAAATCTCGCCATGCCGACCAACATCCAGCAGTCGGATTGCGTTAGCCTCAAGACGATATATCAGTAGCCAGTTGCCCTTAATAAACAACGCGCGGTCAGTTTTGCGTTTCTTGATAACATGGTCGTCATACTTTTCCGGAAATGGCTCGCCTGCGCGTAAGTAGTCAAGCACTTGTTGATAGTCTGCTTGCGTAAACCGGCCAGCTTGAAGTAGGTGTTTGAGATGCTTTTTGAAGCGTGATTGTTCGATGATTTGGCGTGTGGACATTGTGGGAGGCTTCTTTCGTTTTCTTAAGGGTAACGCTAAGAAAACAGATTGAAAACTTTGAGAAAAATTGTTTGCCAATTATACGACCTGCTACTAAGATAAAGCCATCAAAACAGGAATGTAACCGCAATCACAATGATGCTTTATCCACGTAAGTTTGAGTTTAGAGCAAAGTCCAAGTAAGAGGCGATCATAAATGGCAATAGATCAAAAGCAGGCGCTTATCGCCAAGATGCTGAAACTCCAACACCTTTTCGAAAAGCAACAGGATGAGATATCCAAAGCAATTGTCGTTAAAATCAAGCAGGTTGTGGATCGGCTAGCGAGAAACGAATACAAGGTGCCAACATTGAGCCAGAGGTGCATCCGGTCAGCATTTTTATTAGAGACCAAATGTGGGACCATGATTATCAACTCACTGACGAGCAGCGGGACGCTCTTTTTGATATGGAGGAAGCAGCGCAGGAGATTGCCAAGAAATTCTTCATTAGCTTTCCGGGTATTAGTGGCCCGTTATAAATTCCAAATAATAAACAACGGTGATGTTTTCGAGAAAATGATATTAGCAAAAACAGGTGCTACAATTTCATCTAAATGAAGTTGTAACGCCTGTTTTTTTCTGATCAAAGCAACCTTTTTTCATCGCTTCAACTTATCCATATCCGCCAGCGGACTGTTATACAGCTTAGCGTAAAACCCACCAGCGGCCAGGAGTTGTTCATGCGTGCCGGATTCGATGAGGCGGCCTTGGTCGATGACGAGGATTTTGCTGGCGTGGCGAATGGTAGAGAGGCGGTGGGCGATGACGAAGCTGGTGCGTTGCTGCATGAGGCGGTTCATGGCGCGCTGGACGTCAGTTTCGGTGTTGGAGTCGATGGACGCGGTGGCTTCATCGAGCACAAGGACCGGCGCTTGGGCCACAAAGGCGCGGGCAATGCTGAGGAGTTGGCGCTGGCCTTGTGACAGGCGGCTGGCGTTTTCGCTGAGCATGGTGTCATAGCCGTCCGGTAGTTGCCGGATGAAGGTATCGGCGTTGGCGGCTTGGGCGGCGGCTTCGACTTCAGCATCCGTCGCTTCAGGGCGCCCCATCCGAATATTTTCGCGAATGGTCGCGGTGAAGAGGAAGGATTCTTGCTGGACCACGGTCACGAGGCGGCGCAAACTGGCGCGGGTGAGGTCGGTGACGTTGTGGCCATCGAGGGTGATGCTGCCGCTGGTGAGTGGATAAAGGTTGGTGAGCAGGTTCATGATCGTGGTTTTGCCTGCACCGGTTGGCCCGACAATGGCGACCACTTCGCCTTGCTGGGCGGTGAAGCTGATGTCGTGGAGCACGTCATTTTTACCATCATAGGCGAACGAAACGTGATTAAATTGCACGTTGCCAGCTGTGCGAGTTAGAGTGAGGGCGTTTGGCAGATCTTTTTCTGGTTCGGCATCAACAACCTGGAAAACCCGCTCAGCCGAGGCTAGTGACAGTTGCAGGGTGTTGATCAAGTTGAGGATGTTGTTGATCGGGCCGGTGAAGTTGCGCAGGTAAATCAGAAAAGTGAAGATGACGCCGACCGTGATGCTCGTGCCGCCGTGCAGAATGGCAAGCGCGCCGGCAAAGGTGATCAACAGGTAGGCAAAGTTGTTGGTCATATTGTTGAACGGACCGATGACGCCGGAGAAAAGTTGTGCCCGATACGCCGCTGCCGTGTATCGGGCATTGGTTTCGTTGAAGCGATCGAGGGTGTCTTGTTGGTGATCGAAAAGTTGTACGAGCTGCTTGCCGGCAACATTTTCTTCGATTTGCGTATTGAGACTGCCAAGCGCTTCCTGTTGCACGGTAAACGCACGCTGGGTAATCCGCGCGGCTGCTCGGGAATAGAAGAAAGTCGCAAACGAGGCCAAGACGACAATCCCCGTCAACAAAGGACTCAGCAGCAGCATCGCAATGCCCATCCCGATCACACTGATGATTCCGGTATACAGCTGCACGAATGTCTGCATGAGGGCGGTGTTGATATTATCGACGTCATTGGTCAGTCTGCTCATAATATCGCCGTTATCATGGGTGTCAAAATACCGCATCGGCAGGCGTTGCATTTTCGCAAACAAATCATGCCGAATCGCGGCACTGGTGCGTTGGGCGACCTTAGTGGTGATACTGGTCTGAAAATAAGTGAAAACACTGCTTAGAAAATACATGCCCGCCAGTAAACCGCTGACAATTAACAATTCACGGAGCCGGCCCTTCGTGATAAATTGGTCGACCACAATGCCGTTGACGCGGTTGCCGATAATGGTGGCAAGGGTTGTAAAAAGTGTCAGCCCAAAAACAATGAGCAATTTGCTGCGATCCGTGTTGAGATAGCCCCAAATTCGGCGCACGGTTTGTTTCCAATTCACTAAGGTTACTTTTTCCGGATGCAGGTTGCGCGGACCGCGTCGTCCACCGATATTAATCAAGGTACTCACCACCTAACTGAGTTTGAACAAGCTGCGCGTAAAATGGCGAACTTTTCACCAGCTCGCCATGGGTGCCGTGCGCCGTGATGCGGCCGTCTTGCATGACGATAATCTGATCACAGTCCATAATGTTGGGCACGCGTTGGGAAATAATGATGGTCGAACGGTTGCGGCGATTTTTCACCAGCGCATCCTGAATGGCCGTGTTGGTTTCTTGATCAACGGCGCTCGTGGCATCGTCCATGACCAGAATGTCTGGGTCAGGGATGATGGCGCGGGCGAGGTTGAGGCGCTGACGTTGGCCGCCGGAAAAGTTTTTCCCGGCTTCTTCCACCGGCGCCGAGTAATCGGTTCCGATGAATTCCGTCGCACTGGCGATGGCGACACCACTGGCCAGTTGCGCAGGCGTGGCCTGAGGTGCGCCGTAATTCAAATTGCGTTCGACTGTTCCGGAAAAAAGCAGCGAATTTTGCAAGGCAACGGTGATCTTTTTGTGCAACGATGCCAGACTGATTTGCTGAATATCGGTGCCGCCGATGGTAATGTTGCCTTGATAGTGCTCGTAAAGCCGTGTGAGTAAGGCGATGAGCGTGGTTTTACCGGAACCGGTCGAACCAATAATGCCCAGCCACTGACCACTGGGAACGGTGAGGTTGATATCATCGAGAATCGGCCGACTTTTGGAAAAACCGAATGTGACGTGATTGAACGCGATGGTGCTGTCAGCCGGGGCAGCTAGCGTCCCGGTGGCTTCGGTACCCGCTTCTTCGGCTAAAACCGCACTGACCCGCGCGCTGGAGGTGATGGCGCGCGAGAAGGTGGTGATGAGGTTGACGGTGTTGGTCATGGCGGTGGTGATTTGAATCATGTAGTTGACAAACGCCATAATTTCGCCGGTGGTCATGTTGCCGCTGATGGCTAGGTTGCCACCATACGCCAACGCGGCAACGACAGCGAGATTCAGAACTAGCATAATCAGCGGCGCCAAGGTGACCGTGGCGAGCACGGCGCGTTGGCTGATCTGTTGCAGGTTATGATTTTCGGTGTTGAATTGGGCGCGCTGATGATCTTCCAGAACGTAAGCTTTGATTGTTTTGGCCCCAGTCAGATTTTCGCTCATGATGCGGTTCATCACGTCCACCTGACCTTGCATGGCCGTGTAAAGCGGCAAGGAACGGCGAACGACAACATAGATGTAAATAGCCAAAATCGGTAACGCAATCAGGACGATCCAGGAAAGTCGCGGCGATACGATCATGGACATGACAATCCCACCGAACAGTAACATCGGCGAGCGAATCAAGCCACGCGTGAGCATACTGACCATGGTTTGCATCTGCGTCACGTCGTTGGTAATTCGGGTGATCAAGGTTTCCGGCTTCAGGGCTTGCGGATCGCGATCGGCTAACGCAATGGCCAGCATGTGGCTACGCAGATTCTGACCCATTTTCAACGCCGCATACGACGAAAAGGCATTACAAATGGCACCGAGCACAAACGCCGCAACGGCAATCACCGCCATGAGAATCGCAGTCTGCCAAACATAAGTCATATCTTTACGCGCCAAGCCGACATCCACGATCTTGGCCATCAAAGTCGGCTGCTGCAGATCCAGCAAGGCTTCTCCCATAATGGCGATCGGCGCCAGGAAAAAGCTAACCCGTGCCCAGCCATGCATGTGGTCGAACAAGATTTTCAGCATGTCATTTGCCTCCGTTTTACTTATGAAGCCATTCTACGGCGGGAATGGAAAAGATGCATGTGATTGGCTTGTTAAGTGGGTTGATGAGGACGCTGGGAGGTTAGCGGATGTGGGTTTTGGGCAGTATTGTGAAAGGTCGCGTTGAACGACTTGGAAGCAAATAGAGGCCCCAGAATTCCAAGCAATTTGGAATACTAGAGCCTTTAAAACAAATACGAAATATTGGCATCGTTGTCGCAATCATCGGCAATCAAAAAGACCGTCACTAGATTTCTGACAGGAAGTCTGACGGTCTTCTTTTGATTGTCAACCCAGTGCTAGTAGTGTCCCTAGCAAAAATTATTTTAACACGGCGGACTTTCTGCTAGCAATGATAACACCACCAATGAATTCAAATGATTTAAAAGGAAAACCGCCCAGCATGATATACTTGAACAATGCACAGTCATTGCAAAAGCCCAGTGTGCGAGGAGCCTTTGCAATAGAAAACAAGTGACCGTTAGAAGGAAAAACATCAATGTTTGAAGATAGGTACCGCTTGTCTCCTAGAGATGAACAACTGCTGTGTGAAAAGAACTTGGTGTCAATGATTTATCTTGCCGGGAAGTACGAAAACGTGGATGCTACTTTATCGCAAGTCAAAGCAATTGTCGAAAATCTGACTGTTGACGGCGTGAAGCCAGGGAATGTTCAGACAGTTCTCAATTTAAAAGCCGCTCATCAATTTGTCATGCGCTTACACAATGTGGCAGAAATTGATACTGAAACAATCAAGCAGGTTAATTTAATTGTTCAAGGCGCTGGCGAATCTGATGCCGGGCAGATTAGGACAAAATCGGTGGTCGTCGGCCTAACCAATGAGGATTATGTGCCACCGATTCCAGTTGAAAGTAATGTTGTGCAAACGGTCAACGCTATTTTACATTCAAGAACAAGCGCGACGGATAAAGCCATCACGTTAATGCTGACACTTTCACGGTTACAGGTTTTTACCGATGGCAACAAGCGGACTGCTATTGTTGTGGCCAATGCGTTGATGTATCAAGCAAACGTCGGATTACTGGCGGTGCCGGAAAAGAAGATGCATTGGTATCTATCACAATTAGCGAAATAATATAAGACCGGCCGCATTCAAAGGCATCAAGCAATGGCTATATGATCACGCTGTCGTTGGTGTGGACGAGCCTTGAACGTAGCTTGGACTCTATATGGCGATGTAGTAGGCCAATTCTGATGGTTGCATAAAGACTTGTTCGCTTGACGGTAAATAAAAAACGCCCGTAACCTTTGCGGCTCTAGCGTTTAGCGTTTAAATATGGTATAAAAGTAGAGCAGAGAAGTTTAATGACAGTTGGCAAATCCAATTACAAGGGAAGTGGTCGCCTATGGGGGATACACAAGCTCTAAGTGAAAGGAGACGCCTGTTTGTCTGATGTAGACGCGATCAACCTTATGCTAACGTTTGGTAGCTTTGTGCTGCTGCTCATTGGCACAGTGGTTGGCATCGTTGTCGCAATCATTGGCAATCAAAAAGACCGTCACTAGATTTCTGGCGGAAGTCTAACGGTCTTTTTGGATTGTTACCTTAATGCCAGCCGTCTTAATCGGCTCTGCAGCAGAGAGAGCATCAGGCAGAACTGGTGCTCTCTTTGTATTTGTATTGTAACATGGAAAAGTTTCGCCTAGCAACACTAACAGCTGGATCTATCCATTAAAATGAAGAGCTATCATTTCCGTTAAGAAACTAGTAGCATCAAGACCAAACTGGCCTGACTATGCGGGCGGGGCCAACGCTAACTTCAATCGAGGGCGTTTTTGTTACTCTTGATAGTCACTCTGGCTACAATCGTGGCGTTAGCAATCTGTGAATAATGCAATTTGCTTTGTGCTTTTTTAAGTGTTAAAGCCGTTTTAATTATGGTTTTTAATTCTATTCAATAGGGCTATATGCTCTGCGTTACTTAATAGGTATAATACCTTTTTACAAATAAATTGTGTCTGGATATGTACTTTGCTGCGCATCGGGTGTACATTATAACAAACCTGAATAGAAAATAAGAGCAACAAACAATGGACATATTGCAAAAAGCCTTGATAGAGTCATTGGATGACACAAGACGATCCTGCTGACAGATTAGAGTTTTCTCAAACCAGTGCATCGCCTTGAGTATGTGTAGTTTCCTAGTTTGATGTCACTGGCGGGAAAATGTCCATAAGCAGCTTCTCATCACTGCACACTCTTTTTTCTACATGGCTGGACGGGGGTGAGATGTGCAGTGTCACTGAATTGTTTGAGCCCTATGCCACCTACAGGTTGAAAATAATTTAATGATCAGATGTTATGATTGGTCGTTATTCAGGCGATGATGATATCTTTGGTGTTCATTCGAACGGTGAACTGATAAACAGAGTTCCGCTCCTGGCGCATTTCTTGCAGTGAAGCGCATAGTTAGCCTAAGTTACGAAGACAGGGTTGTGAAATCAGGTGGTAAGAATTTTTCTCACAAATGGCTACAATGTGAAATGAAAGTACTACAGTATTTTTCAGTGTAACAGGAATATCCACTGATTTGCATCACAAGTATATCGTTTTGAGAATATGTGTAATGACTCTATGGTTAATTTTGAGGAGTCATATACACTGTAGCTTTGTAAAAAATGCATTTACGTCCAAGTCCTGATTGACGTTAAAAGCTGAGTTACTTTGGAGGGGTTTAGTTTTGCGTAATTTCATTGTAAACAAATTGTCGCACTTTAATGGCTCAAAACACACAGCTTTTAAAAGAAGCTGGAATTCTATAGATCTTGACAAAGTTGCTGTGGCAGCGATCTTTATATTGTTTCTGATTTTCAATATGTCGATCCCTTTAACCGGTACTAGTGATGATGGTATTCTATTCGCAGGACCATTGATGAAGAGCTTCGATGGCAATTTTTTTGCTTTTCTGAGCAACCGATATTCTCATTGGAGCTCGAGAATAATTATTGAATTTTTTACGTTGCTATCAGTCCGGCACGGATTCTTTTGGAGGATAATTAATACATGCTCACTGACAGCAATGTCCGTGATTCCTGTTTACATATTCAGCTTTAAGACAAGAAAGTCCACTCTGTTGATGCTTTCCACTAGCTTGGTATTAATGATGCCGACATCTATGTTTGCCGAAACAGGTTGGATCGCTACAACCACAAACTATTCATGGGTTCTAGCGGCCTTTCTCGGATTTCTCGTGATTGTTTTAAAACCGGAGCGTAAGATGAGATGGCTGAGTTGGGTGTTTTCTTTGTTTTTGGTAGCATATTCAAGTAATCTTGAACAAATGTGCGTTGTACTAATTGTAGTTATACCAATAATTGCGTTCTACTTTTATGGATCAAAGTGGTGGCTTCTTGCGCCACATTATCTAATAGTACTGAGCAATCTGGCGTTAATTTACTTTTGCAAAGGTAATAAAATAAGGTATGCCAAGGAAGTGGCAAACAGATTTCCAGATTTTACGTCTTTGTCGATTTTCAGAAAGATCGAAATGGGATACTCATCGTCTCTGAAATCCTTATTTTTTGATGGCCATATTTTGTTTTTGGTGCTCGCCTTGACCTTATTTTTTGCTCTATCAAGATCTAGTCTTGTTTCTAAACAATTCATAGGATCAGTTCCACTGGTCTCTTTTTTGATATTCAATCTTTTTTCGGGGCTGTTCCACACGAAGCTAAAAATAATTGATATTGTCCTTGGCTCATTTAATAAGTATGGTACAAGTTTTAAGCTTTTACACCCCACGACTTGGATGGCTGATCTTGTGATGCTATTTATAGCAACCAGTATTATAGTCTCAATAGCATTCATTCTAAAATCAGAACCTAGAAAGTTTTTGGCAGTTCTGCTTATGCTATCGTTAGCTTTTATAACGAAATTAGTTCTTGCTTTTTCTCCGACTATCTGGGCTTCAGGAGAAAGAACTGGCATATTTTTGTTCTATGCTGTCGGCATTACTGCATTAACTGTTCTGGCAAAGCGTGATACTAGTAAAATGCTTCAGGGAACTATATTGTCCCTTGGCGCTTTTTGCTATCTTGGTTGGCTCTGATGCAATGAACATGTCCAGTCAGCTAACACCATATTTGTTAAACCTACATTAACATTTCCCATAAATGGTCA
>NZ_MSSM01000015.1 GCF_004123795.1 Lacticaseibacillus chiayiensis | reverse complement strand
CGAAGTATAAGTGGCCTTGGGCGTGATGGCGGTCCTTGCCATTGCGACCAAGGTCCTTATACGCAGGCTTCTGCGCCGGCGAACGCGTTAATGTGAGCGCCAAGACCACTTTTTCGGGGGTCAAAAGTGATCCTCCGTGATCATGGTGCCATTGTATGCAAAATATTTACAAAAATCAAGCAATAAGTTCGAAAATATTTTTCAAAAAGGCAATTTAATGCTATACTAATTTTGAAATGGAGGCGGTCACATGCACGATTTCTTAGTCCAATTAAAGATTTATAAACCTAACTTGAGTCGGCAGGAAACAAAATTAGCGGATTTTCTTCAGACACATCCGGATCGTGCCAGTCAGGCAAATATCGCGGAACTCAGCACCATGACCGGGGTCAGCACGGCGACAATTTCGCGTTTTGCCAAGGCGTTAGGCTACCCGAATTTTCAGGCGCTGCGGATGGCGTTAGTCCAATCGCCGCCAGAGCCGGATCAAACGTTATTTGCTGAGCTCAGTCCGGACGACTCAGTGGAGACGTTAGCGCAAAAAATCTTTACTTCCAATATTGATGCGCTGCGAACTACCTTGGCCAATCTTAATGCTGCTGCGTTAGCCAAGGCGGTCAACTGGATCACCCATGCGGATCGGCTCGGCCTTTTTGGTTTAGGCGCCAGCAATCTTGTTGCATTAGATGGCTACCACAAGTTTCTGCGCACGGCAATTCCTGTTGCTTATGCTGCGGACTATCATATGCAGCTCATGGCGGCGACACATCTCGGTGTCAACGATGCCATGATTTTGACGTCGCACTCAGGAGAGGATAAAGACGCCATTGCCTTAGCCGACTTGGCCAAACAGCAACACGTGCCGCTCATCGTCATCACGGGTGCACCTGCCTCCCGCCTAGCCAAAATGGCCGATGCCGCTTTTGTCGCGGTTGCTGAAGAATCGCGCTACCGCACAGAAGCGCTTCATGCGTTAATCGCGGAACTCAGCCTCATGGACACCTTATTCATGATCAGCGCCATTCAAACCAACAGTCAGACCGCCCCACTCTTTCGTCGAGTCCGTGCCACTATTGATGCGACCCGGCAATAGTCTCTTTACGTACAGCTTATATCAACTTAAGTATACAAAAACGACATCTGATCAATCATTCATCAGGTGTCGTTTTGGAATTGAAATATCAAGTCATTTTAGCTGCAGCATTCGCCGAGTGCCGCAACTGTCAGATCTGCAGCCCATTTTTAATCGACTGCAACGTGATTTTATTTGACCAGTCAACCTTGTCGGGCCAAGCAAACACATTGTTGGTGAAGATGCCATTAAAATGCCGCTCCCGCAAGACGGCGTAAAGCGTGGCAAAATCGACTTCGCCTTCACCCGGATTTAAGTGCTGATGGATCGTGACCGGTGCGCCCGGCGGATTAATAATGTAGCGCAGTCCCTGATTACCTTTGTGGTTAAGCGTATCCGCAATTAGCACATGTGTAATCAGATCACCGGACTCGGCGAACTGCTGGCGAATATCACCGTGTCCATCATCCATATAAAAGGCACGCGAGCTGCACCAAACTTGATGCACCCAATCCACATCCAGCGATCGAATTAAACGTGTCGCTGCCAAATTGGATTCGATAAAATCATTGGGATGCGGCTGAATTTCCAACTTGATGCCGTTCTTTTCAAATACCGGTGCCAGTTCCTCCATGGATTTGTACCACTGCCCTTGCGAAACCAGCGGCTGGAACTTATCGCCGGAAAATTCTGTGTTCAAAACTTTGACCCCCAGCCGTGCCGTGATTTCAATCGTGCGTTTCAGATTGCGGACAGCAAACTCGCGCTCTTGTTCATCAGGTGATGACCATTGCTGCACCGGAAGCACGGAAGAAATTTTGACGCCGGCATCCTGGGCATACCGTTTCACTTGCTTAATCAAAGCTGTGTCAGCAACTGGATATTCATAGAACCAAATGAAATCCCGGCGCGGCGACAGTTCAATATATTCGTAGCCTAAACGGGCGACCTCATCAAACATTTGCTTCAACGTCATGGTGTCGCGAAACATCGAAGGATCATAAGCTAGTTTCATGACGATCACACCTCCATCGCTGTTGGTTGATTTAACAAGTTAATACTTGCGGCAATCTCGTTCGCCAGCTGCTCGTTGCTTTCATCCGCCAACCGCGTCGAAAATGGTTCAAACGAATAGTCACCACGATAGCCCAGCGACTCGAATAGGTGCACTTGTTCCACGTTTTGCATCATGTCGCAATCCGTGATCAGCATCCGATCCTCATCCAAGACTTCCCGCAACTCGTGAATCGGCTCAATGCCAGACAAATGCACGAGCCCGATCCGTTTCACATCAACGTTTGCTTTAAATTGAGCCGCCGTTATATGCGCCAAAAAGAAATGGAAGGTGTCAATCGTCAATTTGAATTCCGTGCGCCCAGACAATTCGATTGCCCGCAGCGCCGTCCACGGATACCGCATCGTGCTCGCCATAAAGCCAAGTGGTTCAATCAACCCGGTAAGATGATAATTAGCCAAAATATCGCCAAACACCTGCAGATGATGGGCCGCGTCTTCAAGACGTTGTTGCGGTGTTCGGGTATCTTGCGGGTTAACTTCCGGTACAAAGATAATGGCCGGGCTGCCAATTTGAACCGCCAACTCAGCCAAACCTGTCAAAAGTTGGCGATTTTCGACTAACTTCGCCGGTTGATTGAATTGTTGTACCGCGTTAATTGTTAGAATCTTCATCCCATAATTGGCTCTTAACGTATTAAAATCCGCCGCCGACATCTGATCAATCACTGTCTCGGGAGCATCGGATCCGGTCATATCATTGCGCAACTCCACCTGGTGCATACCCACTTCCGCCGTCAACTGGAAAAAACGCTCAAGTGAGCGATTCTGTGCCACTTTTCGATTTAAGGCCATTTTTTCTATTTGAATCGTCATGTCTAACACCTCTGCTTTCTTTAACGTGCTCGCAGTCGCAAAAACCTGCTTACGCTCACATCAAAAAGATGCCTTGTCCATCCTCCAGCAAAATTCCAGAAGCGGCCAAGGCATCTTTGATCTGTCTTTATGATTCAACTACAAACTACCATCCAGAAATTGTGCTTTTCCCTGGCCGAAACTCCATCCTTGGTCGTTGGTAAATGACACATTGATCATAAGATCGTTTTTGTCTACCAAACCGGCTGCCGACAAGCGCTCTGCCAATTCCGCATAGAATGCTTTTAGCTGAGGAACAGTTCGCACGCGGCTAACTAGTGAAAGCACCACAACCTTATCTGATCGCGGTATGCCTAAACCGGTATCCTCAATCACCATTTCGTAAGGTTCATGCTGATGGACAATTTGATACCGGTCACGCTCCGGTACGTTAAAAGTTGCCACCATGACCTCATGTGTGATCTGCAAAATCTGCTGAATCGTTTCAGGTGATCGGCCTTTTAGCATGTCAAAACGAACTAATGGCATAAAATCCCCCCCTAATTCACGTTACCGACTGCCGCGTTGCACCATCCGTCACTTTAAAAACAGTCAAAACGCAATGTCGGCAAACTATCATCTCATCGCAGTTAGGCGGTCACTTTTCCCCAAAATGTGAAAGTCGTTCATTTTACTTTCAACTAGGCGTGCCATCGCTTGTTTGCCTGCTGTGAGAATTGGCTGTGGATCGTGACCGGAGCGTTTTTGTTGAAGCGCTTTGGCAACTGCTTCCGTCCACACGGTGTTCACTTCTGTATTGATGTTGATTTTGGCCGTTCCGGTTTGAATCGCCTGCTGAATCTGGTCATCAGGAATACCTGACGCTCCGTGCAGAACCAGCGGTAGTTTGGTTGCTTCAGCAATCGCTGCCATCCGCTCAAAATTAAGTTTTGGCCGCCCAACATAATCGCCGTGAACCGAACCTAGTGCTGCAGCCAACGAATCAATACTGGTGGCAGCCATTTTGACCGCATCCGTCACGCTGGCATAACGAACCCCGTTGATCAGGCCATTCTCGTTCCCACCAACGCTGCCAACTTCTGCTTCAACTGACACATGACGTTGATGCGCATAGGCAACCACCTTTTTGGTTAAGGCAACATTCTCATCAATGGGCAGCTTTGAGCCATCAAACATGACCGACGTATAGCCGGCATCGATGGCCTGAAAAACGTGCTCGACAGATAACCCATGATCCAGATGAAGGACGACCGGCACAGTAATGCGCAACGCCTGGATCATGAAGCGCACATACTGGGACATGAAGTCGAATCCCCCGAGAAAATCCATAATCCGATCGGAAGTTGCCACAATAATCGGCGTTTTGGTTTCTTCAGCAACGTTAAGATACGTTTCCAGCCAGTCGGGACCATTAATATTAAAATGACCAATTGCATCGTGGTTAGCCAGTGCGGCCTGCATCAATGTTGTTGCTGGTATCAACGCCATAAAAACCATACCCCTTCTAAATCGAACCCCTTAAACTGCTTGCGGGATTGCCATGATGGTATCCAAGTATTGCTTTGCTTTCAAAGCATATTCAAGCGGATTTGCCTTTGCCGGATCCTGCTCGGCTTCAACCACAATCCACCCGCTATAGTTGCTCTTTTGAATAGCTTTCCAGATCGGTTTGAAATCAATCATGCCATCCCCCGGTACCGTAAACATCCCGTTTTTGACGCCTGCCAGGAAACTCATGTTCTCAGTTCGTTCCTGTTTGGCTTGCTCAGCACGGACATCTTTAAAGTGAATATGCTTAATCCGATCTTGGTAGCGGTTGAAAATGTCTAATGGATCTTCACCGGACAGAACCAGATGCCCGGTATCGAACAAAAGTGAAACCTTGTCCGGATCCGTCATTGCCATCAATTTGTCGATCTCCGCCGTTGTCTGGACACCGGTACCCATATGATGGTGATACACAATTTGCATCCCTACCTCATGTGCCCGGTCACCTAGCCGCTCTAACCCGGTTGCCAACTTTTGCCACTCTTCGTCAGTGAAATGCGGTTTGTCAGCAAAAACAGCTTTGTCCAGCATTCCCTGAACGCTATGTCCCTGTTCAGCAACAACGATCACTTTGGCACCCATCGCGTGAAGGAAGTCACGATGCTTGATAAAGGCAGCTTCGGTTTCCTCATATGGCTTGGTGGTCAAAAAGGCACTAAACCACGCGCTGGCAATTTTCAGATGGCGTAATGCCAGATAATGTTTTAGCACTGCTGGATCTTTCGGGTATTTATTGCCTACTTCAGTTCCTTGGTAACCCGCCAACGCCATCTCATCAATCGCTTGTTCAAATGTCACTTCTTTGCCTAATTCCGGCATATCGTCATTTGTCCAACCAATTGGCGCAATTCCTAGCTCTATCGTCAATTTAAGCACCCACCTTTTTATCCACATCCGCAACTTTGACAATATCTTCTTTTTCAAATGCCTGCTGCAAAGCCAATGCCGCTTTTGTGCCTTGCAAGCCATCTTCTGCCGTAATACCGACAGAAGTATCCTTCAAAATGCTATCAACAAACGCCTGCTCTTCACTCAAAAAAGCTTGAGCAAAGCGCTCCGGAAAGTTCTGGGAAGTCGGTCGAATGATCCCCTCTTCATTCATGACGGTCACCAGATTCTTTTCCGGTACCTGAGCAACCCGCAACATCCCTTTGGTGCCAATAATTTCGGTTTCGACATGGTACCCGTGGGCGGCATTGCGTCCTGCTACCAAAATTGCCATCGTCTTATCTTCAAGCTGCATTAATGCGGCACCGGTTTCCAACTCGCCTGCCTGATCCAAAACCGGATAAGCCCGGTTCAAGCCGATCGCCCAAACTTTATCGATTTCTTTGCCGGTGAACCAACGAATCACATCAATATCGTGAATCGACATGTCCAAGAATAGCCCGCCGCTATTGGCCGAGGTCGCAAACTTCACGAAACTTTCCATGCCGGAAGCCGGATCAATGCTGTAACTGCGAATGAGCGTGATGTCGCCGATTTTGCCTTCGTCCACCAATTGTTTCGCGTAAACATAAGAATCATCGAACCGACGCATGAAGCCAAGCTGGAATTTCAAGTCAGGATGCTGATCAATCACAGCCTGCGTGTGTTTAATCGCATCAAGATCCAAGCCGATTGGTTTTTCACTGAAGACGTGTTTGCCACCGTTCATAGCGCTTTCAATTTGCGGCAAATGGAACCCTGAAGGCGACACAATAAACACAGCATCGATATCTGCGTTTTGCACCATATCGTCAAAATCCTCATAGGTTTCTTCAACGCCGAGATTGTCGCGCGCCCAAGCTAACTCCGCTGGAACAACACTCGTCGCTGCCTGCAATTTAGCGTGCGGAATCTTGGTCGCCAGATTAGTCGCGTGTATTTTCCCCAATCTTCCTAACCCTACAATGCCGATTTTCACTGTCCGTTGAGCCATCATCTAAATCCTCCCTAATTCATATTTGTTTGGCTGTTCAAGCCTGTACAGCTTGCTTCTTCTGATAAAATGCCGGGGTTGTAGCAACATTGATCAGAACCGGTTCTTGATCTTTTTGCGAACGGATACCTGCTTCAGCGGTCACCGCCGCAATATAGCCTTCCCATGCACTTGGACCGATTGGCGATTGATTTTGGGCTACTTGATTGATAAACTCCTGCACTTCGGTGTTATATGCCTGCAGGAACCGCTTGACCCAACTTGTCTCGATTGCAGTTTGCTGCGTTGCCTGCGTGCGGACAATCGGGGCAAAACCGTCATCCGGCAACTTCAACTCGCCTGTTTCCCCGACCACTTCAAGTTTGACCTCATAACCATATTGCGCGGTCACATGAACCAACACTTGAACAACCACGCCTTTTTTAGTTGTCAACGTTGCAAGTTGCGGATCACGCAGTCCTTCATTGTTCACCTTGCTCGACTGACGCGGATAGGTGATTTGAATTGATGCATAATCATCGTCAAGCAACCAATGCATCTCATCGATTTCATGAATCAAAGTATCCGTAATGGCCATTTCATTGGAATAGTTTGCTGCTACATCCGGATTGATATGACTCGCCCGAACAACCAGTGGCTTACCGATGATTCCGGAATCCAACTTGGTTTTCAATTCGTGAATGGCTTCATCATAACGACGCATGAATCCGACCTGAATAACTTTTCGCGGTTTGGTCATTTCCTTGTCGACAATGCGCTTGGCCCCCTCCAAGGTTGTTGCCAATGGTTTTTCCGTGAAAATGAACTTGTCCGTGTCCAAAGCTTTGAGAACAGTTGCTTCATGTGCCCCGCCAAAACTGACAACAAAGACCGCATCAATATCCGGATCTTGTAGCAAACTCGTGTCGTCAGGATAAACTTTTGCATCCAGCTTAAAATCGTGCACAGCAGCTTCTGCCGCTTCCTGATTAATATCTGTGACTGCCACCACTTTTGCACCGGTTAACACATTTGTCAGCCGATCAATATGCGCGCGTCCCATTGCACCTGTTCCGATAACACCAACTTTGACAACCATGTTGATCGCTCCTTTTGCTGTTTTCTCCTAGTATTTAAACGCCTGATCAATACCTTCTTGAATGGCCCGATACGCCTTTTGGACTTTCGGATTGTCAGAAACTTCAGACACGCCGACACGCCACCAACTTTGACCGTAACCTTGCGTCATGGTTTTCGGCAGCACCTTGATGTCAATTAACGTTGAAACAGTCTGCTTCTTGGCATCCTCCAAAGCGGCCACCAGACTTGCGCGATCATTGGCATGGTACGTTTTGGCACCATAACCTTCCGCAATTTTGGCAAAGTCAATGGTCAAAATATCATGGTCGGCTGTCCTGAATTCGGTCAAATAGCTATTGCTGCCCTGTGCCATTTGCAAATTATTAATGGACGCAAATCCGGAATTATCAAAAACTAAAATATTGATCTTCTTGTGATACTGCAATGCGGTGACAAGCTCTGAATGCAGCATGATAAAGCTGCCATCCCCGACCAAGGCATAACTTTCTTTATCAGGTTCCGCCAGCTTGACGCCCAAGGCCGCTGGAACTTCATACCCCATCATGGAATAACCATATTCCATGTGATAGGTGTTCGGTTCAATCGGATCCCAGATACGTTGCACATCGCCTGGCAGTGAACCAGCCGCGGCAACCATGATACTGTTTGGATCAATCGTGTCGTTAACCGCAATGACTGCTTCAGTTTGGGTAAAGTGGGTTTTCAGCTTTTCGGCATACTCTGCCAAAGTCTCGGGTGTGAACTGATTCTTAACTTCAGGGGTAAAGTCTGCCGCATCATAATTCGTGTGTGCCAGCCGCTCGCGTTCCTTTTGCCACGCCGCTTTAGTATCCGCCAAATCGGTGAATTCGCTTTGATAGTCTGTCAGTGCGTCTGTCAGTTGCGTCAAGGTATCGCGGACATCGGCAACTACCGGAAAGCCATCGAATTTGTAGGACTGCATGCGATTCAGATTAATGTTAATAATGTTCGTTTTCTCTGGATCAATGGCTGTCTTGGATGCGGTCGTAAAATCCGTATACCGTGTGCCCGCACCAATGATCAAATCGGCCTTGGCAATCACATCGTTGGCGGCAGGTGTCCCCAAGACACCGGTGCCACCCATATTGTTTGGAAATGCAGCCGAAACCGTTGATTTGCCTGTCGGGGTCTCAACAATCGGAATCTTCAATTTGTCGGAAAACGCCTCGATTGCGGGACCCGCTTCGCTGAACTTGGCCCCACCGCCGATGATCAAAACCGGATGGCGGCTTGCCTTGATTAGCCGAGTTGCTTCTGCCAATTCTGCTGCACTTGGTTGAATTCGTTTCACGACATGAACGCGCTTCTTGAAGAAACTCAGCGGATAATCAAATGCTTCCCCTTCAGTGTCTTGTGGCAAGGCAATTGTCACCGGCCCGGCCGTTGCAGGGTTGGTTAACACTTCAAAAGCCTTAAGCAACGCCGTCATCAATTGCTCCGGCCGCTCCACGCGATCCCAATACTTGGATACTGGTTTCAACGTATCATTTGTGGTCGTCGTTGCGCTGCCATCCACTTCGATCTGCTGCAAAACCGGATCCGGCTGGCGTGTGGCAAACGTGTCGGCTGGTAAAAAGAGAATCGGAATATTGTTGACGTAAGCATTGCCAGCCGCCGTGACAAAGTTTGCCGAACCAGGGCCTGCCGAAGCTGTCACCGCAAAAATCTTATGGCGATACAATTGGCGACTGTATGCAATCGCCGTGCTGGCCATGCCTTGCTCGTTGTGCCCCTGATAAACATTCAGGTGACCGGGATCTTCCTGTAAAGCCTCTCCTAGTCCCAGCACATTACCGTGTCCGAAAATCGCGAAAATGCCTTCAACAAAGGGTGTCACTTTTCCATCTACATCAATATATTGTTGGTTTAAAAAGCGAACCAATGCCTGCGCGGTCGTTAGCCGGACAGTGCCAGGTGCGGACCGTTGCGATACTTTTGTTTGCGGCTCCAACTCCATTGCGCTCATCCTTAATGCACCTCCTGCGTCTCCGCCTTTTGAATAAACTCGGTCAGCTGCGCTAAGTTCGGCATTGCTTCTGAAGAACTTAATTGGCTAATGACGATCGATGCCGCAGCACTCCCATATTTCAAGGCTGTTTCAATATCCAGCTGGTGGCTATACGCATACAGGAACCCGGCTGCAAACGAATCACCTGCGCCAAAGCTCTTTAGCACCTTCGTTTTGAAAATGCCAAAATGATACTTGTCGCCTGCTTTGGTGTAAGCATTCGATCCCTGAACGCCACTCTTGATGACGATCAGATTGGCGTCGTATTGGAATAACGTTGCGATTGTTTGCTCATCGGTATTGCCCTGCTGATTTTCCAAAACATCGAATTCATCGCGGGTACCGATAATAACGTCGGCTTTTTGAGCAACAAGTTGGTAATACAGGCTGGTTTCCTCGGCGTTTTGCCAAGTGTATGGTCGATAATCCAGTTCAAAAATGACTTCGACGCCAAGCTCTTTCGCCAACAAAAGTGCTTTTAGAATCGCTTCTCGTGACGGGCTTTGCGCTAATCCGGTTCCTGAGATAACGAGCATTCGTGCTTGGGCCAAGTAGTCTTTGGACACGTCATCGGTTGATAAATATAAATCAGCCGCTTCATTGCGATACATTAAAATGTCGCTTTCTTCAGGGCTGATGATTTCGGTAAACGTTAAGCCGATTTTGTGGCCGTCTTCATCTTTAGCCATTTGTGATGTGTCGATGCCGACTTCAGACATGTATTGGGTCACATAATGTCCCAGTTGATCATCTGACACCTTACCAATAAAGCCGACTTTTTGACCTAGTTTGGCGGAACCGATCGCAATATTAGCTGGCGAGCCGCCAACAAACTTCGCGAAGGTCTTGGTTTCTTCTAATGGCCGATTGTATTCAACCGCATTTAAATCAACGGCTGCTCGGCCAATGGCAATCAAATCAAATTTTTTAGACATCTAAAATGCATCCTCCCTTGCGCATCAACAGTTTCTACTTTCGATCAATAATCCACGCATGCTCCGGGGCATTATGGAAATGCCAAACGCGGGTCGGTCCTGCCATAATGTTGAGGTAGTAACTGTCATACCCGTCCGGAACGCCGACGGGATGATAGCCTTTAGGAACAATCACGACGTCTTGGTTTTGAACGGTCATCGTTTCATCGAGCGAGTGATCATCTGTGTAGACACGCTGAAAAACAAATCCCTGCTTTGGTTGCATTTCGTGATAATAGATTTCTTCCAGTAAAGATTCCGTCGGCAGGTTGTCATGGTCATGGCGATGCGGCGGATAACTTGACCAGTTGCCCGAATCCGTATAAACCTCCACCAGTAACAATTTATCTGCAAATGGTAGGTCATCAGGCAAGATATTTTGCACCAGTCGTTTATTTTGATACTTGCCGCGATGCTCGATTTGATGAATGTCACCTTTGAGCAGTCGAACCGGAAATGACGTTGTGGTTGGCGAATAGGCAATTAAAATCTTGGCTGCCGTTTGTGCCGTCACACTGAACGGCAAACCGGTGCCAACATAAACGCTATCTGTCGGTATTTTGTCAAAAACCGATTGACGCTGGCCAATGCCTTCAAACCGCTGTTGATCAGCTGTTACAGTTACTTTCCCTGCCAGAACAACGATGCCTGCCTCAAAATCACCCAAAGTTTCGGCATAGGAGCTATTCGCATCAAGTTCCAACACCTTAACAGACGTATATTTCATCGGCGAATTTGCCGTACTGATATCCTGAATCAAATGCACACCAGGAAGAATCTCCTGATTTTGCTTTCGATACAATAAGCTCATGGTTAAAGCCCCTCTCTTTATCAAATCTATCAAGTTCTACTTGAACCGACTTTGATCGTAGCGTGCCGTAACCACTTTCTTGTGCGTATAGAAATCCACACTGTCTTTACCGTTTGCGTGCAGCGTGCCGAAGAACGAGTGCTTCCATCCGGAAAATGGGAAGACTGCGATTGGTGCCGGAACGCCAAGATTAATCCCCAACATGCCAGCATCGATATTTTCCCTGAAGTAACGAATGGATGCAGCTGAATCCGTAAAGAGGCAAGCGCCGTTAGCCAACTCTGAGCTGTTCGCAATCGCAACGGCCTCTGGCAAGTCTTTTGCCCGCATCACCGAAAGCACCGGTGCAAACATTTCGTCGTGCCAGATAGTCATATCCGTTTTGACATCTTCAAAAATGGTTGGCCCAACAAAGTAACCGTCACGTTTTTTGGCTTCCTCCGAACCATCCAACACGAGTTTGGCCCCTTCTTTAACGCCGGTCTTGATATAGTTCAAGGTCCGTTCCTGATTTTCCTGACGAATCACCGGTCCAAGAAAGACGCCTTTGTCTAAGCCATTGCCAATCTTGATGTCTTTGGCAGCCTGTGTAAATTTCGTCATGAATTCATCCGCGATGCTATCTTGTAGCACCAAGACCGAAGTCGCCATGCAACGTTCGCCAGCGGATCCGAATGACGAGCTGATAATCCCTTTCACAGCGGCATCAAGATCCGCATCTGCCAAAACAATCGTGTGGTTCTTGGCGCCGGTCAGTGCCTGAACGCGCTTCAAGTGTTCACTGCCGCGCTTGTACACATATTCACCGACACGTTCGGAACCGACAAAACTGATGGCTTTAACATCAGGATGATCCAAAAGGCCATTCACAACATCAACGGATCCATTGACGATGTTCAGCACCCCATCAGGCAGGCCGGCTTCCTGGAACAATTCGACCAAGCGCTGACTCGTCAGTGGCGTTTTTTCAGATGGTTTCAAGACAAAGGTATTACCGGTTGCGACTGCCATCGGAAACATCCAACACGGAACCATCATCGGAAAGTTGAACGGCGTAATCCCGCCAACAACGCCAACCAGATAACGATAATTGGTGGCCTCAACATCAGTTGCCACGGTGGTTAAGGAATCGCCCATCATTAACGTCGGTACCCCTGCCGCAAATTCCACATTTTCGATGCCGCGGCCGACTTCAGCAACGGCTTCGCTGAGGCTCTTACCGTTTTCTTGGGTGACGATCCGGCCCAGTTCCTCCTGATGTTCGACCAGCAATTGTTGATATTTGAACAGGATTTTTGCCCGTTTAAGAATCGACATTCGTTGCCATGTCTTAAAGGCGGCACTTGCTGCAGCAACCGCATCGGCAACATCCTCGCTGCTCGAATGAGGGACATGGGCCAAGACCTCACCTGTTGCCGGATTGTACACATCTTCGTAGGTATCGGTTTTGGCATCGACCCACTTACCATTGATAAAATTCTTAAGTGTCTTGACTGCTTGTTGCGTTGTCATGGAAACTGACTCCTTTCATGGTTCTTTTCAAGAATGATATGAAGCGCTTACATTTTCAAACAAATTGACTTATGAAACTTAATTTTTGTTGATTTTGCTTTTCTCCGGGAACTTGTCGTCGAACTTGTTGTCCAATTCGATTTCTTCCAGCGACCGGCCGGCTGTTTCCGGTGCGAACCGCCAAGCAAAAATCAGTGAAATAATATTGGCGCCAACGAAGACTAGGAATGTATTCGACATCCCAATGCCTGCCAGCATGACTGGGAAGAAATAACCGACAAAGAAGTTGCCGATCCATAAGAAGAAGGTGGCAAAACCCATCCCCAGCCCGCGAATCCGTGCCGGGTAAATTTCAGACAGGAGCAACCATGTGAGCGGTCCTAATGCCCCTTGGAAGAAGGCTAGATAGATAATTGTCAGCATGATCGTGAAATAAGGTAACATCGGGCTGCCGGCCAGAAAATGGCTGGTCAGGGTAATACCGACAAGTGAGAACAACGTGCCGGAAATACCGGTTAATAACATTTGACGTCGCTTGTACTTGCTCATTAAATGCATGGTCACGATGGTTGCGACCACAGATGTTACCCCGTTTAAAATATTGGCAATCAGTGCCGCGTTCTGGCCAAACCCAGTCGTCTGTAAAATTGTGGTGCCGTAATACATCATGACGTTGATGCCGACAATCTGCTGCATGATGCCTAAGCCGATGCCGATTAACACGAGCCGTCTGATCCAGCCAATTTTCAAGTCGGCAAGCGACGCGCTCTTGACTTCCTGTGCCGACTTCAAGGAGATCTGGATCTTTTCCATTTCATCCCTGGCCTGATCTTCTGTTCTGATCTCCCGCAAAACGCTCAGCGCCTGATCCAACTTGCCGTTAGCAGCCAACCACCGCGGCGATTCCGGGACAAAATTCATTCCGATCCACAAAATGATGGCCGGAACAGTAGCCAGAACTAACATCCAGCGCCAGATGCCGGGAATGTGCCCCAAAGTTGTCCCTAAAATAGCATTAAACACAAAAGCCAATAACTGACCGGAAACAATCATGAATTCGTTTTGGGTTACAATCCGGCCCCGAAGATTCGATGGTGCCACCTCGGCAAGGAAAGTCGGGACAATGACAGAAGCTCCCCCAACTGCCAACCCCAAAATGAACCGAACTGTTGCTAGGATCGGCGCAGTTGGTGACAGTGCCGATGCAATCGTTGATACCACGAAAAGCATGGCAAGTGCGGTGATAACTTTGTGGCGGCCTTTACGGTCAGAAATCCGTCCGGTTAAAACTGCCCCGAAAGCTGCCCCCAACGTCAACGAACTTGCCACCAAGCCCTCCATAGACGGCGACATATTTAATTCCCCTGCCCTTGTCATAAACGGCAGTGCGCCGTTGATAACACCGGTATCATACCCAAACAGCAAACCGCCAAACGTTGCGATAACGGAGATAACCCTTAAGCGTTTTCGCGCGGATTCAGGCAATTTCTCTGACTTGATCCCCTCGGTCGTCTGCTGAGCAAGCGCAGCATCGCCTTTTTCGCTAACAATTCCTGCTTTGCGCATTTTCCAAGCCCTCCAAACCTTTCTAAAATTGGTTAGTACATGTAGTTAAACGCTTACTTTATGATCACATTGTCATCATATAGGCACACCCGTTCAAAGTCAACTAAAAAGTACCCAACATTTGTTCATAAAGTGCTCAGCATCAACAAACCCGGTAAAATTGATGAATCTCTAAGCGTCTTGATGGTATGATTAAAGCAAACAGGAATGATCTTCAAAAAAAGCCGATGTTATATTTGGTAGATCTTGGCCACACCACCCGTAAATAGCATGGCTAAATGTTGCTGATTTTTCTCGAAAACCTTTGTGTAATCCCAATACTTAGCAGCGGACGATTGTTTTCCCGAAAATATCGGCAAATGATAAATTACAAGTTGGTCAAAAATTGTTCAAAAGATGCTCATTACGTGCTATAATCAAATTGTCCTAGAAATGAAGAAGGTGAACGCCATGCTTAGAAAAGAACGAATTGATGCCATGCAAGCCTATATTAGCGACGTCAAGACAGCATCTATGAAAGAACTCGAAGATAAGTTTGCCATTGCGCCCAGCACGCTTCGTCGCGATCTGGCAAGCCTCATTGCGGCCGGTACGGTTAAAAAAGTGTACGGCGGGGTGACCGATAACAGCAATACAAGTGGCGCAAAAAGCAATGCACTCACGGTTTATAGCGAACGTAAATTATCGGCACCTGCCGAGAAACGTCAAATCGGCCGTGCTGCCGCTCAATTAATTGAACCTGAAGATTTGATTTTTATTGATTCCGGAACCACCACTGCAGAAATGGGAGCGTTTTTGCCCACCGATTTTCCGTTCACCTTAGTCACCAACAATCTGCAGATTATCAATCAAGCCGCGCCGCTTGCGAACATCAAGCTCGTGATCATCGGCATGAATTTCGATCGGCGGACACAATCATTCACCGGCATTGACGATATGAACATCTTCAGCCGCTTCAATATCGGCAAAGCATTCATGGCCGCAACCGGCATTTCATTGACTCGCGGCTTATCCAATTCAGAATACAACGAGTACCTGATCAAAGCCGAAATCTTCAAAAAGGCTCATCGCAAAATTCTTCTCATCGACCAATCCAAATTCGACCGCGTCTCCCTCCTCACGTACGGCACCTTGCAAGACATCGATGCCATCGTCACCTACGGCAGTGTCGAAGCCAAATACCGCGACTTCCTAACCGAAAATAATGTCCAACTGATCAACGCCAAAACACAACATGCATCCCTACCTTCATAAATTTCGTCACAACAGACAAAACCCCCGCAACAAATCGCCGCGGGGGTTTTGTGCTCTATCATGTGACTGAGCAAAACTGGAGGTTTGAATTAGTACACAGACGAACGATCCTCACAGAGACGTTCGAAATTGTGCCGTCATTTGTTTCACCATGAACATTCGTCAAAAGTTTCAAAATCGTAGGCTAGATGAGCCTCAATCGTGCCCACCACTCTAGCTACGCGGTCGCCGAGACAGCTGGCCGGAGATTGCGGAGTTTAGCACGACACGGAACCAGTCGCCTAAAGTTTGCTCATCATACCAAGATGCTTAACAATTTGCGCTTAGAAATTCGTCGTATCCGGATCCGTTGCCAAGCCCGCCTCACCATGCAGCGCATCAATCAGCGTCATGTCATGATGGCTCAGCTCAAAGTCAAACAACTGGGCATTTTCCTTAATCCGGTTGTCGTGCACCGATTTTGGCAGTGGCAGGAAACCATGTTGCAGTGACCAGCGCAGTACCACTTGAGCAACACTCTTGTGATAGCGCGCCGCAATCTTTGTGAGTGCCTCAACCTTGAAGATCTTGCCCGTGCCCAGCGGACTATAGGCCTCGCTCAAAATATCATGCGCCTGATTATAGGCCACAACTTCCGGCTGCAAATCACTTGGATTCAAGAAAATCTGGTTGACCATCGGCTTGACATTAGCCGTTTTCAGCAACGCATCGATATGCTTAGCGCGGAAGTTCGAAACGCCGATCGCACGCAACTTACCTGCCTGATAAGCTTCTTCCATCGCTTTCCACGAACCGGCATTAGCCTCTTCCCAATTGTTCCGAAACTTAACCGGGTTCGGCCAGTGAATCAAATAGAGATCGACATAGTCAACACCAAGCTTTTGGAGCGACTGATCAATGGCTGCTTTGGTCGCGTCATAGCCATGGTTGGCGTTCCAAAGTTTGGTGGTCAAAAAGATCTGATCGCGCGGAACGCCGGACGCCTTGATACCAGCGCCAACGCTGTCTTCATTGCCATAAGCCGCAGCTGTATCAATATGCCGATAGCCTGTCGCCAAAGCTGTTTCCACACTGTGCTTGGCGACTTCTCCATCAGGTGTCTGCCAAGTGCCGAAGCCAACAATCGGAATTTTAACCCCGTTGTTTAAGGTATATGTGTCCGTCAATTTGGTTAAATGTGCCAAATCTTTCCATCTCCTTTGTTGGGTACTTATTAAGCTTACCACAAGTAAGTAGCACTTTGCACAGCTGTCTATCGCGGAAAACCAACGAAAAAAGCACACCCGAAACCAACCGAACCTCGCTCGGTATTCCTGATGTGCTTCTTCAAACTCACTGATTAACGGATCATCATCCGGTTCAGCAATGCTTTGCCTTCTGCTTCACTCTTACGAAAAGCTTTGCCTAATGCTAGCGTCTTGTCCACGATAATACTCTGGGCATCAATCACGTGATACGGGTGGTCGCCAGCTTTTTCCTGTGCGAATGACAGCTCGGTGCAGCCAAGCACGATGACGTTGACATGAAAATCATCGTGCATCCGTTTTAAAATGCGATGATACAATTCGGCATTGACTTCGCCTCTTTCCTTAACGTACTTGTAGATGAGTTCCGTGACCATGTCTTGAAGTGCTTGATCACCCAAGACAACCTCGCGTCCCGTATTTTCAATTTCCTGGCTATAAATACCATCTTTAATGGTACCTTGCGTGGCAATCAGTCCGATGCGCTTTTCATTCGGAAACCGCTCGCACATGTCGCGAATCGCCAGACGTGGCATGTGTAAAAGCGGGATCGGGGTTGCGTCAGCCAGCTGATCGTAAAAATAGTGGGCAGTGTTGCAGACGATCACAATAAATTCTGGATTCAGTAGGCTCTGTGCCTGAATATCCTCAAGCAAGTCCGGATAGAAACTGGGCTTGCTGTGATCCAAAATGTAGTCGGTGCGATCCGGTACGGTGGCATCATTGACCAGAATGTAGTTGAGGTATTCCTGATCGCTGTGGGCATGCGTGCGTTGATTGAGCAGCCGCACGTAGCTCTCGGTTGCAGGGGTCCCCATTCCACCAATAACCGTAAAAAATTGACGCATGAATTATCAGCCTTCCTGTAACGACTCGGCGACTTCTTTGACAACCGCCATATCAGTCGGCCATGGCGTATTGACGCCCCGAATCTTCTGATAAGGGTCGGCACCCTTGCCGGCAACAACCACGATATCTTTTGGCCCACTGGCTTTAATGGCTTCGGTGATGGCTTCTTTGCGGTCAAGCACTTTGTGAACCTTCACCTTGGTATGATCAATTTTGCCGTCGATTTCATTGACAATATTAGCAGGATCTTCGTAACCGGGATCGTCGGTTGTCAGATAAGCTTCTGTGGCCAGTTCGGTGAGCACTTTGGCAAAACCCGGCCGCCGGGAAACTCCCTTATCTCCAGGTGACCCGACCACAACCAACATCCGTGGATCCTTGTAGGAACGTTTCAAAAACGACAAAAGCGCCTTCATACTAGCATAATTATGGGCATAATCAACGTACACCGTGCCATGATCGGCAATCTGAACATGCTCCATGCGCCCGGGAATTTTAACCTTGGCGATTCCTGGGACTGCTGCTGATGCATCAACGCCTGCCAATCCGGCACCGATGATTGCCGCGGTCGCATTACTTTCATTAAAATCACCGATCAACGCTAGCGAATAATGGCCGCCGATATTGAGCGCCGCCGCTTTTTCCGTCACCGGCACTAATGTAAAGCGGCTTTCCGCGACATCGGCTTCCTGACTGTCAAAGCGAAAATCAATGTCAATGTCGTCGCGCTTAGGCTTGAAGCCGGCGCTAGCAAATAAATAAATACTTTCCGGATAAGTCGTCGTTGTCGCTGCGGCATAAACCTGATCAAAATGTTCGGTTTCGGCGTTGATCACGACTTTGCGGGCGTTCACCAGCAATTGCAGTTTATTGTGCAGATAGTTGGCAAATGTCGGATGTTCATTCGGGCCAATGTGATCAGGCGTAATGTTCAGGAAAAAGCCGACATCATAAGTCAGTCCAAATACTCGGTTTCGCAAGTAAGCCTGACTGGAAACTTCCATCACCAAATGCGTCATCCCATTTTCAACGGCTTCGCGCATGTCGCGGAAAAGATCCAGGCTTTCCGGCGTGGTCAGGCTGGACTTGAATCGCTGGTCCGGTTCAGGGCCGACGACTGTGTCAATCGTCGAGAATAAGGCGATATGCCGTGGCCGTGCTTCATTCAAAATTGCTTCGGTGAAATAAGATGCCGTGGTTTTGCCTTTGGTACCTGTAAACGCAATAACAAACAAGTCATCTTGCGGATAGTCGAAAAAGGCAGCACTGAGAATCGCCATGGCTTTGGTAATATTTCTGACAATTAAAGCATTTAAACCATTGCCTTCAACATAAGGCTTTTCTGCAACATAGGTTTTGGCGCCGTTGTCTTTGGCCATCGACAAATAAATCGGCCGAAACTTATCACCCTTGCAGAAAAAAAGCGTCGGTCCGGACACTTTTCGTGAGTCATAAGCAATACCGGTCATGTCGACATCTTCGGTGGTTTGGATGGCCGCGCTTTTGAGTAAATGGTGTTCCTTTAACAATAAAATACAAGCTCTAAGTGATAGTGCCATTGGCTGCTGCTCCTTTTTATATGCCGTGATTTCAAGCTTCATTATAGCATACGGGCTGCCATCGCTTGGCGGTGATTGTTAATCTGCCTGAATCGCAAGAATCGTCACCTGGTAAGTCCCGCTTGGCGCCGTAACGGTCACGGTGTCGCCAACATGATGTCGACGAACCGCCGCTCCCAGTGGCGAGTTGACGGCAAGTTTATCAGCGCCCATACCAGCTTCTGCCGGGCCAACCAACTCATAGGTGGCCTGATCATTGTCATCGTTAAATTTGAGCTTAATCTTATTACCGATGTCAGCAATATCGCTTGCTGCCGGCGCTGTGACTTTGGCGTAACGAATCAACTTATCAAGATACCGCAGCCGCCCTTCCAACTGCCGCAATTCTCGTTTGGCCGCACTATACTCGGCATTCTCGGAACGATCGCCTAAAGCCGCAGCTTCCGCAAGATTCTTGATCTTTGCCGGACGAATGGCCTTCAAATCTGCCACTTCCTGCTTTAGATTTGCCAACCCGGCCGGTGTGATTTCGTGATAAGTCACCATGATGACCGCCTCCCTAACAAAAAGGTGAACGTGTCGCACCCCAGCCGGAGTCCAAAACATCCACCTTTTAACATCTGGTTGTTACTTAGAAAATGTTACCGAAGAAATCACCAATCCCGCGGAAGATCAGGACAAAGAAGTTAGCTTTTTCATCTGTCTTCGTGGTCTTAAGCGTGATTCCTTCGCGTTTGGCACCACCGACAAAGCCAAGCTGGTCCCCTTTGGCCGTTACTTCCAGATGACCGATCGTCGTACCTTTCTTGACCGGTGCTTCAACTGTATTCTTTTTGATCCCTTTAGCCGGTGTGTAAGTATACTTCAACGCCTGTTTGCCAGTATCAGACGGCACGACAGCAATGGCTTTGGTGGCCGGTGCAATTGGCGTTGTCCGCTCTTTGCCGCGATTAACGTTGACGTTGCTGTAGCCCTTAATACTTTGACCAGCATCAGCCAGCTTAATCGTCTTCCAGTTTTCCAGAACATGATTCATCAATTTCTTGGTTTGGTCAAAACGCCGCGTTTTTGCATTTCCATTGGCGTGTAAGACAACTGTGATAATTCGCATGCCATTTTTTTCAACCGTACCGGTGAAGCAATCGCCGGCAGCATCGGAAGTACCGGTCTTCAAACCGTCAACCGGCAGATTTTTATCATATGAAACCAGCCCCTTCAGCATCCAATCCCAGTTTTCCATGTTAATCGCATCATCGGTTCCTTTACGGAAAGTCTGTTTAGGGATGCTGGTCGTTTTCAAAACTTCCGGATGATCCTTAAGTAAGTGTTGCGCGACTTGCGCCATATCTTTGGCGGACATTTCATTTTCCGCCTGATCGCCAGTTCCCGGTACTTTGGCGTCCTTCAATTGACTGTTATTCAAGCCAGTGACATTAACAATTTTAGCATCGGTAATGCCCCAGCTCTTGAGCTTAGCCGTCATTTGATTGACAAACTTTTCCTGACTGCCAGCCACTGTTTTGGCGAGCAGCATCATCGCGGCATTAGCCGAATAAATGAGTGAGGCATCGTACAATTCGCGAACCGAGTATGAACCATCGCGACGTAGCGGTACATTGCTAAGATCGCGATCCTGACTCAAAGACCAAATCGTCTTGTCCAGCGTTACTTTGTCGTTCCATTTGATTTTCCCTGATTGAATGGCATCCAAAACCAACTCAATACTCAACATCTTGGTCATCGAGGCAATCGGCAAAACAGTATCGGCATTCTTGGCATATAAAACTTTCCCGGTTGTGGGTTCAATGGCAACAGCAGCCTTGGCATCGACCAGATTCGTATCGCTACTTTCCGCAGCAGCAACCGAAACTGCCGGAGCAGCACCACCAATCATCAGTACCGCTACCATGGCGGCGATCAACCCACGCAACAACTTCTTCATTTTGACTTTCCTGCTTCCTCATTAGATTGTTTTTGTTTGTCAGTCAATGACGCACCGACTTTTAAAGGTAAATGAATCACGAAACTCGTCAACTCCGGACTGGAATCGGCATAAATATAACCACCATGCAGAGCAACAATGCTTTGGGCGATCGCCAATCCTAATCCTGTGCCGCCAGTTTCCTGCGAACGACTTTCTTCAACCCGATAGAACCGATCAAACAGCTGATTCAAGGCATCGTTGGGGATCTGGGCACCATCATTGGAAACTTTCACGACCACTTCACTGCCAACGCGTTGGGCATCCAGAAAAATATGGTGCCCGCCTTGACCGTACTTCAACGCATTGACAATCAGGTTATTGAACACCCGTCCCAACTTCTCGGTGTCAGCCTCCATCATTAATGGATTCGGCTCGCCACTGACAAGGATCCGCATATGCTTCTTGTGTGCTTCAAGCTCAAAACTAGCAGCAAGCTGTTCCAGCATCGCAATCATGTTGAAGCGAACCGGATTAAGCTTAGTGGTGGTGGACTTGACTTTCGTATATTCAAATAAGTCTTCAACCAGCACCTTCATTTGTTTGGCTTTCAAATAAGCAGTGTGCGTATATTTGAGCAACTCTTCATCACTGCGGTACTGATGGTCTTCAATCAAACCCAGATAACCGATAATAGACGTTAATGGCGTCCGAATATCGTGACTGACGTTCGTGATCAGCTCATCCTTGCTTTGCTCAATACGCCGTTCCTCCGCCATCGAATTAACAGTCGAATCAACCAGTGCATTGATGCTGCTGACAACCTTTTGTAGTTCGGTGTTGACTTCAAACTTAATCCGATGGTCAAGATGACCGTCCGCAATATAATGCAACTCAGCGATGACATGACGCATCTGCATTTGCCGATACCGCCGCGCCAAACGCCAATACACGACAATCACATCAGCAATCGCCATCATGGTCAGAAAAAGATTCGACCAGCTCCAGAGGTGAAAACCGCCGCGGCCAAAAGTCAGATTCATTTTCACGCCCCAAATGGCATTTTCCAATCCGGGATTGTGCGCGATCATTTGGTTAATCAACACTAACAACGCAAAGTTCAGCATCAGCAGCAAAATCACCGTTACAATGCCTTCAATCCACAGTTCGGATTTTTCCTTTGCGGTGAGTTTGACTTTTTCGCTCATGAACTAAGCCTCAACTTTGTAACCAACGCCCCAGACGGTTTCAATGACTTTCTCGCCATCAGTCGCCTCTTCAATTTTATCGCGAAGGTGTGACACGTGGACCATGACGGTTTTCGCCGACACGATGGACTCCTGTTGCCAAACCCGCTCAAAAATCTCATCAGCCGAGAAAACCCTATTGGGATGGCTAGCCAGTAAATACAGGATACCAAATTCCAAGGCCGTCAGTTGGATCTGTTTGCCAGTCAACGTGGTCACTTCATGACTGTCTTTTTTGATGGTTAACGGACCGACCTCAAGTACATCCGGCTCGGGGTTCGTCACTTCATTTTGGCTCCGACGCAACAAACTCTTGACGCGCGCCATCACTTCCAACGGGTTAAACGGCTTGGTCACATAATCGTCAGCGCCGGTAATCAGGCCTTGAATCTTGTCCATATCCGCCGTTTTTGCCGAGACAATGATAATCGGAATCTGTGAATCTTTACGTACTTCTTTCACCACGTCCATGCCAGACATATTCGGCATCATAATATCTAAAATCATCAAGGCAATATCCGGATTCGTCACGAGTTTGGTAATCGCTTCTTTTCCCGAGTATGCTTGAATAGGTTCATAACCTTCGTTTTTAACGTAAATGCTTAGTAATTCAACGATTTCTTTATCATCGTCAACAATTAATATCTTCATGTTTTTAACTCCATTTATAGAACGAATCGGTAAGGGCTGTCGCATCAATGTCCATTGTACCAAAATTGAACCGGGAATTCTTTACGAAAAGCCTAAGAAAATGCGGGTTGTGGGCGTTGAGAGAGGGCCTATCCATCCCATGGCTAAAGTCACGGGGGTTCCAGCTAGTCATAATTAAAAGGAGGTGGCATTTTTGGAAAATTTAACCAATGTTGTGGCCGCCAGTCTGCCTCGGGACATGCGGATCGCCGGTGTCAATATCGCGCATACCAGCGGCAGCACCTATTGGCTCTTGTCCTGGCAAGCCAACTGGTTAACATTGCGCCTTGCCACGCACCTTCACTGGTTAGACGGCGTGCAGCAACTACAGGTTATTTGGCCTGATATGCAGCAAATCGGCGGACTCAAGCCACTTTTGCATCAGGCACTGGTCAGCCCGGCAGCACGCCATGCAGCGTTTGCGGTTACGTCTGCCGATGTCAGCATTGCTAACATGTTGCTGTGGGCCGCGGCTCGCAAGCTTGTGTTCATGATGCGCCTCACCCCGGAGATGGCCGCCACTCACAAGCACCGGCCCTTTGATCTGCAAAAAGATCTCACACCGCTGCCGCTTTTCTTGGGTGATCGTAACAATAGTAATGATTTACTGCTACCGGTAGCTGATCGGCAACTGCAACAATATTTGATCCAATTCTATAGCAGGAATCTGTTATTCACGCAATTTTCCGGTCATCGCTTGATCAAACTGCTGCCAACCGCGCAATGGCTACAGACGATGTTGGCCGCGACACCGCCAGCGAGTGCGTGGCCTTTAACAGTGGCAACGACCTTTGGAACACAAGTGCTTGAGGTCATCCATCAGGCGCGATTGCAAAATCGTTAAATGGTAAATACAAAAGGAGCTTACAGACGACCACAATCAAGGGTATCTGTAAGCTCTTTTAATGACATCTTAAATTATTGAACCGAATAGTTCGGTGCTTCGCGCGTGATCTGAACGTCATGCGGATGGCTTTCGCGTAAGCCAGCGCCGGTAATCTGGATGAACTGTGCGTTGTCTTGCAGCTCTTTCAGGTTTGGTGCGCCGACATAGCCCATCCCGGATTCAATACCGCCGAGCATCTGGAAGATCACATCGCCGAGACTGCCTTTGTAAGCAACTCGCCCTTCGATCCCTTCAGGAACTAACTTGTTGGCTTCGTTGACGCCACTTTGGAAGTAGCGATCACTTGAACCATGCGCCTGCGCCATCGCGCCCAGCGAACCCATGCCACGATAAGTCTTGAAACGTCGGCCTTGATAAATTTCAAACTGGCCAGGTGCTTCATCGGTTCCGGCCAAAAGTGAGCCCAACATGACAGCGTTCCCGCCAGCAGCCAAGGCTTTCACGATATCACCGGAATACTTGATCCCACCATCGGCAATGATCGTTTTGCCACGTTTACGTGCCACCCCAGCAGCATCATAAACGGCAGTCAGCTGAGGCACACCGACACCGGCAACGATACGGGTGGTACAAATCGAACCAGGGCCGATCCCGACTTTGACAACATCAACACCGGCATCATACAGTGCTTCCGTTGCTTCCGCTGTCGCAACATTGCCGGCAATCAAGGTTGCCAGTGGAAAATGCTCGCGAATTTCCTTGATCTTGCGAATCACACCGGCACTGTGGCCATGAGCGGTGTCAATGACAATCGCATCAGCACCGGCATCTAACAAGGCCTGCGCCCGATCGAACGTATCGGAGGTGACACCAACAGCCGCAGCGACCAACAAGCGGCCATGTGCATCTTTAGCCGCATGCGGGAATTCAACCACTTTTTCAATATCTTTAATGGTAATTAAGCCACTAAGTCGACCGTTCTTATCAATCAACGGGAGCTTCTCAATCTTGCGAGCCTGCAAGATCGCTTCAGCATCTTTAATGGAAGTACCTGCCGGAGCCGTGACCAAACCTTCCTTTGTCATCACGGTGTCAATCAGGACGCTCTTGTCGTCGACATACCGTAAATCACGGTTAGTAATGATGCCGGTCAGCTTGCGATCGGTTGTGTTATTCACAATCGGCACACCGCTGATACGATACTTTTTCATCAATGCTTCTGCATCGCTTACCGGCTTATCGGCTGTCAGGAAGAAAGGATCCACAATGACGCCATTTTCACTGCGCTTAACTTTGAGCACTTCGTCAGCCTGCGCTGCGATGCTCATATTCTTATGAATAACACCCAATCCGCCTTGACGTGCCATAGCAATTGCCATCGCACTTTCGGTCACCGTATCCATCCCCGCCGAGATGATTGGGATATTCAACTTCAAGTTGTCCGCAAGTTGTACAGACAGATCGACATCGTGAGGCAAAACATGACTTTCTGCAGGTATCAACAACACATCATCAAATGTAAAACCACGTCGGGCAAACTTTGTATCCCAATGACTCATAGCGTAAATCCCTCTTTCAATTTTTAGTTGTGGTCTAATGTACTACCGGAAAGCAAACACGTCAAACGCGTCTGGCAATTTTTTTGAAAAGACCGGTATCATAGGCTTAAAAATGAAAGAAAATCTCATAATTGTTCAGTCAGGGACGAACAAAATTTTTTCTACCCTTAATGCAGGATTTTAATGTTCGCTTTTTCACCATTGAGCGTATTTCTCCATATCTATTGTTCGGATTAACACGGAAAGCCATTCTTCTGTGGTCATTGATTGACGGTGTTCAACCGATTTTCTTAGCCTTGTCGCCGCCACAACCAGGCACCTAATGCCGAGAGTAACGTTGCAAGTCCGGCTAAAAGTCCTGATTGCCCGAGTGCTTCTCCGGTTTGCGGTAAACCGTGGTTCGATCCGCTCGCTGCTGATGTTGCTGCCTGGGAAGTTTGTGAGGTTAGTGATGCCGTAGCGGATGCCTTCGATGGATTTTCCGAAGACGAAGCGCTTACCGACGGCCGACTAGATGCAACTGACGACTCAGCACTCGGCTTTTGCGAAGCTTTGGAACTTGCTTGGGATGAACTCGATTGGGAACTTGCTGAAGCAATCGCTAGCAACTTCACCGAAACAACGGCAGCCTTCTCATCCGCCGTTTCCCCGCCGATCAGGTTCCAGTTATACCCCACCGTCACATGCTGATCAGGCAATTCAAAATGGTAGAAAACATTGCGCTTAAATTGCGGATCATCGGTAGAAAAGGGAACGCGGCCTTGGGCGTGATGGCGGTTTTTGCCATTGCGACCAAGGTCCTTATACGCAGACTCCTGCGTCAGTGAGCGCGTTAAAAAAAGCCACCCCATTAACTGAGGTGACCATCATTAGCAAATCAACTTACTTTTAAAACTCAACCCACTACCGCCGGAAAAAGCTCTTGAGATGATACCGATGTTGCAAAAACCAGTGGGAACCATATGCGACAACGGCAATGATCAGATCGACGAACCAAGGCATTGCTCGGGTCAATGGTGTGTTAAGCATCGTTAAGGCGCCACCGATAATGGTAACTGCGAAAACCAACACAATTCCGCTACCTAGCACTAACCAGGCACTGCGACGATTCTTCTTGTCCCGTTCCATCCAATCAGCGTAGTACACAAAGAAAAGACCAGCCATGAGACTTAACATGACAAGATAAACAAAACTGTTGCTAGCATTATTTTGCGACTTCGGATTGATGTAAGTCATCACCCCGTACACAACTGCGAGAATAGCCATGAAAAACAGACTTTGATCGGCAACCAGCAACCAAAGCGGCTTTTTCGGTTCTGGCTTCGGTGCGTGTAGAATTTCACTTGCCTTTACCGTCACCGGCCCATAAAGTTGATTCGCCGGTTTGCCTTGCCGTTGGGCAGTAATCATTTCCGGCAACATTGTTTTAAGCAATGCTTCCTCATCCGCATCACTCATCCCGCCGTCCTTTAATTCACGCCGCAGCTTGAAAACATATTCGTTATTCTTATTCGTCAGCTTTGCGATCATTTCCGGTACAGTCGTGGCTGGCCGCTCTTGTTTAACATGGGCATTCTTGCTCGCCATCGTTGCTGCCGACTGCTGCACATCAGCCGCGGACGATGCCGCAGTCTGCTGTTGATCAACTGCAGCGCTGTCTACTGTTTGGTTCGTGTCCGTTGTTTGCTTCTTTGCCATTTGTAACTCCTATCTTAAAGTCATCATCATCGTGTGCGACTTTTCGGCTTGCACATTAAACATTGAACCGAAATTCAATGATATCCCCATCTTGCACTTGATATTCCTTACCTTCAGAGCGATAACGTCCAGCTTCCTTGACTGCCTGTACGGAACCATATTTGTCCAGATCCGTAAATGACATCGTCTCGGCCCGGATAAAGCCGCGCTCAAAGTCCGAATGAATGATACCGGCAACTTGAGGCGCCTTCATGCCGCGTTTAAACGTCCAGGCGCGGGTTTCCTTGCCGCCCGCCGTAAAGAAAGTTGCTAAGCCCAGCAAATGATAGCTAGCCTTGATGAGTTTATCCAAACCGGATTCATCGACGCCTTCTGCCGCCAAAAAGTCGGCTTTTTCGTCATCATCCAGTTCGGCAATTTCCTCTTCGGTCTTGGCCGAAATAGCAATCACTTCAGCGCCTTCTTTGGCCGCTTCGGCTTTGATTTGTTTGACGTAATCGACGGAATCCGGATCAGCCATGGCTTCTTCCGCAATATTGGCAACATAAAGCACCGGTTTGCTCGTTAACAAGAACAAGCCCTTGACGATCTTTTGTTCATCTTTATCAAAGTCAATACTGCGCACCATCCCGCCGTCTTCAAGAACCGGCTTGATCTTTTGCAACACTTTAAACTCCGTTTGGGCTTCCTTGTCTTTGGTTTGGGTACGAGCAACTTTTTCGACTTTAGCATATCGTTTATTGACCGAATCCAAATCGGCGATCGCCAGTTCCATGTTAATCGTGGCCATGTCTTCCAACGGATCGACTTTACCGGTGACGCTGGTAATGTTGTCGTCATCAAATGCCCGAACAACGTGCACAATCGCATCTACCTGGCGAATGTTTTCCAGAAACTTGTTGCCAAGCCCCTCACCCTTGGAAGCGCCTTTCACAATCCCGGCAATATCCGTAAACTCAAAAGTCGTATGAATAATTTTCTTAGCCGGAATCAATTCGTCAATCCGCGCCAACCGCTTATCCGGCACTTCGACCATCCCGACATTGGGATCAATGGTCGCAAACGGATAATTGGCCATTTCGGCGCCTGCTTTTGTGATTGCGTTAAAAAGTGTGGACTTACCGACATTGGGAAGCCCGACAATACCTGCTGTTAAAGCCATTTGCTTATTTCACACTTTCTATGATTAATCTGTCTGTTCTGCCTGACCTAAAACTTTCTTAAGCCGCTTCTCAAAATCACGGCGCGACATCATGACGATGTGACCGCACCCCGTGCAACGAATCTTAATGTCGGCGCCTAGGCGAATGACTTCCCATTTATTCGTTCCACATGCATGCGGCTTCTTCATTTGAACCAAATCATGTAATTGGTACATTCGTCTACCTCCAGAGTGTTGGCCGGTTAATCGATATTGACGTCTAGCATCGCCAAGATCCGGTTGAGATCTTGCTCGGATGTAAAATCAATTTCGATCTTGCCTTTGCCTTTACTGCCTTCATTAATATTGACTTTCGTGCCGAAGCGCTCACCCAACTGGTTTTCGGTCGCTCGGACATACGGTGATTTAGGCTTTTCTTTTGATGTCGAGCGACTTGTCCCGGCGTTCATCTGATTGATTAGCCGTTCAAGCTGGCGAACCGTTAAATTTTCACTAATGGTCTTCTTGGCAACACTGACCATCTTGGTTTTGTCTTTGAGACTTAACAAGGTTCGCGCCTGCCCCATTGATAGCTGATTGGCACTTAACATTTGCTTGACTTGCTGCGGTAACGTTAACAAACGTAGATAGTTGGCAATGTACGGCCGACTTTTGCCTAGCCGTGCGGAAACTTCTGCTTGCGTCAGGTTTAAGCGCTTGATCAACGTCTCATAAGCCTGTGCCTCATCCAGTGGCGTCAGATCCTCGCGTTGCAGATTTTCAAGCACCGCGATTTCCATCATTTCTGGATCGTTAAAATCGCGGACAATTGCGGGAATCGTTTCCTTGCCAGCTAGTTTAGACGCACGAAAACGCCGCTCACCTGTGATGATTTCATAACCGGAAACGCTTTTGCGCACAATAATCGGCTGGAAAACACCGGTTTGCTTGATGGAATCCGCCAGTTCCTTCAAGCCTTCCTGATCAAACGTTTTGCGCGGTTGATACGGGTTCGGTCGAATATCGACCAGTGGCAGTTCCTCAACGGTATTATTAGCACTCAGATCAGGGCTTTCAAAATCTTTGAAAATGGCGTCAATGCCACGCCCTAGTCCTTTACTGTTCTTATTCGCCATGAGCAGCCAGCACCTCCTTGGCTAAAGCTTCGTAAACTTCAGATCCGCGCGACTTTGGATCAAAATCCACGATCGGGAGACCATAACTCGGCGCCTCTGCCAATCGGGTAATCCGCGGAATCACGGTTGCATAGACTTTATCGCCAAAATACTTGCGCACTTCATCGATCACCTGCGCGCCAAGGTTCGTGCGGGCATCATACATGGTCAGCAACACCCCTTCGATCGCCAGATTTGGATTGAAATGTTTCTGGACAAGCCGAACGGTGTTAAGCAACTGGCTCAGGCCTTCCAACGCATAATACTCACTTTGAACCGGAATCAGAATCGAATCACTCGCCGTAAACGCATTGATTGAAAGCTGACCCAATGAAGGCGGGCAATCGATCAAAATGTAATCGTACTGATCCTCGATCGGATGAAGACCCAATTTCAAGCGCATCTCCCGCGCCATTTGACTGGTTAGCTCGATTTCGGCACCGGCTAACTGGATGGTTGCAGGGACGATGGACAGATTTTTATGTTTGGTTGGCAAAATGGCTTCGGTAATCGGATCTTCATTAACCAAAACATCGTAAATGTCTTTTTCAACTTGGGCTTTTTGCACCCCGACCCCACTCGTGGCATTGCCTTGAGCGTCAACGTCCACAATCAGGACTTTTTTACCAAGGTTAGCTAAACAGGCCCCTAGATTAATAGTCGTTGTTGTCTTGCCAACCCCGCCTTTTTGATTGGCGACAGCGATGATGTGTGTCATGAGCTCCCCCTATCTCTTCTCTTTCGGAATCTCGATAATCATGCGGTAAGCGTCATCGGTATCTTCTTCTTTGGCCGTGACGGTCATACCGGTATCGCGAATCATTTTGACTGAACGTTTCAGCGTATTCCAGGCAATGCGGGTATCGTGGCTAACGGCTGACCGACGAACTTTTGGCTTGGGCTTTTTCTCTGGTTTTTTTGGTCTTAACCATTCATTGACCAAACCAGCCGTTTCTTTGACTGTTAGTTTATCTGACACGATTTGGTGTAATGCCTGTTCCTGGCGATCCTCATCAAGCTTCAGTAGCTCTCGGCCGTGCCGCTCGCTGATGACCCCTTTCATGATGGCTTCCTGAACCGGGGCATCGAGCTTCAGCAAGCGGATCTTGTTAGCAACAAATGCCTGACTCTTGCCTAGTTGCTGGGCCAAGGCGCCTTGGGTCAACTGGTTGAGCTTCATCAAAGCCACATACGCCTGGCCTTCTTCAATCGCACTCAAGCCTTCGCGTTGCAGGTTTTCAACCAGTGCCATGGACGCGCTTTCGTCATTATCCATCTTCTGGACAATTGCCGGTGCTTTTTCCCAGCCCAACAACTGCATCGCCCGATAACGCCGCTCCCCAGCAATGATTTCATATTGATCTGGTGCATATTCACGCACGATAATCGGTTGCAGCAAGCCATGTTCCTTAATCGTCGCCGCCAGCTCCTGAATCGAATCTGCTGAAAAGACTTTCCGCGGTTGAAACTGATTGGGGGTAATGGCATTCAATGGTAACTGTTGCACAACAGTCTCGTCGTTTGGCTTTTTATGGCCAAAAAATGATAAAGCCACGCGTTATGCACCTCCCAATGGTTGCTTCTTTGGTACCCCTGGCTTGCGAGGGTACTTATTTGGTGTTGCCTTCACTTTCTCGATCACCAGCAAATGCCGGGTATCGCCCGTTTCCGGTAAAGTTAGCGCCGTATCCTGGACTAACTTGCCGCCCAACAAGCTGATTGCCGGCTTGGCGGCGATGAGTTCTTCTGCTGTTGCGGCAGCTTTCATGGCCACAAATCGCCCTTGTTGCTTCACCAGTGGCAGGCACAGTTCAGCTAAAATATTAAGCGCCGCCACTGCACGGGCTGTGACCAAATCGAATTGGCCGCGGTGTGCTGATTTTTTGGCACCAAAAGTTTCGGCGCGATCATGGAATAGCTGAACATCTGTCAATTTTAAGCGTGCCGTCAAGCGTTCGAGGAAGCCGATCCGTTTTTGCAATGAGTCGACAATTGTGATTTTTAACTGCGGAAACGCAATTTTAAGCGGAATCGAAGGAAAACCGGCACCGGCACCGACATCACAAAGCGATAACGGCTGGCTTTGCAAATCCGGCAGCACCATCCCCAGCGTCAATGAGTCATAAAAGTGCTTGAGGTAGACGTCCCCTTCAGCTGTGATGCCCGTCAGATTCATTTTCTCATTCTCGCTGATCAGATATTGGTAATAAGCCGCGAACTGATCCTGCTGGCGGTCATCCAAGACGATGCCGTGATCAGCCAGAGCGTGGACAAAAGCTGTTGGATCCATGTCTGCCTCCGTTTTTTCAATTTGATTTTGTGGAACAAACAAGGTTTCACGTACCTGTCAAGTGTAACGTAAAAGTGCCGTGTGCTCAACCGTCTTCTTGACGTGAAAACGGGTCAAAAATGGATATAGGCGTGTAGTCCCTTGGCAACTTTTTCTATATTAAGCAACACGTGAAAACAGGTTGTGCGATGATAAACGCTGAACCGTTTTGACAATCTTTCCTGACAGTTCGATAATGAAATAGTAACTTAACTCAGAGGCGAAAAAAATGGAATTAGACGGCAAAGAAATCAAGGAAAACGAACAACTGACCGATGCCCAACTGACTGATTTGCATCAGCAGTATCAGGCTTTGTGGGACAAATTAAAAAAAGATAACTATCGAACCGATCATCAGTTCATGGAAGTCTTATATGAAGAACCCGACAATATTCAGAACTATGAAGCGGCGTTTTTCACGTATCAGATCCGGAAAGATACCGGTGACAACCAGTTCGATCAGTTGAATATCATTTTAAACAACAAACCGACTTTTCATGATCAGCCTGATGAATTCGTATTTGAGATTAGTGATTATCCTGATATGGATGCGATTTATAAGGCGATCGAGGAAAAGGCCCAGCCTTGGATCAAGGCTCACAAGCGCTAGCATTTTGGCGAACGTCAGAGCTTAAACGTCAATGCGGTTAAAGAACCGATCACGATTTACAATGACCGATCTTTAACCGCATTGTTTTGATGCCGAAGTGTCAGCCGCCCAATGCGAGGACTTCTCTTTCATCATGAATTTGTGATAAGCTGTTGCCAATCAAACCAAACGGAGGCACTTGATTCATGGCAGACACAATCAAAATCGCGTACTTGTACGAAGATCTCATGAATACCTATGGCGACAGCGGCGATGTTAAAATTCTGCGCTATTTGTTGAATCAACAAGGCTACCAAGTGCGAGTCGATAACATCAGCCTCGGCGACGACTTCAACGCCAACGACTATGACTTTATTTTCTTCGGCGGCGGTCAGGATTATGAACAAACTGTCGTGGCCAAAGATTTGTTGCGTTACGCGAAAACGTTGGGCCAATATATCGAAAATGGCAAACCGATGCTGGCGATTTGCGGTGGCTATCAATTGCTAGGCGATTATTACAAGACCAGTGAAGGCACCGTGATCAAGGGGCTTGGCATTTTGCCGCTGCACACGGTGTTCAAACCCGATAGTCGTATGATTGGCGACACCAAGTACCAAACTGAATTTGGAACCGTTAAGGCGTTTGAAAACCACAGCGGCCGAACCTATTTTGACGACAAGAACAAGCTTAAACCTTTAGGCAAAATGATCGAAGGCTACGGCAACAATCCTGAAGACGGTGTCGAAGGGATGCGCTACAAGAATACCATCGGCAGTTATTCCCATGGGCCTATCCTCAAAAACCAGAACATCGCCAAAGCCATTGCCAAAATGATCGTACAAAATCACAAAGACCGCATCGGACAGCCTGCGCACTAACACTGCGCCCGGCGCTGAACGATTCGGCCTTGATCTCTTTTAGATTTTAGACGTATCAATAAAACGGAAAGCTGCCTCATGCCCGAGCCTAAAATGACACGCGCATGAACAGCAGCTTTCCGTTATTTATTTGCCTGCGCCCGCACCTGATCGGCATCTCCCGTAAACAGGAACAACGGGCCATCTGCCTGTGCCGGATAGCTATCTGCTAAATCACCAAGATCCACGGCGTCAAACCCGATTTTCATAATCAAGTCCGTCACGATTTGTTTGGCCTCAGCATCATCGCCGGCAATCGGAATCGCAATTCGATCGCTTGACTGGTTCGGCTTAGCCAGACTGCGGATCTTCGTCATGGCAATGGTGTTGAACGCCTTCACCACTTTCTTGGTACCGAAGTGCTGCGCCACCAGCTCCGAAGAAGTTGTGCGATGCTCGGTCAATGCCGGGCGCTCGCCATCACGGCTAGGAAAATAGTTCGTCGCATCAATCACGACCGCATCTGCTTTTACCTTTGTCGGCAACTCGTCTAGCGCATTGAACGGCACTGCCAACACGACAATATCTTGATCAGCCGCCTCCGCGACGGTGCCTGCTTCGACCGTCGACCGCATTTCCGCAATAACCGGCGCCAACGAAGCCACACCATGCCGATGTGACAAAATCACCTTTTCACCAACATGACTGAAAAGCTGACCAAGCGCACGGCCTACATTCCCTGATCCAATAATCCCGATACTCACGCAATCACCCTCCTTGTATAGGTTCATTGAGTGAAAACTTTCTACCACTATTATTATATCGCCTATGGGAAGGAAACGGAAAATACGGAGATTGTTTCTATTAGAAGCATGAGCTTTCGATTTTTAATTTTAGTAACGTGCTCTCACCATACTGTGTTTAATGATTCTTACCTTCCACAGTTTCAAGATCACCCTTACCATCGCGTTCAACAATCGCCTTGATCGCCGCCGTGATGCCCTTTACATCGTCCTCAAGCGACAATGCAGGCGTTTCTGGTCGGGCAACGACTTGCTCCGGCAAAAATGGAATGTGCATAAAGCCGGCTTTGATGGTCGGAAATTCCTTGTCGCGCATGTATTGCACCTGATAGAAAATGTGGTTGCAGACATAGGTGCCGGCTGTATTGGAAACTGCGGCCGGGACGCCGGCTTCGCGAATCGCTTTTGCCATCGCTTTAATCGGCAGCTGGGTAAAATAAGCCGTTTGCCCATCTTCGTGAATCGTATGGTTCAGCGGCTGATAACCGGCATTGTCTTTAATCCGGCCATCATCCAAGTTGATAGCCACTCGCTCCGGCGTCAATTCAAAGCGACCGCCAGCTTGGCCAATACTAAGCACATAGTCCGGCTTTTCTTTCACAATCGCATCATGAACCACGTCAGCAGACACGTTAAACTTAGTCGGAATTTCCAGCTTCACAATCGTTGCGCCGCTAATTTCGTCTGGCAAGCGTTTAACCGCCTCAATTGCCGGATTAATTTTATCATCGCCAAAAGGGTCAAAACCCGTTACAAGAATCTTCATAATCAGTATCCTTTCTAAAATGCCAAGAAATACATCAAGCCAATTTGAATCACCAGTAACAGCACGGCAATCGGTGCCTGTTGCTTGATGACGCCCAATGGATCGTCCATTTCCAGCAACGCAACCGGCAGACTGTTAAAGTTGGCTGCCATCGGTGTCAGTAAGGTCCCACAATACCCCGACGTCATGCCAATCGCCGCAACAATCGCCGGATTGGCACCTTGGGCAATGACAAATGGAATCCCAATGGCGGCGGTAATCACCGCAAAGGCCGCAAATGCATTTCCCATAATAATCGTGAACAAGGCCATCGCCACACAGTATAAGATGACGCCACCCAGATGACTACCAGCCGGAAACAGGCCAGCAATTAACTTAGCTGTTAGTGAACCGACACCAGCTGCCGTGAAGACTGCCCCTAAGGTTGCCAATAACTGCGGTAAAATCCCAGCAGCGCCAACTGAGCGAACCATCCGCTGCGTATCACTATAAACCATTTTTCCAGATGCTCTTGTCATGATGATCGCAACAATTAAGGAAACTGCCGCGCCGATCCCGATGCCGACTTGCCCGCCAAGCTTGGTAAACTGGGCAACACCGATCGAAACAACAGCCAACACGACGCTCGGAGCAAAGACCCAGCCACCGAGTCGCTTGGCAGCCTGAGCCGCATGCACACCGTCAACCGGTTTGATTTTTCCGATTTGAATCTGCTTGAACAAGGCCAGAACGCCGATGACGACAACCAAGACTCCGACAATCATGGCCGGTAGTAATGTGCCAAAAGCGAAAATAACCGCCATGATGAGCCAAAATAAGCCAGTTCCAATGCGCGCCGGGTTATCTTTTGCGCGAAACGATTCAATCCCGGCTATGGCCATCACGACGCCAATCAGGGCATAAAGGACTAAAAGCAAGGTATCAACCATTAGCGCTTGCCCCCTTTGCTGCTGCCTGTCGCGTTCTCAAACTGGCGATCAAACCAGCGATTATAAATAGCCACAACGACTAATGTGATGATCGCAACAGGAATAGACGCCAACACGACCTGCATGGGTTCAACCGGATGCTTGAGGCCTTTCATCGTACTGGCGATCAATAAGACTCCCGCTGTTGCCACAAACAGATTCTGGGCAAAAAAGTTACCGAAATTATCTGTCGCTGCCGACCGCGCTTTGATGAGATCAATTTCCTTATCTGTCAGTTTACGTTTGGATTCAGCCGCCGCGGTGACCATTGGCGTAATCAACGGACGGACAAACTGCACCTGGCCAGACAATGAAATGCCAAAAACACCGCCTAATTCGCGGATCAATAAGTAAAGGTTCAAAATACGACTGGGCGTGAGCTTTTTAAGTTTTTGAATGCCGTTGACCGCCACTTCTTTTAAGCCATGGCTTTCAACCAAGCCGATCATAGGCAGTGTCAAGAAGAACAAGGACACCATTCGATTGTCAACGAAACTCTGGCCCAATGTCGTCAATAAGTCCGGAATGCTCATGCCGGAGAAGACAGCCGTTACAATCGCGGCCAGCACCACAACCGCTGTGGTATCCCACTTCAAAGCAAAGCCGACAACAATGATCACAATGCCGAGTAATTTCAAATATTCCATGCTGTTCCTCCTTATCCATAATGATGAAAATTCTAAAGGTTATCCGTGGGAAGGTCAATTAATTAAGGTTCGCGACTATTTAAAACAGCGATTATTTTATGGCGGACAATTTTTTGAGCGTTGTCCAGTTGGCCAAATGCAATGAGAGTAGCTAAAAAGGGATAGCCCCGTTGGCTGGGGTTATCCCTTTTGTGTTGAAATGCGTTCACTGGGCCAGAAGTCTGCGTGTAAGAACCTCAGGCGCAATGGCCAAGGTCGGGCCATCACGCCTGAGGCCACTTACACTCCGACTTCTAACCGCGCCAGTTCACGCTCTTAGGCTGGTTGCATCTCTTTTTCGTTGTCCTTCTCTTTCGTTGTCCTTCTCTTTATCTTTTGCCTCATTGCGGGCGATTTCTTCTCTTGTCAGCATGTCTTTGACCGTCATCTTGACTTCAGTGACATTCAAGCCGGTCATTTGCCGCACATTTTTGGCCACAGCCATGGTGACTTTGTTGAAGATGTCCGGTACGTTTTCACCATAGCGAACCGTGGCATCAAGCGATACGGAAACATCTTTGTCATCACTTAAATCAACGCTGACACCTTTTGTCGGATCTTCATCTTTGGTGAACATATCAGTGATATTCGCCATCATGCCGCCTTCAAGCGAGTAGACGCCTTCGACTTCATTGCAGGTGATCCCGACGATTTTAGCAATCACCGCGTCGTCAAATTTAAGTTCCTTCTTGATGCCGTTTTGTTTGTTGTTATCCATCTTAATCGCTCCTTTTTTTGAGGTCGTTTCGTGATTTAACGTTTTTGCCATTCGCGTTTGGTCAACACGTCTTTGACATGCATGTTCAATTCAATTAACTGTAGGCCGGTCATGCGCTCGATTTGTGCGCTGATCCTTTCGCACAGCTGTTTGAAAATAGTCTGGGCGTTGCTGTCGAATTCCAGGAAAACGTCCATATCGATCGCAACCTGCTTTTCCCCGACTTCCGCCGAGATGCCTTTGGTAATGTTCTCACCGCTGGAAAAAGTTTCAGTCAGATTATCCATCACGGAACCATCCATCCCCAAAATGCCATCGACATTCTGGGCACAAATCGCGGCAATTTTTTCGATGACTTTATCTTCAAACGTCACCCGACTATTCGCCATCAACGTCTCGTGCTGGTCTGCTTTTGGTGCCGGTACGGGTTTTGGCGGTGCTACTGCATCCATCAACTCACCTACTTTCCTTTACTAAATGCATCTTTGCCAGACGTTAGCCAGCTCATGAGGTTGCCCCAGTTAGGAACAAGATAACGCTCAATGAGCCAGCCTAATCCGCCAAAAATCACGACAAGCATCATGCCCATGAACCCGAAACGCATCCAGGCAAAGGCAAGAATGACGCCAATCACAGCTCCGATTGTTCCTTGCTGCATGCTGTTATCACCCTTTCGTAGCTGATGAACGCTGATGCCAACGATGCTTAGGTGCGCACCCGGATTGACCGGCAATCAACCTTCATCCATCCGCGACATCAAATGACCCGGGCAGTTTTGGCCTTGACCTTCGTTGCCGGAAGCAGCTGTACCCGCACATGTTTGACGGGAACGCCCAGACATTCCTGCAGCTTCTGGCGCGCAGTTTCTTCAATCTGCTTCGCCTCTTGTTTCAGCTCTTTACCATTCCCGGAAAAGGCGGCGATTCGCATGCGAGCCACTTGCTTCTTTCTAATGCTGACGTCCACGTCCACTGATTTGGCAAAATGACGAGCGACAATGGCTTTGGCCACCGTATTTTCAATGGCACTTTTATCAAGTGTCAAATCGCCGTCATCGCCAGCCAGTATCAAGGCGTTGGCTGTCGAGCGCCGGAAAATGGCTACCAGCAGCATGATCAGAAAAACAAGCATCACTAGTCCGGTCAAACCGATCATGACTGGCCGCATCCACACTGCCTGTTGCAAATAGAACTGGGTAAATTCACGATTGGGCCAAAGTAATAGCGCCAAACCCGCGCTCTGCAACAAACCGCAAATGGCAACGAAGCCAAACAATCCTTTCGTTATCGGTTTCATCTTTTACTGCCCCCTATGCCTTGCGCCGTGTCGTACCTAGCAGCAAGGAAACAAGGAAGACAACAATCACCGCGCCGATAATTGCCGGAATTAAGGCCATGCCAGCCAGCGACGGCCCCCAGTTGCCAAGTAATGCCGTGCCGAGCCATGCACCGATAAGCCCGCCGATAATATTGCCAAGCCAGCCAAGCGGCATGTCTCGATCAACGATCAGCTGTCCAATACAGCCAATCACGGCACCGATAATCAGTGTCCAAATTAAATGCATCATGGTTCTCACCCTTTCTGTTTTGTGAGCGCGAGCCGGCGCGGTTAGAAACCGGAGTGTAAGTGGCCTTGGGCGTGATGACCCGGGCTTAGGCCATTGCGACCAAGGTCCTTACACGCAGGTTTCTGCGCCGGGGAGCGCGTGACGACTAACAACTTTTGAACTATCTTAAGCTTAACGAAACGGACTGAGCATTCGCAATAAATATGCTAATAATAACAATTAGTATTTAATTTAAACCACAAAAAATCCCGTCGTTATGCGATTTACACAACGACGGGAATATTAATCCGTTAATTAAAAAGATTAACGGGGCGACTGAAAACCTTTGGATCTAAGCCACACTCAACATGTGGTAATGGTTCGACCATTAGCCTTCAATCAAATCGCCAGCATTCGGGCCGGCATCAAGCTTATAAATGCGCTCCACATTGATGACCACAGCACTGATGGCTGCCGGTAAGTGACGCTCCTTGGCAAACGCCTGGGCATCTTCAAAAATCTTGTCATCATGATGGAACTCAACTGTACCTTCAAAACGAAAACCCTTCAAAGCTTTGTAATCAACCGAAGCAACTGCGGCCTTTTTGGAGTACTGCAGGTTATGCCACGCCTGTTTACCGGTTTCTTCGTTGTAAATCAAGTGATGATCATCCAAAACCCGCATCGTGCCTTTGGGGCCGACTTGCGGATTGCCGTGTTCATCAGCGGTTGCCAAGTAGTTAAGCTGTGCACCGATCATATCTTTCATTTCTTGCGTTAAAGTTGCCATCAACGATCAATCCCCTTTGCTTACTTTTTGTTACCATTATGAGTGTAACACAAATTGATCGTGCACGTCAGTTCTTGTTTCTTTTTGAACCTTAATGGCGTCCTATGTCATCTTCGGTGCTTGGAAAAGATGGTCGCGATTTTATTCATTTGGCGGAACCTGTATTACACTTAGGGTAAGTAATAAATGAATTTTGTCGTAGGTTCGGTTTGACCTAAGGGAGGCAATATCGATGCCACAGGTTTATGTTTCAGCAGCTTTGCCTAAGTCCGCCAACGCGGCATTGCAAAAAGCCGGAGTGGATTTTGACACGTACAACGGTAAGGGACTCATTACTGAAGATGAGCTCCAAAGTCATTTAGCTAACACTGAAGTTCTCATTACGGCGCTTTCAACGCCTGTCACAGCAGCAACACTCGCAAAAGCGCCACATCTGAAACTCGTTGCAAATTACGGTGCCGGCTTCAATAACATTGACGTCACCGCTGCCAAGGCTCAGGGCGTTCTGGTGACGAACACACCAAAAGTTTCAACCACGTCAACAGCCGAGGTGACACTAGCCTTGATGCTGGCAGTTTTACATCGAGTCACAGAAGGCGATCGCTTAATGCGCGGTCCCGGTTTTTCTGGCTGGGCACCGACGTTCTTCTTAGGCCACGAACTTGCCGGCAAAACAGTCGGCATCATCGGCATGGGACAAATCGGCCAGGCCGTCGCCAAACGCGTGCACGCATTTGATGCCAAAATTCTATACACGCAGCATCACCGCCTGAAGCGCGAGGCTGAACAGGCACTAGGAGCGACCTTTACGGATCAGACCACATTGTTGAAGCAAAGTGATATCGTCACGCTTCATTTGCCGCTGGTTCCGGCCACTCACCATTTACTCAATGCCCAAGCACTGGCAACGATGAAGCCAAGTGCTTATCTCATCAACGCGGCACGTGGTCCTTTGATTGATGAAACCGCCTTGCTTGAGCAGCTGACGGCTCACCGTCTGGCTGGTGCTGCTTTAGACGTCTATGAAGCTGAACCGCATGTCAGTTCAGGACTCAAAGCTCTCGACAACGTTGTGTTAACGCCGCACATCGGCAACGCAACAGTCGAGGCACGTGATGCCATGGCCAAAATCGTAACGGACAATACACTCGCTGTTTTGAACGGCAAACAGCCGCAATATGTTGTTAATGGTTAACCAATCGCTCACCATAATTAAAAACGTCAAGCAACCGCAATCGCCAAGTGATTGGCTTCAGGTTGTCTGGCGTTTTATTTTTGAACAATCATCGTTTCAATCATTTAGTGCTTTTGCGAATTATGTGGTTGCCAGAAACTGGCTAAAAGCATCGCGAGAACAACGCCGAGAGTTAAGCCCAAGCCGCCTACCAAAAACGGATTCGCAATTTGATGTTGTTGCATGAAGTCATAAATAACCGCAATGAGAACAATGGCAATTGCCACCAATGCGACACGATACCAGGTTGTCTTCGTCATAGGTGAGCCAGAATCGTATACTTGCCAACATTCTTATAGTCACCCTTTGCCTTTGCGTCAGGCGTGCCAGCCGCTTCATAGAAAACCGAGTATTTGCCGCCTTTATCCTTTGCAACAACCAATCCTTCATCAACGACGTGTTGTGCCTTATAGATTTGTGCGCTACGTCGAGCAGCGGCAAAGTCATAATCATTGGCAACTGCATCGCCGGGATTGAAGAAAACAATTTCCTCACTCATGAAGACCCCTCACTTTCTGGTGAGCGCGAGCCAGCACGGTTAGAAGCCGGAGTGTAAGTGGCCTTGGGGCGTGATGGCCCGGGCTTGGCCATTGCGACCAAGGTCCTTACATGCAGGCTTCTGCGCTGGGGAGCGCGTTATGGTGAGCGCGAGCCAGCGCGGTTAGAAGCCGGAGTGTAAGTGGCCTGGGGCGTGATAGCCCGGGCTTGGCCATTGCGACCAAGGTCCTTACATACAGGCTTCTGCGCTGGGGAGCACTTTCTGGCTTTAGTATACCACGCCACTTTAGGTTACTTCTCACTTTGAACTGCTTCTGCTTGCTTGATAAGGCTCTGCGTGAACGTCGCAAATTGGGGTATTTCTTCTTGCTTAACATTCAGCGCGATTTTGACCGGCGCTGCCCCCTGAACCGCTCCGCTCGCCCGCAAAACCGCTTCAAACAACTCCGGTGCCGTATTGTAATCCTTGCCGTAATATGGATCACCGGTGCCGAGCACGCCAAAAACCAGCGGCTTCTCAGAGAAGTCGAGATTGCTTAGATCCTCATAAAAATCCTGCGTTTCTTCCGGAATGACGCCACCAGTCCAAGTATAGGTCGCCAAAACCAACACGTCATAATCTTTAATCTTGCTCGGATCTGTCTGAATCATTTCGCCAAGCGTGACATCCCACCCATAATGTTCAAAAAACTGCTGCTCAATCCGAGCCATTCCCTTAGCATTGCCCGTGATTGACGCATATAAAATAATCGCCTTCATCGTCCTCACCTCATTAAGTCCAGTATACTGATAACTGCGGGGTTGTAAAAGCTTACATAATTGGTGAGGTGCACTGTTTGGCTGTGAGTACTCAAAAAGTCGCAGTATCACTGACACTGCGACTCAACAACCCCCTCAACTGGCTGTTTCAATCGTTCCTTCACCCTGCAGAATAAAGTGAACGGCATCGGCCAGTTCATTCTCTTTAAAAAACTTGATTTCCTGATGACCCGAAAAGTCATCCACTTCAATAATCGGCTCAAATCCGTTAAAGCGTCGCAATTCCTGACGCAACCAGGCATCCCAGACTTGGGTTGCCAAACCTTGATGCTGGCTCTGGTTTCGCCGAATGATGATATTCTTATTGTCCCAAATCCGCACACGCAAATCACGGTCACTTTGACTAGCGGCTAAGTCTTGCAAGTAAGCATAATGTTCCATAAGCTCACCTTACCTTTCAAATCAAGGCAATACTTCTCACATCATCGAGCGACTGGCAACCTTGTCTAAGCCTCACCAAATCAACTGTTTTATCATCGGGATGTTGGCAGTTTTGACGCTCTCTTTTGGTACATCTTCATTATACAAACATTTGTTCGCTATTGCAATCTTTAAGTTTATCCCATGACCATTTTTCGAATATCGCCTTGTATGCCATCTTTGCAACCTATCCTTTTCGCTACTGAATCGCGACAAAGTTACGATTAAATGTCATACGTGCGCACCTTGACAAAAATCGTTATACTGTTAGTAAAGGCTCACGAGGAGGAATCGTTTTGGCTGAAAAAGATCAAATCAGTGCATTTTCACGGGAAATTATCGATTTCCAGCGCAAAAATCATCTAACGGACACGGAGATGGCGCTTAACAGCCATGTATCAGTGGAACATATTCACAACATCAAATCTATGCGTGAGATGCCGGATTCTTCCGTCGTCGCCACGCTGAAGGATTATATGGAACACAAACCGAATGGCAAGTAAGTTGCCGCACGAAAAGAGGACTTCCGAATCACAGGCACGCATGTCTGCAATTTGAAAGTCCTCTTTTTATTGATTCACCAGCCTACCGATTGCCCAAATACCCAATCGTCATCGCACCGATCAAAATAATCAGCACAGCGGTCGTAATCCACACGTACAGGTGGTCATGTTCCACGGCGAACGCATAAATCGAAACCACGACCCGCAAAACCGGTGTCAAAATAAGCAAAAAGATGCCTGTCATCAACACGGCGTAAGGTTTTAAAGCGAAAGTTCCACTCAAAATAGCGCCAACCCGCGTCGGGTGAACACCTGCCGGATACCCTGTCGACCCGGTCGCAATGAGCAAAATTAACCCAAAAACAATGACCAACGCCGCCAAAATGACACCAATCTGCATGACCTTGCCGATCATAATTTCGACATCATTAATTTCGGTTTTGAGTTTCTTATCCATCAGATCGACACCCCAAATCCTTTAAGCGCCATTTGAATGCCCATATAGCCAATAACCGGAATGAAGATCATGCGCAAAACCTTGGTCGGCAAAATCTGCATCACCCGGGAACCGACTGTCGCACCAATGAGGATCCCGATGGCCAGTGGCGCAGCAATTTGCGGCTGCAGTTGCCCGCCAAAATAATACACCGTTGCACTGGCAGCCGCGGTGACCCCCATCATGAGGTTGCTGGTCGCACTGGAAGGCTTCAATGGCATGTGCATGATCGTATCCATCGCGATCACCTTAAACGCCCCACTACCGATTCCTAACAGTCCGGAGGCAATACCGGCGCCAAACATCATTGCAAAGCCGCCTGGTACATTGGTCACCGTATAACTAACTTCCTTGCCAGTCGCCTTGTCAAAAAAAGTCCCGTTCAACCGTAACTTTTCGGCAATCTTATCTGGTGTTGTCTGCCGCAACTGGTCCTCTTTCATCCGCATTTTACGAATCATATTGAACGCCGAGAAAATCAGCAACGCGCCGAATAAAATATACAGCACTTTGCTGTTCACAAGTCCCGTCACAATCGCACCGAGAACCGCGCCGACCGTAGTTGCAATCTCCAAAAACATGGCCACACGTAAGTTCAGCATTTCATCTTTCAAGTAAGCAATTGTCGCCCCTGAACTGGTTGCAATCACGGATACGATACTGGCACCAATCGCGTACTGGATCGGTAATCCCATGAGCATTGTTAGAATCGGCGTAATAATCATACCGCCACCAACGCCAAGCACTGCACCAAGAATGCCGCCAAACAAGCCGGTTCCCATCAACAAAAGTATTTGCTCCATCTATCCAGCCCCGTTTTCATGTAGTTAACTCTGACAGCTAAAACCGCACATCAATTTGTTTGTATTTTTTAATGTTAGCCCACGTGGCATGTGGTTTTCAAGCCATTTTCAAAAAGTGGTCAATGACTCGGACGTCACCAACTGCCGCCAAAACCGCCGCCACCACTGGAACCACCGCCGAATCCGCTGCCAAAATTATCTGAGCCCCCGCTACCACCATCGCTACTGGAGCCGGAACCAAAGTCGCTCATCACCCACAGTGGCAGATCGTCTTGATTCAGATGCTGATCCTTGTCTGGGTGACGGACATGAAAAAGAATCACTGAAAGTGTCGCCGCCAGTGTTTTTTCCGAAAACTGATCGGTCGGCTTCACGTTTTTAAGAAATTCAGTCCATACCGTGGCAGCTTCCTGGCTGGTGATATGCTTTTGCTCACTAAGCCAAGTCGCGTAGGCTTTTTCGTATGGCTGCCCAGCTGTTAACCGATCCTGTAATGCCGGTGTCAGCAACTCAGCCAGCGCTGTCACAGTCGGGGCGTTCACAATGTCATGATCTGACAATTGCCGGAGTGCGTTATGAAGATCGTTGTAATACCAGTATGGATGCGGAGCCATGAACCGAATTTCTCGCGCCAAGGATTCAAACCGTCTTCGCACCAGCCCAGCCATACCGATCCCGCGTAATTTGTCATGGGACCAGGCAAAACGGAATAACGGCAAGGAAGCAGCATCGACACGCAGCTTCATGCCCGTAGCCGTCACTACTGCATAAATCGGCAAAGCTGCCATCGCACCAGGGTCGCTCATCGCGTCATGCAACCGCGCATTCATGGCCGCACGCACCAAGAAGAAAACCACCATTAATCCGCCTAAAACCAACGCTGCAACCACAAGTGCCTGCTTGACTGCCGCATCTTGTGCTCGTTTAGCCTTGATTTGGGTTGGCGTCGTAATCGCGCTTTGCTTGGCGACAACACGCTTGCCGATATTGGTCAAAAGCATGGCAATGGCGCGATCATAATTTTCGGCCTTGAGCTGTTTTTTAACGCTGTCCGTTACAATCTCATCGGCGCTGCCATCTGGTACGACGTCTTCTAGACCATAACCGACTTCTAGCCAATACTTGTGATCATTGCGAGAAAGCACTAGCAATAGCCCGTTTTCCCAATCTTTTTTGCCAATGCCGGCTTTGGCAAATTGGTCATTGGCATAATCTTCAATGTCATCATCATGCAACGATGCCACCGTCATGACTGCTATTTGCGGATGGCCTTTAACCTTAGCAAAAGTCTGATTATTGAGCTGTTGCAAAACCTTGCGACTTTCCGGTCCCATCATGGCGCCTTGATCGCGATACCATTTACCAGAAGCCGCCTGAACCGACTGCAGTGTTGCAAAGCCGAATCCCAACAGCAATAAAAATGGCACGAGCCACCAGTTCCGCCGCATTCCCATCACCTCTTTCTTTTGGCCGTGTTGTGAATGGCTTCATCATACCATGTAAAGGCGGCTAGGCCATTCACTTAAGCACCATGTTTAGTCGATTTTTAGTCAAGCCAATTTAAAAGACAAAAAATCGCTTGACGCATTTACTCGCGTCAAACGATTTAATGGTTTCTCGCCGCATCAATCCTCAACCGGATCAATTTCGACAAACGTCTCATTTGGAACCCGCAGAATCGAGAAGCGATCTGCGATGTGACCCACGTGCATACCCAAGCCGTTCAAGAATCCCGGTTGGTAACGTGCCGTCACTGTTGCCACATAGGCTCGGTCCGCAGTTTGGTCAAGTCGCTTCAAATACTTTTTCGACCACGGATAGGCAGCAGCTCGTGGTGTTAGAGGCTGAGCGCCTGAGCTGACTTCCGCGTTATGACTGTTGTTTTCATACTTCGCGCCTTCCGTCCAGTAAGTGTAGTACAGGATCGGATTTTTACCGTTACCTGTGTGGACACGAACGTAGTAGGAATGCTCGTCGCCGGTTTGTAAAATCAGCGGTTGAGCGCTATGACTGATGGTGACGGCGTGACTATCGCGATAATTGATAGGACGCAACCAACTTGCCCATACTAATCCAGCCGTCGCCAGAAATAGCACGACTACTTCCGCAAGATCAATCAGCACAACGGAGACTGACACTTGGCGACCAGATTTGACGATCGCTTTAATATGTCGCCGGCGAATGTGCCAGACGATGAAGATGAAGTAGGCAATTAAGATCGCCCAAGCTAACAGTCCGATAAGATTCCACGCGTTCATAATTTTCCCCCTACAACTTTGCGTTATCTGCCTGCATCACTGCTAACTGACCTATTAAATTGAGATAATGCCATGGTTTATCATAATTCGGATTAAACAACATATCGACATAAGCCAGCTGATCAATCGTATTGTGATTCTGAATCATGACTGAAATCAGATTCGCTGCATTGGTAATGTCATATTGACTATAAAACTGCGCCCCCAGAATCCGGCGGTCACGGGTATCATAGACGAGTACCATCGTAATCTTGACCGTATGCGGCATGAATGGCGGCCGAAAATCATCTGTCATGGTCACACTGGCTGCCGGCAGATGATTGCGCTTGGCGTGGGCAAGTGTGAGTCCGGTAACCGCCAGACTATGATCATACAATTTTAACGCACTGGTCGCCTGTGTGCCCATATATTTGATATTCTGGCCAAAAATATTGGCACCGGCCATTTTTCCTTGACGAATGGCGTTCGTCGCTAAGGGCGCATAGGCATCTTTACCAGTTGGGTTGAAATGAACGGCAACGGCATCACCAGCAGCATAAATATCCGGATTGCTGGTTTGCATATAATCATTCACATGAATCGCACCATCCGGATTCATCTTAACCTGTCCGACCAGCAATTCGGTCATCGGACGAAAACCGACACAGACCACCGCCAAATCGGCCTGAATTTCGCCTTGATCTGTTTGAATGAAGACATGCTTTTCATCACTGTCAAAATGTCTGGCAATCGTGTTGGTCTTGAGCTCAACACCATGCTTCGTCAACACAGCGGCAATTTCCCTGCTGAGTGGCAAGTCAACATAGTGGCTCAACAACGGCGACACGCCATTTATCAAAATGACCTGTTTGTGGTTGCGGCTATATGCCTCCGCCAGTTCAACGCCGATATACCCTCCGCCAACAATAGCAATTTTGCCGGCATCTTTGGCACTCTCTTTGATCTTGCGAGCATCATCATAACTTTTGCACATCAAGACGCGCGGAATACTGACACCGGAAATCGGCGGGATCACCGGATAACTGCCCGTCGTCATAATGAGCTTGTCGTACTGATAATGTTGCTGCTGGCCGGTCGCCAGATCCTCGGCCACGATCCGATGATCAGCCGCATCAATCGATAAAACATCATGATTCAAATGGACGTGCACCTTGGTTCCAAGCGCTTCAAGCGAAGCAGGGGTAGCATAAAACATATCTTCCAGCCGTCCAACTGTTCCTTCAAGGTACAAAGCAATGCCACAAGAAAGAAATGAGATGTCTTCGCGACGTTCAAAAATATCCACTTCCGTTTCCGGATGTCTCGTTAAAAGTTCGCGCACTGCCGCAGTTCCTGCATGCGTACAGCCCACAACGACAACTTTCATCAGCATCTGCCTGCCCTTCTAGATTATTAATACAAACATTATGACACGAAAAGGACGAAACCTAAAGCAAGTCGCTAACGGCTTTGGGACGCTTCCAAGTATAATAGCTATGTTACTTCTTCATCGATCAATTCATAAAGGGAGTTTAATATGCACATCACACTTATCGGTGCCGGACCGCGTGGCTTGTTGCTTTTAAGTCGGCTTCTTAGTTGGCAACCGACCCGCTACCCCAAGCGCCGGCTTAACATCGTACTGGTTGATCCTTATCCAATCGGCGGTCGGGTATGGAAAATCGATCAGGATCCTAATTTAATTATGAATACCGCCGCTTCGCAAATCACCTTATTTACAGATCAGAGCGTCACTGATGTTGGGCCATTTATTGCCGGACCTGACTTAAGCACTTGGGCACTCACGGTAGCGGCAGGTTATCTGGACGCACACTCTGAATTTGATAATCGGGCGATCCTCCTGCGCCAAGCTGCAAGTCTCGGCCCCAACAGTTACGCCTCCCGCGCACTTTACGGCGTCTATCAGCAGTGGTTCTATGATCGGCTAAAAGCGCACGCCGGCCAAAATACCATCACTTACAAACAACAAACGGTGACCCGTTTAGATCAAAAAGATCCCGGATTTACCATCACAACCGATCAGGAAAGCTGGCAAACTGAGCAAGTTGTCATGGCACTGGGAAATCTCAAAAACTCATTAACGCGTGATCAAAAAGCCTTACACGACTATGCCAAAGCGCACAAACTATTTTATCTGGAGCCTGGCTTCCCGGAAGAAGGCGACCTCAGTAACATCGAACCTCAAGCTCCGGTCATCGTTCGGGGACTCGGCTTGAGTTTCTTTGATTTAGTGAGTCGGTTAACAGAAGGTCGCGGCGGGCGGTTCCAGAAAACAGCAGATGGCTTGCTCGCCTATCATCCGAGTGGTCGCGAGCCGCACATCTTCGCTGGGTCGCGGCGCGGTTTTCCATATCGCGCTAAGGGCCACAATCAAAAAGGACCGGGCGAGGAATGGGCGCCGCAATTTTTGACGCCTGAGCAAATCAATGCCTGGCAAGCGCGCGGCGAGGTCAGCGGGCAGACGTTCTGGGATGCCCTAAAACACGAAGCCGAGTTGATTTATTATCGGCTTTTGTTGCCGCAGCGTTACCCTGACATAGACGAGGCAGCGTTTGAACGCAACTTTCTTGCTGATCCGGTTGCCACTCTAGGTGCTTTGCCCATCGCCGCCAAGGATCGCCTCGATTGGGATGCACTCGCCGATCCAACCAAAACACATCCCAGTGGCCAGCCATACCAAGATTTCATGCGCCATTATCTCCGGCAAGATGCCCGCGAGGCGATGCGTGGCACGAAAACTGGCCCGCTAACTAGTGCACTGGAAGTCTTACGTGACATGCGCGATCCCATTCGCCAATTTGTCGAACGCGGCCTCTTTAGTCAGGATCAGTATCTCGACTTCTTTTTGCGCTGGTTCAACTCGCTGAATGACTTTCTTTCAATCGGCCCGCCTGCTATACGGATCGACCAATTGCAGGCGTTAATCGGTGCAGGTATCGTCACGATTTTACCACCGGGCATGCAAATTAAAGGTATCGACGGCCAGTTCCTTTTGAAAACGCCAAGTGATCCAAAGTTCTCGCTTCAAGCCAAAACTTTACTAGAAGCGCGGGTGCCGGCCGTCAATGCACCAACTGCACAGGATCCGCTGGTACAGCAATTGTTGCATGACGGCTATGCGCATCCTTATGAACTGCAACTCAATGCCGATAAACGTTTCCAGTCAGGCGCCATTGCCGTCGACCGCCGAACTCAACAGCTGCTTGACGCCAATGAGCAACCGCAAGCTGGTCTCTTCTTCTGGGGCGTACCAACGGAAGGCGTCCACTGGCTCACTACCGCTAGCCCGCGACCGCTTGTCAATGATGTGAGTTTGAAAACCGCGGAGCAGATTGTGAAAGCTGTTTTGGGTGGCGCAGGTTCGTGAATACAGGCGAAAACGACGGTCACCACTTGAAAAGCACCCTAAGCTAGCTATCTATAAACAATCAAAAGGCAGGTAAATCCCATAATTACAAGGATTCACTTGCCTTTTTAACAACTGTCGATAATATCTCCCGAAACAAACTCAAGCGTAACGCATTATTGCCCCGACTTTAGCCGGTAGTTGTTCCTCTGGCAATACCACGACCTGCCCGCCACGGCCTAACACGATATCTGCCAATGTGTTTAACAAGTTGGCATGCTGAGCAACCTTGGATTCATGCTCGATTTGCTCGCCATCAAGCCGGGCATGAATCCGGGCGCCCGCTTGAACAAACAACATGGCAAGTTGGCCACGCAATGCTGCCGTGACAATGGTGGTCAGTTCTTCAGTGTAGCTGTCATTGCTGCGGGCTTTTTCGATGATCGCCGCAAAGCGCTGACGTCGCCGATCGCGTAGTGTTTCGCGGATTGGTGCCAGCAGATCGTCCAATTCGACAAAATCAAGTGTTGCCGGACTTTTCATCACTGCAAGCTTCGGCAACAAATGATGGTTCTTGGAAATTTCCCGAAAAACCGCCACATTTTCGGCCAACCCCATCAGTGCCAGTGGCATTTTGTTCGGATTGCTATAATGCGCGACCAAATACTGATCAACTGCCTGATAAAAGCGGCGTTGATCGCTGGCCTTTTCTGCGGACTTGTCATTATGGCCGTGGTACGTCACATGGCCGCCACCTTGAGGCACGCTGTTCAACTCGCCGCCACGAATTTCGGTGCCCAGCGTCCCCGTCAATGTCTGAGGCGCGTCATCTGGCAGAGTCACTGCTTTCACCTGATGGCCACGGTTATGGTAAAGCTTGATACTATCGGCGTTAAGCGCCAGAATATCAAAATCCGTCGCCGTGGCTTCATCCAGCACCAATGGCAGAATTTGCGGCAACTCGGTCACCATGGCCACTTCATCAACGTTTTCATACATTGGGGTCACATACGTCTGCGCACCATTTGTCAGCACACCAATGCCATTCGTCTCGCACGCCTGCCAAAACATCGGATCCTGCTCATACGGTTCAAGCTCAACAGCATACGGCGCAAAATCCGTCTTCGGATAGGTTTCGCCCATCACCGCTTTGACATGTTTCATCATATTCTTGAACCGAATCCGCAACTCCTCAACCGGTGTGTTGTCCGGCCAAGATAGATACAGTGATACATAAGGGCCTTGCTTCGTGTCTGCTAAAAACTGCTGCAAAGTCGGTCTAGTCGTTATATCCATAAAAATGCAACTCCCTTCCGGCTGTAGCCTACCTTTAGCGTATCAAGGTTAGCAGGTAAAGGCAAAGTAAGTACCTCTAATTAGATATTTTATAATTGATGCTGCTTATAAAGCTGGCCGGTGAAGCATATTCCACAAGAACAGTGACACAGTGTCATTCTCCATGATGGTCAACCAGATGCAAAAACGTCTCACCGGAACGCAGAAACTGAGCCAAAGCACGCGGTCGCAATCGCTTAGACGCCTCTGAGAATGACAGCCACTGGCCCTGTAAACCTCCCTGCCAAACAATGGCATCAGCCTGTATTGACGACAATTCAAGTCGATGCACCAGAATTAACTGCTGATAAGTTTGCTCTGGTTGTTCCCAAAATGATTCAAGTACACCCACCAGAGACGGTTGCACATCTTTCAGCCGCAACTCCTCATAAACTTCGCGAACAGCAGCCTCTGCAACTGTCTCGCCAAATTTCACGGCACCACCGGGGACAATCGCAAAACCGCTCGTCGCTTCAAGCGTCACCAAAATCTGATCGTCGTGAATTAATAAAACCGCAGCCCGGACATCATACTTGGCATGGGGGTTTAGTTGAAACCGAAGATCGTCCTTTTCTTGAACCAAACTATCACCTTCTTCTGTGGCCATCAATGTTAACAAACACAAACAAAACGTTCCTGTTTACGGCTATTAACCACAAACGGAAACGTTTTGATCAAAAATGTTGAAACTACTTCGTCATATACGCCCCAACAAAGTTATACATGTTGGCCGGACTGAAGGTTTCGCCTTTCAGCTTCGGATTGCGTAAGTGTCCTTGGACGGTTTGATACAGTGTTGCAACAGGAGCTTCTTTGGAAAGCATGACCTGCGCCTTCAGGAGATCATCATAGCGCTTGGTCTCATTGTTCGCATCAGTCGTCTTGGAAGCCTTGAGCAGGTCATCATACTGCTTGTTGGACCAGTGGCTGAAGTTATAGGTGTTCCCGGTTGAGTAAAGATCCAGGAAGGAAATCGGATCCGGGAAGTCGCCTTGCCAGCCGGAGAGGATGAACTGTGCGCTGCCATCCAGTGAGCGTTGGATTCGGGTCTTGAACGGAACGGAAGAAATCGAGACCTTCATACCTGGCAATTGTTCCAAAGCTGATTGCAGGTATTCGCCAGTCTTCTTGGCAACATCTGTGTCATCTGTCGTCAGTGTGACTTGTTCACCGGTTTTACCGACTTCTTTCAAGCCTTCAGCCCATAGCTTCTTGGCTTGTTTGAGATCATACTTCTGAACGGTTGCGGATTCTTTAGCTGCAGCCTTGGCAAAGTCTTCACCGGTCTTCGGATTGCTGCCTGAGTTTTCCGGCGTGATCGTCGGGATACCGAATGAGCCATCACCGATCACTTTATCTGCCAACTCTTTACGATTAATGGCCATGGAAACCGCCTGACGCAATTTCACGTTCTTGAAATCAGGAACCTTTTCCTCGTTCATATCCAAGTAAGTGGTACGGCCTTGTTTATCGCCGACATAATCCTTATCCTTCTTATGCTGCTTGGCAATTTCACCGGTCAAAACAGCATCGTCAAGCTTCTTGGTTGAGTAAAGGTTAGCCGCGGTGTTGGAATCCTTAACCACCTGCACGTGAATCTTCTTTAACTTAACTTGTTTGGCATTCCAGTAAGAATCGTTCTTCACTTCATCCCATGAATTGCCGGTACCGTTCCAGTTGGTTAACTTGAATGGCCCGTTGAAAACCAGATACTTGCTTTGGGTCCCGAACTTCTTGCCATACTTTTCGACTGTCTTTTGATTCAAGGGGAAGAAGACCGGGTTGACCATCATCGTGCCGAAGTAAGGCACAGGATGCTCCAAGGTGACAACGAGCTTGTAATTACCTTCCGCTTTGACGCCAAGCGTTGAAGGTGCTTTTTTGCCAGCCGTGATGTCATCGGCGTTTTTAATGCCTGAGAACAGATAGGCATATTCCGACTTGGTCTTAGGATCGGTCGCCCGTCGCCAAGCAAACACAAAGTCCTTGGCTGTCACCGGATCGCCGTTACTCCACTTGGTCTTACGTAAATTAAACGTATACGTCAGACCGTTGTTAGTCGGCTTCACCACTTTGGTCGCAACCGCAGCCTGAAGTTTCTTACCCTTGTACCGGTACAAACCATCGCCGGTATCGACTGCCGCCTGCCCACTGACAACATCCGTAATATGGGCATTGTCCATCGTAGAGATAACGTCTTTCTCCATTCGATTAAAAGTGTCTGAGCTGCTACTCTTGCTGCCACACGCAGCCAAAAGAACAGCTGAAGCAAAGATCATGGCTCCTGCAACTAATCGCTTAACTTTCATCCACTCACCCCCAAAATGATATTGCATTAAGGGTATATTAGATTTTAGGGAAAGTAAAGCGATTTTTTACAGATATTACACAATTTTCTGCCATTTGTTTGACGTTTTCATGACTTATCGGTCTGACTCGAAGCTGCCACAGTCGAATAAATGCTGACACATCAATAGCATATTCGGTTACAATATGTCAGTTTAACCCCAAAACTTTGCCATTCACAATGTCTGACTTTTAGCATAATTCTAACCAAAATAAAAAAATCGACCTCCAAAATTCGAGATCGATTTTTAGCATGTTCATCTTTTAACGTCAAACAACGCTTATACCTAGTTACTTAATCGGCTTCCAGGTCCACTCCTGCACTTCAGGGATATCTTCCCCATTTGCACGGATAAAGTCATGGTGGTATTGCAACGTATCATCCATCTTCTGAATGAAGGCTGCGGCTTTTTCGGCATAGGCTGGCACATGCTGAATAACATCCTTGGCTAAGTGGAAGCGGTCAAGTTCGTTCAGCACCCGCATGTCAAACGGTGTCGTAATGTCGCCTTCTTCACGATAACCATGAATCAGCACATTGCGATTCTGGCGAGTGAAGAAGATGTCGCGAATCAAGCCTTCAAAGCCGTGATAAGCAAAGAGAATCGGCTTGTCAGTGGTAAAGTAACTGTTAAATTCGGCATCGCTTAAACCACGCGGATCAATTTCCGGACTGCGTAACTTAAGAAGATCCAAAACGTTAATGAAACGAATCTTCAAATCCGGGAAGGCATCATGCAATAAGTTGATCGCTGCCAGGCTCTCCATATTCGGTTCGGTACCTGCTGCAGCCATCACGACATCCGGTTCAACGCCGTCATCGTTGGAAGCCCAATCAATGCGCTTAAGTCCGGCATTGGCCAAAACGGTCGCTTCATCGATACTGTAGAACTGCGGCCGCGGCTGCTTGGACGTGATCAGCACATTGACGGTATTTTGTGAGCTGAACAGTTTTGGTGAGATCGCCAACAGGCTATTCGCATCAGCTGGCAGATATTCACGGATATATTCAGGCTTCTTTTCCGCCATGTGAGTCAAAATACCCGGATCCTGATGGGTGTATCCGTTGTGGTCTTGCTGGAATGAGGTTGAGGTCGATACCACATTCAGACTTGGGTAAGCCTTGTGCCATGGTTCTTCATGGGCCTTGCGAATCCACTTGAAGTGCTGGGTAAGCATGGAATCGACAACCCGCAGAAAGGCTTCATAACTGGTGAACAAGCCATGACGGCCAGTCAACGTGTAACCTTCATTGAAGCCTTCTGCTTGATGTTCGGATAGCTGTGAATCAATGATTCGACCAGCCGGCGCCAGATATTGGTCAGCCGGTTCCTTGATTGGTTCCAGCCATTGCCGGTTGGTCACTTCAAACAAGCTGTAAAGCCGGTTACTCATGGTTTCATCAGGGCCAAAAATACGGAAGTTGTGCGGATTCAATTTAATCAAATCACGCAGATAATCCGACCAAACGATCATGTCCTGCTTGATCTGCTTGCCGTGTTCTTTATTGTCCAATGCATACTTGCGATAATCCGGCAGAACCAGTGGCTTAGGATCAATGCCGCCATTGGTAATCGGGTTGGCAGCCATCCGTTGGTCACCCTTTGGCGGTAAGGCAGCTAATTCCGGAATCAGCTTGCCATTTTCGTCAAATAGTTTGTCCGGTTGATACGACTTCAACCAGCCTGCCAAAGAATCCGCATGTTCCATGTCTTCAGCATCAACCGGAATTGGAATTTGATGCGCACGGAATGAGCCTTCAATCGGTTCGCCGTTCCAACTCTTAGGGCCAGTCCAGCCTTTTGGTGACCGGAAAATAATCACTGGCCAATGCGGCATAGTGGTATCGCCGGTTTCGCGAGCGTGCTTTTGGATCGCCTTGATCGTTTCAATCGCTTCATCCATGACTTTGGCCATTTCCGGATTCAGCTTGGTTGGATCGTCGCCTTCAACAAAATATGGCTTCCAACCCATGCCTTCAAAGTACTTGGTCAGATCTTCATCCGACTTGCGGGACAGGATGGTCGGATTGGAAATCTTGAATCCGTTCATATGCACGATTGGCAAAATCGCGCCGTCACTGATCGGGTTGATGAAGGTATTGCTGAACCATGATGCTGCTAATGGGCCGGTTTCCGTTTCGCCGTCACCGGTGACAACTGCAGCAATAACATCAGGGTTATCCAGGATTGCCCCGGTCGCGTGACTCAAAGCATAGCCTAACTCGCCGCCTTCATGAATCGAACCTGGTGTCTGGGCGCTGGCATGTGACGCCACGCCACCTGGCCATGAGAATTGCGTAAACAGGCGCTTCATGCCTTCTTTATCCTGTGAAATCCGCGGATAAATTTCTGAATATGAACCGTCCAGATAAGAATTGGACACCATCACCTGACCGCCATGACCCGGTCCCTCAATATAAAACATGTTGAGGTCGTACTTATTAATGACCCGGTTCAAATGCGTGTAAATAAAGTTCTGGCCGGCAATCGTGCCCCAGTGACCGATCGGATGCGGCTTCACATCTTCACTCTTTAGTGGCCGTTCCAGCAACGGATTGTCCTTCAAATAAAGCTGACCAACCGACACATAATTAGCGGCTTGCCAGTATTCTGTCATTCGGTCGAAGTATTCCTTGGATGAGTAATCAACAGTCTTTACTTTTGTATCCATGCTCATACCTACTTTCGGTTTTAATGAGTTCAGTATAACACAGATTTTAGAAAAAGCACTTATTTTGACTTAAATTTGCTTAAATTGCCTTAAAACGAAATTTCCTGTCTGAACTCTGAAAAGCAGTGCCTACTTTCACGACAGTTGTTACCAGCGATCTAAGAGATGGTAAAATGAAGGTGAATCAAGCTCTGGCAATCCGGAAGTCAGGATAAGGAGGGCAATCTATGAAAAACCATTTTTTGAAAATATTCATGGGCATCGCGGTAGTCGGTGCGACAGCTTACTGCCTGAAGCGTTTCAGTGACGAACTTGTTGTCTACGTCTCACCTGACAAAGACGCCGGTGATAAGGATGATTGGACAGACTTTTGAAACTGATTCCTGGGGGGCGATTATTTTGTCACTATCACAAATTGATTGGTTGCTGCTGTTCTTTGCCTTGGTTGGGGCGCTTAGTTTGATCCTGTTTGATCAACTTCTGGCAGCTGCGGTGATTGTCATTTTAATGGCAGGTGCGATCGTGGTGGATCGACACATGCCACGTCATCCACGCCGTCCCGCGCTGTAACGTTAGAAAACCGCCTGCCAGAAAACTGATAGGCGGTCTTTTTATAGTTACTTGCTTGCAGCGATGTACGCGACGTCTCATCTTCCTCCGTTATCTAATACCAAAAACCTTGACCTCGATTGGTACAATGTAAGTATTAAGGGGATGCAAACATGGCGACAACAACGAAACCTCAAGGCCGCGGCCTGGTAATGGCGGCGGTTTTTATTGCAACGTTTATGACTTCGGTTGAAGTGACAATTGTGACGACTGCTTTACCTGCAATTATTAGCGACTTGCATGGGCTGGCTTATCAGAGTTGGATCATGAGCGCTTACCTGCTTACGACAGCAATTACCACCCCAATTTACGGAAAATTGGCGGATGCGATCGGCCGCCGCGGCATTTTTCAATGGGGCGTGGTGCTGTTCACAGTCGGGACCTTGCTAAGCGGCTTGGCACCGCATATTTTATTGCTTATTTTAGCCCGTGCCTTGCAGGGGATTGGCGCTGGAGCGGTGATGCCGCTGACGTTTACCATCATTGCCGACTATTACGATTTCGCTCACCGTGCGAACGTGATGGCGCTTAATAATACAGCGTGGGGTCTATCTGCTCTGGTTGGACCACTCATTGGGGGCTTTTTGGTTGATCAGTTGTCGTGGCACTGGGTTTTCTTCGTAAACGTGCCACTGGGTGTGCTGGTTTTCTTCCTCATTCAGGTCGGGTACCGCGAACCCAACCGTAAGCATGTTTCATTAACGATTGATCGGCTGGGTATTGCTTGGCTAGCTGTTACGTTAATCGCCCTGTTATTAGGTATTCAGGCACTTGATCAGCAGCCTTGGCTTGCGGCACTTTTGTTAGTGCTGGCATGCGTGGGTGGGTACCTTCTGTTTCGTCAAGAACAACGGGCAACCGATCCGTTAATCGCACCGCAAATGTTTCAGAGCTTTACCTTTACTGTACAGATTTTGACGGCGTTATTGCTTAGCGGCGTCTTAATCGGTTATCAAGTTTACTTCCCGATTTGGTTACAATCGCTGTACCATTTGGGCGCAACCGCAGCTGGGCTGGTGGTGACGTCTAGTTCCGTGTTATGGCTGGCATCGTCTTTTCTGGTCGGTCCCTTGATTAAAAGATGGGTACCGCGAACCTTATCATTAATTCTCGTCTTCATTCTGACTTGCGCCTATTTACTGCTCACGGTTGCTTCGCCGAATTTTCCGGTGTGGGCCTTTTACGTGATTGCCATGGTTAATGGAACGGTGATGGGGATTGTCATTAGCATGAACACTGTCCTTAGCCAACATCTTGTGCCAGATCGTTACGTCGGGTCGGCAACCAGTATTTTGACGCTAGGGCGCTCGCTGGGTCAGACGGTGATGACTGGCGTGTATGGAGCCGTGTTGACTTTGGTGATTCGGGCCAATCTGCATGGTCTTTCTTTTAAAACCGTCAATGCTGCGATCAGTGCCAAAGCCGCTGCTTCCGTTCACAATCCGCAAGCAGCAGCCGCAATTCTCGCTGGTCTGCATGGTGTTTTTATGATGGTCGTCTTGATGATGGTACTTGTTCTGGTCATCAATTGGCGTGATCCTAATCGTGACATTATTCAGTGACTAACGAAAAAGCGCTAACGGATACCCAGTGATTGGCTGAAATCCGTTAGCGCTTTTTTTACGGGCAGGCTTGGTGGCTGCATGCCTACTTTGACTGTGCCTAATGCTTGAATTTATCAACCTTATCAGCAATCGATAAGCCAGCATCTTCGGGAAAATAATTGATCTTGGCATACACCATCTGGGAAGTGCCGCCAGCTTTAGCCGTGACCACAGGGATCTCCTTCAAAATAGCCATCAGTTGATCGTAATCGCCTTCCATGGTCGTTTCAAACGCGCTGACCTCGTAATTGACACCTGTTGATTGAATATAGGCAATCACCGCATCAACAACATCTAGCACTTTCTTTTGATCCGAATACATTGGCAAAACCTGTACCGCAATACTTGCATTCATCACATTCGTCCTCCTATTACTTGTTAGATGATTCTTCTGCGTGACGCCACTTACCACTGCCAGGGTCATCGTGCGGCGGTTCGACCTGGGTCGCTTCCGGCGGCCACTGGTCTTCGGTTAAATTCGGTTGGAGTAAAAAGTGATCGTCATAGGCATGCCGCACTTGCGTCTTCCCGTGCTCGTCAATCAGCGCATGCCATTCGCGGGCGTCATCCAGACTGATGTCGGCCAGCAATGGGGCAAAATCAGCCTGCATTTTCGCATAATTCGTGTAAGGACCAAACCCCAGCCGATTAAACAGCCGCATCGCATAAGTGTCGGCAACGAACGTCTTTTTGCCAAACGTGTACATCAACATGACGTCAGCAGTTTCATTGCCGATGCCGTTCAATGCCAGCAAAGTTTTCCGCAACTGATCGGTCGGTTTTTTGGCAATTTCAGTGAAACTGCCGCCTTGGGCAACGAACCATACTAATAGATCATGAATACGTTGCGCCTTTTGTCGATAAAATCCCGCTGGCCGGACGAGTTTTTCAAGTTCGGCTTGCGACAATGCCAAAAGTCGCTTAACGCTCATATATGGCCGCAAGTTATGGACAGCCTGCGCAACATTCTTGGAGCTGGTCCGTTGAATCAGAATCATCATCAGCCAATCCTCCAGCGAATTTTGTTGCCACCAATACTGTTTGCCATAATGTTGGCTCAAGTTACGCATAACAATCAGCCGTTTATCCATCTTTTCACCCCTAATCATTTATTAATATCGCACAATCACCAAAAAATAAAGTAAACTGTACGTAACGGTTATTTTAATCGAACCATAATCGCTCACGCAGGAAGATGTTGAGGAGGCGGTAGGCGATGACCATGATTGTTGTTTCGGATATTCATGGCAATCTAAAGACAATGGATCGAGTCCGTCTGATGCAGGAAAAGTACCCGCATGTGCTGACGGTCTATCTCGGTGACTACATAGATGGCTATCCATATGGCGGCCGCGTTTTGGCTCAGATCCATGAACAGGTTCAGGATAGTCAGGCGATTGCAGTTCGGGGCAACCATGATCAGATGCTTTTAGACTACCTAGCTGACAAGGATAATCCTTGGTTTATCAATGGCGGCAAAGCAACGTTGCGCCAAATGGTCAAGGATTTTGCGCCGGATGCCAAAAGAGTGAGTCTTCGTGAAGCTGTCCGCACACATATGGCGCCGTTAATCTCATTTATCGCAGAAATGCCCACTGCCGTTGCTTTTGATAAGCTTTTGCTGATTCATGCCGGCCTGGACTTTTCGTTGGCAGATCCCTTAAAGGAAACGACGCCGTTCAACCGGATGTGGGTACGTGAGCCTTACATCTATGATATGAAGCAAACCCAAAGTCGTAAACACCCGATTTTTGCGCATAACCCGCTGAATAGAACGATCATCACAGGCCATACACCGACTGCTTTGATTTATGGTGAATATGAAGATCAGGTCAACCCACCGATTGCCGAAACAAGCTTCACCGGGGGCTATCCAAAGTGTCCCGTTAAGGTTATTCAATATCCGGGCGAATCGCCGCGTTACTTTATTGATGGCGGTAACCACATGGGCTTTAAGGCCAATTACGGTAATATTTGTGTTTTTGACGAAACCAAAGGCGTCATGATTGACTCCGATCAAGGGATTAATGCTGAATGAACGCGTCAGCAGGTGAACGGTACTGAAGTTGCTTCATTCATCAACAAAAAAATAGACGCTAGATGACAAGCAATGAAGCTTGTTTCTAGCGTCTGTTTTTGGTTTGGATTGTGACAAACCTTTTTATAATGATCGCTGCAATCTGTTCTGGATCGTTAGCTTAAGGCCATCACGTCGCGCACAATCATTAACTCTTCGTTCGTTGGCACCAGTAAGGTTTTGACCGTTGAATCCGGCGTGCTAAGATCAGTTTCGACACCATGTGACTTGTAATTGAGATCGTTGTCGATCTTGGCGCCGAGGTAACCCAATGAGCGCATAATCTTGTCGCGGATTTCATCCCCGTTTTCGCCGATACCGGCAGTGAAAATGAGCGCATCCACGCCGTTCATCAAGGCTGCATAGGACCCGACATACTTTACGACGCGATTGACAAAAATATCCAAGGCTAGTTTCGCCCGTGGATTCGTATCTTCGGCCGCTTCTAAGTCCCGCATATCATTACTGAAACCGGAAATACCCAGCAAGCCGGAATCATTATTGAGAATATGAATCATCTGGCCAACATCCGGAATATCTAGTTTCTTCATCAAGTAAGCGACCAGTGATGGGTCAATATCCCCAGAACGTGTGCCCATCGTCACCCCTGCAAGAGGCGTAAAGCCCATAGAGGTATCGATTGACTGTCCGCCTTTAACTGCCGTGACACTGGAACCGGAGCCTAAATGCATGACGATCATCCGCAAATCTTCCAATGGCTTGTTAAGCATCTCGGCGGCACGAGTGCTCACGTAACGCACACTGGTTCCGTGAGCGCCATATTTACGCGCGCCATACTTTTTATAATAGTCGTAAGGAATGCTGTAAAGGTAGTTCTCTGGCTGCATGGTTTGATGAAAGGCAGTATCAAAAACCGCTACTTCAGTCGCCCATGGCATCATTTTCATGAAAACCGCGATATAATCAGCTTCAACTGGATTATGCAATGGCGCATAGTCGCGCAGGTTTCGAATCTGCAGCAAGGTCTCATCGTCAACGACAACGGATTCAGCAAAAACTTCGCCACCGGCAACAACCCGGTGCCCAACACCGATAATTTCATGCAAATGCTCGACTAAACCCAAAGACTTGATATTGCCCATCAAACTGGCAACTGCTTCTTGATAGTTGGCAATTGGTGTGTCACTTTCGTATTTTTGACCGTCACCATATTTAATTTTAACTTTCGATTGCGGCTGACCCAACCGATCAACCAACCCTTCGGCTAATTGAACCTCAGCCGGCATATCAAAAAGTTTCCATTTCAAGGTAGAACTACCTGCGTTGACTGCGAGAATTTTCGCCATTTTGTATTCCTCCTAATAGTGAGCTGAGCGTGAACCAGTGCGGTTAGGAACCGGAGCATAAGTGGCCTTGGACGTGATGGCCCGATCTTGGCCATTGCGACTAAGGTCCTTATGTGCAGGTTCCTGCACTGGTGAACGCGTTATAGTGAGCGTGAACCAGTGCGCGGCTTACCGCAACCAGTAGCTCACACAACTTCTCTCATAGCGCACCACTGCGCGCCGGCATCGTCTCAATCACGACTTTTTCTTAGCATCTGGTGGTTTAGGGGTAAGGTGTTGCGCGTGCCACGCCTTAATCTGTTCAAGTCGTTCTTTGACTTTCTCCTCACTACCTTGATCAGTAGGATGATAGTAAGTCCGACCCACCAAATTATCCGGCATGGTTTGCATCGTTGTCAGCTTGTCTTTGGCATTGTGGGCATATTGGTAATCTTTCCCATAACCGAGATCCTGCATCAAATCAGTTACCCCGTTACGAATTTGAAGCGGGACCGGTTCAGCCAATGTTTCGGTTGCATCTTTTTTGGCAGCTTCATAAGCCGTATAAAGCGCATTGGATTTGGGTGCCAATGACAAATAAGTAACGGCATGCGTTAAATGCACCGTACACTCAGGCATACCAATAAATTGGCATGCCTGATACACGGTAACGGCAATTTCCAAAGCTCTGGAATCAGCCATGCCGATGTCCTCGCTGGCAAACCGAACTAGACGGCGGGCAATGTACAATGGATCCTCGCCTGCCTCTAGCATGCGTGCCAACCAATAAATAGCTGCATCCACATCAGAATTGCGCATCGACTTATGTAATGCCGATATCAGATTATAGTGCTCTTCCCCATTCTTGTCATACAATAAGGCCTTTTTGGTCAATAGTTGTGCGACGTCGGCCTGCGTAACCGAGATAACATCCTCCTTGGTCTCGGCGTTCGTGACCGCCATTTCTAGCGTATTCAACGCGATCCGCGCATCGCCATTGGCAAAATCAGCAATTTGCCCCAACAGCTTTTTGCTGATCTTCACCTTCTGCAAGCCATAACCCCGTGGATCTTTCAATGCTCGTTGCAACAAATCAACCAGTTCAGCGCTGGTTAGACCATGCAAAACGAATACACGCGTCCGCGACAGTAATGCAGCGTTCACTTCAAACGACGGGTTCTCGGTTGTGGCACCAATCAGGATGATGCTGCCTCGTTCAACATACGGTAAAAAGGCATCCTGCTGGGCTTTATTAAACCGGTGAATTTCGTCAACAAACACAATCGTTTTTTGACCCAACTCGCGATTTTGTTCAGCCTCTTTCATCACCTGCTTGATTTCTTTAATGCCGCTGGTGACAGCAGAAAACGTCACAAACTGTGCTTTGGTTCTCCTGGCAATAATCCGTGCCAAGGTTGTTTTACCAACTCCCGGCGGACCCCAGAAGATCATCGAACTAATCTCATCATGCTCAATGAGATTGCTCAACACCTTATTCTCGCCTAACAGGTGGGTCTGGCCAACAAACTCATCGAGCGTTTGTGGCCGCATCCGACTCGCCAACGGCTGAAAGTTACCATTTTGAAACAGACTTTGATCCATATGCTCACCCCCGATCAACGTCCAGCCCTAATTTTAAGCGTTTTCAAGCCGCGACGCAATCATTCCATTGTTCTATTATTGTGTTAACATAATGATAAGTAAATCCATAGTCACCCAACGCTGTCACAACAATGTACGCAAGCCTCAGGAGGATTAAAATGGCACAATCACCTTCATCACTAGAAGGATTCCCAAAAGGCGAATTTGCGGCTTTTTCAACCGCTAAAATGACCCACTTCCTACCTTACTCACAGGACACAACTACGAAAGATCTAAAGGGATTCTTCGGCACCAACTTCCAGTACCTCACCAAAACACCAATCGGTCGGCTCAAAATCGAAATTCCGAACACCGAACCGCTCATCGTTCAGTATGGCGAAATTATTGCCCGTTTCACCAACGGTAAGTTCAAAGTCATCGACAGCAACTACTTCCACAAAAACTTCAACGATCCACTGGTTGATGAGGATTCAAAAGGCATTTACTGAGCAAGGCATGATGTTGCAGAAAATGGTGATCCATAAATGCGTGTGGGATGTCCTTACTACGCTAAATCTCGAACGATACAGAAGCCTTAGGCAATGAGTTCCGTGTCGTGCCAAACTCCGGCCAGACAGGGGCTGGCGACCGCGATGCTAGAGTGGTGGACATCACTGAGCCTCATCTGGCTTACGACTGCTCCGCTTTGGCACTCTAATCTTAATAGTTTTAACAAATTATCCATATTGTCCATGATGAAACAAAGAACGCACAAAATCCCATAACTGTGGAATCTTGTACGTTCTTTTCATGTGGCGGAAGTTATGACCCACCCACTTTGTCCACGTGGGCCAGCGCGGTCTCTGTACCAGCAAACGCGTTATTGTTTGAGATGAACTAGATTACTGTTCATCGCCCAAATTTTTAGGCGGTAAGGCAAGGATGACGATCTGGACAATCCAGATGATCAGCGGGATTAAGGTTAAGACAAAATTCGGGCTGCTTGACTGAAAAGCCGAAACCGCACTATTCACGATATAAAACGCAACTAACCACCACGGATTGACGCCTGCGTCTCTGAATCGGCGCCAGCTTACCGTCAGCATCGGCAAGGCCAACATGGACCATGCATAGAAGATGACGAGGAAGAGAACCAGCAAAATGAAGGCGCCGGATCCTAATGAGCTAAGAATACGCAAGACATTTTGTGGATCCGTCTTTACTACGTTTGATGTAGCAATGCCAAAGAAGGCAGCAATGAGTGAGAGGACAATGAAAAGTCCTGTGGGCACCACAATGAGTACTCCAAATAAAACGCTCCACCAGTACTGGCTCCGACTAGAGGTTCCAGTGAAGTCACCACCGCGAAGAAAGAGATTTTTAACAGCCGCCCCAAAGCTAACACCCAACGTGCTGTGTGCATGCGGTTGGGCAGGGAAAGGTTTCACTTCCTGCTCGCGGCTTGGCAATAGTAAAACGATCAGATTTGCTAGCACTGCAATGATCGGTAAAATGATAATTGGTAAAAAGCCCATACCATTGACCGTCAGCAACGGACCAGCCAAACCCAAGATCACGATGACGACGTACCACCACGGACTAACGCCTGCATCACGAAATCGCCGAAGGGTCAGACTCAGTTGAGGAAAGCTTAGATACGAAAGACCCAGGCCCAGAAGCCCCAGCAACGATTGCGCGATTTGACTGCCAAAAGATTTAGGCTCCGCAAAAATCGGTGTACTCATCACGACGATCAAAACACCTGCTACAGCCCCTACCAAAACCTGAGCTAAGAAAAGCCACCAGTATTGTGATCGCGAACTAACACCCTTGAAGTCGCCAGCACGAAAAAAGAAATCCTTTATTGCTGGCCAAAATCCGTTTTCTTGTTCCATTGTGCTTCCCCTCCAGTTGTGAATATCGTGAGTATACCATAAGACATCTATCGAACAAAAAAGATTGCCTTGGATAAGAAAACTGGCGTGTGAAACAATCACTTTTAATCACTCTTGCAGCGGAAAGCAATATTAAACGATCAAACTCCATGCGGCACTAGGCGGAACGTTAACAACTCACTAATCAGATTTTCCCAATCTTCTGTTCGCGGTGGTGAGAGCCAAATCACTTTAGGAATTTCGGTATGATGATACGCGTTGACCAAATCAGTAATGATCAGACGGGTTTGCGGCTGAACCTCGTTAGTGACCCTGACGTTTAGCATCGAAAACCGCTTGATGCCGCGCTCAATGATCGTATTATAAGCTTCTCCCAACGTGAAATCGACACAAATGTAAAGCGGCTCAAGCACGCTGCTCAAAGGCACATTTGCCACCAGCGTCAGCAAGCAGCGATAAAAAATAAATTGCCTCTGCTGATCGTCAAAATTTGTCGCTTGTTGTTTCACATAGGTTCGACAATATTCAAAATACTCCGGAAATGTTTTGGCAAAATAGCTAATTTCGCTGTGGTATTCAAAAAAACCGCTCCTGAGGGGAAAGGCCACAACGTCAATCCAACACTTGTCAACTTCATAGGTGATATGCTGTTTGGCTTCCAGCGTCAGGGTGACGTCAAAATATTCCTCAAACCCGCGAATAAAGTCATTGCTTTTTTGCGTCACTTCATCTGGGAAAATCACTTCCGGAGCTGAAATAATGCCCACAATGGCAAGAAATGTGCCTAAATAGTCACATTCGTTGTTGATGGCTTGGTCATTAGCTGTAAAATACGATTGAAAAATTAAAATGACTTTATTCCTTGCCTCAAGGGCTTGCTGACGGATTTTGCTAATAAGTTTCGCCACATCCGGCGATGTCGCGACAAAATGCCCTTGTTGAAAACGGGATAAGGAGGCGAGTAAATAAGCAATAGTTTCAATCATTTGACTCATTGATGGCGCGATCGCCGGTGTATCGATTAATGCAAGCAGTTCATGTAAGGCAGCACGAATCCGATCATCAAAGGCTTCTTCTCCAACGTGCGTCACGATGATAATTTCGGATAATAATAAACGGATCGCCAGTTCATCGCCGGTCAATTCACCGTTGTTGCTAAGGTTGATGCCCCATCTTTTCAGGGTTTGGCGAAGTGCTGTAAATCGTTTGTACATGAAGGCATAGCTAACATAATGGGCTTCGGCAAAATCATATAAGTCGAAATCATGCGTTTGCGTCGCCAACAACATCAAGATCCGAATCTGATAAGAACGTTGAAGATAATGGTTCAAAAAAAAAGAAATATTGGTGTTATGATTTTTGTGCAAAATCGTTGTCGTTTCGGACACATCAATATCAAATAAGCCGTTTAGCTGAAAGGACTCAATGTCGTCTGCAATTTCCTTAGTGCGCCGCTTGAACAGATAATACGAGATATTTAGTTTATGCTGCAGTTCGCTATTTCTCAGCTTTTGATTTGGATGTTGATCAAGATAATTAAGCAGCTGGAGTTTCTTTTGGTCATTTTTTTCCATTAATTCAGATAATCTCATGCCTACCACCCCACTTTACGACAAAAACACGCAACTCAACCAATGTTTGACATCCCTGCCAAAAGCCCAAACGCCTACCAAACCAATTGAAACAGGCATTCATTGCTGTTTTCAATCAAGGCCATCTCATATAGCATGAAAAATTCGCACAGTTAGGCTGTCAGCGTTGTTTGACGTTGACAGCCTAATGTGCGGATTTTAAAGTCTACTTTTTAAGTTGCGCGCCTCTTAGAAATGCTCACCTCTTAATAAGTGGTCATTTCATCAATTCCATACGGTGAGTTTGAAAATTTCAAGCCTATGCCAATGTGCTGACATCCAAGGTGTTATTGGTTTGGCGCCGCATCATCCGAGGTTAAAAGGAGTATCTTTTTTAACTTTAATTGTAACATGTTTAATTGACGTGCACACGTTTCGCGTCTTTCTTACGCTTCCGTTTGACCAACATGATCACCAATATCGCAATTACGATGAGTAGGAGTGCAACCACCGCTAGTAATGCATAGACCCACCAATGATTCGTTGCTTTCAGGGTCACGTCCTTTTGATTCAGATCCTGGGCAGTGTGACCGGTAATGGTAAACTGCTTAGTCAAGGTCCAGTGGTTTTGATACCGCTGCTTATGCCCATTGACCTGCCTTGTCACCTGACCATCCGGACTTTGATTACCATAGACCTCTAATTGGGCAATGTAGGTGCCTGGCTCTAGTGCTTTCCCTGCCAAGGCAATCGGGAAATCGAAAGTCGTGTTCGGCGCTAATTGCATGCCTTCTTTTTTAACCTTATAAAGCACTTTTTTGGCACCTTTGACACGTACATTTGCATCAATGGCAACTTTATTGATGAAAGTCGGCGTGACGTTTTCCAAAGCCGCGGAAATGACGTTGCGATAGTTCACCTGCCCCGGCCTAACGGTACTTAATGTCATTTGTGGCGCAACCGGTTGGGTGGCTTGTTGAAGCACCAGGCCAATAACATAGGAAAAACGATTGTTGATCGACATTCCTTTGCTTTGTTCCTCTTTGGCCTGATCTTCCGTTCGGTGTTCCTTAAGCGTGATCCCGCCAGCCATCTGCCCTTTCAGTGGCGCATCAGGCATGGTCACATCTAAATTCAAAACTGTATTGCCCTTGGCCGGGATCTTGATTTGACTGGGTGCCTTAACATAATCCTTAAGATTAAACACTAGGCTTTTGGCTGGTCGAATGTTATTGGGACTGTATTCCACCACGCCATTAATGTTGGTGGTAGCGCTGGCAATACCGACATCGACCGTGACCTCATTGTCTGTATCATTACGGAGATCAACGTGAAGGGTTTGCTTCGCGCCTCGGTCCATTTTGATGTCAAAATAACTAACATCTTTGTGAACCTGATTATCTGGCAGCTGCGCCTTTGCGGCAAAATTCAATTCCGAACCAAAAACATGGGCAGCAGGGGTCATCAACACGGCAATAAACGCTGCTAAACAGAAAAGTATTTTCTTCACAGAAATCTCCTTTTTAAAATGCGGGGCTCGGCGGCTGTCGTTAAAGTCACGCATAAGCCGGTCAAATTGCAATTACTTTTAAAGCATTAAGGTTTGGTGGTGGTGTTGGCTGGCGTGGATTCTAAGGTCCAGGTCAAAGCGGTGACATAAGCCTTGGCCATTTTCGGAGTTTTACCCGGAACGGACAATTCAACGGATCGGTTCATTTGCTTGTCGTCACCAAAGCGATAAATCCATGTCCCCATCCCTTGGTCTTTCACCGCTTCAACCGGTGCAATCTGAGCGGTACCCGGGATTAATTCAAAAGATCCTAAACCTGTCGGGGCATATTTAGCGTCGGTTGCGGAAACTAAGCTGGCATTCTTGAACTTTAATTGTGCGCCGATTAATTCGCGGGTGGCATCATCTTTCACCGCAAATTGCTTCTCTTGTTTCACCTTTAATGTCCAGCCTTCAAACGTTCCTCGCTTGTCAGAGATCTGAACAAAATTAGGGCGGTCAACTGTTGAACCATCTTGCTGGGTGAATGCTTGCGGTTTGGCATAGTATTTCGCATCGTCACTGCTGATGGCTGCTTCACCGAATGTAAAACTGGAAACAAAGTCTAATGACAGTGGACCGCTCGTGCCAGGCGTTGGGTTGCCACCCGGGTTACTTGGATCAATCGGTTTGATCGGATTTGGGTCGGTCGGGTCAAGCGGATCTTTCGGATCGGTAATTGAACTGTCCGCTTTAAAAGTCACTTCACCGTTTGAAATCATGTCGCTCGCCGAAGTTGCGGCGTTCACGACGCTCGGGGCCATGATGCTTAACAAGGTTACGCCCAATAATGGTGCGGTCCAGATACTCTTTTTCATTTTTATTTTCCTTCTTCCTTATCTTCTTTGTAACGTCTGATGACGAAAAGCAACAACATGGTGCATGTCAGCAAGCTGCCGATTAAGCCGTAGAGTATTTCCGGCCTTGCCCCAAGTCGCGGTATAAGACCTTGCTTAAACGGCGGTGCTTGTGACGTTGTTGCTAGCTGTGATGGCTGGTGATTCGATGGTGCCGGTGATGTTTGGTCAGCATCAGACGAAGTTGGCTCAACGAAAATAATTTCACCTGTCGATGTGCGCTGATAATTGGCACTGACACCAAACACCGGTTGACAGGCAAGTCCTAGCAAAAGAACAGCCAGCGAAAACCATTTTTTCATTTGGCTTATTCTTTCTTAATTTCCCGGTACATCCTGCAGCGACCAATCCAGTTCCCCTGAGAAGCTGCCGAGTTTTTGTTTTTCAGTCGGCAAGGTCAATTTAAACCCGCGTGCAGTACTGTCAGTGGTCATATTCCATTCGCTGCTAACATCTCGCTCGACGACATCCTTCGTCACTTCAGCAAGGATCGCTTGATCGGATATTGTCTGCTCCTGACCAGCCTGGTTGGTGTACGTTAAATACCTAGTCGCATCCACGTCACCATTTTTAAATGGGCGTGCCATTCTGAGATACAATCGTGATTTCCGGGGCCCATTGGTTCGCGAATCCTCGATTTTCAACGCTCCTTGAACTTGTGGCCGCAAAATTTGCGTAACGCCGGTGATGGTTTGCTGACCAAAATCCAAATCCGGCACACTGATCAAAGCCAGCTTGCCTACTGGTTTGGGCGGCACAACATTCCGTGTCAGTCTAAACGCGGAAGCCTCGGCAACTCGCTTGGCAATATCACCAGGTAGTGGCGTTGGCTGCCGACTCACTTGCTTACCATTAAAAATCCAATCGTCATCACTGGTTTGGGTCGTCAGCAGCTGACCGTCAGCATGAACCCCATATCCTTTTGTTTCCTGATTAAAAGGTTCAAGTCTCACATTGGCCGTGTCCGAAACCAAACCGGTTGGACTCGTTCCCCCATGTTTCCCCGTTTCAATAACAAGCTCGTCGGCATTATCAAGCGTCAGGGTGCCTTTTCCCTTTTTAAAGAAATCACCGTTGATGTTTTTTAATTTGGCTTTCGCGCCGGGACCGAGATGGATATCGGAGTTACTGTTAAAATTATTTTCTCCAACAGTTTCAACCAGTAGCTGGCCATTTTTTTGGACATCGATGGCCAAGTCGTGGTTATAGAACATTAAATTACCAGCGTTTTTTCGCGTGGTCTTAACATCCAGAACAGCCTCTTCACCCACTTTGATGCGATTATTGTGAATCGCCCCGATCCCCGTATAAACCAGGGAATTAGCGGTAACCACTTTCAACCGTGCGCGCTTTTTAAGTTCAAGTTCCAACGGCCCGGTTGACGGCCAAAAGGTACCTAACACCTCGCCTTTATCCAAGGTAATGGTGGTGTCCGAATCTTCTTCAAACAAAAAATTGGTTGCCTCGGCAAATTCCTGGACAAGCACTGAACCAGGATTCTTCGTTGTATAAAAAGTGTTCTTGCCTTTGAAAATGACCTGGTTACTGTCATCGCGAATGTGAATCGGCTGGGCGCCATAATCTGAGTAATAGTTAACATTTTCAACGATAATCTGACTGTTCTTGATACTGTTATCAGCTGGTGCTATACCATAGTAGTTATTCGCTGAATGCTTCACCTTCGCGTCACCGATTTTAATATTTTTAAAGGTGATCGCGATGTTGCTGGCGGCAAAATAGATGCCGCGATGCCAGCTCAGACCACCGTTATACATATAAGTGTATTTGTGATCGCCATCGATGGTAACAGAGTGGTGCACCGGAATGGCGGTCGCACCAATATTGATATCGGCTGTCAGTCGCACATACGTTTCACCGCCCTTGATGGCAGCTTCCAATTCTTGGACAGTTCCCACTAAAAAGGGGTTGGTTTGATCCGCGCGTGAGGTTGGAACAGATCTTTTTTGACGCCGCTTCGGTACGGCCGACTCATCCGCCTGATCCGTCAGTGGTTGTTGCTCAGTCGCGCCGGTAAGCTCATAGCTAGCAGCTGATGCGTTCATGGTACTCGGGGACTTTTCACTTGCACTCGCTGATGGTGAGCTGCCTTCTTCTGACTGACTTGGCGAACTTGCGGAGGCGGCTGGCTGTTGCGGCCGCGAACCCAGTGCTTCATTTAAGACTGGGCTAGGTGCCGATGCCGCTGCTTGCGAACCGATATTTAATGAAAACGGTTGTAACAGCATGACACCCGACAAAAGCCAAAAAAAAACTGTTTCATTGTGTTTCACCCCTTTCTCGATGTTATTGATTATATAAGGGGGTCCTGTAACTTGTCATTTTTGCTTTTTATTTATAGGCTTAAAAAATAAAAAAATAACGTCCGGGTACGTTTGTTTCCGTGGTTTACCGGATATAAAAAATCATTATGAAAACGCCGTCAATTTTATTTGGTCGGTTTAAATCTTTACAAGCAGCTTGTGAAACCGTTCTTTAATGATTTAGAAAGAACGGTTTCACAAACCACTCATCACCATTTAACGCAAGCCAAAAAGACTTTTGCTAATAACGGCAAAGCGGTGATATTCATAGGCAGGTCGCGAGTGGTTCGCGCTCCACCATAACGCGCTCTCCAGCGCAAAAACCTGCGCATAAGGGCCTTGGTCGCAATGGCCTAAGACCAGGCCATTGCGCCCAACCCCACTTATGCTCCGGTTTTTAACCGCGCTGGTTCGCGCTCAGCTAATTTATGGTAAGCTAACGTCATCATCTTCATGGAGGAAAGTCATGCAGAGTTTTGAAAAATACCATCCCATTATGTCGGTTCATTACACGATGGACTGGCTAACGATGTTTAAAATTAAGGACGTCTTTCGGCTACGAGCCGATCAGCAAATTGCTGCAGAATCCGGCCGGCAATTCGACCAGAAGATCACGGACACGGCACGCTACATTAACCGCTCCATGCGGCTGGTGATGAGCAATAACGCCTTGCTTTACGGCATCAAGGATCGTGGCACCAATGATTTTCTCGGTAGTTTCTGCATTTGGAACTTCAGCGAAAAGAAGACTATCGCGCAGATTCGGTTTGAAACTTTGGCTGCCTACCAAGGGCAAGGCATTATGACTGAAGTGTTGAAGCGCATGTTAGGCTTTGCCTTTTTCGAGCTCGGCCTCAAGGAAGTTTATGTCATTTTACCGGCAACGAATGATCGCGCAGCTAACTTACTGACTGCCAACTTCTTCACGCAGGTCGGCGATTACCGTCATGAACGCACCTTGCCTGATGGCAGCAAGGTGCCGCTGGTTCGTTACGAACTCACGGCTGATGCAGTGGCGGATAAAGAAGATTTCCATTTTTAAAGTGATGAAAAAAAGATTTCTTTCATATGACGGCAATCAAAAAGCGACCTCCACAAATGCGGGGGGTCGCTTTTTGATTGCCACTGACTGCTGCTAGCGACAATTTGATTAATCATGCTATATCGATTATGCCACACCGATCGGAAAGCGCGCGAGTATGACCATCAAGTAGCCGGCCAACGCGGGGATGGCAACGACCGTACCGATGAAGCGGCTGAAGCCTCGCGAGACACCTAACAGCCGTAATCTTGCCACAATCGCATCCATTAAGAAGAAGGCACTGGCAATAGCGCCAAATAAAGTGCCAGTCAGCACACCAAACTTGAAAAGGACAACACTGGCAACCGCGGCGATCACCATCATCAATAACTCCAATTTCATCAAACGCTTATACTCGTCCGAATTATTTAAAAAATTAAACATACACGCTTCAGACTCCTTCACCTAGGCTCATATGGATGAAGTGAGCATAGCATGTCTCCAAGGCCACATTGCCACCAATTGGCTCATTTTGAAAAGAGCTTAATCATTTTAACGAAAACGCAAGCCCTTGCTAGGAGCGGCTACACAAAAAGTCTGAGCCATCCGCTACGGTTTAATATACGCATAACCGGCCGCTTCCGCCTGAGCCAGCTTAATCACGCCAACCGGAACAATTGCCACAGTCGCCGGCAACTGCTTTTCATCCAAATGTCGCTGAGCCAGTGAGTTGTGGCAGGCAAAGAACTTCACTTGCTGGTGAATAGCGATAAAATTGACCACATCTTGATCAAAATAAACGGTAACGCCATCGCCGTTGACTAGCACTTCCAACTCGGCATCTGGCTCAGCCGTTAGAAAATTAGTCAAATTCGAAGCCAGATGGGGCCAGCGCTCGGTCGTATCTAAATGAAAAATTGCCTTTAGCACCATTGTTAATCACCTCGAGATGAGCATAGCATAGATTCGGCATTTCGCCGATAATCCGAAAAATGGTACGTATTTTAGAACCTATTCATGCAAAAACCACTGCCGCCTGACAGTGGTTTTTTTGACTACGCTTATAACAATGCGAGAATGACAAAGTTTAAGATGAAGCCAATCGTAACAATCGCAAGCACTGGATGAATTTCCTTGGCTTTACCAGTGATCAATTTAATCAGGCAGTAGAAGATAAAACCTGCCGCAATGCCATATGAAATGTTGTAAATAAGGCCCATGACGATGGATGCCATGAATGCGGGAATCGCTTGTGACAAATCTTCCCATTCGATTTCCTTGAAACTACTCATCATCATAATTCCGACCATAATCAAGGCAGGCGCTAGCGCTTGTGTTGGAACAATGGCAATAAATGGCGCAAAGATCGAACTAATCAGGAACATTCCAGCGACAACAACCGACGTCAAACCTGTTCGACCACCAGCGCCGATCCCAGCTGCACTTTCAACGTAAGTGGTCACATTACTGGTTCCAAAAATTGAGCCAACACCTGTCGCAATTGAATCGGCAAACAGCGCCCGATCCATTTTCGATGAAAAGCCCGAACCTTCTTCCAAAGCTTGTTCGTCAGCGTCAGAGAAAATACCGGTGCGCCGCCCAGTTCCGATAAAGGTACCTAGTGTGTCAAAAATATCCGAGAAACTAAAGGCAAAAATGGTCATGATGGACAACACGATTTTATGAGGATTCGTAAACAGCGAGCCCATCCCCTTAGCCGAAAAAGCAGCGCCAAAGGTTGTTTGAAGTGATGCGAAAGTGCTGCTGAATGAATTGGCAGCGCTAAGATGCAAATTGGTCACGCCCATTGGAATCCCAATGATTGTCGTCAATAAAATTCCGATCAAAATTGCGCCAGGCACCTTTTTGACATTCAAGATGACCATGATGACCAAACCGATCAAGGCCAACACTGCCCCGGCCTGCGTGAAGTTCACCAATGCTGGCACGATCCCGCCATTTGAAACAACCGATTGAACCCCATGCTTGAGCGTCAAGGCACCGGCTTTTAGCGGTTGGCCATTGATCGTATCAATACTTGAAGCCTCGGAGGTGAATTTTAGAAAGCCGGCATTTTTAATCCCGATGTAAGCAACGAAAACCCCGATCCCACCGCCAATCGCATGTTGAATGGCTTCTGGAATCGCCACGATAATCAATTTTCGAATTTTCGTGACAGTGATCAAGATATTAATGAGACCACAGATGAAAACCAGCGCCAAACCTTCCTGCCAACTAAAGCCAAGTGCGAAAACAACCGTGTAAGTGAAGAAGGCATTTAAACCCATCCCCGGCGCCAACGCATAAGGCACATTGGCAAACAGCCCCATGATCAACGTGCCAACTGCACTCGCAATGATCGTGGCCAGAAAAACCGCCTGCCCCGGCATACCGGTTTGTGACAATACCTGTGGGTTAACAAATAAAATGTAGGACATTGCAAAGAATGTGGTCAACCCCGCCATGACCTCGGTCATCGGCGTGGTTTTATTCTGTTTCAAATGAAAAAAGTTTTCCATGACACGCTCCCCTAAACTTTGAATATGAAAAGTTTACCGAAGAACACATCAACTTGCAATAGAAAATACGTTTATTTTTTAAAAAGATACAGTTAATGTTCGCGTTTTGGTGAATTTCACTAAACATCGTCCGTTTTTTGAGCAATAGCGGTATAGTGGTACTAACACTTTTAACGAAATGAAGGAGGTCTTCCTTATGTGGCTTTGGCTACATCTTATTTCATGGGCAGTGCTCGCAGTCGCAGCAGGTGTCGCCTTGTTCAGCCGCACGCGGCAGTTTGTCATGTGGACCATGATTGCGCGGGTTTGTTACCTAGTTTCGATTGTGACCGGTGTGGTGCTGATGCGTTTTGCCTTCGCTCGCAACCCACTGCTGACAGTCGTCAAAATCTTACTGGCCATTGGCTTAATCGGTTTAATCGAAGTTGCCTTTGCCGGTAAAAAGCAACAGCATCTGAGCAAGCTGATCTTTTGGAGTGCGCTTGCCGCATTTGCTTTGGTGACCGTTACGGGCTTTGTGCTGGCACAATTCCGGCCATTTGTTTGACTTGAATGATATCGGCGCAACCAAAAATAAAGTGACACAGTGTCACCGGCAAATCTGTTTGAGTTCAACACTTTAAAAAGCACTGCTTCCTATGACCTAGGAGGCAGCGCTTTTTGTCATGTTTAAGAATTGGACTTTTCTTTTTGGTCAGAGTGGGGACCGAATGCATACGCGATCAGGAATGCAACGACAATAGAGCCAATGTGGATACCCCACGCTAATACGGTATTATTTACCATTTGGGCTAGGCGACCGGTAAGTCCACCAAAAAGATACCCTCCGATCGCGCAAATCCAAATAAGCTTTGTTGTCGTCATTTTAAACCTGATCTCAACCACTATTTTCGCTTGGCTGGTCCGTCCCTTTGATCCTTACTTCGCCGGTGCCGTTACTTCCGTATTCGTCTCACCCTTGGTCAAAAAATCAACCAGATTCTGCAGTGAGAAGTAAACCATGTTATGCACCGCCGTCTCAGTGTAGTACGCAATGTGCGGACTGAGAACGACATTTGGCATGCCAAGCAATTCATCCCACAACGGGTCCTCGAAGCTGCCGTGCTTGGCTAGGTTCAGCAGATCTTCGGTTTCGTATTCATAAGTATCGATGCCGACGCCAGCCAACTTGCCGGATTTAAGGTTAGTGAGCATCGCTTGCGTGTCGATCAGATTTGGCCGGGCCGTGTTGATCACGATGGCGCCGGGTTTCATCAAATCAAATGCCGCATCATTGATGATATGGGTATTTTGCTCGATGCCGGGGACGTGCAGGTCAATGATATCGCTTTGCTTAAAGAGTTCTTCCAAGCTGACATATTCAAAATCAGGATGGTCGCCTTTCATCGGATATGGGTCATAGGCAATGACTTTGGCACCAAAACCTTTAAAAAGTTTGATCGCAACCCGACCAATGTGCCCAGTACCCATGACGCCGACTGTCTGCTGGCCAAGTTCTTTGCCGATGAAGGTGCCGGCTTTTTCGTAATCGCCTGCGTGCAACTGTGCCTGAACCTTGCCCATGTTACGCAACAAATACAGCGTATCGGTCAAAGCAAACTCGGCAATGGCCGCTGGTGAATAGGCCGGAACATTACTTAGCCGGATCCCATATTGCTTCATAGCCGCCATATCAACGTTATCGGTGCCGACGTTACGGATCGTCAAAAACTTGATGCCGTATTCATGCATTTTTTCAAAAACCCCGGCTGCATAAGGTGTCGTCTGAAGCGAGTTGATCCCGTCAAAACCTTTAGCCCATTCTACGGTATTCTCATCTAAGAACTCGGTATGATACTCAAGCGTGTTGCCGGTTTCCTTGGCCCATTGCTTGAAATATTGGATCTCGTCCACCCGTGCACCGTAAGCGATAATCTTCATGTCTCACTATCCCCTTGTCTTTAATTTGTTTAACCATTAGTATACAAGATCCTGCGCCGAAAATAGAACCTTTCGCCCCGCCTTTAAAAAATGTTGTGCATTTTCCTGCAGTCAAAACATCGGTCGAGCGCCCTGTTCCAGCGCCAATAGCTTGCGTTTTAGCGCCAACCCACCGCGAAAACCGCCTAACCCGCCGTTTTTTCGCAAAATCCGGTGACACGGGATGACCATCATGAGCGGATTCTGGCCAACCGCGTGCCCGACTGCCTGAAATGCGCGGTCGTGGCCAACTGCGGCTGCCACTTGCGCATAGGTTCTGGTCTCGCCGTAAGGAATCGTCAGCAGACACTGCCAGACAGCTTCCTGCAAAATAGTGCCGTGAAAAGTTACCGGCACCGTCACTGTTCGTGTTTTTCCTGTGAGGTAAGCAGTCAGAGCGGCTTGAAATGGTTTTATCGCCTCATCATTAAATTCAAATGGCCCGTTTACGTACTGCCTTGCCTCTTGCAAGTTGGCATCAGGCGACCCGACAAAAACAAGTTTCCCTTGATCAGCTACCAGTAAGTAACGATGGTGTGGCATGGTTAACCATGAACATTGCATGTTTGCCTCCTGAGCCTGCGATTCTTTATCCCATCGCAGGCTTTTGCTTAAATCCAGACTGACCCACATTTTAGTAATCCCTTACATTTCGTTTAATTTTACCGCAAATTCAAGCGCCGTTCTCGCCGGTTAGACCAGATTGTGCTACACTTTAGTTTCTATCAAACTCGGATAATACGTGGAGGTACTATCGATGAAAATTGTCGTTTTAGCAGGCGGCCGGAGCACGGAGCGCAATGTTTCGATTTCAAGTGGCTACCGGATCACAAACGCCTTGCGACAAAAAGGGCAGCAGGCCACCTTTATTGACCTGTTTTTAGGCTACAACCTCGAAGGGAAGACGGTCGACCAGGTTTTTGACGACGCCAACACCAGTAAGGATCTGAAGATTTCGGATGCCATCCTGACTGACGCTGACATCAATAAGTTACGGACAGATGGCAGCACACAGCTGTTTGGTCCAAATGTTTTGGCGATCTGCAAAGCCGCAGATATTGTCTTTTTGGCCTTGCACGGCGGTGACGGTGAGAACGGGAAGGTTCAGGCAACGCTGGATCTGAACAACGTCAAATATACCGGCTCCGGTCCGTTGGCTTCAGGGATGACCATGAACAAGGTCTTCAGTAAAGAGATCATGTTGTACCACGGGATCCAGACCGCTGCGTTTAAGGAATTCAAGCGGAATCAGCCTGGTGAACATAAGGTACCATTTGATTTTCCGGTCGTCGTCAAGCCAACATCTGGCGGTTCCAGTGTCGGCACACACATCGCTCACAACCAGGAAGAATTGGAAAGCGGGATCGCTGACGTTTTCCGCTTCGACAACAGTGCGATTGTTGAAGAGTTCACGCCAGGTCGCGAATTCTCGTTAGGGGTTGTCAATGGTCACGCCTTTTCCGCCATTGAGATTAAAGTTCATTCCGGCTGGTATGACTTCAAGCACAAATTTCAAGCCGGTTACACCGACTTCATCACCCCGCCCAAAGACTTAGATGAAGATGTCCATCAGGCAATGAAAGACGTGTCGCTGCAAACCATGGATGTTTTAGGTTTGCAAAACTATGGCCGCATTGATTTCTTTGCCAATGACAAAGGCGTCTGGGTCATTGAAGCCAATAATCTGCCTGGCATGACACCGCTATCCCTTCTCCCCCAAGAAGCTGAAGCCGATGGGGTCGAATACGGCGATCTCGTCATGGACATTATCAACGGCAAGCTGAAGTTGTATGAAGACGGGATGACAGAAGCAGGCATTATGACGGCTACATCAGCCAAATAAGCCGTTCTGCCAGCGAAAATGATCCCGCTGCTCTGTTGCGCTTTGTTTGCAGCGTTACACATCGTGCAGTTCTTGCAGACGATACCCTGTGAGATCATGACTAAATTAAAAATCGGTCTTAACCGCAAAAAGCTCGTATAGTGAGCCAATGTGGTTTAAGACCGATTTTTTTGTATTTCAGTTATTTAAATAATGGTTGCCCGTTAATACCCATCAAACTTGCACGCCGCATACCAACTTGATGGCATTATGGCTTGCGTGGTGATCGCGGGAACTCAATGGTGTCGCCGGCTTTAACCGGTACCGTGATCACCAATCCGGTACACGGCTTATCGTTCACATGGTGCGGATGATTGGCTTTTTCAATCGCCCGCACTTTGCCAACCATTTTGCCATTAAGTCGAATCGGATCGCCTGGTCGAATCCGCTCAATCGGTGGTGCAATCGTGATCACCGTGCCTCTTGCCCCAACCGATGCGGCAGTTTGAATGGTATACATGACTTATCCCCTCGTTCACGCATTCACTAGCTACCCTTCGATCTTAACAGCTAAGTGGGTGGAATCACAACTTTAATGCTTCGAACGTAAAGAACCGCTTGCATCTGCCCGATTCATCGTGAATACTAGACTCAATCATTGCCAAAGGAGGTCCTTTAAATGATCAAACCACCCACGTTGCACCAACATGACCAAGTTGCCATTGTCAGTCTCAGCGCAGGGACACTAGGTGAAGCGTTTGCCGCGCATCAACGCGATCTTGGCACCCAGCGTCTGGAGGCAATGGGACTGAAACCGCGCTTCATGCCAAATGCTTTACGCGGACAGGCATATTTAAAAGCCCACCCCGAAGCACGGGCCGCTGATTTAAAGACAGCCATGACCAATCCGGATATCAAAGGCATCATTTGTGCGATCGGCGGCGATGACACTTACCGAATCGTGCCATACTTACTGGATGACTCGGAATTTATCGAGGCCGTCAAAAATCATCCCAAAATTTTCACTGGTTTTTCCGATACGACCATTGATCATCTGATGTTCTATCGCTTGGGGATGACCACTTTTTACGGCCCGAACTTCTTGAACGATCTGGCCGAACTGGACACACAACTGTTGCCTTACACTGCCGCTAGTTTCCGCCACTTTTTTGAAAATCCGGCGATCACGGCGATCACGTCCAGTCCGACATGGTATGAAGAGCGAACCGACTTTTCTGCCGATCAATTAGGCGTCCCGCGCAAAGCACATCCGGAGCAGCACGGCTACTTAACCTTACGCGGTCATGGCCGTGTCACTGGAACCTTGCTTGGCGGGTGTCTCGACAGCCTGCACGACTTGCTCTATCCTGTCCGCTATTCAGATGAGCCGCAAGTTGCAGAAAAATATCACCTTTTTCCGCAAGACTGGACAGATAAAATTCTCTTCATCGAAACCTCCGAAGAAAAAATTGCACCGGCAACTTATCGTCAATACTTGCAGCATCTTGACGATCACGGTGTCTTGAAGCAGGTCGGCGCCATTCTGGTTGGCAAGCCGCAAAATGAAGTTTATTTTGACGACTACCAACAAGTACTCTTGGATGTGACGGCTTCCTATGAAACGCCAATTCTATACAACCTCAACTTCGGTCACGCATACCCGCACACCATTTTACCGTACGGCTTGCAGGCGACCGTTGACTGCGATCAGCGGCAATTGACGATTAACGAACCCCTCTTTGCCTAACCACCTGTAAATTTCGTATCGGTGATTTAAATGTTGCGTACAGGTCGCGTAAATCCACCCATTTTCTGCAAATTCTGTGCTATTTTCAAAGTACAAGGGAGGGAGAAAAATGGACCAAACGCAAAAGTTAAACGCTCCGATTCGCCAACATATTTTTTTGATTGTTGCTGGCATTTTACTTTTATTGTTAGCTGCAGCAGCCGGTTTTGACTGGCAGATTTCACAAACAATCGGCAATATGAACGATCCGTTCGCAACGCTTTTTCAAGACGTTGGCTTGTGGACCGCACCGCTGATTATTATGATCAGTTGTAACATTGTCTGCCACTATGCGATGCGTTCCGCGCAACTCGCCTGGTATATTCGTATATTGATGATTGTCGGCAGTGTCATTTATGCCGGTTGGGAATTATGGGCTGGTTATCTGAAATACGCCATGACGATGGTGATCACGTCCATCAACGACATCAACGCCGGCAAGCCAATGGGGATGGCCAATTCCGATGGTAGCAAGCTCGCCTTGCCTGGTGCGACCAGCCTCATTTTGTTCATTGTGCTTTACATCGCCGTGTTTGCTGGCAGTCAATACTGGCTCTCACATAAAAGCGATGAACAGCTACATTACTTATTGAAGGTGGCAGTGGTTGCTACTTTAGTCTGCATCATGTCCGATCAGATTGTGAACGCAATGAAAACCTTCTGGGGTCGCTTCCGCCCGTACGAACTAAATGGCAATCCGGCTCACTTCACCAGTTGGTTCCATCCAAACGGAGCAAATGGCCACATGAGTTTCCCGTCCGGCCATACGCAAACAGCTGCCACGATTCTCACGCTGACATGGTTCGTTGATCGTGACAAGCCTAAGCGCCAACGCCTGGTTTTCTGGCTCACTTTTGCTTACGGCGCACTCATGGCCTACACACGCGTCCGCATCTTGGCCCACTTCACCGGTGATGTTACCATGAGTCTGATTCTGACCTGGTCACTAATCTTAATTATGGCTGCCGTTGCCCAGTTGCCACTGGTTAACTGGGAAGCATTAACGGCACAAGCCAAGTCCAAAAAGTTAGATACCCAGCCGGCTTCCTGAAACTTAGGGTATCAACGACGTCTTGTTCAATTGAATCATTTGTTTGGCCGCAGCTGGTAGTGTTGGCTGCGGTTTTTGTGTGGCGTCGGGAATAGGTTGTCGTTGCAGCAGATAAAAGAGGTTGGTCGCTTGGAAGGATGGTCTATTGCGCGCTCACCAATCCAGAAACCTGCACATAGGAACACCTTGAACGCAATGGCAAAGTGGTCGCGATGAACGAAAGTCTGTTCTATCAGCGGCAATTATGTATGGTACTTTCACGTTCTATAACGCGCTCGCAGTCGCAGAAATCTACGTATAAGGACATCAAACTTAAATGGCCAAAGACCGGCCATTTAGGTTTGAGGCCACTTACACTCCGATTTCTAAGCGCTCCTGCTCGCGCTCAATAAAAAAATGGCGAGCCGCTTCGACCTTCTGAACGCTGGACGCGCCGATCGTTACGAACTCACCGTGGTTTGGCACCGTTCTGGAGTATATCATGGTTTGGGTTGTAAAAACAAGGGTTCTTGACAGGGGTATATATCGTGTGCTTAGTTAATTTTTGTTGTTTATTTCACAATGCCATTCTATCTAAAATTAACTTAACAATTCTGCCAAAAGCCCATCCGATCAGAGGAACCTATCATCGATAACTTTGCACGTCAGACCTAAGTTTTCTCACACACATAAACGGACAGAAGTCTGCAATTTCTGACATCTGTAAACTGACCAACCATTGTCCAATACGTAAGCAAACCTGAAGGCAACGTTAAATCAAATTGCTGATGCATTTGTCGATTTGGTTTCGGCACGAAATTAAAAACTGGTGCTCATTAACCATTGGCTGATCGAAGTCTCTGGCATAGTCTGACTTCCAGGTTCTTAGCGATTCCCCAAGAGGCTTGCTGGTCATTCCGGCAATAATCACCTGGGTCGTTTCAATTGGTTGGTCGATCGAGCGGGAGGCCCCACATGCAGCAGGGGGTGCCACAGCTTACCAACGAGTCATCATGTGTTATTTTCCAGTGAATGCAATGTGAACTCTTGTTAAATCTCGCACGTCGTGTCTCCAAAAGATGTCTGTGTTTAAAATGAAGAAACCCACTAGATTTCCCACCTATAGCTTTTTTGTTCACTGATCATACTATAGCCCAGTGTGGAGATCCAAAGAATCTCAATTGCGACGCTTAACCGAGGTCAATTAAATTGTAATCAATACACATTAATTTAGTTATTGTGTTGCGTGTAGGAAAACGGCGCTCTAGATCGTTTATGCGAGTGAAAGTATGATCTATAATTCCAAGCTCATCGCTTGTTAATTTTTAGCCATTAATTTTTAATGTAATAAACTGATTATTTTTATAGATATGCAAAGAGCAATATTTTAGTTGTTTCAGAAATGATAATTATTATATAATTCAATTATTTTGCGAAAAAACAGTAAAAAACATTGACAAGATCACGTGTCATTTGTTAATTTGTCCTTAGGAAGACGTTTTCCACTAAAAAACTTTTTGTTGCCAATCTCACAACTGCATGAGGGGAAAACATGCTCAAAGAAACAATCGCACCTTTGTCAGACGCTGAAATTTCTAAGATCACCGGAGGCAGTGGTGGTAAATACTATGGTAATGGTGTTTATTGTACCAAGAAAAAGTGCTACGTAAACTGGGGAGAAGCCATCAACAGCATCGGAAACAATATGGCAGCAAACTGGTTTACTGGCGGTCAAGCCGATTGGAATTCTGGCATTAAGTAATAGTGGTCTGAAAAGGCCAGCGCTAATACATTCTTTCCGAAAAGACCAAGATTCTGTGATTGCATACATCTAAAAGCGCAACGTTCATGGGGTGAGATTATGGGTATTTTAAAATGGTACTCCGGCGGTAATGATCGGGCCAAGCAGGCAACGTATATCATTGATCAACTGCTCCTTGACTTAAAAAACGATCCAGAAAGCGAGTCTCTTCAACAAGTACTGAGGAGTTATCGCGAATCCTTAATTCAAAAACAAGCCGCTGTCCCACTTATTTTAAGTCGTATGAATCTAGAAATCTCTAATGTCTTAATAAGAGATAGGGTTACATTGACCAAGCTACAATCTGACAAAATTGGACAACTCTCTTCACCGTCAAATATCAGATATGGCTATTGAATATGACATTGAAAATTGCAATGGCGGCTTTTCGTTCTGATCAAAACCGCAATATATTCCTAGCCATCTGATGAATTTCATCAGGAGATACTTGCAACGGATACTAATCAAAAGTGGTACCGCTTTCACTCCATAGCACCTTTATTTATGCAATAACAGAGAAAACTCATGGAGGAAACAACTACATGAACACAACGAACGCTATTCACGCCATGAAGTTGGATGCGAGCATTCTCGAAAAGATCAACAGCGGCACTAACGAAGACCTTATTAATGCTGCACAAGCATCAAAAAAGTCAAATTTGATTCGCACTCCACCAGTTGAGCATCCCAAACATGGTAAAAGATACCCGATTCCCATTGTTAAACCGATCCTTCAGGATATTTAGATATACTTATGTCTGTTATTACTGAAAAGAACGGAGATTTCGTATGTATAAAGCTAAAGTGAATGATTTTGGAAACGCTACCGCCCTTACCAACGATGAACTTCAGTTGACTACAGGGGGCGGCCGAACTCCTACCAGCCTCGGTGCTGGTGGCGGAGGTATCGGGTTTACATTTAAAATCTCAGATCTTCCTAGCCCGAAAGGTCCAACCTATCACTCTGGTCCAAGAAAATCCCGTCGTACTGGTCGCCATTACGCAATAAACTAAGATCCAAGTGTCGAAAAGTTACAATTTGGGGAAAATAAAATCTACGCGTTTCGAAAAGGCGGATTTCATTAAATCCGTCTTTTTGACAACTTTCGCGTTAATCATTTGTCGTCAACATCGCAACAGTGCCTAAAAGAGAAAGAGGTTTAAACATATGCTTTTGAAGTTGAAGAAGGCCAATTTACTTTCAATATTTTTTGCAGCCAAAGGAACTCTCTTTATTTGCTGCACGCTTCTATTCTTCTATTGGTTATTTCTCATTTTGACAAATACATTCTTAATTCCATCTTCTAACTTTGTCGGAAATATACCCTCAATTCTACGAGGGGAGCTTTGGTATATCGTAACAGGCTCAATTTATCACGCAGAATTGAACCATCTATTGATAAACATTCTTCCGATTATTGTTTTGGGCCCTTTCATAGAATGGAAGATCGGAAGCATGGCACTTGTAACCAGCTTTTTTGTCTCTAGTTGGATTGCGACCCTTCTATTTTGTTTTGTGTTTGGGGGATACATTCAAACATCTTTTGGAATCGGCCTCTATGTTTATACGTTTAACGGTGCATCACTGTCGGTATATGCCTTATTTCCGTTGGTTGTATTAGCATTTTTAATAAAAAAGCCAAGATTTTCTTTAATTTCAAAAATTATTTTGTTTGTAGTCTTTTGGTATTTCATTTTCGGACTTGTTCCTAATGCAAGTGCTTCAGACGCTGAGATCATGACACAAATTGGGCATTTGTGTGGTTTCATTGCCGGTATTCTTTGCACATTCATAATTTTGATCCTAAGAAATTGGAAAAAGATTTCGTTTTTTAGATCTAAACCGATCAACTAATTGACTGACACTGCTGCTTTAAAAATCAAGGGAAACTCTATGTTCAATATTAAGTATGGATTAGCCAGACGTTACAAACGATACTACTCACCACAGATTGATGAACGTGACTGCGGCGTTGCCGCGCTCAATATGTTACTAAGATACAACAAGTCAGATTACTCGCTCGCCCGATTAAGACAATTAGCAAAAACAGATCAGGTAGGAACGACGGCATTGGGCATCGTTCGTGCCGCAGAGAGTTTAAACTTTGAGACCAGTCCGATCAAAACAGACATGAACTTGTTCAACCTTAAGGACGTGCCTTATCCGTTTATTGCACACGCGTTAAAGAACGGGGAATTGCTTCACTATTACGTCGTTTTCAAAGCAACCAAGTCGCGCATTTTAATAGGGGATCCTGATCCGTCGGTGGGCATGACCTGGCTGTCTCGGAAACGTTTTGAAGAAGAGTGGACCGGTGTAGCTATCTTCATTGCCCCAAAGCCCGCTTATCAGCCTCAAAAGGAGCGTAAGAATGGTTTATTTGACTTTCTGCCACTCTTAGCAAGACAAAAGCGGATCATTGCAAACATCATCATTGCCGCTGCGCTAATCACCGTGATCAGCATTGTTGGTTCATACTTTTTACAGTCTATCATTGACACGTATATTCCAAACGCCATGCGAACCACTATGGGTATAATTGCTACGGGGCTTCTACTGGCTTATTTGTTACAAACAATATTGACTTACGGTCAGAACTTTTTAATGGCAGTTTTAGGACAACGACTCGCCATCGATGTCATATTAGGCTACATTAGGCATTTGTATGAGTTGCCGATGTCTTTGCCACTCGCCGCACTGGCGAAATCATTTCACGGTTTTCTGACGCCAACAAAATTATTGATGCACTGGCCCATACAATGATAACCCTCTTTTTGGATGTATGGCTTGTCTTAGTTCTGGTATTGTCTTAGGCATCCAAAATGGCACGCTGTTTTTGATTTCCCTTATTGCTGTTCTATGTTATTTGGTCATTGTCTTTGCCTTTCAGCGTCCTTTTGATCGATTGAATCAGGAAACAATGATATCGACTTCAGAAATGCCGAAGCAAAAAACGGAAATGAGTACGACGCCATTGATAGATATCAAATAAACTGATGCTCGCCGGTGTTGGGGACAAATCAATATAAGAACAATAAAGGGGAAACAAATTATGGTATCAAAGGACGAAGTAGTTCACGCAATGCAAAATCTCAATAACGCGCTGGCAGCATCCCACCCTAATTCTGAAACTGCGCGTTATGTCCAGCAAACCTTGAAGGACTTGATCAAAAGCGAAGGAATTGCTTTTACCGGCACCCTGCAAACATTTTTCAACATGGCACCTAGTATCAAATTATCTGATAGCTTTGCGTTTAACGAGACAGAGAAAGGACTTTGGGATAAGGTCTTTTCTTTCAAACAACTTGGCAACAATCTTTGGGGAGCGAGCCTTTAAGAAGAATCTTCAATAAGGCTAGTCGGCGTGTAGAGTTGTGGTTTTCACAATTTTTCGTGAGCCATTTTTATATTGCCTGAAACAGCATTTCCCGGGCAATAATCACTTGTCTCGAATAACGAGCACCCGAAGACGCCGGTCTGCCTTGTGATTTTCAGTCACCTCTGCCACAATCAGACCAAGCGAGGTGAATAACTTGAACTTTTCAAAACAACTTCAACAAATCCGCACAGCTCATCGCATGACCCAAGCTGAACTGGCGCAACAACTCAACGTTTCACGCCACACCGTCTCTAACTGGGAAAATGGACGTAACCTGCCTGACTTGGAGATGGTCACCCTCATTGCTCGCATTTTCGATGTATCCCTCGATCATCTTATTCTGGATAATCCGCAGTTAAAAAAGAAGCTGATCAAAGACAGTACGGTGAATCGCTGGCAGACCGTGATGGCAGTTTTGACTACTATTTTTGCTATCATGATCGGCATGGCCGCCACGACGCTTTTCGGCTTTTACCCACAGTGGCTGAGCCAAGTCATCTGGTGGCTATTCGTGGGGATCACATTAGTATGGGCACATTTCATCACGCCCAAGTCAGTTGATATTTTCGCCGACTGGTCTGTCTTATCCCGCCGACTGACTGCACTTAGCTTCAGCATACTCGGGTTGATATTTTTAATCGCCGGGCTGGCCATTGTCTGGTATCGCGGAATTAGCCCTGATATCATTTTGACGATTGTTGGCGGTCTATTCATGGTGATCTTGACGAAGCCGATTTGGCCGCAACACCAGCATGCCAAGTAAATCAGGAACCCTTCTCTGTTGTCGTCCATGTGAAACGAGGCTTTATTTCCAGCCATCATAAAAAGGCGATCTACAAAAACGATCGCCTTTTAACATCATACTATTTTACTTATCCCGCCGATTAGCCACCTGATTCAAGCTAAACGTGATGTGCTTCTTCCGGTGAATAATTTCCTCTTGACGCCCATGAACCATCGGCCGCTTGTTCGGATTGCCGAGGTAACCGCAGAGCCGTTTGACCACGTCACAAGTTGCTGGATCGTGGTTGCCGCATTCCGGGCATTCATAACCTTTCGCTGTCGCCGTGAATTCACCTTTGAAGCCGCACTTGAAGCATTGATCGATCGGTGTGTTCGTGCCAAGATAACCGATCTTATCGTAAGCATAGTCCCAAACTGCTTCCAGTGCTTTCGGATTCTGCTTCAGATTCGGATATTCACAATAATGGATGAAGCCACCAGCACTGTATTGCGGATAATCCTTCTCGAAATCGAGTTTTTCAAACGGGGTCGGTGATTTGCGGACATCATAATGGAAACTGTTGGTGTAATATTCCTTGTCCGTAATGTCTTTGACGATCCCGAATTTCTTGGTATCATCGCGGCAAAAAGTATCGGTCAGCGATTCACTCGGCGTCCCGTAAACGGAGAAATGATAGCCGTACTGTTTTTCCCAAGCTTTGCAGTGATCGTCCAACGCCTTGACAATCGAAACGGAAAACGCCTTGGCCTCGGGATTCTTTTCCCATGCCGAGCCATAGAAAACGGTGCCGACTTCATATAAGCCGATATAGCCCAGTGACACCGTGGCGCGGCCGTTTTTGAATAACTCATCGACGCTGTCCGTGTCCGCTAAACGCTTGCCAAATGCACCGTACTTGTAGAGAATCGGCGCACTTTCCGGAGTAGCCTGTTTAGTGCGCTCGATCTTATACAGGAGGCCTTCCTTGCAGATGCGCATCCGTTCTTCAAAAATCTTCCAGAACTTGTCTTTGTCGCCTTTTGACTCCATCGCAATCCGCGGCAAATTAACCGTGATCACCCCAAGGTTCATCCGTCCGGCGTTGACTTCTTTGCCTGTCTTAGGATCGGTCCAGCCTTGCAAAAAGCTGCGGCAACCCATTGGCGCTTTGAACGAACCGGTCAGTCGCTTGATCGTATCGTACGAAACCACGTCCGGGTACATCCGCTTGGTGGCACATTCGATGGCCAGCTGCTTGATATCATAGTTGGGATCTTCGGGGTTAAGGTTCAATCCGCGCTTCAACGTGAAGACCAGTTTCGGGAAAATTGCGGTCCGCCGCTCTTTACCGAGGCCGAGAATCCGAATTTTCAGAATATCTTTTTGAATTTCCCGTTCGATCCAACTGGTGCCCAAACCAAAGCCAACCGTGACAAAAGGTGTCTGTCCTTGCGTCGAATAAAGGGTATTAACCTGATATTCCAATGTTTGCAAGGCATCATAAATATCCTTCTTGGTCTGCTTCACAGCCAACGCTTTTAATTGGTCGGGATCATCAATCACATCACGGAATTCGTTCAGATGCTTCTGATAATTTTTCTCGGCAAACGGTGCCAGCACCTGATCCGTACGATCACTGGAGCAGCCGCCGTATTGGCTAGAAGCCACATTCGCGATAATCTGGGTCATCTGGGTCACTGCCACCTGAATTGAGTGGGCTGGCTCTACTTCAGCGTTACCGATGCAAAAGCCATGATTCAACATGTAGTCAAAATCAATTAAGCAGCAGTTGGTTTCTGCCATAAACGGGGTGTAATCAAGATCATGCCAATGAATATCACCACGCAAATGGGCATTGGCCACTGCTGGCGGCAACATTTTCAGACCAACTGCCTTGGCAACAGCGCCCGCAGTGAGATCACGCTGGGTCGAGAACACGCGGCTGTCCTTGTTAGCATTCTCGTTCACCACGCTCTTGTCGCGATTCACCAGCTTGGCCACATTATAATTGACGTCTTGCTTCTGCTTACGCGCCAAATCCCGCTTCAGCCGATATTGTGTGTACGCCTCGGCCCAGTCGTACTTCTCGGCCGCAATCAGCGTCTGCTCCACGACCGTCTGAACTTCGGCGATCTCGACATCATCATGATAGCGATCGCGAATCTTAGCCGTCACCGTATCCGTCAAGTGATCAATCGTCAGCACATCACTGGGTGACAGCTCCGCCACGCTCTCCGCCGCCTTTGTAATCGCGGTGCTGATCTTGCTCGCATCAAAATCAACGATGCGCCCGTCTCGTTTCTTGATTTGTGTATAAAATTCAATCATGGCTAATCCCCCAGTACACTGACCTGTTCCATTTGTATCAATATATACAGTATACAGGATTTTTCTTCAAAAGAAAGCAAAAACCACTAAACTTTGTGGGTAATCGTTTTACACTATACATGATATAGTGGTTTTGCATCATTTGATTGTTAACGATTGATTTTTGAAATAACGCCATCTTCGTCTCAAATCATAACAATTTTGCATGCTTGCGGTTCTCAAACGCAATCAAAAAAGACGACCGATCAGCGCAATGACGTCAGGCGCGGCTCCGCGTCAAGTAGACAGTCAAATAATTAAAGGCTTATGCACTTTCTTGAACGGCATGATTCCGATATTCTTCCGGGGTCATGCCGTTTAATGCTAATTGGCGTCTTTCCTTATTATGCCAATTGATGTACTTCTTGATGATGGCGATAAGTTCAATCTCAGATAGTGGGTGTTTGAACGCCAACTCCTCAGTCTTAAATTGACTCCAGAAACTTTCC